>CAZRZY010000026.1:0-40679 GCA_964604655.1 uncultured Bacteroides sp. | reverse complement strand
GGCGGGTACTCCGACATACGGATCCGGTTCGAACCGTTTGAAAGCAAAAGATCCTCGATCATTTTTCCATGAAGATCGAAAATATGAGCCCGCCCCCCGGAAAGATCCAGGTGAATATGAAGGAAGTCTGTAACCGGGTTCGGGAACACCCGGATATAGAGACCGGGATCAGCACCCATTCCCGTTAAATTACCCGAAATATAGGTGTAAGGCATATAATTGGGAGCGGTCACCGTGACCTGGTAGGATGCCGGAAGTTGTTCGAAGGTATGATACGAAACGCCCTCCACCACCTCCTTGTAACTCTCGCTCAGGTCGAGGCTGGTCACACTGATCCGGCAGTTCTCCTCCCCTGCTGTATTGACGGTCAAACTATTTCCCATGCGGTAGATCCGCACGTTATCGAAATGGGATGGCCGTGCGGTGTATATGGGTAATTCCGGATCGCCCATGGCATTGATGGAATACAGAAGGTAATGGGAAGATCCCCCGTCTGACGCCCCCCCGGTGAATTCCTGTTTGGAAAGGGAGGCAACGGTGGCAAATGAATTCCAGTCGATTCCCTCTCCCCTGTCGAACAGGTGTTTCATGAACCTTGCATTAAACTGCAGGGAGGGTCCCAGCGTGGCGGACTGACCCGGGTTTCCGAATCCGTACCGGGCGCTTCCGAAAAATGCCACGGCTCCTCCGTCAGGATTTCGCAGAAAGGCTTCACTCAGGCATGGATCGATGGAGTCGAAGGCATTCACGTCGCAGGCATTGGATAAAATAAGTCCTGAACAGGGGTTCTTCAAAGCAGCTGCATCATCGCGGCTGAAACCGCCTCCCGATTCCATCACGAATACAATATTGTTTCCATGCCCCGCAAAATGAAAGATACCGTAGCCGCTGTTCAGCTGACCTGACAGGTTGGTGTTTGTTACATCATATTCATGATCCTCGTGGAAATCCGATCCCGTATCAAAAAATCCAACCTTACTGCCCGTCCAGTGGCGGTTGATATAGTTGCTGAACAGGTACTCCGAACGGTGATGATTGTCGCTTCTCCCCTCCCATTCATTCCAGGACTTGACCCCGGCCAATAGCAGTTCTTCGGTGAATCCCTCGGGCGGTGGATTCTTCTCATAGGTCAGTGTTTTACTGACAAAGCTCCGCGCGTGCTCTTTCGTACGCACCGGAATGCGTGAAATATAGATCTCCGGTATCAGGTCGACATCATCGTGGTAGACCTGACCGACCATGTCATCGACGGTGCTGTTCCAGTCGAATTTCCGGTCGAAACATGCATAGAATAGATCGGCCGGTATGTGATGATCGGTCAGTTCGATATGCTTCATGATCACCTTTCCGTAACAACCCTGAACAGGCACCACCTGATCATCGCCGCCCAGCAGTGCCCAGGTCAGCCCATGATTCAGATAGTAATCGTGCAGGCAATTTTTAAGCTTTAACTGGATGGTGGCTCCGGAGTACCTGCCGGCAATCTCCTCCATGGTGATAAGACCGGTGGTCAGCCCTTTTCTTGTTTTCCATTCCAGCAGCGGAGAGAATTCCTCTCTGAGTGCCTCGGAGGTGACCACCAGGTAATCGATTCTCTCCCCGGCCGATTTCAGGTGCCGGAAGCGGCCAACGGGGTAGTGCCTTGAAAGAGCTTCCGGATTGGCCACTTCTTTTCCGAGGGTCTGCAAAAGCGATCGTTCAGGCATGATGGCCGATGTCTCCTGCTGGCTTACCATATATCGAACCTCCAGTTCGACTGATACGGCAAGCAGAAGTTCGCGGGTCCGGCTGTCGTAACGGAAGGGGTAAACGGAAAAACTGAACCATGTGAATCCCCGCTGGATCATGGTCCCGTTGAAGATAACCTGCCGGTCAGGAAAATCGTCCGGAAACACTGTTTCCCCGCCGGTGACCGGCTCACCTGGGAGAGTGGGTACCGGCAATGGAACGGCGGCAAGAGTAACAGACCTTCCGGCCACGTTGTGGGTGAACCGGGGATCCATACCGGTGAGCACAGCCCCGTTGGGGACGAGGACCCTCACCTCTTTCCACGGCAGGGCCGGTTTTGATGGACCTTCCGGAAAGAAAAACCCTTCTTCCAGGGGCTCCACCCGCCAGGTTTGAGAAGGGGTGGTCACGATTTGGAACTGATCCATCCCGAACTCCAACCGCACCACCTCCCGGTGTTGCGCAGCCAACTGAAAGCTAACTGCCAACAGGAAGAAACATCCCGCCAATATGGTTGTCGTTCTCATTATTCAAGCACAGAAATGAGGTACCTGTATCCCGTTTCAAGGCCTGCCGTGGGCATCCCCCCCTCCTCGCCATTGTATTTCCTTCCGTAAAACCATAAGAAGGCAGAGGGATCTGAAGGGACGGTGTCCGGGGTCAGATACCTATAGTAAAGACCTGACAGCGTGTCAAGCCCGAGGGGATAGGACCTGAAATAGTCCTCACGATAGGAGTGCCTCTCAATTATAAAGGCACCCTGGTCCAGCTGCTGATCGTCATCCTTCACCAGGATCAGTGCGCAGGTGGGGGTCACATGCAGCCGGAGGGTGTCGGTGAGCCCGTCGATCACCACATCGGCCGGTTCAGCCCGGTAGGAAGCCAGCTCCTGTCCGTAGAGGGAAGCCCCGGGAACACTGATCTCGAGCCGGTAGGCTCCTTCCGGCAGGTGGAATTCGAAAGTTTCAAGATTCTGTTCACCCAGTTCAAATTCATGGCTGTCACCGGCGCCCAGAAAAGTCAGTACACCTCCTGCAAGCTTATGTTGAAAAACAGGAGGAGAATCCAGCGGGTGCAGAAGCGAATCACTGAGTTCGAAACCCAGTGCTTTGATCCTGAAGGGATGTTCCGGCACCTCCTCCCTGCACGAAGCGAGCACCAACAAAACCAAAGGTATGAGCCATAATCTTCTCATCACGGTTCCTTCGTTGGGATGCACAGGACCTCAGGCACAAAGGTACGAAAAAAAAGGATGCAAGGACAGAATCCTTTCTTACATAAGCGTTTTCAGAGAAGATTAAATGAGTCCAGATCCAGTGTATCGCTCATCTGTGTCATGGTCTCCCGCAGCCTGTCATACATGGTGCGAATACGGGTTCCCTGTCGCGGATCATCCGCCAGGTCATTCATCTCTTCCGGATCTTCCGACAGGTCGAACAGCCTCAGCACACCGGCATAGGGGTAAGCGATCAGCTTGTAATCGTCCACCCGGATCATTCTTTGAAGGTCCATGTAGGCCCCGTAGATCTCAGGATGATACGATTCGGTGCGGCTCCCTTCGATCAGTTTTTTCAGACTGCTGAATTCCACATACTCCGGCACCTTTCCGCCTGCATATTCAATGGTGGTGGGCATGATATCCTGCAGGTAGACCTCCATGTCGAGCCGGCGGCCTTCGGGAATATCCGGCCCCACCACGATCATGGGCGGCCGGAGGCTGTGATCATACATACTCTGCTTGCCGATCAGTCCGTGATGACCCACCGAAAGGCCGTGGTCGGCTGAAAAGAAGATGTAGGTATTGTCGGCCTGACCGGTCTCTTCCAGCTTATCGAGGATCCGGCCGATCTGCCTGTCCATGTGGGTGATGATCGCATAATACTCCTGGCGGTGCACCTTCACCGCATACTCGGTACGCGGGAAAGGAGCCAGCCTTTCGTCCCTCAGTCCGGGCCCGCACCCTATTTCATCCTTGTAGGGATACTCGGGAAGGAAGCTTTCCGGCAGTGCGATACTCTCCAGCGGGTACAATTCCACATACTCCCTGGGTGACTGCCTCGGATCGTGCGGAGCGTTAAATGCCACGTACATGAAAAAAGGCCTGTCCGACCGGGAGGCCGTATCGAGGAAGCCCATGGTCTCGTTGGCCACCACCTCGCTCCAGTGGGTACCCCCTTCCCAGAATCCGCCGAAAGCGGTATCCCAGGGGGTCCACTCCCAGTCGTCCCGGTCCAGGGGTCTGTCATATCCTTCGGGAGTATCCTTCGGCATTCCAGGCCTGATCGATCCCGTGTGATGGAAAATCTCCGGCGGAGCGATCTTCACGTGCCATTTACCTGTAAAAAAGGTCTCATAACCCAGCTCCTCCATCTCTTTGCTCCATAATTTGCCCTCAGTGGCAAGGCCCCGGAGGTCCTGTTCCGCATCGAAGGCCCTCCACAGAAAGCGCCCCGTATTGAACATGGTCCGGGAGGCGATACAAATCGCTCCGTTCCACCCTCCCATGTTGTAGGCGGTAGTAAAGACCGTACCCCGACTGGCAAGCTCATCGATGGTGGGTGTGATGATCTCGTCGTTGTTCAGCTCACTGATAGTCTTGTAGCACTGGTCATCGGCAAAGATGAACAGAATGTTGGGTTTTTCAGGCTCTTTCTCCCCGCTGCATGAAAGGAGTGAAACGGCCAGCACGCATAAGATGGAAAGTCGTACGGTTTGCATATGAATTTTAGTTTTTATGAAGTGAACTTTGTTTTATTCAGAGTCCGCAATGGGCGGGGACATCTCCTCTTTGAATTCCAGGTAAAGGGCTTCCATTTCTGTCATCCTCTTGCCATCTCATAAATATCTTCATAATCAGTCCCTCCTTTCGCATATCCTCATAGAAAGAGGGCGGAATCGTTTTATGAAGGGTCTCCATATTCCTGTTCATTTTATCTGGTTTGCTGGTATTCAATGCGATGCTTGCCACTGCCGGATGGGACAGGCCGAAATGAAGGCAGGCGTCTCCCGGCAGTACATGGTGCCTGTTGCAGACACCGTGGAACCGGTCCCTCCATCCATAGATCACCCGGCCCTCATCCGAGCCCGGGTCCACATCCCGGTAATCGAATTTATTCCCACCGGTCAGGAAACCTCCGTGGAATACCGCCGAATTGATGATTCCCACCCCCTGCTCCCGCAGCAGATCCATGAACTCAAGGATTTCTGCAGGATGGCTGAACAGGGTGAAGCTGTTGGCGAACATCACCCAGTCGAAGCGCACTTCACTGAACAGCTCCCGGATGATCTTCCAGTCTTTGGAGCCGATCCCCACCGCCTTTACCTCTCCATTCCTCTTCAGGTCGAAAAGGGCCCGGTAGGATTCCAGTATCTCCTGTAAACGGCGATCCCTTTGTTCAGGGGTGGAGGCTCCGTACAGATATTCGTCCGGATTGTGCACCGAGACCACCCCGCTGCGATAGGTGCCACCCAACAGATCGTTCCCCTGCTCAAAACAGCGGATGATCTCATCATAGCCGAATGTCTGGATACAGTCATTTTCCAGGTTGGCCCAGGCACCGGGTTCAAAGGTGAGTTCGCTTCCCTTCAGAGGAACCCGGTACCACCCCAGCTTGTTGCTGATAATGATCTCTTCCGGACGGATGCCCAGGTCAGTGAGCGCCTTGCCGATGACCTCCAGGGCAAGCCCGGCCCCATACTTTCCGGCCGAGTCGATGACCACCGGTTTTTCTGTACAATCGAACCACCGCCTCACCAGTTCCAGCTTTTCAGAATATAGAAGTGGGGTATAGAGGTTGCCCAGGTAGCTGGTTCCGTAAATGATCCGCGGCACCTCCAGTCCGGTCTTCCCAAGTGGCTTTTTCTCTGATAGTTTCATAGGCGCTCGACCGGCTAATGTGCAAATGTCCGTGTCCGGTAGCCATAAATGGCCACCACCACAAAACAGATCCATGGAATGATAAACGATATGTTCTCCGCAGGCTTGGAAAACAGGGTCCCCTGTTTGATGATCGCTCCCTGCAGGGGCGGCATCACCGATCCCCCCAGGATCGCCATGATCAGTCCCGCCGCTCCAAACTTGGCATCCTCACCCAGTCCCCGCAGAGCGATGCCGTAGATGGTGGGAAACATCAGCGACATGCAGGCCGATACCCCCACCAGGCAATAAAGCCCCACAATTCCCTGGAATATGATCACTCCGGTGACCAGGGCGATACCCCCAAAGGCGAAGAACATCAACAACCTCCCCGGCCTTACATATTTCATCAGGAATGTACTGATAAACCGGCTGACAATGAAGATGGCCATGGCCACGATATTGTATTGCTGCGAAAGCACCTCCGCTTCCTGCTCGCCCATGCCCTGGCTCATAAAGTACCTGGTGCCGTAGTGCACGATGAAGGTCCAGCACATGATCTGTGCACCTACGTAGAAGAACTGTGCAACCACCCCCTCCCTGTAACGGGGCAGGGAGAAGATCCGTTTCAGGGTCGGGATAAAATCGATCCGGTAGTTGGAATCCTCATTCCTGGGCATGCTGGCCACGGCGATCAGGATGAACATAGCCAGGATCACGACTCCGATCACGATATAGGGGGAACTGAGGATCTCCAGGTCGCTCATCTTCACCTGCTCGAACTGTTCCGGGTCCATCTTTAACCGGGTGGCCGTGTCGCTGGGATCGAGCCTGGCCTGAATAAAGGTCTTGGCCACGAACATCCCGGTGATGGACCCGATGGGATTGAAGGATTGTGCCAGGTTTAGCCTCTGGGTGGAGGTCTCCTCGGCCCCCATGGAGAGAATATAGGGATTGGCGCTGGTCTCCAGGAACGAGAGTCCGCAGGTCAGAATAAAATAGGCGAAAAGGAAGGGGCCGTAGATGCCGATGGCACTGGCGGGTATAAAGAGCAGTGCCCCGGTGGCATAGAGCCCGAGTCCCACCAGGATCCCCGCTTTGTAGGTAAATCTCCTGATAAAGATCGCCGCCGGGTAAGCCATGGCAAAATAGCCTCCGTAGAAGGCCACCTGGACCAGAGAGCCCTGCACCGTATCCACCAGGAAGATCTTCGAAAATGCTTTCACCATCGGATTGGTGATGTCATTGGCAAATCCCCAGAATGCGAAACAGGAGGTGATCAGAATAAACGGGATCAGGTATCTCCGTTCCAACAGTGCACTTTTCTTTTCCACTCGTTTAGAAGTTTAGTTGATAGCAATCGGCCACATTCCTGAACAGGATCTTTGACCGCTCTGGTTCGTCAAAGGATTCCAGGAACCTCAAAGGGATCTGCATGATCTCTCGGTACTCTCCGGCCAGCCGGCATACCGGCCAGTCACTGCCCAGAATGACCCGGTCCGGCCCGAATGCGTCGTACACGGACTCTAAATATGGTAGGAAATCCCTGTATTCCCATAGCTGATGATCCGCCTCTGTGACCATACCGGAGATCTTGCACCATACATTGGGCTGTCCAGCCAGTTCCAGGATCCCTACTTTCCATGGATGAAGGGCCCCGGAGCGGATCGGAGGTTTGGCAAGATGATCCAGCACGAACCTCTGATCGGGAAACATACCGGTCAGTTGAATGGCCCGGCCGAGGTGCCTGGGAAAGATCAACCGATCATAGGAAAGACCAAATTCCGCCAGCAGGGAGACCCCCCGGGTAAACTCATCCCGCAGCATAAAATCATCATCCGGTTCATCGTGGATCACGTACCGGACACCCACCAGCTTCGGGTGAACGCTATAGGCTTCCAGTTGTTCCCTCAGCTCCTCCGAACAAAGATCCACCCATCCCACCACTCCTTTGATGAAGGGATGGTTGTCTGCCAGTTCCAGCAGCCATTTTGTCTCCCGGACATTTTGCCTGGCCTGCACCGCAACCGTCCCGGCCACTCCGGCTACTCTGATTTCCTGCGCCAGCTCCTCCGGAAGATAATCCCGCTTCAGCACCTCCATCGAGCTGTCGATCCAGCCGTACTCCTCCTGTTTATACCTCCAGAAATGCTGGTGGGAATCGATGATCATATCAATCGTCCAGTTTATAGATTCGTTCCATCAATTGCCACTTTTCTCCAGCCGATGCCTCTTCCGCACTCTTCAGGAACCGGGCCACATACTGTTCCCACTCTGCTTGCCCGGGTTTGGCCGCCAGCTCCTCCATGGCCTTATCGTGATCGAATTTGGGGAGTGTATCCATGATCATAAAAAGTCTGTTCCCCGTGATGTAGATCTCTATGTCAAGGATTCCCACCTCTTTCATTCCAAGGGTGATCTCCGGCCAGGCGGTACCCGGTGCGTGTACTTTTTTGTATTCTTCGATCAGCCGGGGATCCTCTTCCAGGAGAAGGGTTTTACAATAACGCTTAAAGGCTTGATAATCTCTCTTGGAGCTGTATTCCATATCAGGCTGTTAAGTTCTTAATGCGATTACCAAAATAACATACTAATCCCTCTGCGATGGGGGTCATTCTGTCAGATTAACGGGGGGCTCCTTTCAGGGTCGCTCCGTTTTACTTCGGAAACAGGGATCTAGTCCACAGACGATATCCGTTCCACCTCTTTCAGCAGGAGCGGGAATGCGGGATAGGTCATCCCGTGCCCGTAGCCCTCCAACTCCAGCAGCCGGGTATCCCGGTGGCCCGCCACCTGCATCATCCGCATCAGGTAGGCGTTCTCCTCGTAGCGGCCCAGCATCTCCAGCTCCCGGTCGCCCGTGATCAGCAGCAGCGGGGGAGCACCGGGCCTCACATGGTAGAGCGGTGCCAGGTCGTCGATCACCGGGCGGGTTCCTTCGATGCCCCGCTCCTCTCTCACGGTAAAATGGGTGATGGCATGTCCGCTGAACGGGATCAGTCCCGCGATCCGGTCGGCATCGATCCCGTGGGCCCCCAGCCAGCGCCTGTCCAGTCCCGTCATGGCCGCCAGGTATCCGCCCGCCGAATGGCCCGATACAAAGATCCTGGAGGAATCCCCCCCGTACTCCTCAATGTGCTCGAACACCCAGGCAACGGCAGCTGCAGCATCCTTAATATATTCGGGCGCATTTACATCCGGAAATAGCCGGTAATTGGGGGCCGCCACCGCCACCCCTTTTCGCTGAAGGGCATCGGGGATCTCTTTTTCACCCCCCCGGAGCCCTCCGCCATGGAACCATACGATCGTAGGGTATCCGATTTCTCCGAGCGGATGATAGAGGTCCAGCCTGCATCGCTCTCTGATAAGTGAATCGGACCGGTTCACAGTCTCCCCGTAATACGGGATGTCGAGTTCGGTCACATAATCTTTCTCCTGACTGAAGGCGGAAATCAGTAGAGCCGATAGAAGAAAGGTTGTAAAGATCGATTTCATAAAGTAAATTTAGGTCCATCCCATTAAAGGTACAAAAATATGAAAACTACCACTACTACCGGACTACTTCTGGCCATTCTGGGACTTGCCGGAGCAGCATGCACCTCCGCCGCTCAGGAGGGTGAATGGATCGATCTGTTCGACGGGGAGAGCCTGAACGGGTGGACCGTTCACAGCGGACAGGCCGGATACCGGGTCGAGGAGGGGTCGATCGTGGGGACCGCCGTCGAGGGAAGTCCCAACACTTTTCTCTGCACCGACAGGGAGTACGGTGATTTTATCCTGGAATTCGAAGTGCTGCTGGAGGACAATGAGCTCAACTCGGGGGTTCAGTTCCGCAGCCAGGTGGCCCCCCATGAAATGACCTTCTGGTTCAGGGACGGAGAGGGCCATTACCGGGAACGCACCATTCCGGAGGACCGGGTCTACGGCTACCAGGTGGAGATCTCGGCCCGCTCTTCCGGCGGAGCGGGGGGAGTCTATGACGAGGCGCGGAGGGCCATGATGCCGTGGTGGCCGGAAAAAGGCTCCCCGGAGAGCCTGGTATTCAGGGACGGCGAATGGAACTCCTACCGGGTGGAGTGCAGGGGGGATCATATCCGGACCCTGGTCAACGGCATGGTGATTGAGGATTTCAGGGACGGTCTGACCCTGAGAGGGATCATCGGTCTCCAGGTGCACGATGTGGGCAACGATCCCACCCCCTACCGGGTCAGGTGGCGGAACATCCGGCTGCTGCCGCTGGATAACTGATTGAGCATTAATACCTTTTTGCATCTTTACAGGATGAGATTATCCTGTGGTCAGAAAAAAACTATTGGCGAAACCGCTATAGCTCATTTTGGTGAGGGGGTGAAGATTTTCTTGTTCGGTTCCCGTGCAGATCCTGAAAAACGCGGGGGTGATATTGATCTACTGATTGAAGAAGTGCCCCCGGAAAAGATTTCTGTGAAGACAAAAATCGCTTTTCTGGCCGAGCTTAAGAAACAAATGGGAGATCAAAAGATCGATATTGTTTTCAGGACCCCCGATAAGGAAGGATCAGACCTCCTTAAATCGATCGATCTGCCTAAAGTCCGAATATGTTAGGCAAGGAATTCGTCTCCAGGATCGCAACATACACACAGATCTGCAGGCTCCACCAGGCCAGAATGAACCATGCTCTGGATTTCCTCCATGACCTGTTTCCGCTGAATGAAGAATCCTACAGAATCCTGTCGGAAGAAGAGATCAGTCACACGGATCAACTGATTTACAGGTTTTCTCAGCTGCAGGATACACTTGGAGAGAAGGTTTTTCCATTGATCATCAAGGGTCTGTGGGAAAATTCGGCGAAGTTGCCTTTTATTGATATCCTGAACAGGCTCGAAAAGCTGGAAATCATTGAAAGCGCTGAAAAATGGATAAGCCTCAGGGAAACCAGAAACCTGGTCACCCGTGAATATCCTGAAAACCAAGGAGCTATTGTTGAGGGTCTGAACGAATTGAGATCCCAGGCCATCTATCTGGGTAGGGTATTGGACTCCGTCGTTCTGTATATGGAAGAAAGAGGGTGGTTGAAATAGTCATTCGGGAACCTCAGGATCCCTCCTCCTCTTGATCCTTCTTAAAACTTAATACCTCACGGTAGGTTGTAAACGGGCCGCTGCCGGCCAGCACCTCTTCGATGAATTCGAGAACCGGTCCCTGATCCTGGTAGAAATGAGCCCCCGCGTAAGAATGTCCTCCCCCCCGGTAGGTGATCAGCATGCCGGTCCCGTTCAGCTGCTCCAGGTGGCGGGCGATGGACCGGGAACCGAACAGCATCAGCCATCCGGGTGAATCCGGGGGACAGTAGTGGTGTGCGGCGGTGCCGTAGGGAACCAGTTCATCCTCATCGCCATGGAACATCATCACCGGAAGCTTGTTCTCCGGGGTGATCAGGTTCAGGTCCATGATCGCTCCCGCTCCGGAAATGACCCCCGCATAACGAAATCCCGGGGGAAGAACCGGCTGAAAAAGTTGCATCTGCTCCCGGTCCCAGAAGGCCGCATGGAGGACGGTTTCCGCCCCCGCACTGCTGCCGGATATGAAGATCCGGGTGGTGTCAATCCCTATTTCTTCACTGCGGTCCATCAAATACCTGGTGGCATGCCACAACTGGCTGGCGGTAATTTGAATAGCCCGGATCTTCTCCGCAAGGATCCCGTCGCAGCTGAAGCTCTTATCCTTCATATAGAGGGTGTAGGAGATGGAGGCACAGGCAATCCCGTTCTGAGACAGGTAAGCGGCCAGCGCATGTCCGGCAGTGCGATCCCCGCCCGAAAAGCCGCCACCGTGTACAAAGATGACCAGGGGCCGTCCTTCGGATGAGATGGGTTTCCGGGCGGATGCAGTAGAATGTCCCGGCGCATACAGGCCGTCTGCCGGCAGAAACAGATCCAGTTCCAGGCTGATGGTGTCGTTCTCGAAGTAGGTGAGTGTTCTGTGGATGGAATCGCTTGTTGCCGGTTCCTGTGCGAAGACTCCAACTTCAGAAGTCAACAGGATCAACGCCGGAATCCCCATCAAGAGAACAAAAAAGGATTCAGTTAATTTCGTCATTTCCTGAAAATTATTCCTCACACGGCAGCAGTTTGGCCGAGATATGGAGCGGCTCCAGGTTGAACAGGCAGATGGTCTGGAAGATGGGGTCGTATTTATAGGCCGAGAGCGCCTCCACACGGAAGATCACCGATTCCCTGATGGTGACCACCCCGGGACCCCTTACCTTAACGTTCTGGGTGATGATGGAGTGTCCGCCGGGAATGGTGTCGTTGTGCAGCTCGACCGCTCCGGGAATGACCACCCCCTCCCAGTGCGCCCGTTCATCGATCTCCACCTCCCAGAGATAGGCATCCACCGTCCGGGTGGTAGTGCGTGGGACATCGGTCCGCTGAATAATCCGCTCACCCTCCACCAGATCGCGGCGGTCCACCAGCTGGGGGTAACAATCCGGAGCGATCAGCTGCGCCTTCAGCGTCGCCGAAAAAACGATTATCAGAAGATATCCCGCAAATACTGATCTGCTCATCCAACACATGTCAACGGAAGGGCGAAAATACGTAAATTAGCCCAATCTACCTTGCCCAACCGATAAATAACCATAATATTTCTGAGATGCGAACCACGATGAATACCACTGCTGCCACCCTCCTGCTGATGGCTCTGTTCCTGGGATCCTGCCGCAGCAGTGAGCCGGCAGAAAGGGACTACTATCAGCTGAAGATCTACCACCTCTCGAAAAGCGATCCGGAACGAAGATCGGAGCAGGAGAAAACACTGGACCAGTATCTCGGTGATGCGTTCCTTCCTGCCATGCACAGAGCCGGGATCGGATCCATCGGGGTATTCAAACCTCTGGAATCACTCATGGAGGAGCTGCCCGTGGTGATGATCCTGATCCCTTACACCTCTCTGGAGCAGTTCGGGGAAATACCCCGGGTGCTTCTGGCCGACCAGCAGTATCGGGAAGATGGGGCTGCTTACCTGGAAGCCTCCCACGAAAACCCTCCCTATGAGCGGATCGAGTCGGTGCTGCTCCGCGCCTTTGAAGGTACTCCCCGCATTCAGCTTCCCGAACAACCCACCCCGGGCAATCAAAGAGTCTATGAGCTGAGGAGCTACGAAAGCGCCACTGAAACCCTTTACCAGAGAAAGGTGGAGATGTTCAATGAAGGAGAATCGGCCCTTTTCAGGCGCCTGAGCTTTCAACCGGTCTTCTTCGCCGAGGTGCTCTCCAGCGGACGAATGCCCCACCTGATGTACATGACCACTTTTTCCGATACCGTATCGCATCAGGAACACTGGGACCGGTTCAGGAACGATCCGGAGTGGCTGGAGATGAAAGACCTGGAAAGGTATCAGAACACTGTCTCTCATATCGACAGCTACTTGCTCCGGCCTGCCCCCTATTCCGATTATTGAGGTTCGTCGGTGATCAGTTTCCTGATCCGCTCGATCTGCTTTTGCTTGTTCACTTCACGGAGACTGCGGGCAGTCTTCGTAAAATAGGAGTGTCCGGAGATAAATTTCAGCTGCAGCCTGTTCCAGTCATTCAGGGTACCGATCTTATCCTGTTCCTTCAGCTCCCGGTATAGGGTATTGGAAACCGGGATCATATCGCTTCTGCCCAGATAATCCAGGTCGGCATCACAGATGATCTGCTGGTATATATCTTTCGGATCGGGCGGCAGCCTGGTGGCCATGATGATCTCACAGATCCTTTCGATCTGCTCCGAACTGTAGCCGTAGCCGGGAAGGATCCTGCGGGCCAGCTGCGATCCATAATACTCATGCTCATCGTAGGAGATGGTATGGCCCGCATCGTGGAAGAGGGCCGCAGTCTTCAAAAGCAGGATTCCGTCGTCATCCAGCCCCTCGGCCCAGCCGATCAGCTCCACCTCGGTGACCACATCCACGGTATGCTTTACGTTGTGGTAATAAAGGTACCCGGGCAGTTCATTCTCCAGCTTATCCAGAATCAGTTCCTGTACATCTGTGAACTGGATCAGTTTGAACTTCGTATCGAACAACCCGTTGGGGATTCTCCCTTTTCCTTCCGCGGAGAACTCAGGCCTGATCCCGCTGACCACGAACATTTCCAGATCTCCTTTGTACTTGACCGGCATCTTCCCGTAGTATTCACATACAAAGAATTCTTTGATCAGCTCATAGGTCATCACTGAAATCAGGATTTTCCCCTTGTCACCGATGCCCTGCATCCGGTGAGCGATGTTCACCGTATCCCCCTTGATATCATAGGTGATCCTCTTCTTGCCGGAAAGGGTGGCGGTTACCGGACCGGTATGGATTCCCAGGCTGATGGACCAGTACTGCCTCTTTTTCCCTTTTTGAAGGTGTTCCAGAAACAAATTCATCTCGTATGCAGCCATCACCACATCAATCGGATTGGTGATGTTCTTGAGGGGAATCCCTCCCGCAGCCATGTAAGTGTCGCCGATCGTCTTGATCTTATGTATCTTGTACTTCTTCAGGATCCGGTCAAATTCGATCAGGACCTCATCCAGCTGGTCCATGATGGCTTCCGATTCGTCCTCATCGGTCAGGTATTTGAACCCGCCGATGTATGCAAACAGCACGGTCACCATCTTGTATTTCTTCACCCGCTCCTCCAGCTCCGGGATCTCCCCTTCTTTCAGCACGACATTCGCCTCCTTCATCCTCTGCTTCATCATTTCATTTTGTTCAGAAAGCTCATGGATCGCCTTCTGAAGCTTCTCGTTCTTATCGATGAGGTCCTGATTCTGTCTGACCAACTTCTGGATCCTCTTCAGCAGCTCATCCTGTCTCTGTCCCATGCGGCTAAAAATACACAATGATTTGATATCTTTGAACCGTTCCGAAAACGGTCCGAATGAAATTTACCATTCTGTGTGTACTGTCTCTCTTCCTGTTTGGGATGGGAGCACTTTCCCAAAAGAACGAAAAAACGTTCGTGGTTGTTTCGTATAATGTGGAAAACCTGTTCGATACGGTCAATTCACCTCTGTACGAGGATGATGATTTCACCCCTGCCGGCAGCAGGCAATGGACCAATGAACGGTACGAGAAAAAACTGGAAGACCTGGCAAAGGTGATCCGTGCCATCCACGAAAAGGAGCTCCCGGCGCTGATCGGACTGGCCGAGGTGGAAAACCGGCAGGTACTGGAAGATCTGATCCGGCAGAGGGGGATGCGAAGAGGGGATTATGAAATTGTACACGAAGACGGGAAGGATCCCAGGGGGATCGAATGCGCCCTCCTGTACCGTCGCGACCTGTTCCGTTACCGGTCGCACGAATATATACCCATCGAGGACCCGGTCGATCCCGAATATCGTTACCGGGGGATCCTCCACGTCAGCGGCAGGGGACCTGACGGCTCCAGTCTCCATGTATTCGTGAACCACTGGAAATCGAGAAGCAGAGGACAGGCGGAGACAGAGCGGCAGCGGATGTTCGCCGCCATCACCCTCCGAAAGCAGCTGGATCTTCTGCTGGCCCGAGAATCGGATTTCAAAGTGATCATCATGGGGGACTTTAACGATGAACCGACCAACCGGAGCATCCTACGGGGTCTGTCGGCCCTCAACAAGCGGCAAAACATCTACCTGGGTGATCATTACAACCTCTTCTATGACCTGCACAATGCCGGAGGCGAGGGAACCTACTACTATCAGGGCCGATGGAACATGCTGGACCAGGTCATCGTATCCTATAATCTGATCAACCAGGCCGCGGGACTGACCACTACCTATGACGGGGGACATGTATGGAGGCAGGAGTGGATGCTTTATGAGAGTGAGAAATACGGGGAGATGCGGCCATCAGCCACCTACGGAGGATCCGAATATTTTGGCGGGGTCAGTGATCATCTGCCCGTATATGTGGTTTTCACCTGGCAGGATGGAATTTAAACTGACATCGGCCTATCAGCCTACGGGAGACCAGCCGGACGCTATCCGCCAGCTTGTAGAGGGATTCAGGTCCGGGGACCGTTACCAGACGCTGCTGGGAGTCACCGGCTCGGGCAAGACCTTCACGGTGGCCAATATGATACAGGAGCTGGATCGGCCCGTTCTGGTACTGAGTCACAATAAAACCCTCGCAGCGCAGCTCTACAGCGAATTCAAGCAGTTCTTCCCGGAGAATGCGGTAGAGTATTTCGTCAGTTATTACGACTACTACCAGCCGGAGGCCTACCTTCCGGTCACCGACACCTATATCGAGAAGGACCTCTCCATCAACGAGGAGATCGAGAAGCTGAGGCTGAGCACCACCTCCTCGCTGCTTTCCGGAAGAAGGGATGTGATTGTGGTCTCCTCCGTATCATGCCTTTATGGTATTGGAAATCCGGAGGACTTTCACAGCTCAACCATCCGGATACAATCCGGGGAGACCATCAGCAGAAACGTTTTTCTGAGAAGACTGGTGGATGGACTCTACTCCAGGAACGAAGTGGATTTTAAACCGGGGACTTTCAGGGTGAGGGGGGATACCGTGGATATTCATCTGGCCTACGCTGACTATGCCTACCGGGTGGAGTTCTGGGGGGACGATATCGAATCGATCCGCTCCATCCATCCCCTGGACGGACGTACCCTGGAAACACACGATGAGGCGGTCATCTTCCCCGCCAATATTTTCGTCACTTCAAAGGGGCGCATCAAGACTGCCATCGAACAGATCCAGGATGACCTGGTCAGTCAGATCGAGTTCTTCCGTGGAGAACAGAAGCTGATTGAAGCCCAGCGGATCGAGGAGAGGGTTACCTATGACATGGAGATGATCCGTGAACTGGGTTTCTGTCCGGGTATTGAAAACTACTCCAGGTACTTTGACGGCAGACCTCCCGGAACCAGGCCATTCTGCCTGCTGGACTATTTCCCGGAAGATTTTATAACCGTCATCGACGAAAGCCATGTGACGCTTCCACAGGTCCATGCCATGTATGGCGGCGACTACTCCCGAAAGAAGAACCTGGTGGAATATGGGTTCAGGCTTCCCGCTGCTGTGGACAACCGTCCTCTGAAGTTCAATGAATTCGAGAACCTGATCGGCCAGACACTTTTCGTGAGCGCAACCCCCGCCGACTATGAGCTGGAAAGATCGGGAGGGATCATCGTGGAACAGGTGATCCGGCCCACCGGACTGGTGGATCCGGTCATTGAGATCCGGCCCAGTCTGAACCAGATCGATCACCTGATCGGAGAGATCAACCAGCGTGTCTCCAGGAACGAACGGGTTCTGGTCACCACCCTCACCAAAAGGATGGCGGAAGAGCTTACCAACTATCTGGTCAGGTTGAGCATCCGCACCCGGTACATCCATTCCGACGTGGATACCCTTGACAGAGTGGAGATCCTGGATGGACTCAGGAAGGGGGTCTTTGACGTGCTGGTGGGCATCAATCTGTTAAGGGAGGGGCTCGATCTGCCGGAAGTATCACTGGTGGCCATTCTCGATGCCGACAAGGAGGGATTTCTCCGTTCAGAAAGATCGTTGACGCAGACTGCCGGACGTGCTGCCAGAAACCTGAACGGAATGGTGATCATGTATGCCGACCATATCACCGATTCGATGCAACGGACCATCGACGAAACCAACCGCAGGCGGGAGAAACAACTGGCCTACAACGAGGAGAACCATATCACGCCGGCCCAGATTATAAAATCGACCTTCTCCATGTTTGATCAAAACCGGGATGAGATCAATCGCAGAGGGATCTATGCTGATCAGGCCAGGGAAAACATTGCCGCTGATCCGGTGGTGAAATACATGGGGAAAAATGAGTTGGAAAAAGCTATTGAGAAGGCCAGGAAACAAATGGAAAAAGCGGCCAGGGAGCTCGATTTCATCGAAGCGGCCCGGTTCAGGGATGAAATGTATGCATTTCAGGAACTATTAAAAGAACAGGAAGAACAACACTCCTGAATCTATCCCGCACTTATTGCCTACTGACGTGCTCCTTTGGTTTCAATGACCACCGCACCATTTCTGGATCCGGCGCCGTAAATGGCAGCAGCACCTCCCTTTTTGATGGTGATTTTGGCCACCTCGCACGGATTAATATGGTTGATACTGTTCAGCCGGGCGCCATCCACAATGTAGAGCGCATTAGTTTCCAGAACCAGCGACTTCTGCCCCCTGTTCATATAGACTCCCATCTCTCCTGTGGAGGTCCTTCTCACATCCAGTTCAGGGAATTGATGCCTGATCAGACTGAAGATATCGTTGTAATTGCAGTAGTCGTTGTTTTCATCCTGAAGATGGGCAAGCCCGTACAGAAGGTTCTCCTTGCTGATATAACCGTTTTCAACGGCCAGCTTCCTGTTTCTGGGGGTATCTTTAAATATCAGATTGATTTCCAAAAATTTTTCGTCGCCGGTGAGACGGAGGCTTGCCGGTTGAAACACTCTGTCCCTGACCTGAATCAGATCCCGTTTGTCGGCCTCCAGGTAGAACAATCCACTGGTGTCTGTGGTTGTTGATATCTTCGCCTTTTTAGTTGTAACTTCCACATTGGAAAGGGGATAAGTATTGAAAAGGGTCAGTTTTCCGTTCACGTATTCGGACTGGGCCCGGAGCCCGCCAGAAAATATGAGAAGGGAAATAATGCCTGTAAGAGTGATTGCTTTAGGTCCCAAGCTCCAATAATGTCCCATGCTCCAATACTACGAAAAAAACGGGGTGACTCAATGGCCGCCCCGTTTTAAATACCGTTTTGCAATAACTAGCCCAGGTAGGTTTTGAGCAATTTGCTCCTGGAAGTGTGGCGCAGCCTGCGGATAGCTTTCTCCTTGATCTGCCGCACTCTTTCGCGGGTCAGACCGAATTTTTCGCCGATCTCTTCCAGTGTCATTTCCTGGCAGCTTATTCCGAAGAAAAGCTTAATGATATCCCTTTCCCTCTCGGTCAGTGTGGCCAATGCCCGGTCCACCTCCCTGGAAAGAGACTCATTGATCAGAGTGTTGTCTGCATTGGGGGAATCATTGTTCACCAATACGTCCAGAAGACTGTTGTCTTCACCATCGACAAAAGGTGCATCAACGGAAACATGACGTCCTGAAACTCTCAGTGTATCCGACACTTTTTCCTTGGGAAGATCCAGCGCCTCGGCAAGTTCCTCGGGTGTCGGGGTCCTTTCATACTCCTGCTCGAATTTCGAAAACGCCTTATTGATCTTATTCAGCGAACCGACCTGGTTCAGTGGCAGACGTACGATCCTCGATTGCTCAGCAAGGGCCTGGAGAATCGATTGGCGAATCCACCAGACCGCATAGGAGATGAATTTAAAGCCCCTGGTTTCATCAAACTTCTCGGCCGCTTTGATCAGCCCCAGATTGCCTTCGTTGATCAGATCAGGAAGGCTGAGCCCCTGGTTCTGGTATTGCTTGGCCACAGAAACCACAAACCTCAGATTTGCCCGCGTCAGTTTCTCAAGGGCAGCGCGGTCGCCCTTTTTGATCCGTTGAGCCAATTCTACCTCTTCCTCAACAGTGATCAACTCTTCTTTACCAATCTCCTGCAAATACTTATCCAACGATGCACTTTCCCTGTTGGTAATAGATTTGGTGATCTTTAACTGTCTCATGTAGTCCTCAAAATCAAATTATTAAAACGTAACAAATTTACTCTCTAATTAGTCTTTAGTCAATTTAAATAACAGTAAAACAATCCAGAAGAGTTACATCCTCAGCATCTCTCAGATTTGAACCATGAGGCTTTTGATAAGGCCTCTGATTCAATACGTTTACTTGCCCCTGTTTATTTTACATCCCGAATGCGTAATAGGAGCGGGATCCCTTGCTGTCCAAACCTTCAATGATAATCCCTCCATCAGCACTCTTTAGAATATCGGCCACATCGTTAACGCTGCGTACAGGTGTTTTGTTTACAGAAGTAAGTATAAACCCTTCCCTGATACCCACCTTCTGAAACTTACCTGACTTCACAGAAGTGACTCTGAGTCCGCTTCTGATTCCGAGGGACCGCAATTCCCGGTCCGATAACTGCTCGAAGCTGGCGCCCAGGATCTCCACCGCATCATCCTGACGGACGATCTCTGTACTGCCTTCCAGGTTACGTAAAACCACATTGAATTGTTTCAGATCGCCCCCGCGACGGATAACTACCTTCACTTTCTGGCCCGGTCTGAATTTGGAGACCTGTTCCTGCAGTTCCGCTCCGCTGTTCACCCGTACATCTGCAATGGAAATGATCACATCACCTTCTTTTATACCGGCTTCCCTGGCAGCCCCTCCCGACCGGGTTCCGGTCACGTATACTCCTTCAATCTCTTCGATCCCTCTCGAACGCGCCAGTTCTGCGGTTAAATCTGTGATGGTCACTCCCAGAATAGCCCGCTGCACTGCTCCGAATTCCATCAGATCGTTCACCACCTTCTGAACGATACTGACCGGTACCGCGAAAGAGTAACCGGCAAAAGCACCGGTACGGGATGCAATGGCTGTATTGATGCCCACCAGCTCCCCCCGGGTATTTATTAGAGCTCCTCCACTGTTACCGGGATTGACAGCCGCATCGGTCTGGATAAAGGATTCGATACTGAATTCCTGGCTTCGAAGGATATTGATGTTCCTGGCCTTGGCGCTGACGATACCGGCAGTGACCGTACTGGTCAGGTTATACGGATTACCGATGGCCAGAACCCATTCGCCCAGCCGGAGTGCATCCGAATTCCCAAAACCCAGGTGGGAAAGTCCTTCTGCATCCACTTTCAGCAGTGCCAGATCAGTAGTGGGGTCGGTACCTATCAGCTCTGCATCATACTCCCTGCGGTCGTTGAGAGCGACCACGATCTCGTCCGATCTATCGATTACGTGGTTATTGGTAACGATGTACCCTTTGCCGGAAATGATCACCCCGCTTCCAAATCCCAGGACCGGCCTGGCCTCGGGTGCGGGTTGATCCCCGAAAAAGAACTCATAAAGGGGATTGACCGCATACTCTCTGAATTCCTTGGTCTTTACATGAACTACTGCATTGATCGATTGTTCTA
Source organism: uncultured Bacteroides sp. (assembly GCA_964604655.1). Taxonomy (GTDB): domain Bacteria; phylum Bacteroidota; class Bacteroidia; order Bacteroidales. The sequence goes on along the minus strand of CAZRZY010000026.1, from coordinate 20,059 downwards.
CTGCAACGGAAAAATCGACGGCTCCTTCGCTTCCGCCCCCCGGCAGGTTCACATATTGTATCTTGCTTTCAACGGGCACCTCCACGATCTCCGGAGCCGGTTGGAAAAATCTGGCATAGACCCAGACGGCCGCAAGGGCCCCGATCAGAGTAACATTGAAAAGCCCGATGAGTTTTCTTGCTTTCATTTTGAACGGATTTTAATTAATACCTTTGTACGGTGAATTGCATTATCAAAAATAATGCCTGTTAGCTTGTCAACCATTAGTAGAACATTTTCAAGGGCAAAAAGATTCATCGGCCCCCTGTTCTTTTAACCTTTTTTAACCGTACTCCCCGATGAAAGTTCATTTCTCAAAGTATCATGGCACCGGAAATGACTTCGTTATGGTCGACGGAAGGGATCAGGATCTTTCCGGGTTCGACCAGCGGGTCATTCTGCGGCTCTGCCACAGGCGGTTCGGGGTCGGGGCGGATGGCCTGATCGTTCTCTCCCCCTCACAGATATTCGATTACCGAATGACCTATTACAACGCGGATGGCCTGGAAGGGACCATGTGTGGGAACGGCGGACGCTGTATTGCTGCTTTTGCTTACTCCCTTGGGATCACCGGACTCGAATCTGTCTTCGAGGGGATCGACGGTAAACACCGGGCTGACATCCTGCCCGATGGGGGGATCCGTCTTAAGCTGAACGATGTAGAGGGAATTCGCCGGACCGGCGATGGCTATCTGGTCAATACCGGATCGCCGCACTTCGTGAAGTTCGTTGAAAATCTGGAACAGATGGATATTTCAGAAGAAGGAAAAGCAGTCAGATACCAGTCCCGGTTCGGCAAAGAGGGGGTCAATGTGAATTTTGTGGAACCCGGACTTCAAACCAGGGAGATTTCAGTCCGGACCTATGAACGGGGAGTAGAGGCAGAAACCTACTCGTGTGGTACCGGAGCCGCTGCTGCTGCAATAAGTGCATATTATCACTATCGGAGTGACAATCTTTCATACAACGTCAGGACGCTGGGAGGAATCCTGAATGTTACCTTCGAATCGCACCATCATCAACTATTCTCCGATGTCTATCTGACCGGTCCGGTATCCCATGTCTACGATGGGGTGGTAGCGATCCGGGCATGATCAGAGTTCCTGGATCTTTCTGGCAAAATCGAGAATCAGCTGAAAATCGATATCGGGCTCTTTTTGCAGCCTGGCGGCTTTACGGGTCATGATTTTTTGCAGAAGGTTCATCTTTTTAATGTTCAGCTCTCCCCCAAAAAAACCACTGGCAAGTGCATGATCCAGCAGCTGTCCTGGAAAACTGCTTTTAATCAATTCATGCTCATCCGTATCGGGATCGATGCAGCAAACAAACAGACCCACCTGCTTTTTCAGGAGGATCTCCAGATTATTTTCACAAAACTTATACACAGATCGCTGGATCATTCCTTCATGGATGGAACCACCCACAATGATCGTTTCATACTGATCCAGATTGTAGCGTCTTCGCCTTGAAATCCGCACCATCTCGACCCCATTGCCAAGGCCTTCCTTCAGTTTGGATGCGCACTGTTCCGTGCAACCAAGAGTTGTTGAATATGCAATAAGCGTATTCATGGAAAGGGTAACGGGCACTCTGGCTAAAAATACAATTTTTTTTCCCTAAATTTACCAGAGGGATAACAAATTGGGATTCCTTTACGTAATACCTTTAAAACCATCTACATGTCCGATAAGTCAGCCATACCGGAGAAAGAACAGAGAAGACTTGCTATTCTCAACGAAGGAGCAAGAAAAAAAAGGATGCAGAAGAAATACAATCTGCCCGTAATCGGGCATTTTGCTGACCGGAGCGTCGAGTTCAAAAGCATTCTCGAGGCCGAACAGGTCACCGGCATCAGCTATACCCTCATTTTTGAAGCCTGTATCGGGAAAATCTTCAAGGCCAAGAATGTACACTGGGAATTTAAAAAAGGGAATCACTACATCAAATATAAGGCCTTCTACATCAACGCCCAGGAAAATTACACCCGTGTCGGTGGATTCAACGGTTAATTGCCGGCAATCCAACGTTATAGTCGAAAGTCTGCCGAGTCTGTAAAGTCTGTAAGGTCCATAAAGTCTGTAAGGTCCATAAAGTCTGTAAGGTCCATAAAGTCTGTAAAGTCTGTAAAGAAGTTGAAAGTCAGTCCCTAAAGTCGATACTTTATAGACTTTAAGGACTTTATATACTATAAGGGCTATTGCTTCCTCAACTTACAATGTCTACGCATTGTAAGTTGAAGAAGCAGTTGTGCCTCCCCTTCCGGTCCAGTTAGTGTGGAAAAACTCTCCCCTGGGCTTGTCGATCCGCTCGTAGGTATGGGCTCCGAAATAATCGCGTTGTGCCTGAAGCATATTGGCCGGAAGCCTTTCGGTGCGGTATCCGTCGAAATAGTTCAGAGCAGTGGTGAAAGCAGGTACCGGGATCCCGTTCACCAGGGCGGTGGCCACCACTCTTCGCCAGCCTTCCTGGGCAGCCTCCACTTTGTCCCTGAAGAAGGGGTCGAGCAGCAGATTGGGCAGTTCAGGATGTTGGTCGAAAGCATCCTTGATCTTGCTCAGGAAGACCGACCGGATGATGCAGCCGCCTCTCCACATCAGCGCGATCCCACCGTAATTTAGATCCCATCCGTACTCCCTGGCAGCTTCTCTCATCAGGGCATATCCCTGTGCGTAGGATACGATCTTTGACGCATAGAGTGCACTTTTTATATCCCGGATAAATTCCTGACGGTTCGCATGAAATGAGGGCTCGGGACCCTTCAGGATCTTTGAGGCAGCCACACGCTCCTCCTTCAAAGAGGAAAGGCAGCGGGCAAAAACTGCTTCCCCGATCAGGGTCAACGGGATCCCCAGATTGAGAGCCTCAATTCCGGTCCATTTGCCGGTACCTTTCTGCCCGGCTGTATCCAGGATCTTTTCCAGCAACGGTTCCCCCTGCTCATCGCGATAGGCCAGTATGTCACGGGTGATTTCGATCAGGTAGCTGTCCAGTTCTCCATCGTTCCACTCTTTAAAAACCTCGTGCATTTCTCCGGCATTCATCCCCAACAGGTTTTTCATCAGGTTGTAGGCTTCACTGATCAGCTGCATGTCACCATATTCGATCCCGTTGTGGACCATTTTTACAAAATGACCGGCACCGTCCCTGCCTACCCAGTCACAACAGGGGGTTCCGTCCTCCACCCTGGCTGCAATGGACTGGAAGATATCCTTCACATAGGGCCACGCATCCGTTGAACCACCGGGCATAATGGAAGGTCCCAACAATGCACCTTCCTCACCACCGGAAACGCCCGTGCCGATAAAACGCAGTCCTTTATCCTCCAGGTATCGGGTCCTTCTGATGGAGTCGGGGAAGTGAGAATTCCCTCCATCGATGATGATGTCACCTTTCTCCAGGTGGGGGATCACCATTTCCATGAGATCATCCACCGGTTTACCCGCCTTGACCAGAAGCATCACCTTCCGTGGCCGGTCCAGGGAACCAATGAATTCCTCGATGGTTTTGGCACCGATAAAGTTCTTCCCTTTTCCGCGTCCCTGAAGGAATCGATCCACCTTCTCCACCGTTCGGTTAAAAACTGAAACGGTAAAACCATTTCGTTCCATATTCAATACCAGGTTCTCACCCATGACGGCGAGACCTATCAGTCCGATGTCCGCTTTTTCTTTCATTAGTGTGTGTTTTAAGTGTTTGTTTGTGAGTTTTTTATACAAGGTAAATAGATCAGATTTTTTCATCGGCGATCCGAAATCCCAGGCCCGACAGCCCTGCCCTGATAGCCGGATCATTTCCTCTCAGCCGCACCCCGTAGGCGTGCGGCTCTCTGCGTATGGGATATTCCCCTCTCAATCGTTCGAATGCAGCGGGATCTGAACGCAGACTGCGGTCATCCGCCGACACATCGTAGGTACTCAGATAGATCTTCCGTATGATTTCCTGAAGCCCCCCCGCAGATGAATCCGCTGTCAGCACGGGATGGGCCGGTTCTGGCAGTGAATCAGGCTTCCAATGATCCCTCCCCAGTTGAAAGAAACGGCTGACAGCTCTTACTGCCATGGTTGTTCCTCCGGCCTTGCCGTCTATGGAATAGCCGGCAATATGGGGGGTCCCGAAAGTGATCTTATGAAGTAGTTTCACATCCACATTTGGCTCATCTTCATATACATCCAGCACAGTACTCCGCAGTATTCCAGAGTCAATGGCCTCCAGCAGTTCCGCCTGGTCCACCACCGGCCCCCTGGATGTATTGATCAGTACCGAACGGTCCTTCATCCGGCTGAAAAATGCTTTCCCTGCCATATGGCAGGTTCGATCGGTTCCCTCCCTGTTCAGCGGTACATGCAGAGTAACCACATCCGAACCTTCCAGCAGTCGGGACAGGTCGGTAAAACCCTCTTTTCCCTCCGTGCGTTCACGCGGAGGATCGTTGACCAGTACATTCATTCCCAGCGTAAGGGCAGCCCGGATCACTTTTGAACCCACATGGCCGGCTCCAATCACTCCAAGGGTCATTCCTGCAAGTTCCTTCTGGTCCTTCCCGGCAAGGTGCAGCAGAGCTGAAACCACGTATTGCTCCACGGAGGAGGAATTGCAGCCCGGGGCATTGGCCCATTGGATCCCTGCTGACCGGCAGTAGACCGTGTCGATATGGTCAAAACCGATCGTGGCGGTGGCAATGAACCGCAGGGAGGTTCCTTCAAGAAGTTCCCGGTCACATGTGGTCCGTGTTCGGATGATCAGGGCATCCGCATCCATCAGATCCTTTCTCCGGATCTCCTTTCCCGGCAAATAATCCATTCTGGCCACGGAATCCAGTGCGCCTCTCAGGAACGGGATCTTATCATCTGCAACTACATGAATCACGGACTTCTATTTAAATGCTTCTTTCCACGACCAGAGACCCAGTGCAGGATTGGAGATGTAGTAGATCTCCTCCCCATCCGGCAGGATATTCCATCCGTCATTCAACCGTTCGGGGTCATATCGGTTGATCATCTCCTTCAGCGGGGCGAACCGGTAGTTGACGGATTCCACCTCTTCCCGGGAGAGATGGCCCGGACAATAGGTCACCGTGAAACGCTCTTCCGAAGAGCCATGTATCAGGTGGGCTGCTGCACTGAGATTTTCTCTGAGATCCTCATTGCCGGACACCGCTTCCAGGATCTCCGGAGTGGTCTGGTACCCATATTTCCGGATAAGGCGGTCGATCTGGCGGTCTTCGCCGAATTCTTTCAGCCCCGGGGCCAGGACGACAAGTTCTCCCCCGCTGGCAATGGCCATCCGTGTCCTGTAGATACTTTTATTCCCGAGCCAGGTGCTTTTAAACTCCCCCGGTTCCAGGTAGACCACCACCTTCTCCAGGGGTTTATCCAGCATTTCAAAGTTGACTTCCAGGGAGAGTTCCGATGCCCTCTCAAAACAGGTCACATCGTCGCCCACGAAGAGCCCTCTGGTCACCAGTTTTCCCTCCCGGCTTCGTCCGATGACCGTCAGCGCGTATACCAGTGGCATCTCAGAACCGAAATGATCGGAAGCATAATTAAGCACCCGTCTCACCGGAGTGTCGGCCCTGCCCATGATCCTCTCCATTCCGTAGGCGGCCCCCAGGAAGTGGCTCTTGTTGATCCCCTCGGGTCCGCCGGTACCCACGAAAATATTCTTGTTGTAATTGGCCATTCCTATGACCTCATGAGGAACCACCTGCCCCAGGGAGAGGATCAGATCAAATCCACCCTCCACCAGCATCCGGTTCACCTGTGCAGGCCAGGAGTAATCCACCGCCCCTCCGGATACCTCACGGACATATTCTCCGGGAACCTGACCCAGTGTGACCACATCGTTCCGCCAGTCATGCACCCTGAAAAGTTGTTCCGGCACGGCACCGAACATTTTTTTTCGTTCACCGGCGGACAAGGGAGCATGAGTTCCCAGAGCGGGAAGCACCGCCCGCAGCCGGTTACCGAAATACTCCCAGGACCATTCGGTCAGGGCACCTGCCCTGCTGTAAAAACGGGTAAAGTCCGGAGGTATGGCCATCACCTTCTTTCTCTGCCCCAACTTTTCAAGAGCCTGATGGAACCCTTCTTTCAGTTCCCTGTCAGAGAGCGTTGCCTCTTTCCCTCCTTTCTCAAAATAGATCATCCTGTCAGAATTGTGTGGTAATGGCGGTCACTTCTCAGATCTATACTCCTCCGAAAGCACTGTATCCCCCGTCCACCGGAATACAGATCCCTGTGATAAAGCTGCTGACCTCGGAGAGGAGGAAAAGTACGGTTCCGTTCAGATCCTCAGGCTCCCCGAATATTCCCATGGGAGTGTTGGCAATGATCTTCCGCCCGCGGGAGGTAAGTTCACCCGTCTTTTCATCCGTCAGCAGGAACCGGTTTTGCTGCGTCAGGAAGAATCCCGGAGCAATGGCGTTCACACGGACATTCACCTTGGCAAAATGCACTGCCAGCCACTGGGTAAAATTGTTAATGGAAGCCTTGGCAGCCGAATAGGCAGGGATCTTTGTGAGAGGTTTATAGGAATTCATGGAGGAGACATTCAGCACAACACCCTTTTGCCGGGAAACCATATTCCTGGTGAAAACCATCGTCGGCAGGAGTGTACCTGTGAAGTTCAGGTCAAATACTTTCTGAAAGCCTTCCAGTTCGAGCCCAAAAAAGCCCTCGTTCAGTCGGTCCAGGTCATTTTCTGTGATCTCTTCCAGGGTGGTGGTTGCCTTTGGTGAGTTTCCTCCGGCCCCATTGATCAGCAGGTCGATCTCGCCCACTTCTTCAAGGATCTTTTGACGAACATCTTCCAGAGAGGACCTGTCGAGTACATTGGCCTTGTATCCGTAGCTTCTGGTACCGATCTCTTCCGCAATATCAGAGGCCACCTTTTCAGCCGCAGCGTGATCAATATCGAGAATGACTGTTATAGCTCCGGTGGATGCCAGCGCCATGGCCATTGAACGGCCCAATACCCCGCCGCCGCCTGTGATTACACATACTTTGTTTTTCAGGTCATTAAAGGATAAAGCTTTCATAGGTGAATATTAAGACGGTTGATAATAAATGAGATTTTCCCTGGTGATGATATCGATCGGCATGAACTGCCGGGGTTCCGGTTCCCTGTGGAATGCTACCAGATTGAACAGGCAGGTCAGGCCCCTGGCCGCCTGCTTCTGGGGGCTCTGGGAAATGAGAAAATCAATATAGTCTCTTTTCAGGTACTCCACACTCTCCGGCAGGAGATCATATCCCACCAGACGCACATTCATCTGACCCCTGTCCGACAGATATCTGGCCACCCTGTGAACTCTGGAGCTGGTCACAAACAAGCCGGAAATATCGTACGTATGGAAGGCCTCATCCAGTTTATCAGCCAGTACCCGGTCCTCCATGCTGTTAAGGTCCATGCCTGCCAGATGGTTCAGCCGACCGCTATGGTCTTCAAAATAGTTACGGAATCCTTTCTCCCGTTGAATAATATGGGCATATTGATCCTTCCTGGAGGACATGTTGACAATAACCACATCCCGCATGGGCTCCATTCCGTAGTTAATGAGCTTCCCCGCCACATACCCACTCCGGTAGGCATCCTGACCCACAAAACAGCGGACCGAAGGAACCTCCAGCAGAGAATTGAACAGGACCACCGGGACCTTCGTCTTCTCACATTGGTGAAGAAACTGAAGTGATTCCTCCCTGAAGACCGGTGCGAATAAAATCCCCTGTAGCTTGTGGAAGGGGAAATCTGCTACTTTTTGCTCAAAATCCCCGGGATCCTGCTGGTCGAAATAGAGGATGTCGGTCTTTACCCTGTAGGAAGAAAGCTCTTTCAATGCATCCTCAATGCCCTGTTGTGGCATCTTCCAGAAAACGTGTTCGTTCACGGGCCCGGGCATCAGCACCGCCAGGTGGATATTCCGCTTCCATGCCAGTGTGCTCGCATGAAGGTCCGGTGTGTAGTTGTGCTCTTTCAGGAGCTTAAGGACCCGCTCCCTGGTAGCTTCCGAAACCTCTCCCCTGTTATGGATCACCCGGTCTACTGTACCTACTGACACATGGGCGATTTCAGCTATATCTTTAATCCTGATCCTGGCCACACGAAAAATTAAGATGAGGTTGCGCTCTACAAAACTAGGGAATTGTTTTGGTTTTACATAAGGAATTAGTTAATTTCGTGTTCGTACACGGTTCCGTGACCCGAACCGGTTTTCTCACTCAAAAAACGCAACTTATGAAACTCGAAAAATTCTCATTCGGCATCGGCGACAGGTTTGCACAACAGGGGGAATTCCAGCTCAGCGCCCTGGTGCTGGCAAAGCAGAAGAGCGGCCTGGAGATCACCCCGGTCTGGAATAAATCGAACCGTGAACATCAGACGATCCACTCCATGCCCCCGGAGACCAGAGCGGAGGCGGATGAAGCAGTAAGAAAGCTGGGTTGGACAGGAGCCTACCGGGTGGATGCAGATCACATCAACCAGGGAACGGTGGAGCCATTTCTGGATCATTCCGATTTCTTTACCCTGGATGTGGCCGACTTCATAGGCAGTGAAATATCCACCCGGGAGCTGAATACATTTCTCGATTGGGCAAAACCCTACCGGGAGAGAGTGGAGATCCCGGGGATCGAAAAACCGTTCACTCTTTCGGGCGAAGAGCTTGAAGGTATTGGAAGAAGGTACCTGGGTGCCATCCGCGAAGCTTCAGCCATTTACGGAGTAATCCGTGATCGCCTGGGGTCGGAAAATTTCATAGCAGAGATCTCCATGGATGAAGTGGATCAGCCTCAGACCCCCCCCGAGTTGTTCTTCATTCTTCTGATGATCGAAAAATTCGGGATCCCCGCTCAGACCATTGCCCCCAAATTTACCGGCAGGTTTAATAAGGGAGTGGACTACGAGGGCGAGACAGATCAGTTCAGAAAGGAGTTTGAACAGGACCTGCTGGTGATCGATCATGCGGTGAAATCTTTCGGTCTGCCCGAGAATTTGAAACTGAGCGTGCACTCCGGGAGTGACAAATTCTCCATCTATCCGGTGATGGGTGAACTGATCCGGAAGTATGACAGGGGGATCCATGTGAAGACCGCCGGCACCACCTGGCTGGAAGAGGTGATCGGACTGGCTCTGTCCGGGGGCGATGCACTGAGAATGGCGGCAGAGATTTACCGGCGTGCTTTTGACAGGCAGACAGAGCTTTGTGAACCCTATGCAGCGGTGATCGATATCGATCCCTCTTCCCTTCCCCATCCCGATGAAGTAGCATCGTGGGAGGGTGACAAATTTGCCCATACACTCCGTCATATCCCGGATCACCCGGAATACCATCCCGGCTTCCGGCAGCTGATCCATGTGGGATATAAGGTGGCTGCAGAGATGGAAGATTCCTTCCTGCAGATGGTCGCACAAAACAGGGAGATCATCGGGGAGCAGGTAAGAACCAACCTTTATGAAAGACATTTGTCACGACTTTTCAATCTTTGATCCGATGAAAAAATTCCTGGATGAAGAATTCCTGCTGGACAATCCCACAGCGGTCCGCCTCTACCAAGAGGTAGCCAGTCGGCAACCCATCATTGATTACCATTGTCACCTCAATCCGGAGGAGATCGCCACAGATAAGAAATTTGAAAATCTGACCCGGATCTGGCTGGCCGGTGATCATTACAAATGGAGGGCCATGCGTGCCAACGGAGCAGATGAAAAATATTGTACGGGCGACGCATCGGACCGCGAGAAATTCCTCCGCTGGGCGGAAACGGTTCCGGCCACCCTGCGCAACCCATTGTACCATTGGACACATCTGGAGCTGCGACGCTATTTCGGCATCGATGACCTCCTGAGCCCGGCTACTGCAGGCAGGATATATGACCGGGCCGGCGAACTGCTTGCCGGTGATTCCTACAGCGTTCGCAGTCTCATCCGGAAGATGGATGTGGAGGTGATCTGTACGACCGACGACCCGGTGGACTCCCTGGAACACCACCGAAAGATTCGCGAGGATGGTTTCGAGACCAGAGTTTACCCGGCCTGGAGGGCAGATAAAGCCATCGCTGTGGAAGACCCCGAAAGTTATAATCGCTACCTGGAGAAGCTGGAGGAGGCCTCGGGAACCCGTATTTCCAGCTATATGGATTTATTGACGGCCCTTCATAAACGCCACCAGTTCTTCCATGAGATGGGATGCCGGATCTCCGATCATGGAATGGAGACCTTCTATTCGGAAGATTTTGACCACATGGAGGTGGAGCGCATTTTCTCCAGGGTCCGTGCCGGAAGGAAGGTCAATCAGCTGGAAATAAACCAGTTCAAATCAGCCATGCTGGTGGAACTGGCCGTGATGGATCATGAGAAGGGATGGACCCAGCAGTTCCATGTGGGGGCACTGAGAAATAACAACAGCAGACGCTTCGAGCAATTGGGCCCGGATACAGGGTTCGATTCCATCGGTGATTTTGAGATGGCCCGCTCCCTGTCTGGTTTTCTGGACAGACTCGACAGGCAGGAGCAGCTGGCAAAGACCATCCTTTACAATCTCAATCCTTCCGATAATGCGCTCATGGTAACCATGGCCTGTAATTTCAACGACGGAAAGATCCCGGGCAAGATGCAATTCGGATCGGGTTGGTGGTTTCTGGACCAGAAATACGGAATGACCGATCAGCTGAACACCCTGTCCGCCCTGGGTCTTCTCAGCAGGTTCGTGGGCATGCTCACCGATTCCAGGAGCTTTCTCTCCTACCCCCGTCACGAATACTTCCGGAGAATACTCTGCAACCTGGTGGGAACCGACGTGGAGAACGGGGAGATCCCCAATGACAGGGAGATGCTCGACAACCTGATCATGGGGGTGTGTTATACAAATGCTAAAAACTACTTCGATTTCTAGAGGAAGCTCCTTCGGGTTATATTTGTAGCTTTGTGGTGCTTTTGAAACGACACCTTATGCGTCGAGCTTTCCTCGTTTTGCTCTTAGCGATGGCCCTCCTGCCCGCCCTTCTTTCACAGGGGATCAAGGGTAAGATCCAGGACAGTGACGGGAAACCGGTTCCCTATGCGGCCATTTTCATCAAGGAGCTGACCCGCGGTACCACTTGCAATGCAAAGGGTGATTTCTCTTTTCCGCTACCACGGGGCACCTATACCATCTTTTTCAGAAGCCTTGGCTACACAGAAGTGTCCCGGACCGTGGAGGTAGGCGACAGTTTTACCGAACTCCTTATCCAGCTTCCTCCGCAAACCTACATGATCCCCGAGGTGAGGATCAGTGCCAGCGGTGAAGACCCCGCTTACTGGATCATGAGAAAAGCCATCGGACTGGCCAACTACCATCTTCACGAAGTAGCCAGCTATACAGCAGAAATCTATATCAAGGGAACAGCTTACATTGAAAACCTGCCCCGGGCCATTGCCCGCAGAATTGAGGTCAGCGATATCAGGGTCAAGGAGAACGAGGCCTACATGCTGGAATCACTCAATGAAGTGCACTTTACCGCACCTGACCGGTACGAGATGAATGTGATGGCCAGCCAGAACACGCTGCCAGGCTATACACAGAATGTGAACCCCATGGATTACATCAATGCCAGCCTGTACCAGCAGCAGATCGAAGGGGTGGTCTCCCCGCTTGCCCGGAATGCATTTACCTACTACCGGTTCAGTTTTGAAGGTACATTCCTGGAAGGAAATCATGTGGTGAACAAGATACGGGTGATTCCAAAAAGAAAGAGCCAGCAACTGGTGGAAGGTCATCTCTACATCGTGGAGGATCTATGGTGCCTTCACTCTTCCGATCTTTCTGTTCATACCATTGCCGGAACCCTTTATCTGGAGCAACTTTATGCTAATGTGATCCTGGATGCCTGGATGCCGGTCAATCATAAGATCCTTGCCGATATCAATATTGCAGGGGTGGAAGGATCCGTCACCTATGTTTCTTCACTGGAATACCAGGATGTGACCCTGAATCCCAATCTTCCGGATACCTATTTTACCGCCGTGGAGGGACCCGGGGAGGAGGAGGACCTGCCCGAAGAAGAGGAACCCTCCAGGGAACAACAGAAAATTAACGAGTTGCTTCAGAAGGAGGAGTTAACCAACAGGGACATGAACAGGTTGTCCCGCTTGATGGAGAAGGAAGCTGATAAGAGCCTTGAAGCCGACTCCGGGGATATTTTCAACCAGACCGGTACCACTTTTACGGTGGAAAGGAATGCCGTCAGAAATGACTCTCTCTACTGGAACAAGGTTCGTCCCATACCTCTCACTCCGGAAGAGAAGGTGACCCTTCAGGAACGGGATTCCATCCTGGGGACTATGATTACCCTGCCCGGAAATGATTCTGTACCGGTCACCTATGGAAAGCGAAGAAACCGGTTCACATGGAAGGGGTTTTTAATGGGAAAGACTTACCGGGCGGGAAGAGGAAGATTCGAGTTTGTTCATGGCGGGTTGCTGGATCTGGAGACACTGGGCTTCAACACGGTAGATGGCCTTTACTACGGCCAGGATTTCAGATTGAACTGGAGACCTGACACCATCCATACCCTGCGGTCCCACCTGCAGGCAGGATTTGCCTTCCACAGGACGGCTCCCCGCCTTACCTGGAACACGGAGCTGCTCTACGCTCCAATGGCAAGGGGAAAACTGGGCCTTTACACGGACTATACCTCTTCGGACTTTAATGATGCCTCCGGGATCCCGGAAATGACCAACCTGGTCTATACCCTGCTTCTGAGAGAGAACTACCTGAAAATGTATGAACAGGCAGAGGCCACCCTGTATAACCGGATCGACCTGGCCAACGGATTGACAATGACCACCTCCGGCACTTTCGGGATCCAGCGCCGTCTGGTCAGCCACAGTGATTTCTCCCTCTTCTACTCCAGGGAGAAGGAATTCACTCCCAATCATCCCCCGGAAATCCCGGAAGACGATCCTTCGCTGAATAATCTAAGGAACCTGTCCCTGAATATTCAACTGGAATATACTCCACGGAGCTTTTTTGTGATCAGGAACTACAGGAAGCAGATGACCGGATCGAACTGGCCCGCCTTTTACGTGTCCTACCGCCATGCAATCCCGGTACAGCCCGGTAACTGGAACGAATACCAGCTCCTAAACGGCGGTCTGACCCACCGGTTTGATGCGGGGCTTCTTTCGGAGCTGGAATGGAATCTGGATGGAGGTTATTTCCTGAATGCCAGGTCCGTTCATTTCTCTGATTTTAAGCATTTCAAGTCCTCTCCCCTGCTGATCGACATGGCGGGATTCGATCACGGGCTGTTGCTCATGGATTTCTACGAAGCTTCCACGGCAGAGTATTGGGCTTCGGGTGAAGCCGTCCTCACCTCCTCCTACCTTCTGCTCAAATTCCTGCCCTGGTTCAGTGAGCGCCTCTGGAAGGAATCGCTGAGGATATATTATGTTTATACTCCCGCCACACCCCACTATGTCCAGGCCGGCTATTCGCTGAATGAGCTATTTTTCCTGATGGATGTGGGGGTATTTGCAGCGTTCCAGGGGGGAGAATACAAAGGTTTCGGTGTACGTCTGAATCTGAGGTTCTGATCCGGGATCAGGGAACAATTATTTGCTGCTTTTTGTTATAAGTGTGGTTTGATGAAGGCTTTTAAGTATACCGTGTTTTTGATGATCATCCTGGCAGGGACCGGAAGTTCCCCGGCAGGTGCGGATCCGGAAAGAAAGCCGGGTAAGCATGAGTCGTCTGTGGAAGTAGCCTGCCTGATGCATTCGGATCAGCCGGACGACGATACGCACGGAAATTGCTGCCACCGGGATGAGAGCCATGAAGATGAGAGCCATGAAGATGAGAGCCATGAAGATGAGAGCCATGAATGCGAAGGGCCTGGCGGAGAACCGTGTCCTGTTCACTGCCACTGCTCCTGCCACATTCACCCGAGTGCGATCCAGCATACCTGCCTGGCCATCCCCACTTCCATGGAAGCACCCTGTTTTTATACGACCTACAGGAATCTGTATCATTTCGATTTCCCGACTCCTCCCTTCGAGCCACCCCGTTTTGGTTAACAGTGCTGAAAACAAAAGACTTTTTCACCAACTGTTCACCAAAACACCAGATCAATGAATACGTATTGGAAGTTACTGGCAGCAATCTTCATTGCTGCATCTACTTTGACACAGCAAGTCAGGGCTGGTAATGATCCTGACTCACTGGCCATATGGGTCAACGGACTCTGCGGTATGTGCAAGAGCCGTATCGAAGAGGCGGCCACCGGTACAAGGGGAGTACTCTCAGCCAGCTGGGAGGATGAGACCCGGATACTGCATTTGACCGTCAATCCGGATAAGTTCAAATCACAGAGATTGCATTATCAGGTAGCCAGCGCGGGTCATGACACCCGGGAAATACTGGCTCCTGATCCTGTGTACAATGCACTGCCCATGTGCTGTAAATACAGGGATTTCAGCAACCATGACGAGGCTCTGGGGGCAGAGCAGAACTCACACGGTCAGGAGGGACATTCCCATGAAGCCGGCGAGGGAGCGGTGACCGGACAGGTATTTGAAGCCGATGAAAAGGGGGAAAGAATTCCCCTTCAGGGTGCCAACATCTACTGGATGGGAACCACCGAAGGTACCACCACCGGTGCCGACGGAACATTTCACATTCCGCTGGCACCACAGGCCCATATGCTGATTGTCAGCTACGTTGGATTTCAGAACGACACCCTTTACCTCCATCAACCGGCCGAGGTAGAGGTCCTGTTTTCCAAAGCGATCATGTTGGGAGAGGTGGAGGTTTCCCACCGGATCAAACCCACCACCATTTCATTTAAAGCAGCGTACAACGTACGCAATATTCATGAGAAAGAGCTGACCAAGGCAGCGTGTTGTAATCTTTCGGAGAGTTTCGAAACCAATCCCTCCGTGGATGTGAGTTTTACAGATGCCGTTACCGGTACCCGGCAGATTGAGATGCTGGGACTGGCAGGGCCCTATGTGCAGATCACCCGTGAGAACATGCCTGACGTGAGAGGTCTCTCAGCGCTCTACGGACTCACCTACACCCCCGGACCCTGGATCGAGGGCATACAGCTCAATATGGGAGCAGGATCGGTGGTGAACGGCTTTGAAAGCATAACCGGACAGATCAACGTGGAACTCAGGAAACCGGAGAACAGCGACCGGTTGTACCTGAACCTTTTCGGTAACAGGGATGGCCGTATGGAGGCCAATCTGAACACCGCCTATGCGATCAACGAAAAATGGCATGGAGGTCTCCTGCTTCACGGAAATCTCCGGCCGCTGGAGATGGACCGCAACAGGGACGGTTTCATGGATCATCCCACCGGGCATCAGCTGGTGGGCCTGAAACGGTTCAAATACTCAGGAAACAACGGGCTGGAAGGACAATTGGGAGTGAAGGTAACTTACCTGGACCAGCTGGCCGGTCAGATGGAGTATGATCCGGAATTATCACGCCGGGGTCAGCCCTACTGGGGTTCCGAAATGAATACGCGGAGAGTGGAGGCATGGTCCAAAATCGGAAAAGTTTTTGAGAACCGGCCCTACACCAGTATGGGCTTTCAGATCTCCGGTGTGGTTCACCGGCAGAACTCCTATTTCGGTCTGCGCAATTACGATGCTGAGCAGAATGCCCTCTACTCCAATCTGATCTATCAGTCTATTCTTGGAAATCCGAACCATCAGTACCGGACGGGGTTAAGCTTCCAGCTGGACCAATACAGCGAGTCCCTTTCCATCGGGGAGTTCCATCGGACGGAATGGGTGCCCGGGGCCTTCCTGGAGTACACCTACAATTACCTGGATCTGTTTACAGCAGTGGCGGGGATCAGGGCAGACTACCACAGTCAGTTCGGGGCATTTGCAACTCCACGGCTCCACCTCCGCTACCAGCCACTGGAAAAAACCGTTCTGAGGATTTCAGGAGGAAGAGGACAGAAAACGGCCAGTATCTTTGCCGAGCAGATCGGGATCTTCGCCTCCTCCAGGGAGTTCTACATTGACAGCACGGGGAGCGATACCCCTTATGGCCTGGAGCCTGAAGTGGCATGGAGCATGGGATTTCACGGTGCTCAGGGGATTCCCCTGGGTGCCGGGGATGCGATCCTGAGCCTGGACTATTTCTACACGTACTTCAGCCGGCAAATGGTGGCCGACCTGGACAGGGATCCCGGGGAGGTTCATTTCTACAATCTGGACGGAAGATCCTTTTCCCACAGTCTGCAGGTTCAACTGGATATGGAACCGGTGGAGCGGTATGACATCCGTCTGGCATACCGGTTAAACGATGTGAGGACCACCCTGGACGGGGAGCTTCTCCCACGCCCGTTGACCTCCCGGCACAGGGGATTCATTAATATGGCCTATGAAACGGATGATTCGTGGACATTCGATATTACCTGGAGCTGGCAGGGACCCAAAAGAATTCCCGGCACCCTGACCAATCCGGAACCGTACCGGATAGAGTCCCTCTCACCAGCTTTCTCGCTGGTCAATCTCCAGGCGGGAAAAACTTTTTTTGAACGGATGGAGGTATATGCCGGCGTGGAGAACCTGTTTGATTTCCGGCAGGAGGATCCCATCATCGCCAGTGATGATCCGTTCGGGCCCTATTTCGACAGTTCCCTGATCTGGGGACCTGTATTCGGAAGAAAGATATATGCGGGACTCCGGTTCAGGATCAACTGAAACCAGGAAGGGTGATTTTCTCTTGCTTTGAGCCACATTCGAACGGATGATGCATCAGAGTCACGCTCCCTTTCTGATTATTTTGCTTCTGTTTTCAATCAGGTACGATTGTGAAAAACAATAACAGCGATTTTTTTGACTAATTTAAGGAGGTAGTGAGCGGGGATTGTGACCGGCTCTCTGCCACTGATCGCCGATGCCCGGCATACCCTCTCTGACCCGGCCGGCTTCGTCATTGTGCCTGGGGGTGTAAAACTTTCATGTCAAATTGCGCAATCGATTGCTCATTTTTGTACCTTTGTACGGAATGACCAAACCACACATCACCATTCACGACATTGCCAGAGAGCTGAATGTTTCGGCTTCCACGGTCTCCCGGGCCCTTCAGAATCATCCCCGGATCAGTCAATCCACCAGGGAGGCCGTACAAAAGCTTGCTGCCAAATACGACTATCAACCCAATGTGGTGGCTTCTTCCCTTCGCCGCGGAACCAGCAGGACCGTGGGGGTAATCGTTCCACGGATCAACCGGAATTTCTTCTCCAATGTGATCGGGGGAATGGAGGAGACCCTGGCAGTAGCCGGGTATCAGCTGATGATTTGCCAGACCTACGAATCCTTTACCAATGAGCTGAAAGCCATTCATACCCTGATCAATGCCAGGGTGGATGCCATTATTTTGTCCATCAGCATGGAAACCATCGGTGCCGCACACCTGAAAACCATCCTGGACCGGGGCATACGCCTCTTCTTTTTCGATCGTGTGTTGGAGGAGCTGGCTGCAGGTTCGGTGGTCATCGATGACAAACTCGGAGCCTTTCAGAGCGTGAAACATTTGCTGGACCAGGGGTACAGCCGTATTTACCACATCTCCGGAGCTGAGCATATTCCGATCTACCGGAACCGGAAGGAAGGGTACCTGACGGCCATGGCGGAAGCAGGCATTGAGGTACCTCCTGAATGGATCCTTGAACGACCGCTGGTCCTGGATGGAGGAATCGCCGCATTCCAACAGGCCATAAAGGCAAAGGAACCTCCCGATGCATTTTTCTGTGCCGGTGACTTCGCTGCCCTGGGAGTACTCCAGGCCGCCCTGAAGTATGGGATCAAGGTCCCGGAGGATCTGGGAGTCTGCGGATTTGCCAATGAGCCATTCACCGCTTTCCTGACCCCCTCCATGAGTACCGTGGATCAGCGGGGGGAAGAGATGGGAAGGATCGTTGCCGGCATGTTCCTCCGCTGCAGCAATTCGGAACCGGGCACAGCCCCATGCGAGCGTGTAATTTTAAAGCCCGGACTGATCATCAGAGACAGTTCAAGCCGATCAACAGCAGATTCATTTCACAAACATCAGCAAACAGATATATAAATCCTTAAAAAAAGAAGAATTATGGCCATTAATTATGAAGTGCGATTTTCGAATCATCCTGAAGATGCGGTACTTTATGGTACCGAGAGACTGAGAAAGGAATTTCTCGTGGAGAAGGTAATGGTTCCGGGTGAAATCAACCTGGTTTATTCCATGAATGACCGGCTCATCGTAGGCGGTGCGGTCCCGCTGGATCCCATTGAGCTGACCACCATTGATCCTTTGAAATCGAAACACTTCTGCGACCGAAGGGAACTGGGAGTCATCAATGTGGGAGGAAATGGAACAGTTTCCGTTGACGGAGTCGACTACGCCCTCGGTTACAAGGAAGCCCTCTATGTGGGGGCCGGTTCGGGTAGGGTCATGATGAGCAGCACGGACAAGAACCAACCGGCTCACTTCTATTTGAATTCTGCCCCTGCTCACAAATCGCTCCCTACCAAACAGGTCACCCTGAACGATGCAGAGGTCGTTGAGCTTGGCTCTCTCGAGCAATCCAATGCCCGCAGGATCAACAAACTGCTGGTGCATTCGGTGGTGGAAACCTGCCAGCTCCAGATGGGGATGACCGAGTTGCAGCCGGGCAGTGTCTGGAATACCATGCCTCCCCACCAGCATGATCGCCGAATGGAGGCCTATTTTTACTTCGAGGTTCCTGATAATCAGGCCGTATGCCATTTCATGGGTGAACCAAAAGAGACCAGGCACATCTGGATGTCCAATGAACAGGCGGTGATCTCCCCCCCATGGTCGATCCACGCCGCCGCCGGAACCTTCAACTACATCTTTATCTGGGGAATGGCCGGCGAGAACCTGGACTACGGGGATATGGACACCATTGCAGCCAATGAATTACGATAGCATAAAAATCCTGAACGATGAAGCAGACTGCATCACAACCCGAATGGACCGACCTGGCCCCGGGTTTACGAAGAAAACTGATCCATACCGAGAATCTGATGCTGGTGGTGGTAGAGTTCACCAACGGACCTGCAGAGGTCCCCGATTCCTTCCATGACCATCCGCACGAACAGACATCGTACATTGCGGAAGGAGAATTAATCCTCTATGTGGAAGGACGGGAAGAAGCCAGGCTGGAAAAGGGCGACCTGTTCGCTATCCCTTCGGGGATCCCTCATACCGTAAAGACACTCTCTCCGAAAGTTATTATTATTGATTCCTTTCATCCCATCAGGGACGAATTCCTGTAATCTCAAATTCAATTCAAATGTCAGTAAAACTATTCGATCTATCGGGTAAAACCGCCCTGGTTACCGGAGGTACTCACGGACTGGGGATGGCCATTGCCACCAGCCTTGCAGAAGCAGGGGCCAAACTGATCGTCAACGATGTATTCCCCGATAAGCTGGAGAAAGCCAAAAAAGAGTACCAGGAAAAAGGGATCAGCGTGGCCACCTATGTTCTGGATGTCACCGATGAAGAAACGGTCGAAAAAACCATTCCGGTCATTGAAAAGGAGACAGGACCCATCGATATCCTGGTGAACAATGCAGGCATCATCAAAAGGATCCCGATACTGGAAATGAAGGCCGAAGAGTTCAGACAGGTGCTGGATGTGGATCTGACCGGTCCGTTTATTATGTCCAGAGCCATCGCCCGGGGAATGATCCGGCGTGGCCATGGAAAAATCATTAACATGTGCTCCATGATGAGTGAACTGGGTCGCAACACGGTTTCCGCTTATGCCGCAGCCAAGGGTGGCCTGAAGATGTTAACCCGCAGCATGGCGACCGAATGGGCCCGGTTTAATATCCAGGCCAACGGAATCGGTCCCGGATACTTTGCCACTGCCCAGACCGCCCCTATCCGCGTGGATGGTCACCCATTTAATGATTTTATTATCAACCGTACTCCTGCCGGCCGGTGGGGAAATCCGGAAGCGAGATTGAATCCGAAAGCGAAACGTTGTTCCGAGACAAGCCCCATTACATCGTC
>CAZRZY010000025.1:0-40943 GCA_964604655.1 uncultured Bacteroides sp. | reverse complement strand
AGGAGAAGGAACTCCCGGTTAGCCGTACCTACAGGAAGCAGGTGGCAGAAATCCTGCAATCCCGGAAGACCAGGCTGCCAGACTAGTCCTGCAATCCCTGGAAACCAGGCTGCCAGACTAGTCCTCCAGCTGCCGGGCTTCTTCCCTGTTCAACCTTGCCAATCTTACGACTTTGTCAAGGGTGACGGTATTGGAAGAGAGGACCAGTAAGCAAATTAGGAATAGGATTAATTGCTTGGCGTCCTGAAGGAGGATTAACCCGACGATAGATAAAAAGGCAGTGCCCTCGATCATGGCCCACCGGATGATCATGGCTGTCTGGTACTGCTCAAACTTCCTGGAAAACCGATCCTTCGGATTGATGGCTTCCATTCGCCTGTTGGAAATGGCATATCCCACCGGAATGGATCCCATAAGTAAAAAATTTGCAATGGTCAGCATATCGATCCCGCTCCTGAAGGGAGGAATTTCCATTTCATTCAGAAAGATTCCCACCAGAAAGAAAATAAGCAGCCCTGCATTCAGCGAGTAGAAGATCAGTTTCAGCATACGGAATGCCATCCGGGGTTGAAAGTCCTTTTCGACCATAAATCCCTTTTGAGATTTAAATTTACACAAAAGAGCATAACTTTCGATCATTTTACCAATTGGATGATTTCCATATGGTGCTGCCACACACCCTTAGTCCAATTCCCGTTAGGTTCCCGTGAAATTAAGATTCTTTCGATGGGGGAAAACAGATGATTCTTTCTATCTTAGGGACAAGATCTGATAGCTGTATTTGCTGAAACGGACCTCATGGCACGCATCTCCTCATCCCCTCAGTCGGGAATCACCCACCAGGAGCTTGAAGAAGCAATTCCTGAGACTTTGCTCTCTAAGAACATTCACCTTCACTGGATCGATCAGTCCCCGGCAGGAAACGGAGAGTATACCCTCACCGCCAAGCTCGAGATCAACGGGGATTCCCTTCTCCTTCGCTGCAAGACAGACGACCAAAAACTGATCGGTGACTGGAGCGTGCAGGATCCCACCTATCATACCAATGCCCGACTGGTTGCCCTGGAAAGAATCCTGACCGATCCAGGGAACGAGGACATGTTGCTTTCACTTTGATGACTCAGGGTGGAGTCAGCTTCTTAAAATCTACCATCCTGTACCTGCTCCAAAATTTGAAGAACCCGAAAATCAGTTGCCGTCGAAACAAAACCTGTTCCCGTCATTGAATCCCGCTCGCGCATTGGCTTCGCCGAGCTCGCAGGCTTAGTTCCCCGCAGCTCTGCTGCGAGTGTTAGCGGGCACAAATAAAATGAATACTGGATCGAAGATTCCTCCATCAGCCCCTGTTTCCTATAATTACCAGCACTTCCAGCGTGTTCATGGAGGTTTCGTCGATTGGTTTCTCGAAGCTCGCTACGGGGATTTTTCAAAAGTCAACTGAGATGTATTTTATCAAGTTATTAACTTTTTAGATGTCGTTCTTGCTAAAATGTACCTATCAAAAAATATTTTTTATCATTAATAAACCGAAAAAGTATAACAAACAGATAAAAAAGACCCCTCAAGCCCCGGTGAAGTCCATCAGGCTCCTTTCATGCCGAAATGTAGGAGTTTGAGTCCAGGATAAGGGAGCGAATTTCCGCAGAAGTTATTCTGTAGGAAGTATCCCGCATAATTAGTTTGTTCTCTATTATCGGATCTTCCAGGTGGGGTCTCATTGTGAACAATATTTTTTTAAGATACAGATTATGATGGATTTATTTGTAGTCGAAAAAATATAAGCTTGAAGGATAAGAAACATTTTTGTTTCGTAACAACCAATTTTGTTCTGTCGTGACATAGTGAAAAGGAGATATCTATGATTCCCAAAGAAAGTATGTTGATCAGGATCCCCAGCTTGCATGGTGAACGCAGAAGGATTACTCCAAAAAAAAACCAGGCAAATGCCTGGTTCTGAGCGTTCAGTGTGAACTAGGAAGGATTCGAACCCTCAACCTCCTGATCCGTAGTCAGGTGCTCTATCCAGTTGAGCTACTAGTCCCGGAAAGCGAATGCAAATTTAATCATTTCCATACAATTACAAAACTCATTTCTTCTGGTGGATTTCGTATTTTTAGCCAAAATCGAAAGCCATGAAGAGCGTGTTCAGAGTGCTGGGAATCCTCATAGGGGTCATATTTATATTGCTGATAACATTGCCGTTATTATTCAAATCCCGCATCGAAACGATGGTCAAGGAGACGGTGAACCGGGAGATCGAGGCCTCGGTGGACTGGAAAAGATTCTCCCTTTCATTCTTCAGAGGATTTCCCCAGCTGAGCGTGAACCTGCGCGGGGTATCGGTGGTAGGTTTGGGGGAATTTCAGGGCGACACCCTGGCTTCGCTGGCAAGATTTGAAGTCCGTGTAAATCCGTTCAGTGCTATCCGGAAGAGACTGGAGGTGAATACCATAGTGTTGGACATGCCACTGATCAACGGGATTATTCTGGAGGACGGACGGGCCAACTGGGATATTTTCCCCGAATCGGAGGCAGAATCCGAAGCAGAGGTGGATGTAGAGGAGGGAGGCGAAACAGGGATGAGTGTCTCTCTGAAGCAGTTTGCTATCAGGGAGGGACGGATCTACTACAGGGACCGATCGGCCGGGATCGATGCTTCTATGGAAGGTTTCAATCTGGGGCTGTCAGGCGATTTCTCCCTGGATCAGACGGAGATGGTACTCCAAACAGATATCGGGAAGATCAATGTACGGACAGGGGGTATTCGGTATCTGAGAGATGCGGTGCTGGAGCTGACCCTGGTGGCAGGGGCCAACCTGGTGGACCAGATATACACACTCAGGGAAAATGAAATCAGATTGAACGGTCTGATGCTGGGCAGCGAGGGAGAAGTGAGGCTTCTGGAGGACGGGGCTATGGATCTCGATCTTATATTTTTTACCGGAGAGACCTCTTTCCAGACCCTGCTCTCCATGGTGCCGGCCATTTATCTGTCGGACTTTGAATCGCTCAAGACCAGTGGATCCATGCAGCTGGAGGGGAGCGTTACTGGTGTATTGAAAGATAGTATTCTTCCCAACGCAGAACTTTCCCTGCAGGTGAGCAAAGGTTATTTCTCCTATCCCGATCTGCCAAAGGAGGTATCGGAGGTGGAAATATCTCTGCTGTTAGACTATAACGGTGCAGATATGGATGACACGAGGGTGGACCTGGAACAGTTTCATCTGCTGCTGGGAGGAAATCCTTTCGATCTGAAGGTTCAGGTTTCTGACCTGGTAAGTGATATGAAAGTGACAGGTATGGCTGTCGGGATGATTGATTTCAATACGCTGCAAGATGTGGTCCCTCTGAAAGAGACCGTGTTGTCCGGAAGGCTGGGTATGGATATATCATGGGATACGAGACTTTCTTACATTGAACAGGAGCGGTACGAGGAGGTGGACCTGGAGGGCACCCTGGCATTGGAAGATTTTTCACTGGAAATGCCTGAACTGCCTGTGCCTGTAAATCTGCGGAGCCTTCAGATGACTTTCAATCCAAGGATCGTTGAGCTGGTGGACCTGGATCTGAAGCTGGGTTCTTCGGACCTGCAGATGCGTGGAGAACTTACCAACTTCATTCCCTATCTGTTCAGTGACCAGACCGTGGCAGGTACCCTGGAGGTATCTTCCAGCCTGCTGGATCTGAATGAGCTGATGTCGCAGGATGATGAGCTGATGTCGCAGGATGATGAGCTGATGTCGGTAGGAGATGTGGAAAAGGTAGGAGAGAAAATAGAGGAAGATGAGGTAAGAATGGAAGGAAAGGAAGGAAAGGAAGGACTGGTGGTGGTGGAGGATACGCTCTCTCTTCCGCCGCCCGACTCTGTTGCGGAACCTCTTCAGGTTATAATTCCAACCGATGTGCAGTTTGCGTTGTCACTGGATGTGAAGCAGGTATCATACGATCAGATACTTATTCAAAACATACTGGGACAGGTGCGGGTGAGTGAGGGAATAGCCAATCTGGAGAATTTTTCGCTGGGAGTGATTGAGGGAACAGTGGAAGCAAACGGGACTGTGGATACCCGGGGAGAGATGGCAGAGGTGGATCTGGACCTGGATGTGGAGGGGGTGGATATTCCATCGGCATATAGCAGCTTTGTCACTGTAAAGCGGCTGGCGCCGATGGCCCGCTACTGTAAAGGGACAGCCAATGTGAAGATGCAATACCGATCTCTTCTGGATGCCGGATTTTCCCCACTCTATGGAACGATCAACGGAAAGGGCCGGCTCTACACCAAAGGATTGCAGTTCTACAATACCCGGTCATTCGTCCAATTAAGTGAATTGCTGAAGAATGAAAAATTCAGGCAGATGGCGCCCGATGAAGTGGACATCCGGTTTGTGGTGGCCGACGGTCGGGTGCAGGTGGATCCCTTTGAGATCGATTTTGATGATTCCAGGATAATGGTATCGGGCTCCCACGGGATCGATCAGTCCATGGACTATCTGCTGGACATGAGCATTGCCAAAAGTGATCTGGGAGGAGGCGCCAGGGAGCTGATGCAGGGTATCGGCGCACTGGCAGCCGGGGCCGGATGGAACATTCCGGACTCGGACGAAATCAAAGTGAAGGCCCGGATAGGCGGAACCTTCAGAGATCCCAGGATTACCACTGATCTGAGCGGGAATCTGGGCAGAACGGGTGAGACGGGTGAGACGGGTGAGACGGGTGAGACGTTGAAAGAGGCGGTTAAAGAGGCGGTTAAAGAGGCGGTGAAGGAGACGGTCGAACAAACTGTGCAGGAAAAGATGGAGGAGGCAGAAGAAGAGGTTCGTGAAGAGGCCGGACAGGAGGCTGAAAAGCTGATCAGCGATGCAGAGAAGGAGAAGGAGAGATTGGTCACGGAGGCCAGGGAGGCAGGGGAGAAGCTGTTGAAAGAGGCGGAGCTTCAGGGCGAGAACCTGATCGAGGAGGCCGGAAATAATCCCATCAGGCTGGTGGCAGCACGCAGAGCCGCACAGGAACTGGAGGAGCAGGCCGAAAAACAATCGAACCGTCTGGTCAGGGAGGCGGAGGAGAAGGGGGATGCCCTGATCGAAGAGGCGAGGGAGCAGGCCGACCTTGAAAAATAGCAAAGGTTGTGTTAAATGGGAGGCTCATGCTGAATGGGCGTTATGTCCAGAAAGCAAAAGAGGCTGCCCCTTATGAGACAGCCCCTCTATTTCTTTGAAATAATCCTTTGATGCGACGGAAGCCCGTAACAATTAGAACTTTCTCTCCCTGATCCGGGCTTTTTTACCGGTAAGTTCCCGGAAATAGAAGATTCGTGCTCTTCTAACACGGCCATGTTTATTGATTTCTATCTTTTCAATAAATGGTGAAGCGGAAGGAAAAATCCTTTCCACACCGATGTTCCCGGACATCTTACGGACCGTAAAAGTTTCTGTATTTCCTTTTCCGCGGCGCTGGATCACCACGCCTCTGAATTGCTGGATTCTCTCCTTATTTCCCTCTTTAATCTTATAGTGAACCGTAACGGTATCACCCGCTGAGAACTTCGGCAGTTCAGCCTGGGGCGCAAATTCCTGGTCAACGACCTTCATTAAATCCATGATCCTAACTCTTTAAGTAATTACTCTGCCTAAAATTAACAGGTCGCAAAAGTACAAAAAAAAATTAATTTTCCTTGGGCATCTTTAGCTTTTTTCCGGTGTCTTTGACCACACGCTCTTTCCATTCCTCAGTGTAACCCGGTTGATCTGGACTCATGGGATACCCCTCCGGAGTGCGAAGGAACTCGCCATTCACCTCCTTCTTGATGTTTCCATCCAGGTATTTGACCAGAAGGAATTGCCCCAGTTCCTTGTAGCGTTGCACAGTGTGCTGCGCGGTTGCCACAGAGTAATCGGTGATATATTCACGAGCCATATCCGGATCGACCATGTGAAGTGCAGCGGCTGCGGCATCAATGGTTTCCACCTCGGCATTAAATCGCTCTTCCAGTTCCTGCTGGACCTTACGAACGTCTTCCATCATTACATTGTAGCGCAGGTAACTGAAGTTGGAGACGAAGCTGAAAGTCCAGAAAGCGGATGTCTCCGAATAGGTGAGCAGGTTTCCGTTCCCTTCTGCATAAGCTTCGGGAATGCGGGTCATTCCGCTGTACATGGGAACGTAGGTGGTGGCGGCTGCATCATCCACGCCGAACCAGAGGATCCCGCCCAGGAAGTCCTCGAACCCGGGCCGGCATTCTGCTACAAAAGAGAATCCTGTCTGCTGCGTGGCAGTGGCCCTCTCATTGATGTACATCGTACCATCAAATTCCCAGGTAAGCGGACGCCATCGGTAAGGGAGTCCAAATGGACCGGCTCCGGCATCCTTGGTCATATCGAATTCGGTCCCTTCCAGGTGATCCCTCATGAAATTCATCAGATCCCGGTTGCTCAGTTTTCGGTTCGGCTTGATGAACAAGGGCATCCGGTTTTCCAGGTCCTCTCCCCGCACATAATCAATATACTGGTCCATTCCCGTGTTGACGTCCTTGAAGAAAGACCAGACTCTCATGTCGCAAAATCTAGCCCCCCCAAAGGTCACCGGTGCATAGGTATCTGAAAAACTGAAGGCTTCATCCGGACCTTCATAATACCCCATCTCTCTGGCAAAGGAGATCACATCTTCCGAATAGAGACAATTTTCCGGATCATCCAGCGGGAACTGCTGAATCCGCGCCTGGTTAGCATGTCCGGAGACGTAACCGTCCGGAATTTTGACTGCTACCCACACAGCTCCCTTGTTTTTATTGTGGGTTCGCCCCCCTTCGGTGACCAGCTCTGTGCCCTTCCCAATCATTTCCATGATCCAGACTTCATAGGGGTCGGCAATAGAGAACGATTCTCCGGAACTGTAATAACCGTACTCAGCCACCAACTCTCCCATTATATTAACGGCTTCCCTGGCAGTGCGGGCCCGCTGGAGGGTGATGTACATCAGGCTGCCGTAATCGATGATCCCGGTGGTATCCCGGAGTTCGGGTCTTCCGCCATAGGTGGTTTCACCAATGGCCACCTGGTGTTCATTCATGTTCCCCACCACCGAATAGGTATGAGATATCTGAGCGATCTCTCCCAGGTATTTGTCGGTATCCCATTCATACACTTTTAACATGGCTCCCGGCAGATAATCAGCCGCCGGGGTGAAATAGAGTTCGCCGTACAAAACATGTGCATCGGCAGCATATGTAATCATGGAAGTTCCATTAACCGATGCTCCCGGGGTAACCAGGAAATTGGTGCAGGCATGGAGGCCGGTTGTCCGCCATCCAACTGCCAGAAGCACTATTAAAAAAAGCCTCATCCTCATCTTTCTACAATTATTTAATGAATACATAATATTTATTTACACCCCTTTTTGATATAATGTGTTAACATAAAATAGTATCAATCTCTTCAATGACCCTTAAAAAATTGAGGTTAATATACTATTAATTGATATCTTTTCGTTCTAACGATAATTTAACAAATAAACCTTTGGTGGGATAAAAGTTTGTATTTACCTTTGTGGCATAACATTTGAATAAAGAGTTCTTGCAAGGTAGTAGATGTTTTTTCATAAGTAGTTTTAGTTAGTAGTTTAGTTGGTAGTTTAGTTGGTAGTTTTAGTTAGTTTAGTAGAAAAGGGTCGATCGCCAGATGGCCCTTTTCTTTTTTTTGTCTTACAGGGCCTTGTTCAGTATTTCTTCCCTTTCCCGGTCATTTAGGTTATAATGGCTCCCTCCCGCGCGGTTCTGATTCATCAGTTCCAGAATCGCTTCCTTTTTTTCACCACTGATCTCCGTTTCCATGCATCTCACCGGGCTTCCCAGTGACCGGAAGAACGTTTCCAGTCCATCGACCGTTTCATCCACCGAGCTGGTCTGAAAAAGCATTTGCCCCAGTTTCGCGATCCGGCTTTCTGCTCTCTTATTCATGACCCGCATCCATGCAGGGTACATAATGGACAGGCTGGCTCCGTGGGGGGTGTCGTATAAAAAGGACAGGGTGTGGCCCAATGCATGGACTCCCCAATCTCCGGAATCCCTTCCATAAATGGTCAGGTTGTTTAAAGCGTTGGTGGCAGCCCACATGATATGGGAACGCAGCTGGTAGTTCTCCAGGTTCTTCATCAGGAGAGGTCCGTACTCCAAAGCCTCCTGGATGATAGCCACCACAAAGCGGTCGGAGAGAGAGGCATCCCCATCCCCGAACCATGCCTCCAGGCAGTGGGCTACCAGGTCAACGATCCCGTAGGCGGTGTAATTGGCAGGCACCGAGAGGGTATAGGATGGATCAAGGAAGGAGTGGTCGGGATAGATCAGTTCGTTCCGGTAACCGATCTTCTCCCGGGTCTCCGGATTCTGCAGAACTGCCACCGCATTCATCTCCGTACCGGTGGCAGCAAGTGTCAGGACGGCGATCAAAGGCAGGGCTGCAGTCGGCTCATATGCTCCCTTCATAACCTCCCAGGCATCTGCCTCTTCCGAAATGCAGATGGAAATGATCTTGGCTGAATCGATCACGCTTCCGCCTCCTACTGCAACGATCATATCCACCTTTTCTTCCATGCCGATCCGGGCCGCCTCCCGGACATCCTCCACACGGGGATTGGGTTTGATGCCATTAAATTCGGTGATCTTAATCCCATGTTCTATGAGCTGATCGCGGGTGTCCTCATAGCTGCCGTTACGGAGGACCGATCCGCCCCCATATACCATCAGCGCGTGGCTTCCAAGGGACCTGGCGTGCTCGCCCAGTTGTTTTACCACACCTTTTCCAAAGTGGAGGCGGGTGGGATTATAAGCGACAAAGTTTTCCATTTGATATTTTTTAAGATGATAATCATCTATCTGATCAATGCTGCCCAGTTCCAGGTTCAAAGATTCTGCCTGCTGACAGGTCTTTCCTGCCACCGGTGACACTGGCGATGCAGTTTATTTCTTTCCTGAACCTCAAAACGCCAAGGAGGGCAAAGATAAGAGCCTCTTTGAAATGTATCAAGTCACTTTCCGGAATAACCACCCGGGCGACAGTCCTGGATCTTAAACGCTCTATTAAAGCGGCGTTGAGAGCACCTCCTCCGGTGACCAGCAGTGAAGTGATACCATATTTTCTGATAACCCGATCGATCTGTATGGCGATATGTTCCACCGATGTGGCCATCAGGGTCTCAATGGAGAGTCTGCTGCCGGTCAGCAATGGGATCAATTGTTGGATAAACCACTCTCTTCCCAATGATTTGGGGGGTGTGGTCTGGTAGAAATCGAGGCTGTTCAACGTGGAAAGCAGCTGGGGATCAACGGTGCCAAGCCGGGCAATCTCCCCGTCCCTGTCCATTTCGAGGCCTCTTTTTCCTGCAAGCCAGTTCAGCACCATATTGACCGGGCAGATGTCAAAAGCCATTCGGACACCTCTGGAATCATCCATGGAAATATTAGCGATCCCGCCCAGGTTCAGGCAACTCTCATACCGGCTGAAAAGCAGCAGATCACCTACCGGTGCCAGCGGCGCCCCCTGTCCACCCTGCATGACATCCTGGCTCCTGAAATCGCCTATGACCATGGTACCTGTGATATCTGCCATTAGCTGGCCATTTCCAACCTGCAAAGTGATCCCCTTACCAGGTTCGTGCAGGATGGTATGCCCGTGCGAGGAAATCAGGACCGGCTTCAACTGGTGCTTCTGGTGAAATTCGGATAGTAGCTGACCATAGAATTCACCCATCTGAAGATCCAGAGCCCGCAACTCCTTTTCGGTCCAGGTATGCGCAGCCAGCAGCTGGCTGTGCAGATCTGCCGGGTAGGGGATATTCTCTGCTGCAATGATACGGTATTCCCATTTGGTTCCTCTGTTGTAGAGTTCGCAAAAGGCCAGATCCACTCCGTCCAGAGAAGAACCTGACATGAGTCCTGTTACTTGATAGGATGTGTTCATGACTTCCCTACCAGGTGAAATTCTGGTGAAATAACTGCACATTCCCCACCGCATCTGTCACGTATAGCTCCAGTTCATGTGCGGAGTCCTGTCTTGTTCTGGTGCGGTCGAACGTATGGAAGAGCAGGTCGTTTTTCATATCGTATTCGAACAGTACCCATTGATTATCCAGGTAACCCTCGTAGTGTTCGATCCCCGATAAATCGTCAGTAATCGAGAATCGAAGGGAGCCGGCACCCTTCATATCCTTCTTTGCGGTGGCACCTAAGGGGAGGATCTGCGGTGCAAGGGTGTCGATCATCAGGGCAAAGCTCCCGAATTCTCTTGGGTATGCTGTGAAAATCCCGTTCTCGTAGTCCCCGTTTACCACGTCGATATCTCCCTCAACATCCAGATGAATCAGGCACAGTTTGTCATAAAGCGCAGGGATTATCTCAGGGGGGGTGATGGAAAGGGAGTATCGTGCATGTACAGGTACAGAAAGGGTTGAGATATGATAGATATCGGTCAGCGACCCGGATTCTGCATCCGATCTGGAGAATGCAAAGTCCAGGTCCTCATAGAGGGTGTTGGCTGGGAGTATGATCGAAATATCGCCATCGGTGAAACGGTTTTCCCGGTCATATTTCATTTTTTTTCCACCCATCGTCTCATCCGCATGGTCGCTGTCGGGAGGATCGGGAGGCATATCGCCGGTCAATGTAAAACGAAGCTCTGAATTATTCCCAGCTACATCGGTTGCAACGATCCGCACCTGGCGGGATTCACCTTGTTTTATGAAGATCACACCGTTATTCTCCAGCTCCTTATAAATACGAAGCCGGTCATTGGGTTTTCGATGCAGGCAGTGGGCCCTGGTCCCTCTTTCCATGAGTTCCCGGTAATCGATATGTGCGTTCACATAGCGTGTCTCATTGAAAGAGAATTCATCCATGGAATGCTGATATACCAATGATTCGTCCAGATATAGCGAGAGGGTATATACCCCGCACCTGTTGGCCGCACCATTCAGGTAGTCAAATACCTCCACACTGATGCCCACGTTGCCTGAAGCCTTTACCACCTCTGCTCCCGGAATGGTGAAGTACCCACTTTTCCAGGCAGTTGTGGAATGGAATTTCCCGGTATTGCGGTTGACATATCCATCTGAATCGAGCGAATAGATTCGGATGGAGTGGAAAACCGGGGCAACCCCGTCATCGATCGGGAATGGGTACTTGAGTACATTGACAGGGTGCTGGTTCCGCGAGGTGCGAATTTCAAAATGAAGGTGAGGCCCGGATGAACCACCGGTATTGCCCGAATAAGCGATCACTTCGCCTTTCTCCACCTGAAACTGATCTTTTTTCAGGTAAAGATCGATCTCATGGCTCCTGTTCCGGTATTGCATCCTCCTGACATACTCCGCGATCTTGTTCTGATACCTGTCCAGGTGTCCGTAAACCGAGGTATGACCGGTGGGATGATTCAGGTAGATGGCTTTGCCATACCCGTTGGCCTGCACCTTAATTCTTGAGATATAGCCCGATTCAATGGCAAAAACTTCATGTCCGATCGTGCCCCCGGTCTTGATATCTATTCCCGAGTGAAAATGATCTTTTCTGATCTCACCGAAGTTGCCCGAGAGCACAAGCGGAATCTTTAACGGAGCATGAAATGCGGGGTATTCTTGTCCAAAAATCTGATAAATAGCAACTTGAAGAAATAAATACAGGATCACTCTACGCATACTCACCAACAGGATTTTGCAAATTCAAAGCTACATTATTTTATCAAATTAATTCTATATTTGCATATATCATCTATCTGCGGAATGAGTGCCGAGCATGCTGAAATAATGGATGGGATCCGAAGTAAGATCCGGTCAGTAAAAGACCGCATGGACGAACAGATCGACGAAAACAGAAAGTTAAAGGCGCAGAACGAGGATCTTCAGCAGAAGGTGCAGCAGAAACAGATGGTCATTGAGGAACTGGAAGAAAAGAACCAGCAGTTGACGCTGGCGAAGAGTTTGCTGGCAGATGGTGAAAATGCACAGGATGCCAGAATAAAGATTAAACGGATTGTGCGGGAAATTGACAAGTGTATTGCTCTTTTAAATAAGTAGCAGGGGACCTATGGATGAACAGCTTTCGATAAAAGTACAGATCGCAGAGAGATTCTACCCCCTGAAGATCAGGAGAAGTGAAGAGGAGAAGATCAGGAAGGCTGCCAGGTTGATCAATGATAAAGTCCTGCAATATAAACAGAGATATACGGATAAGGATGCGCAGGACTTTCTGGCAATGGTAGCCCTCCAATTCGTCATAAACCTGTTGGATTGTGAAGAAGAACAAAATGTTGTATCTTTGGATCAGGAGTTGGGAGTTTTGAGCAGTGAGCTGGATGACTTATTGAAACAGGAAGAGTAATAGCGTTCTTTACATATAAGATATTGCCCGCATCGTTTCTTCAATTATTTTCGAAACTCAACATTTATCAGATTGGAGTCAAGCTCGGGTTGTAAAGAGCAGGCCAAGATCCAGGTTCGCCTGGATACCGATTCGTCGGTCATTGGAAACTCGATACATTCCGGCAGCTCCACCCATGTTTAATTGGGGTTTTTACAAAATCTTGGGGAAATATGCGGGTTTTTTTATGCCTAAAAAGATAGATATATGGAACTGATCATGCATTTTGTGATGCTTCAGACGCCGGTTTATCTTTTGGTTGGGGGTGCCTCCCTGTTTGTGGGTGGGGGCATCGCATTTTTGGTCTATAGTGCTGTGATCAAGAGAAAGAGCAATAACCTCATCAAGGAGGCAAAGGGCGAAGCAGAAATGATCAAACAGCAGAAGATCCTGCAGGCTAAAGAAAAATTCCTTCAACTGAAAGAGGAACATGAGAAGCTAATCAATGAAAAGAACAGCAAGCTTAACCAGAGGGAAAGCGAGGTAAAACAGAAGGAATATGCTGTTTCCCAGAAACAGGAGGATCTGCAGAGAAGCCGAAAGGAACTCGATACGCTAAAAGACCATCTTTCCTCGCAGCTGGCCATCGTGGAAAAGAAAAAGGAGGAGCTGGAACGATCCCACAGGGTGCAGGTGGAGCAACTTGAAACGATTTCCGGGTTCTCGGCCGAAGAGGCCAAATCACAGCTGGTCGAATCGCTGAAAGAGGAAGCCCGGACCGAAGCCATGTCGCTCATCAATGAGATTGTGGATGAAGCGAAAATGACCGCCAATAAGGAGGCCAAGAACATAGTGATCAAATCGATTCAGAGAGTGGCAAGCGAAACGGCCATTGAAAATGCGGTGACTGTTTTCCACATTGAATCGGATGAACTGAAGGGCCGTATCATTGGACGTGAAGGACGCAATATTCGGGCACTGGAAGCGGTAACCGGGGTGGAGGTAATAGTAGATGACACACCCGAAGCCATTATCCTTTCCGCCTTTGATCCGGTCAGAAGAGAAGTGGCGAGGCTTTCACTCCACCAGCTGGTGACCGATGGGAGGATCCATCCGGCAAGAATCGAAGAGGTGGTGGCCAAAACCAGGAAGCAGATCGAAGAGGAGATCATTGAAGTGGGAAAACGAACTGCCATCGACCTGGGGATCCACGGCCTTCATCCCGAACTTACCAGGATGGTGGGAAAGATGAAATACCGATCCTCTTACGGACAGAATCTTCTTCAGCACTCCCGCGAGGTGGCCAATCTGTGTGCGATCATGGCTTCCGAACTTGGGCTGAACGCTAAAATGGCCAGGCGAGCAGGTTTGTTGCACGACATCGGTAAGGTCCCGGACGATGAACCGGAGATTCCCCATGCCGTTTTCGGAATGAAACTGGCTGAGAAATTTAAGGAGAAGCAGGAAGTCTGCAATGCCATCGGTTCACACCACGACGAAGTGGAAATGTCGACTCTGCTGGCCCCCATCGTTCAGGTATGCGATGCCATATCCGGGGCACGACCCGGTGCCAGGAGGGAGGTGGTGGAATCCTATATTAAGCGATTGAAGGAGCTGGAAGCGCTGGCTCTTTCCTATCCTGGTGTGCTGAAAACCTATGCCATTCAGGCAGGACGGGAATTGAGGGTGATTGTGGGAAGTGAAAAGGTTTCGGACAAGGAAGCGGAGAGTCTGGCTTATGATATTTCCAAGAAGATACAGGACGAAATGACCTATCCCGGTCAGGTGAAGATCACTGTTATCCGGGAGACACGTGCCATCAGTTACGCGAAATAAGAATCATGCATAAGGTATTGATCACTGGTACAGCCGGGTTTATCGGGTTTCACCTGGCCAGGAAGTTACTTGCCCGGGGGATAGAAGTGACCGGCCTCGATTCCATCAATGACTATTATGATGTGGAATTGAAATACAGCAGACTCCGGGAGGCCGGCATTCACCGGGCCGAGGTGTCCTATAACAAGCTGGTAAAAAGCAAATCCGATTCCAGCTACCGGTTTATCCAGCTTCAGCTGGAGGACCGGGAAGCGTTGCACCACCTGTTCAGGGAGAACCGGTTCGATGTGGTCGTCAACCTGGCGGCTCAGGCCGGTGTACGTTACAGCCTTACCAATCCTGAAGCCTATGTGGACTGCAATATTACGGGGTTTCTGAATATTCTGGAAGCCTGCCGCCACCATCCCGTGAAAAACCTGATCTATGCCAGCAGTTCCAGCGTATATGGCCTGAACAAAAAGATGCCCTTTTCCGTGAGCTCCAATGTGGACCATCCCGTAAGTCTTTACGCGGCAAGCAAGAAAACCAACGAGCTGATGGCGCATACCTACAGCCACCTCTTTGGCATTCCCACGATCGGGCTTCGCTTTTTTACGGTATATGGCCCCTGGGGAAGACCCGACATGGCACTCTTCCTGTTTACCAAAGCCATTCTTGCCGGAGAACCCATACAGGTATTCAACTATGGCAGGATGGAGCGCGACTTTACCTATATTGATGATATCGTTGGGGGAATCGACAGGATGATCCTCCAGCCTCCGGTTGCCGGTGCAGATTGGGATCCGCAGCATCCCGATCCTTCCTCTTCATCGGCACCATACCGGCTTCATAATATCGGGAACAGCAGTCCGGTACTGCTGACTGATTTCATTGAGGCGCTGGAAAATGCGCTGGGTAAAAAAGCGAAGAAAAAGATGATGCCCATACAGCCAGGGGATGTGGAGAAGACATGGGCCGATGTCTCCTCTCTGAAGAGAGATTACGGATATAATCCAGGTACTCCTGTGGAAACAGGGATCAGCCGCTTTGTAGAATGGTACAAAATGTACTATAGTCTGTAAAGTCTTTTAGCGACGGTTTTTCAGCAGGCGGTTCAGTTGCTTGGCCTTATCAGTGTTGCCGGTTCGGGTATAGGCGAATTGCAGATTGATGATCAGCCTCTCGATAATATCGGTGTTGGAACACGGCTTGAAATAGAACTCCTTTTCTTCAATCTTCAGCTGGGTCAGAAAGTACTTCAGCTCCTTAATGCCCAAAACGTTCCCGTTATCGGAAGGATTGATATAAAACAGAATGCCATTGGGATTTTCCTGGTATTCAGGGTCATAGTAGCACAGTACAAAATTCCGCGGCAGATTGACCCCGTAAATGGGAAGTTCCAGTCGCCTTGCCAGTTCCGCATAGATCAGTCCCAGCATCACAGGACTCCCTTTAAAGGTATTGATCACATGGTTCACCAGGTACAGTTGCGGGGTATGGGCTTTTTTCTGGCTTCGCCCGAACTTGTGTATTTCATACATGAAATAATTGATCACCCTTACCTTTTCAAGAGCCGTCAGCCTGTTGTTGAGTTCCAGCCAGATATCACGCTTGATCTTGTCAATGGCATCATTCAGGGGTTGATAGGAGAGTTCCGGGTAGTGGAACCTGGCCACCAGATACGCCCCGAACAGAAGATCTTTGCCTCCGGTGGCCTTCCAGATATCCATCCCCCGCAGCAGGGTGTTGAACTGGATCTGCCTGATCACATTCTCAATCCGTTCCTGGAGGTCGGGACGCAGGGTGACCTCCCATCTCTTTTCCAGAGGAGTGACCACCTCTTCCCCCAGTTCGATCAACCGGTCGGATACTGAGTGAAATACCTGGTGATCTGGATCCTCCAGCAATGTGATCAATGCATCCAGCTCCTTATTGTTCAACAGACCCTGTGTTTTCCATAAAAATAGTGTAATTTTAATCCGTCATTGAAAATACTTACTCACAATAAAAAACTCCCATTATGAAACGAATGCAGTACATTATTATAACCGTGGTAGCCATAGTGGTCCTGCTGCTTATTTTTGGCAGTCAGATGTTCTACGTAGTCAAACCTGGTGAGCGCGCCGTGATTTTTAAGAAGTTCGCAGGCGGACTGGACAAGGAGAATATCTTTGTGCCGGGATTTACCGTGATCGCCCCCTGGAATGATCTGATCCGCTATGATGTGAGGGAGCAGAAGAGCGAAGAGACCATGGATGTGCTGGACAAGGGAGGGCTGTCGATCAATGTGGATGTGACCATCATCTTCAACCCCTTCTATAACAAGATCGGTGACCTGCATGAGAATATCGGCGCCAACTATGTGTCGGTCATGGTGATCCCCAATGTCCGATCCTCGGTAAGGGCTGTTACCGGACGGTTTACGGCCGAAGAGATCTACTCCACCAAAAGGGGAGAGGTGGAAGCAGAAATCATCGATGCCACCAGGAAGGCCCTGGCAGCAAAAAACATTGAGATGAAAGACTTGCTGATCCGCTCTATTATGCTTCCAGAGAAGATCAAAGCGGCTATTGAAAGTAAGCTCCAGCAACAACAGGAGGCGCTTGCCTACCAGTTCCGGCTCGACCGCGAGCGGAGTGAAGCCGACAGAAGGCGAATCGAGGCCCAGGGGATCGCTGACTATAATGCCATCATCAGTGCCTCACTGACAGAACGGATTCTCCGGCAGAAGGGAATCGATGCCACACTCCAGCTGGCCAACTCCGCTAACAGCAAAGTAGTGGTCATCGGAGGTGGTGAGGAAGGCCTTCCGCTGATTCTGGGAGGGAATTAGCATGCTGCAACGTCCACAGACCCTTTACCTGCTGGGCGCACTGGTTCTGGCCATTTTTCTATTCACCGGACCCATCGCCCTGATTTCAGTGGATGGGACTGAATACATTCTGAGGTATTCCGGGCTATATAATGGCCTGGGGGAGCGATTGGAACTGGTCACCTGGCCCCTTACCCTGCTGTTCGTCCTGGTATCATTGCTCGTATTCCTGAACATCTTTTTTTACAAGAACAGGATCCGCCAGATGAGGGTGACGGTATTTTTGATTCTTCTGTTTGCAGGAACGGCTGGTATGATGTTCTACTACACATTCATTGCAGGAAATCAATGGGAAGGGGCTGCCATCCTGCATCAGTGGAGGTTTGTTGTTCCACCGGTGGTGATGATTCTTCTTTACCTGGCTTTCAGGCGGATACGCAGGGATGAGCTGCTGGTGAAGGCGTACGAGCGTATCAGATGATCTCGATATTTTCCTGGTCGGTGATCTTTTCGCAATAGTGACACTTTAGCTTGACCTCCGATTTGGATACCACTTCGAAGCGGGTGATTACATTTTCATTGTTGGTAATACACTTTGGATTCACACACTTAACGATTCCGTGAATCTCGTCGGGTATTTCTACCACTCTCTTTTCCACCACCTCGTAGTTGCGTATAATGTTCAGTTTTGCACTGGGGGCCACCAGAGATATCTTGTTGATCTCGTCATCTTTGAAAAAGACCTCGGATAGTTTGATGATTCCCTTTTTCCCGTGCTTTTTACTGTCCAGGCTGTTTCCGATGGTGATCATAGTATCCAGTTGATCCAGGTTCAACAGCGATACCACCTTGAAAAGAGCCGTGGCAGGGATGTGGTCGATCACAGTGCCTTCCTTGATGGCGCTGACCGATAGGAGTTTATCTTTCATACAATATAAGTTGAGTTCAGTTCGTAACTTTTCATTTGACACCCAGAATGGAGGTAAGGATGGCCATGCGGACAAACACTCCGTTTCTGGCCTGATCGAAGTAGTAGGCATGGGGGCTGTCATCCACATCGGTATGGATCTCATTCACCCTGGGCAGGGGATGGA
Organism: uncultured Bacteroides sp.; assembly: GCA_964604655.1. Taxonomy (GTDB): domain Bacteria; phylum Bacteroidota; class Bacteroidia; order Bacteroidales. The sequence continues at coordinate 22,882 of CAZRZY010000025.1, read as the reverse complement.
GCACCTTCATGGTCTCTTTGGTGTCTTCCAGCATCTCCCTCCTCAATATATAAGCGTTCTTAACACGCTCATATTCAATCGGATCGGTGAATCTTTCCTGTTGCACCCGGGTCATATAAATGATATCTGCCTCCGGCAGGAATTCCGTCAGGTCCCATCCTTCATGATACTCCAGACCGACCTTGTCCAGGTGCAGCTTGTAGGTCTGAGGCATTTTCAGCTCCTCGGGTGAGATAAAGAAGAAGGTGGTATTAAACCTGGACATGGCCTGCAGCAGAGAGTGGACCGTCCTCCCGTATTTCAGGTCCCCCACCAGGAATATATTCAGGTTTTCCAGTGTTCCCTGGGTTTTGAGGATCGAGTACAAGTCCAGTAGTGTCTGAGTGGGATGCTGGTTGGCGCCGTCACCCGCGTTGACAATCGGTACAGAAGAGACCTCACTGGCGAGTCTGGCGCTCCCTTCCAGTGGATGGCGCATCACGATCAGGTCCGCATAATTACTTACCATCTTGATCGTATCATGCAGGGTCTCTCCTTTGGAAGCACTGGTAGCGACGGAATCGCTGAACCCGACCACTCTTCCTCCAAGACCGTTGATGGCGGTTTCAAAGCTGAGCCTGGTTCGTGTGGATGGCTCGAAAAACAGGGTGGAGATCACATATCCGTTCAGAATGTCCTGCCTTGGTTGCTTCTCAAACTCGCCGCCCAGTTCGAGGATCTTCATGTACTCCTCCCTGGAGAAGTCGGTAATGGAGACTAGATGCTTGTTTTTCATAGATGACTGATTTTGTTCAAATATAGGTTATGTGGATGTGATTTTCTCCACCTGGCAATCTTCGATCAGTTCGATACGGCTCAAAACATTTTCGAGTATCCGGTTCCAGACCGTCAGTGACATGGTGCAGACCAAATCGAATCGGTGATCCTTGGTTTCGATCTTGTATTCTTTCACCAGACTCATCACTTTGTTCATCTGTGCATACTCGAACCGGATACTTATCTCTGATTCCACTTTGCGCCGGACAGTTCCTGTCTTGCCCAGGGCGTCCCTGGCGGCCTCCCTGTAAGCCTGTATCAGTCCACCCACTCCGAGAAGGGTTCCCCCGAAATAGCGAACCACCACCACCAGAATATTGGTCAGGTTCATGGACTGTATCTGGCCAAATATGGGATGTCCGGCGGTTCCGGAAGGTTCACCATCATCATTGATCCTGAACCTGTCCATCTCCGCACCCAGTCGCCACGCGTAGCAGTGATGGGTGGCGTCGTGGTATGCTTTCCGCAATATTCCCAGCGCTTCCCGGATCTCCTCCTCGGAGGAGACCGGATAGGCAAATGCCAGGAACCTGCTTCCCTTTACCCTGGTACTACCCTCCCCGGGCTGTGCGATCGTCAAGTATTGGTGGGAATCGCTCATCCGTTCAGCGCAAAAAGGGAAAGAGCAACGGCCGAAAGGGTAATTCCCAGCCAGTTGATTATCGTAAGTTGTTCCCTGAATCCGACCAGCCCCACCAGAACACTCAGCGCAACGATACCTATATTGTTCACGCCGAAGACCATCGAACTGTCCAGCGATCCTCCATACGGAGTGATGTGATTAAGGGCCCGTACCAGAAAATAGATGGAACCGAAGTTGACACTTCCCAGGAGAACTCCCCAACCCCAGGTGCGCGGTTTACCCAATTGGCGGAGATATCTCCGGCGAAATAACAGGATCAATACTCCCGAGAGAAAAGCGTTCAAAAACAGGATGGCACTAAAAAGGGCGGTTTGGTCATCGCTTACAAACCGATGCTGCGCGAATTTGACCAGAGAATCCACCAATCCCATCCCCACAAATAGAAGCAGCGGGATCAATATCGACCTCCGATCCAATGTCCCGGTCGCTGGTCTGTAAACAGTCAGACCCACACCGGCAACTGCCGTCAGGATAGCCAAGGCCTTTATTGGGGAAAGGCGATCGGAAGGCTCAATAAGCAGGGAGAAGGCGATAGGAAAGATCACCGACATCTTGCTGGCCACCGTGGTGACTGAAATACCCGCTTTCGATGATGAGAAAGCGATCAGGAAGAACATCAGAATGAACATGATCCCGATGATGATACTGAGCGGGAGCCAATCCATTTGAAGGATGGAACTCCCCTCAGCCTGAATCGGGTTGATCAAAAAACCCAGCAGGGTAGCCGCCAGGTAATTGATCAAAATCACGGGAAAGGAGGGGATTCGAAGACGGTCAATGGATTTGAATACAATGAATATGCCTGTAGAGGAGAGTATACAGCCGATCAGGTAGAGCATTCAGATCCTACATCTTTAATTTCTTTTCAATTTCATCAACCTGCAACCGGAATCGCTTATCGGTCTCGATCAGGTTATTGACCGTCTTACAGGCATGCAGGACTGTTGCGTGGTCCTTGCCCCCGATCTGGGATCCGATGGTGGCCAGGGACGATTTGGTCAGGGTCTTTGAAAAGAACATGGCTACCTGCCGGGCCTGCACGATCTCCCTTTTCCGGGTTTTCGACTGAAGCTGCTCCAGTACGATATTATAGTAGTTGCATACCACTTTCTGGATGTAGTCAATGGAAATCTCCCGTTTGGTGCTTTTGATCAGTTTATCGATCATCTCCTTGGTCAGGTCCAGGGTGATCTCCTTTTTATTCAGGGTGGACTGGGCCAGCAGAGAAATGAGGGCGCCCTCCAGTTCTCTGATATTATCCGATATGTGCGTTGAGATATACTCCAGCACCTCTTCGGGAAGATCAATTCCGTCGTTGTAGGTCTTCTTCTTCAGAATGGCCATCCGGGTCTCGAAATCCGGAGCCTGCAGATCCGCAGAAAGTCCCCATTTGAACCTGCTGAGCAGCCTGGATTCCATTCCCTGAAGTTCCACAGGGGGTTTGTCGGAAGTCAGGATGAGCTGCTTTCCGCTCTGGTGCAGGTGATTGAAAATATGAAAAAAGGTATCCTGTGTCTTCTCCTTTCCGGCAAACTCGTGCACATCATCGATGATCAGTACATCGATCATCTGGTAAAAGTGGAGAAAATCGTTTTTGTTGTTGTTTCGGATGGCATCCACAAACTGGGTCTGGAACTTGTTGGCATTCACGTATAGCACGGTCTTTTCCGAAAAGAGCTCCTTGACCTCGATCCCGATGGCCTGAGCCAGATGTGTTTTCCCCAGACCGCTTTCTCCGTAAATAAGCAGGGGATTGAAGGCCGTGCCTCCCGGATTCTTAGAAACAGCAAAACCTGCTGATCGGGCAAGACGATTGCACTCTCCTTCCACAAAATTGTCGAAAGAGTTTTCCGGATTGAGCCTTGGATCGATATCAAGTTTTTTCAGGCCGGGGATCACAAATGGGTTTTTAATGGTATTCTCCGACTTATCCAGCGGAACCGCAACGGGTGTGTTTTTGATCTCTTTGCTGTTTCTTGCCGGGAATTTGACCGTATAGGGCTTGCTGTTGTTCATGGAGTGGTTCTGCATGACCACATTGTACTCGAGCTTGGCATCAGACCCGAGTTCCTTCTTGATTACCTTTCTCAAGATATCAATATACTGTTCTTCCAGGTATTCATAGAAGAAAGGGCTGGGAACCTGAATTGTCAGGATGTCATTTTCAAGCCTAAGCGGAACAATGGGCTCAAACCAAGTACGAAAACTTATTGAGGGGACATTGTCTTTAATAACGTTAAGACAGTTGTTCCATACACGTTCATGCATTATAAACGCTCTTTAGGGTGAAGGAGGAAATCTATTTAAGCTTGCGGGATTCCCTCTAACAAAGATTGTGAAAAATGGGTAAAAAAAAAACCGAAAAAAGCTTGAATATCTGAGAACAATCATATCCGATTTAAGCTCAACCCATTAATTATGTAAAAAAAATGATAATTTTTTAAAATACTGATATTCAATTTATTGGAACAATTGTTCATTAAGTTAACCTTAATAAATTGTTAGATAAACTTTTAGCCAACCCAATTCAATTCATGGTTTAATGGAGGGATTAAAAAGGCCATCACCTTTCATCAAAAAATCTGTGAAAGTTGTCAAAACCTCCAGCCTCCTCACTTCCCGAAAATGGAAAACTGAACGTAATTTCCGGGATTTTCTTTCAGGTCGACAGCCAGTGAATCCAGGTCTGCGATCAGGCCCTGGAGGTTGATCATCAGGCTGTCGGAATAGATTAATGCTCCAAGGCTCCCTTCTCCACTATTTACCTGGAGAAGAATGCTTTGCAGCTCAGAGGCAACACTGTTCAGGACTGCAGGGAGATCCCCGATACCGGAGCTGTCAATGGATGCGGTAATCGATTCCATGTGAACCAGCATGGAGGATATCTCTTCCTGACGCTCTTCCAGAACCCCGGAGAAAGTTTCCAGATTACCGAAACTCTCCTGCAGTGTTCCCCCGGGTGAGAGTGAAACACGAAGAGACCTTGCGGAGGCTGAAAGGTCTTTTATGAGTGCTTCCGTTTCGCCGGAAGAGACCAGTGTATCTATTTTGCCGGTAAGGGAGCCCATCCTGGCAGATAGTTCTGTAACCTGCCCGATAACCGGTGTGATCTGCTCCCTCAGTTCCGTTATCAGGTCTTTCTCAACCGCAGAGGGTATTGTATCCCGGTGATTCAGCACCCGTTTTTGGTCCTGCCGGTCCGGAGCAGCCATTCGGATTACCCGGGTACCCAGCAGGTCGGCACTGGCAAGTTCCGCCACAGAGCCGTCGTGCAGGGGGTACTCTTTTTCTATCCGGAGCCAAACTTTAACCGGTGGATCTCCACCCGGGATCAACTGCAGCTGATGTACATAACCGATTTTGATGCCGTTCATTACCACCGGAGCCGAACTTTCCAGTCCTTTGGCATCTTCAAAGTGGGTGATCAGGGTATAGGAACTGCTAAGGATATTCCTTCCCTTCAGGTAGTTGATCCCCCAGATCAGTGCTGCCAGGGTAACCATACCGATGATCCCGATTCTCGCTTCGCTGCTTAGTTTCATGCTATCTGTTCACTTCAACCAGGGCCTCACTGATGGGAATCATTCTCCCATCTCTGATGGCCACCACGAATGCATCGGGAAAATCTTTCTTACACTCATTGCAGAGATCCAGTGCATCGTAGTATTCGAACTCCACCCCATAAATATATTTATACCATCTGCCATCCTCCTGTACCCTGACTCCCCGATAACCTTTAAAGGAAGACGGATCGGAGGCTATTTTGTTCCTGGAAGAAGCCAGCTGTACACTGAAGACAATCTTTCCTGCTGGCAATTCCATGACTCTGTGAATATCTGTTACTGCTTGGGTTTCTTTCGAGACCGGTTCGGGTCCCTCCCTGACCACTGTCAGATTACTCCGTCGGTCGATCTCCTCCTTGTACTCCCTGAATCCCCTGTAAATGGCTGATGCAATAATATCCTGCCCGTATTCGGTCATCAGGTATTTCTCCTCCTCGGGATTGGATATGAAGCCCGTTTCCACCAGCACTCCCGGCATGGATGTCTGTGCGAGAACCAGTAATCCCTGCTCCCTGACGCCCAGGTCCCTTCTTCTGGCTCTTTCCCTGAACTGGTCCTGAACAAAGGAACCGAATTCGATGCTCTGCTTAAAATAGGTCTTTTGCATCAGCGAGAACATAATGTAAGATTCAGTGGATTTGGGGTCAAATCCCTCATACCTGGTCTTATAATCCTCTTCGAGCAGGATTACCGAATTTTCACGGACTGCAACGTCGAAGTTTTCATCGGCCCTGTGTTGTCCCAGTACCAGCGTAAGGGTTCCTTTCGCTGATGTGCGGGGATGAGCATTCACATGGATGGAGACAAAAAGGTCGGCTTCGGCTTCATTGGCTATTTCGGCCCTTTTCTGAAGGTCCACAAAAACGTCGGTCTTCCTGGTATATATCACCTTTATATCCGGCATGTTTTCCTCGATATAGCGGCCTACCTTCAAGGCAATTGCCAGAGCAAGATCTTTCTCCCTGGCCAGCTTTCCGGTCGCACCGGGGTCTTTTCCACCATGCCCCGCATCGATCACCACCGTCAGGATCCCTGTGGCCGGTTCTTCCGGTTCTGTGGAAAAAGCCCCCGCACTCACGCAAAGCAGAAGGAGTGTGGATACAAGAATCCGTTCAATCGTCCGTTTTAAATGAATTGGCATTACCTTTGCGTTTGTCACAAAAATATAAGATATATCAGTTTGCACTTCGCTCGGTATCGCATATTTTTTATCATCTTACTAACTGTATGTACATGTATCAAATTGCATGCCCAGCAGCCAACTGATTCTGCTTTGATCCGGAATGAGGCAGTGCTTTCCGATTCGGCAGAGGAAGATTCGCTTCCGGCCGATACGATTTTGGCCGATACAGTTCTGGCCGATACAGTTCCGGCCGATACGGTTCCGGCCGATACGGTTCCGGCCGATACGATTCTGGCCGATACGGTTCTGATGAATTCCGGCACCGGAAGCGACATTGAGGCAGAAGTGACGTACAACGCCACTGATTCACTGGTTTTTTCACTGGATGGTGGTATCGTAGAGCTATTCGGGTCGGCCCATATCAGCTACCAGGACATAACGCTGGAGGCTGACTACATACGGTATGAGATGGACCAGAATCTGGTGGTTGCCACCGGTTTGCCCGATTCTTCAGGCACCTTAGCGGGCAAGCCTGTATTTACCGATGCGAATAATTCGTTTGAATCGAAGCAGCTTCGGTATAATTTCAAGACCCAGAAGGGATACATCGAGGAGGTGATCACCGAGCAGGAAGGAGGTTATCTTCACGCAGAGCAGACTAAAAAGCAGACCAGTGGTCATATCCACCTGAAGGATGGAAAATATACCACCTGCGATGCCGAGCATCCCCATTTCTATATTGCGATCACCAAGGGGATCAGCATGCCGGGGGATAAAATTGTATCCGGACCAGCCTATATTGTTTTGGCCGATGTTCCTCTCCCCCTGGGTATTCCTTTCGGGTTCTTCCCCAACTCGAAGACCAAAACCTCCGGGATCCTGATCCCCAAGTATGGAGAAGAGCAGAGGCGGGGCTTCTATCTTCGCGAGGGAGGGTATTATTTTGCGATGAACGACTTTATGGATCTTCGCATCACCGGGGATCTATACACCAACGGAACCTGGGGGGTACGAGTGGGCAGCAATTACCGGGTCAATTACCGGTTCAACGGGAACCTCAATGTGAAGTATTTTAAAAATATCAGCGGTTTTCAGGATATTGAGGGTGAGTACAGTGTCAGCAGGGATTATGCGATTGGATGGAGTCACAGCCAGGATTCACGGGCCAATCCCACCAGTTCATTCCGGGCCAGTGTCAACCTTTCCAGTTCCTCATACGACCGGAATCACACACGAAATATCAATAGTGTGATGACCAATACCAAGCAGTCCAGTGTCTCCTATACCAAGTCCTGGCCCAATTCCCCCTTCAACCTGAGCGCCTCGCTGAATCACTCCCAGAACAGCAATAACAAGTCGGTTAACCTGACCATGCCCAAGGTATCCTTTAATATGGCCCGGATTAATCCATTCAAGCGCAGGTCCGGCACAGGACCGAAGCGATTTTACGAGGACATACAGCTAAGCTATACCAGTATCCTGGAAAACAGGATCAGCACTTATGATTCTCTTCTATTTACCAATTCAGTTTGGGATGATACCAGAAATGGGTACAGGCACTCTATTCCGCTTTCGTTTAATTTGAAGCCATTCCGAAGGACTCCCATGTTGCAGAGTCTGACCATAACGCCCTCCATGAATTACAATGGGATGCTCTACACCAGGCAGACGGTCAAGTTTATTTCCGAATACAGGGAGATCGACAACGACGGTCAGATCCTTCTGGATCCGGTAGTAACAGATTCTCTGATCAGCAAGATCTCCTACGCACATTCTCTTTTCCCCAGTGTAGGTGGCGGTATTTCTCCAAAGCTTTATGGAATGTACCAGTTTACAGGCGACGGAAGACTGGAAGCGATCCGGCATGTGATGACCCCTACCGCCAGTTTCTCCTATGTTCCCGATATGTCCGACTTCCAGGCCGATTACTACCGTGCCGTCTATGATGAGGTCAATAACGATACGGTGGCAGTCTATTCTATCTATGAGAAACAGATTTACGGTACCCCCACCAGCAGGGGGGCATCCGGTTCCCTCAGTTTATCCCTTCGAAACAACATCGAGGCCAAGATGCGCAGCAAAGTGGATACGATCGATGAACTGGAAAAGGTGAAGTTACTGGATAACCTGAATTTCAGTACAAGTTACAACCTGTTCCAGACCGACACGCTCACACCGGCATGGCGTCCGATCAGCTTTAACGGGAGCACCAGGCTTTTTAAGAATAAGCTGAATTTGACCTTCAGGGGGGTGATGGATCCGTTCGGCTACAATGACACCCGCTCCAGGATAAGGGAAACCTACTTTTCACAGACCGGAAAGCTGGTAAGGCTTACCAATGCGAGTATTTCAGCGGGTTTTTCGCTGAAATCCAAGCAGCAGAAAGGGGATCAAAGCAGCGATAAGGATACGGAGTCGCAGCTCAACAGCCCGGAGATGGCGACCGAAGATCCCATGGCGGCCTATGACCCCAATCTGGAGGAGTATTATGGCGATTATGTGGATTTTGATATTCCCTGGTCTCTCCGGGTCGATTACAGTTTCAGCTATTCGAAGCCCAGGGATCAGTCAAACATTGTCCAAACGGTGAGGGCATCCGGGGATTTCAGTCTCTCGCCGAAATGGAAGATCGGATTCAACACCGGGTATGACATTGACAGAAAGCAATTTACCACCTCCAACCTGAGCATATACAGAGACCTGCACTGCTGGGAAATGAGGATCTCCGTGGTTCCCTTCGGGACCTATAAGTCCTACAACTTCCAGATCAATGCCAAGTCTTCCATTTTGACAGACCTCAAATACAATAAGCGAAAATCGTGGCAGGATAGTTTTTAAACCCGATATCTCATGAAAAAGATCATTCGCACTGAAACGGCACCGGCAGCAGTGGGACCATACTCCCAGGCTGTGGAAGTAAACGGAACCCTTTACATTTCAGGCCAGGTCCCCCTGGACCCCTCCACCGGCAAAATGGTGGAAGGGGGGATCCGTGAACAGACCGAACAGGTGCTTAAAAACGTAGGCGCCCTTCTTACGGCCGCCGGATACAGCTTTAAGGATGTGGTGAAGTCAACCTGCCTCCTCAGTGATATGAAGCACTTTTCGGAGATGAACCAGGTATATGCGGAGTTCTATCCGGAGGATCAGCCGGCCCGGGCCGCATTTGCCGTGAAAGAGCTTCCACTGGGCGCGCTGGTGGAAATAGAAACTGTTGCCTGCATTTTTGTTTAACCATCCAGAAACATTCAATTAACAAAATATTTTGAACAATCGGTAAATATTCTTGTTTGTCTGTCTGAAGGAAACTTAAGAAACGATAAATCCTTTCATAGTTTCCTGGAATGATGGAAAAAGAAGAGATATTATACACCATTCTGTCCAGGTCTCTGGCCCTCTACAGCAGGCTCGGAATCAAAAGCGTCACAATGGATGATATTGCCAGGGAACTTGGCATGTCCAAAAAGACGCTGTACCAGTTTATTTCCGATAAGTTAGAACTGGTCTCCCAGGTGGTGGATCATGAATTGCAGATTCATTCGGAATCCATCCATGAGGTCCGCCGGGCGGGAGGGAATGCCATCGATGAATTGATTGAGGCCAACCGGCTGATCCACAATATCAGGTCCGTGCACGGCCCGTCCTTCTATTATGATCTTCGAAAATATTATCCCGAACTTTTCCGCAGGTGGCTGGGAGAGAAGCGTCACAGACTTTACGATACCATTGTCAGCAATTTGTTGAAAGGAAAGAAGGAGGGTTTATATCGATCGGAGATGGATGAACATATCATTGCCAGGCTATATGTAGCCAGGATGGAGATGTTTACCAGCAGCGAAATTATGGATGAGGAGGAACTCTTTGCCGGAAAGTTCATCCGGGAGGTTTTTCTGTACCATCTCCATGGCATCTGCAATGAAAACGGCCGCAAATATTTATCAGAACAAATAGAAAGATTAGGATCATGAATACTCAGACGAAAAACTTATGGCTCATCTTTCTCCTCTTCCTGACTGTTGACTTACGGGCGCAGGAGACGGTGGAAGATACTCTTGATTTTTCTCTGCAACAGGCGATCACCTTTGCCATGGAAAATAATCTGAATGCAACGAATTCCAGGTTGGATGTGGAGATAGCGAAACAAAGAGTATGGGAAGCAACGGCCACCGGCCTCCCTCAGATCGATGCCAATGTAAACTACAATTACAACATCAGTCTGGCCACCACCCTGATCCCCGATTTTCTCGGTGATCCCAATGATAAGATCGAGGTCCAGTTCGGGACAAAGCATTTTGCCACGGCAGGAGTAGTGGGAAGCCAGCTGATTTTCAGCGGCCAGTTCATCGTGGGTTTGCAGACTGCCAGAATCTTTAAAGAGTTTACGCAGAGTAACCGGGAACGGACCGAATTGGAGGTGAGACAGACCGTCATGCAGAACTATTACCTGGTCTTACTGGGTGAGATTACCCTGAAAGCGCTGAGGGGGAATCTGGAGAATACCAGACAGACCTTTCGGGAAACCAGGGCGTTGTATGAATCGGGATTTGTGGAGGAGATCGACGCCGATCAGCTGGAGGTGGCTCTTTCAGGTCTTCGGAACAATGTCCTCTCCCTGGAGAGACAGGTGGTTGCATCCAGAAATCTTCTTAAGTACCAGATGGGGCTTGACAGGGAAACAGGCATTCGACTTACCGACGGACTGGAGGAGCTTGTCAGACAGATCGATTTCCAGACCACGCTCAATGCGCGGTTCGTGCTGGAGGAAAATATTGATTACCGGATTCTTCATGACCAGGAAAGACTTGCTCTCATGGATATGAGGCTAAAGAAAACGGAATACATGCCCACGCTTTCAGCATTCTATTCCCTCGATTTTACCGCCCAGAGGGATGAACTGAACCTGTTCAGCAGTGAAGAGGATTGGTTCAGGGCTTCTGCAGTCGGGCTCTCTTTCAATTTCCCCATCTTCAGCAGCGGATTACGGAGAGCCGGAGTAGCCCAGAAGAGGATTGCCTACCAGCAGGCGGTGAACAATAAAGAATTTGCATCGGAAGGATTGCAGGTGGAGTTCCTGCAGGCAAAATATGATTTTGCCAATGCACTAGAGAAGTTTCGCATTGAAAAAGATAACCTGGAGCTCTCAGAGAAAGTAGTGGAAGTTACCAGGACTAAATACCAGGAAGGGCTGGCCAGCAGCCTCGATCTGACCCAGGTGAACGATCAGTTTCTGAACTCACTTAGCAATTATACCTCTGCCATGGTGGAGGTGCTCAATGCCAAGATTGCCATAGACGCCTTAATGAATAAAATATAGCTAGAAGAGATGAAAACAATATCCATAATCCTCACCGGAATCGCTTTTGCTGCAGCATCCTGTTCCTCAGGGGGGCCTGACCAGCTAAGAGCGGAAAAGCAGCAATATGAAAAAAAACTGGATGAATATAGCCAGAAGATCGCTGAGATTGACAAGCAACTGGAAGCGGTGAAAACCGTCGAACAGGAAGCGAAAGTCGCTGTGGAGATCGCTCAGCTGAATCCCGGGTCATTCTCGCGCTACTTCGAAGTAACCGGAACCATGGAGGCAGTGAAAGATGCGCTGATCAGTCCGGAGGTGAACGGTCAGATCAAGGAAATATCGGTGGACCGCGGTCAGAGGGTGAAAGCCGGGGATCTGCTGCTCCGGCTCAATACCGACATCACCGAAAAAAATATAGCCGAAGTGAAGACCAGTCTGGACCTGGCTGCCCGTATTTTCGAAAAACAGGAAGACCTCTGGGAACAGAATATCGGTAGCGAAATTCAGTATCTGGAAGCCAGAAACAATAAAGAATCACTGGAAGCCAGACTGGCAACACTGGAGAACCAGCTGGAATTTGCCCGCATCAGGGCACCCTTTGACGGGTTCGTTGATCAGATCATGGTGAAGGAAGGGGAGCTGGCTGCTCCGGGCATGCAATTGATCAGGCTGGTCAATCTGGGTTCCATGAGGGTTTCTGCCAGGATCTCGGAATCCTACCTGAATAGTGTCAGGGAGGGAGATATGGTGGAGCTGACTTTTGCTTCTTTGCCGGATAAGAAGATTACCGCTCCGGTATCGCGGCTTGGGAAAGTGATCGACCCGCTGACGCGGACCATTATCCTGGAGGTACTGCTCGATAACGGGGACGAGCAGCTGATGCCGAATATGCTCACTGCGGTCCGCATCAAGGATTTTACGGCAGACAGTGCGCTGGTGGTTCCTTCCATCATTCTCCGCGAAGACCTCAAAGGCACCTTCCTTTACCGGGTCAAACAGGAAAACGGTACGAACAGGGCGGAGAAGATCTATGTAGAGCCCGGGATATCGGTTCAGGACCGGACCATGATCACCCGGGGCCTGACCAATGGTGACCGGATCATAGTCAAAGGGTACAACCTGGTAAGTAATAACTCCGCCATACGGATTGTGAATTCATAGGAGGAAGAGGAATGGACCAGAAGAAAAAACAAAGAGAATTCAGGTTAACCACGCTGGCCCTGAAGAACAGGAATACGATTTTCCTGCTGACCGTAGTGATTATCGTTTTCGGCATCATCTCCTACCGCAGCCTTCCGAAAGAGCTGTTTCCGGATATCGTTCTGCCGACAATCCTGGTGCAGACCACCTATCCCGGAAACCCTCCGCTGGACATTGAAAATCTGATCACCCGTCCCGTTGAAAAGGAGATCGAGACGGTCAGAGGGGTGAAAGAAATACGCTCCACCTCGGCCCAGGATGCTTCTCTGATCTTTGTGGAGTTCACCACCGATACCGATATCAGGGTGGCGCTGCAGGATGTGAAGGACGCAGTGGACAATGCAAAGAGTGAACTACCCAATGACCTGCTGACCGATCCCGTGGTGCAGGATGTGGACTTCTCCGAATTCCCCATCATCAATATCAACCTGTCCGGGGAATACAGCATCGAGGAGCTGAAAGATTACGCCGAGTACCTGGAAGACCAGATCGAAACGATTCCCGAGATCTCCAAAGTGGAGATCCGTGGGGTGGACGACCGCGAGATCAAGGTCAATGTGGACCTTCTGAAACTGGAAGCCTATGAACTCACATTCGATGATATCGAATTCGCTATTTCGCAGGAAAACGTCTCCATCTCGGGAGGAGAGATCAAACTGGGCGACACGCGGCGGTCGGTTCGTACCATCGGAGAATTTGAGACGGTCGATGAACTGAAAAATATTATTATCAAGAGGGAAGGGCAGTTTGTGGTCTACCTGAGGGATGTGGCCGATGTAATCGATGGATACGAAGAAGCTCAGACATTTACCAGGCTGAACGATCAGCCGGTGGTCAGTGCACAGGTGGTCAAAAAAAGTGGAGAGAACCTGTTGGCTGCCACCGATCAGATTTTTGCCATCCTGGATCAGGCCCAGCAAAGCGGTGCACTGCCGGAGGAAATGTCGATTACCCTGACCAACGATCAGTCGGAAATGATACGGATGCAGCTCAGCAACCTGGAGAACAGCATGATCATGGGGGTGATTTTCGTGATCCTCGTTTTGTTCTATTTCCTGGGCACACGAAATGCACTGTTTGTCGGACTGGCCATTCCCATGTCCATGTTCCTCTCTTTTATCGTGCTGAACCTGCTCGGTTTCAAAGTGAACCTCATTGTCCTTTTCTCTCTGATCCTCGCCCTGGGACTGCTCGTAGATAACGCCATCGTGGTGGTGGAGAATATTTACCGCTACGTGGACCGCGGTTTCGCTCCGTTCGAGGCAGCAAAGAAAGCGGTGGGCGAGATCGCTTTCCCGATCATCACCTCCACGGCCACCACCCTGGCAGCCTTTCTTCCCCTGGCTTTCTGGGGCGGTATCACAGGAGAGTTTATGAAAAATCTGCCCATTACCCTTATCGTGGTGCTCACCTCTTCCCTGTTCGTGGCGCTGATCATCATACCCGTGTTCTCTGCCACATTTATCCGGATCGGACCCGACCGTAAAGACAATATGCCCAATGTGAAACGCGGATTTATCATCGCCGGAATACTAATGGGTCTGGGTGGACTTCTTTACCTGCTTGGCTGGAATATCGGAGGATCGCTGGCGATGATCTTCGGGATTATCGGACTGCTCAATGCCGCTTTCTTCCATAAAGCGGAAGCGTGGTTCCAGAATGTATTTCTGGGCTGGCTGGAGGGGATCTACCTGAGGTCCCTGAAGTTTGCACTGAGACGGTGGAATCCTGTATTTTTTTTCGTGGGGACCTTTTTCCTGCTGGTTTTTACCATTGGACTCTTCACGGCCCGCGATGTGAATGTTTTGTTCTTTCCTGAGAATGAACCTTCCTATGTCAATGTGATCACCGAAATGCCCATCGGGACGGATGTAACGGCCACCAATGAATTTGTGTACCGTCTGGAAGGGGATATCCGGGAGATTATTGGTCCCTACCGGGAAATTGTAAAATCGGTACTTACTACGGTAGGGGTGGGAAATGACCAGTTCGAGGTGGGTAATATTCCCAACGAGGCCCTGACCACCATCTCTTTTGTGGAGTACGAGTTCCGGAACGGGTTTGCCACATCGGTCATTATGAAGGAGCTCAGCGATGAATTGTTAGGGAAGTATCCCGGAGTGAAGCTTTCCATTGAGAAAGACGATTCAGGTCCCCCTGCCGGTGACCCGGTCAGTCTGGAAATTATCGGGGAGGATTTCGAGACTCTGGTAATGCTGACCGATTCGGTCCTGCACCAGATCGAGCAGTCGGGGATCCAGGGAATCGAGGGCCTGAGCATGGATCTGCAGGTGGGGAAACCCGAACTGCTGGTCAGGCTTGACAGAGATAAACTCAGAAGATACGGGCTATCCACCCTGCAGGTGGCCAATACCCTGCGAACGGCGCTTTTCGGAAGGGAAGTATCTGATTTCAAGGTGGGAGAGGATGAATATCCCATCAATATGCGGTTGAAGGAGGAGTACCGGTATAACTCAGCCTCGCTGCTCAATCTGGCCATCAGCTTCGTGGATAACGGGGAGACCATCCAGATCCCCCTCTCCGCTGTGGCAGATGTGGAATACCGGACCACATACGGCTCTGTTCAGCGGAAAGACCTGAAGAGGGTGATAACTTTAAGCTCTAATGTGATAGAAGGGTATAACGCTACCAGGATCAATGAGAAGCTTTTCGATGTACTGGAGGATTTTAATTTTCCGGAAGGATACACCTTTGCATTTTCGGGCGAACAAGAGGAGCAGATGGAGTCCATGCAATTCCTTTCTTCCGCTCTGTTGATCGCCGTGTCGCTTATACTGGTCATCCTGGTCACCCAGTTCAATTCACTGGTGAAACCGCTGATCATCATTGCCAGTGTACTCTTCAGCACCATTGGAGTTTTCGGAGGAATTGCCACTTTCAAAATGGACTTCGTAGTGGTGATGACCGGTATTGGCATCGTCTCACTGGCGGGAATTGTGGTGAACAATGCCATCGTACTCATCGATTATATTGAGTTGCTCAAAAAGAGGAAGAGAACCGAGCTTGGCCTGAGAGACGGAGAATTCCTCCCCGTTTCTGCAGCCGCCGAATGTATTGTGGAAGGGGGGCGCACCCGGCTCCGTCCTGTGCTGCTCACTGCCATTACCACCGTTTTGGGACTTCTGCCGCTGGCTGTGGGCCTGAACATCGATTTCGGCGGTCTGCTGCGTGACTTCCAGCCCGACCTCTACTTTGGGGGAGATATGGTGATCTTCTGGGGACCCATATCATGGACGGTGATCTTCGGACTGACCTTTGCCACTTTCCTGACTCTGGTCATCGTGCCGGTCATGTACAAGATCACTGTGAACATCAGTAAGATCATCAATACACGCCTTATCCATTTGCGCAGGCACGACAACGGAAATGTATAAGAAAAAACCGGGGAGCTATTCGTGAAGTGGTTAACAGCTGCACTGTTAATCCCGGTTCACTTCCTGGCCTCCCGGTTTTTGTGTAATGGGGGTTTTGTATTGCTTATTCGGATACAATTTCGAAGGGAATATCCACCATCACCTCCTTGTGCAGTTTTACCGTGGCGGTGTAGCTTCCCACTTCCTTGATCAGGTCGTCTTTCAGGGAGATGTTTTTTCTGTCCACATCGAATCCCTTTTCTTTCAGTGCTTCAGCGATCTGGATGGTATTCACCGAACCAAAGATTTTGCCTTTGGTGCTGGTTTTGGCTCCGATTGAAAGAGAGATCTCTTTGATTTTTTCTGCCAGTTTTTCGGCGGCTTCCCTCAGCTGAGCCTCTTTATGGGCACGTTGTCTCAGAATTTCCTCGTGAACCTTTCTGGCTTCCCGGGTGGCACTGATGGCATATCCCTTGGGAATCAAATAGTTTCTCGCATACCCGTCCTTCACATTGACGATATCGTCTTTATGTCCCAGGTTGGGCAGATCCTGTCTTAAGATCACATCCATTTCAACTCCTCCTTTATTTAAACATATCTGTTACATAGGGGAGCAAGGCAAGGTGCCTTGCCCTTTTTATGGCCACGGCCACCTTTCTCTGGTATTTCAGGGAAGTTCCGGTAAGACGCCTGGGGAGGATCTTGCCCTGCTCATTCAGGAACTTCTTCAGGAATTCGGGATCCTTGTAGTCGATATATTTGATCCGGTTCTTACGGAAACGGCAGTACTTCTTCTTCTTGATCTCGACCGTCGGCGGCGTAAGATATCTGATCTCTGTACTTTCCTGTGCCATTACTTATCCTCCTTGTTTAATTCCGCCGATTTTCTGGCTCTCTTTTTTTCACTGTAAGCCACCGCGTATTTCTCCATTTTCATGGTGAGAAAGCGGATGATACGTTCATCCCTGCGGTACTCTGTTTCGAGTTTTGAGATCAGTTCCGGTTCTGCCTTGAATTCGATCAGATGGTAGAATCCGGTTGATTTCTTCTGAATGGGATAGGCCAGCTTTTTCAGGCCCCAGTCCTCTTCATGAACAATTTCGCCACCTCCGTCGGTGATCACTTTCTTGAATTTGCTAACCGCTTCCTTCATCTGGCTTTCAGACAAAACGGGAGTTGCAATGAAAACGGTCTCGTACTGATTCAACATAGCGTTAATAAATGGTTTATAGGTTTGAAAAAAATCGACTGCAAAAGTAGGAAGAATTTGATTAACAGCCAACTTTTGCCATTTTTCTTTTTGCTTTCAACTGTTCAATTTTGTGGCTATCTTAGCATCCCGAATGGAAAAATTCATTGTATCGGCCAGGAAGTACAGGCCTTCCACTTTTAAGGATGTAGTGGGTCAGCCTTCCATTACCACCACCCTTAAAAATTCCATAGGCCGGAATCACCTGGGCCATGCATATCTGTTCAGCGGGCCGCGCGGGGTGGGGAAGACCACATGTGCAAGAATTTTTGCCAAGACCATCAACTGTTTCGAGATCACCGAAAACGGGGAAGCGTGCAACCAATGCGAATCCTGCGCCTCTTTTAATGAGAATCGGTCTTTCAGCATCCATGAACTCGATGCAGCCTCCAACAATTCGGTGGATGACATCCGCACGCTGACCGAGCAGGTCCGTATTCCTCCCCAGGTGGGAAAATACAGCATTTACATCATCGACGAGGTTCACATGCTTTCCCAGTCGGCTTTCAATGCATTTCTAAAGACCCTGGAGGAGCCTCCCCCACATGCGATATTCGTGCTTGCCACCACGGAAAAACACAAGATCATCCCGACCATCCTGTCCCGCTGTCAGATCTTCGAATTCAACCGGATCAGGGTGGAGGACACGGTAGAATATCTGAAACAGATTGCACAGAAAGAATCGGTGGATTGCGAGGAGGATGCCCTCCATATGATCGCCCTGAAGTCGGATGGAGCCATGAGGGATGCACTCTCAATATTCGACCAGGTTGTCAGTTTCTCAGGAAAAAAAGTGACCTATCAGGAGGTGGTGAATAACCTGAATATCCTCGATTACGATTACTTCTTCAGGTTGACCGGCCTTCTTCTTTCCAACGATGTTTCCTCGGCCCTTCTGTTATATAATGAAATTCTTTCCAGGGGATTCGATTCCCGGAATTTTATGAACGGCTACGCTTCACACCTTCGCGATCTCATGGTCTGTAAAGATCCCGAAACGGTCCGGTTGATGGAGGTCGGAGCAGGTATCAGAGATAAATACCTGGCACAATCGAAGGAAGTGCCCCTTCCTTTTATTTATCAGGGTCTCGAAATCTGCCAGGAAGCCGATTATTCGATACGGACGTCCCGGAACCAGAGACTTACCATCGAACTGGCGCTGATACGACTGGCCCGGCTCACGGAGGTCCAAAAAAAAAAATAGCGGAGGGGACTGAATCCGGCGAAGCTTCCGGCCAGGCTGAACCGATCCTATCCGGCGAAGCTTCCGGCCAGGCTGAACCGATCCTATCCGGCGAATCCGATGGTTCCGGAGAACCTGCCAACAGTCTGGTTCGCAAACCTTCCATCTCCATCAAGGATACACTTAAAGGGGCTGCAACCGAACCCGCAGGCGATGGGGAGGAAGCAGTCAAAGAAAAAGGGGAGGAGCCTCCGGTAACAAACCGCGCGGAAAGGTCCCGGGTGGATTCCGAGATGCTGGAGCGTGCCTGGAACAGCTATGCCGAAGCAATCAAAAAAAGCCGTCCCCGCATCTTCAGTACGCTGACCAACAACCTTCCCAGGGTGGAGAAGGATGGAACCGTGAGAGTAGCCCTGAACAGCGAAGCCCAACGCGAACACTTCCTGAAAAACATCCGACCTGCCCTGACCAGTCATATTCTCAGGGAAACCGGATGGCCCTCCCTGGAGATCAAAGCGGAAGTAGTTGTCAGTGAATCCAATGGGAGAAAGATTTATACCGACCAGGATAAACTGGAATATCTGATCAGGAAGAATCCTGAACTGGGATGGCTGAAGACCCGGTTCAACCTGGACTTCGACGATTGAACATATCGAGGCTATTATTGTAATCTGAATACCTGAACCAATCAAAATCAGACCATGACCGGAGAAAAGATCACCAACCAGTATGGAAAGCTAAATGTTCCCGATTATCCCATCATCCCCTTCATTGAAGGCGACGGAACAGGACCCGATATATGGGCAGCGTCGGTCCATGTACTCAACGCGGCGGTGGAAAAAGCCTATCAGGGGAAGAGGAAGATTGTTTGGAAAGAGGTGCTGGCCGGTGAAAAAGCCTATCAGAAATCCGGGAAGTGGCTCCCCGAGGAGACTATCGACACGATCCATGAATTTCTGGTGGCCATCAAGGGACCCCTGACCACTCCGGTAGGAGGGGGTATACGGTCTCTGAATGTGGCCCTCAGGCAGATCCTCGATCTGTATGTTTGCCTTCGGCCCGTCCGTTACTACCAGGGGGTGCCGTCGCCGGTGAAAAATCCAACCACCACTGATATGGTGATCTTCCGGGAGAATTCGGAGGACATTTATGCAGGGATCGAATGGATGACCGGTACTCCGGAAGGAGAGAAGGTGAAAAAATTCCTGATCGAGGAGATGAATGTTTCAACGATCCGCTTCCCGGAAACAGCTTCCATAGGGATCAAACCGGTCTCCAGGGAGGGTACCTCCAGACTGGTGAGAGCAGCCATTCAGTATGCCGTTCGCGAGAACCTGCCTTCGGTGACCCTGGTTCACAAAGGGAATATCATGAAATTCACCGAAGGACAGTTCAAGCAGTGGGGATATGAACTGGCTGAACAGGAATTCGGAGACCGGGTCTTTACGTGGAATCAATACGACCGGATTGCCGGGGCAGAAGGAAAGCAGAGAGCAAACCAGGCTCAGGAGGAGGCCTTCAAGGCGGGAAAGATCATCATCAAAGATGTGATAGCCGATGCATTCCTTCAGCAGATTCTCACAAGGCCGTCGGAATATTCGGTGATCGCCACTATGAACCTGAACGGGGACTATATTTCCGATGCGCTGGCAGCCATTGTGGGAGGGATCGGAATCGCACCCGGAGCAAATATCAACTATGAAAGCGGGCATGCCATATTTGAGGCAACCCATGGAACGGCACCCAAGTATGCCGGCATGGATAAGGTGAATCCGGGATCGGTTATACTCTCCGGTGTGATGATGCTGCAGTACATGGGGTGGAATGAAGCAGCCGGCCTGATCATAGAGGGTCTCCAGAATTCCATCCTGCAAAAGAAGGTGACCTATGATTTCGCCAGGTTGATGGACGATCCGGTTGAACTCAAGTGTTCTGAATTCGGGGCTTCCATAGTGGAGAATATGCAGTAGTGCGTTCCGGGAGACCTTTATGTTTCACCATAACTATAAATTGAAATGTTATCAAAAAAAGTAGAAGAGATCCTGAATGTTCAGATCCAGAAAGAGGATTACTCCTCGCAGCTTTATCTTGCCATGGCATCCTGGGCCGAAAACAAAGGTTTCGAAGGTGTCTCCAGCTGGCTTTATGCACAGTCTGAGGAAGAGCGGCAACATATGCTGAAGATCGTACGGTATGTGAATGAAAGGGACGGAGTGGCAAAGATACCGGGAATGGAGCAACCTCCTTCCGATTTTGGCGATATTCACTCCCTGTTCGATAAAGTGTTGGAGCATGAGCAGTACATATCCAGGTCCATCAATGAAATTGTGGCGCTCTGCGCTGCAGAGAACGACCTTTCCACCCACAACTGGGTGCAATGGTTCGTCACGGAGCAGCTGGAAGAGGAGGCTTCGGTCAGGACAATCATCGACAAGTTGAAACTGCTGGGCGGCAGCAACCTCTACATGTTCGACCGGGATATTAAGTCCATGCGTCAGGAAGAGACCGAAGAGGAAGGCTGACAGCCGACCTCATAAGACGACTCTATCAGATATCCTCGTACCTTTACCGGGGGATGTCCAGGCGTCCCTCCTATTTTTTTTTGGGGACGCACCTTTTTAATCCCCTCCCTCTCTATCTTGGTATGTTATTTGGTGTTTCGAGGAAGATTTGGGTAAATTTGTGATCTCTCAGTGATCAGGAAAAGCTACGAACTATGGATATCGGTAAAGTAATTGGAAAATTCCTTGGCAACAAGGCTGACAGGGATATGAGGGAGGTGATGCCTCAGGTGGAAAAGATCAAGGAGGCTTACCAGTCGGTCAGGGAACTTTCCAATGACGAGTTAAGGAATCGTTCGGCAGCCCTGAAACAACAGGTACAGGATTATGTGGCTTCAGAGCGTTCAGAACTGAAGGCACTGAAAGGCAGGGCGGAAGATCCTGAAGTGGAAGTAACGGAAAAAGAGTCGATCTATGAGGAGATAGACCGGTTGGAGGAATTGATCGATGAGAAGTTCGAGATAATATTAAACGAGATCCTACCGGAGGCATTCGCCATCATCAAAGATACGGCCAGGAGATTCAATGATAATCCCACCCTGGAGGTGACGGCACAGGAGTACGACCGGAAACTGGCTGCATCCCGGGAATCGATCGAGATCAAGGGGGACAGGGCGATCTGGCAAAACCGGTGGATGGCCGGCGGGAACGAGATCGTCTGGGACATGGTTCATTATGATGTCCAGCTCATCGGGGGTGTGGCCCTTCACAGCGGCAAGATCGCCGAGATGGCCACCGGAGAGGGAAAAACTCTGGTGGCTACGTTGCCTGTGTTTCTGAATGCGCTGACGGGTAAAGGTGTTCACCTGGTTACGGTGAACGATTATCTGGCAAAAAGAGACTCCGAGTGGATGGGGCCCATTTACGAGTTCCACGGGCTCACCGTCGATTGTATTGACAAGTACCAGCCCAACTCGGAGGCCAGGAGGAATGCGTATAACTGTGATATTACCTTTGGGACCAACAATGAGTTCGGGTTCGACTACCTTCGTGACAATATGGCACACAACCCTGCCGAGCTGGTGCAGCGCAGGCACAATTATGCCATCGTGGACGAGGTCGATTCGGTACTGGTCGATGATGCACGAACCCCTTTGATTATATCCGGTCCCGTGCCCAGGGGGGATAACCAGGAATTCAATGAATACAAACCCAAGGTGGAACGGCTGG
Source organism: uncultured Bacteroides sp. (assembly GCA_964604655.1). Classification (GTDB taxonomy): domain Bacteria; phylum Bacteroidota; class Bacteroidia; order Bacteroidales. Next base: position 704 of record CAZRZY010000025.1, on the reverse strand, counting down.
TCAGCGCCCAGCGTCAGCTGGTGAATACCGTTTTTACTGATGCGCGGAAACATCTGGAAGAGGGTAACACGGAGAAGGCGGGATTCAAGCTGTTGCAGGCCCATAAGGGGCTGCCAAAAAATAAACCACTGATCAAACTACTCAGTGAAGAGGGAAATAAGAGCCTCATGTTTAAGACAGAGAACCACTACATGCAGGAGCAGTCGAAGAATATGCACCTGGTAACCGATGATCTCTACTTCATTATAGAGGAGAAACTCAACTCAGTGGAGCTCACCGAAAAAGGCATCGATCTGATCACAGGGTCATCGGATGATCCAGATTTCTTTATTCTTCCGGACATTGGTTCCGAAGTGGCGGAGATCGAGCGCTCCGACATGCCCGATAAGAAAAAGCTGGAAATTAAGGACAAAATGCTCCAGGATTATGCGGTGAAATCGGAGCGTATTCACACGGTCAACCAGCTGCTGAAGGCTTATGCCATGTTCGAAAAGGAGGTGGAATATGTGGTGATCGACAACAAGGTGAAGATCGTAGATGAGCAGACCGGTCGAATCATGGAGGGAAGGCGCTATTCGGACGGTTTGCATCAGGCCATCGAGGCCAAGGAAAATGTAAAGGTGGAGGCGGCCACACAGACATGGGCAACCATCACCCTTCAGAACTATTTCAGGATGTACCATAAACTGGCCGGGATGACCGGT
>CAZRZY010000024.1:0-43679 GCA_964604655.1 uncultured Bacteroides sp. | reverse complement strand
AAGCCGCTCATGCGGGCTCTGCAGGAGCTGGTTTTGCTGTAGTAGCACAGGAGATACAAAATCTTGCTGACCAATCAGCTTTACAAACAAAAGAAATAGCATCAATATTAAAGAAAATGTCCTCTGAAATCTCTGATGGTACAAATAAAGCGGAGCAGGCAATAATATCGACCGAGAATATTACAAACAGCACAGAAAAGATGACAGAAACAATGAATAATATAAGTACTTCTATCGAAAAACAACAGGTTATAATAAAGAATGTTATGTCATCTGTTGATACACTAAATAAAACAACAGAATCAATTAAAAGCGGAGCAATAAATCAGGAGGAAATAAGCTCTGATTTCATAAACAGCTTTGTTAAACTTAAAACACTCCTCGATGATATTTATAATCTTATTATGCAGCTCGAATTAGCTAAATCGGAAGCTACCGAAAAGATATCGGATATTAAGAGAATAGAATTGGAATCAGAGAAAATAAACGAGTCTATTAACAGCCTGATAATTGATAATCAAGATTTTAAAATTGGATAGGAACAATAACATTACACTATCTCCATCCAAAAGATGCTATGTTTAGTAAATGCTACAATTAATAAAAAACTCTGTAAGTAATAATAATTAACAGTGGAAATATACTAAATCTTTTTAATAATTTTTAAATTCATAGTAATTAAGCTGCTTGGGTATTCTACATAGTCTTTACATTAGTTAAGGAATTCTGGAAAAGCTTATAACAAATATCTTCATTTTCTTTCCTATAATCTAAACAAATAATGAAAGGATATTTATTTTAACCTGTATATATAATATAGAGCAAAACTATATACAGATTTAATTTGTATTATAAATAATAAGGAGGAGATGATAAGATGTTTGATGGGCTAAAATATAATTATAAAATATCAGATGCTAATCAATATATAAACATGGTAGAAAATCTCATCATTGAAAAAAACTATGATAAGGCGCTGGAATATTTAAACAAAGCTTACTTCAATTATCTTGAAACTTATGGAAACAGCCATCCTAAAAGCATAGAAATCTTTTCCAAGATAACAGATTTGATTAAATTAAGAAATAATAATAATTTACAATTATAGTTTTACAGCCGGATAGTTCTTTTATTTTTTTGATAACTCAGTAGCGGCTTTTCTTGCCAATCGGTCAACTCTGTTGTTTTTGGAATCATCGGCATGACCTTTTACTTTTACCCATACAATATCATGAATTTCAGATAATTGAACCAACCTAATCCACAAATCTTTATTTTGCCTTTCTTTGCCCTTATCCATCCAATATTGTTTTTTCCACTTCTCTATCCATTTTTGATTAAATGCATTTACAATATAGCTGCTGTCAGAATGTATATATACCTTGCAAGGTTTCTTTAATGCTTCCAAAGCCTTAATGACAGCGGTCATTTCCATTCTGTTATTTGTAGTATTTTCTTCATATCCGCTTAATTCTTTTTCTACTCCGGAGATGCTCGCCGGCATCGATGTGATCGTCTATGATATTCAGGATGCCGGGGTCAGGTCGTATACCTATATCAGCACCCTCGGACTGGTGATGGAGGCCGCTGCCGAATCGGGTAAGGAGGTGGTGGTGCTTGACCGTCCCAATCCTCTGGGCGGATTGCGGGTGGAAGGCCCCCTGGTGGAGGAAGGGTTTCACTCTTTTGTCAGCCCCTATTCCATCTCATACCGCTACGGCCTTACCTGCGGTGAGCTGGCCCTGATGCTGAACGGAGAGGGGATGCTGAATGGGGAGGGGATGCTGAACGAAGAGGGGATGCCGAACGGGGAGGGGATGCTGAACGGGGAGGGGATGCCGGAAGGAGGAGTCCGGTGCAGGCTTCAGGTGATTCCCATGGAGGGATGGGAGCGCAGCATGACCTACGAAATGACGGGTCTGCCCTGGGTGCCTGCCTCTCCGCACGTACCTTCGGTACACAGTGTCATGGCCATGGCAGCTACCGGGATTATCGGGGAGCTGGATCCCGGTATGATCGGGATCGGATATACCCTTCCCTTCCAGTTGCTGGCCACGGAGCATATCAGTGCCCGGGAACTGGCGGCATCCATGAATGCACTAAAACTGGACGGGGTGCGGTTCCGCCCCATCTATTTCAAACCTTACTACCATGCACGGAAAGGCGATGCCATGCAGGGGGTGCAGGTGCACCTGACTGACCCTTCCCTGGCCAGGCTGACCGAGATCCAGTTCTGGTTCCTGCAGGAGGCGCATCGACTGGATCCCTCCTTCCGTCCTTTTGAAGGGAAATCGGACCGGTACCGCATGTTCGACCAGGTTTGCGGAACCGATTCCATCCGGAAATCCCTCCTGGAAGGCTTCAATTTTCAGAATCTGGCGGATACCTGGAGAAAGGATGAAGAGGAGTTCCGAAGACGTTCCAGGAAATACCAATTGTACCATTGACCGATGGCATCTGAAAGGGAGATAGTTGATATGATCACCGGGCGAATCAGCAGGTTTGTAGTGACCCCTGTCCTGCTGCTGTGCTTATTTGGGCCCCTGGCAGCGCAGGAGGCGGAGAGTGCCGCTTCCATACGGATGGCCCCCGATCCCGATTCCCTGGTGAGGGCACGGGTGGCCCAGAGGGCCGATTTGCTGTTCAACAGTCCCTGGTTTGCAACCACTACCGGTTACCAGAAAATCGATTCCACCGAAGTCCGGACCGTGGAGATATCCCACAGGGATGAAACCATTTCGATCTATGCCGATAAGCAACTGTCCCATGCACCGGTCAGGGAGTCCATGATGGACAGCCTGACTTCCCGTATTTCAGGGATTCTTCCCGAACCCTACCATGCATACACTGTCCGGGTCTTTTCAGGTGTGAGAGAGTTACCTTATTATATTCCCAATTACTACCGTAGTGAGGAAAAGAGCAGGGACCGGGAACGTTCCCCCGGCAGGCTGAGGCGAAGGACCGATCCGCTGGTGACCAATCTCTCCAGGGAGGTGACGGAGCTTCCCGCTCTTCATAACCTGTACATTGCACTCTGGCACAGCCACGGATGGTACTACGAACCCTCCCTGCACCGGTGGGAATGGCAGAGGGCAAGGCTTTTCCAGACGGTGGAGGACCTCTACCCCATGGCATATACCCTTCCTTTCCTGGTTCCCATGCTGGAGAATGCGGGTGCTGCCGTGCTGCTTCCGAGGGAGCGGGACTGGCAGGTGAACGAAGTGATCGTCGATAACAACGGCAGTTCCCGAGGCAGTCTCTATATCGGAGCGGAAGCAGCTGCAGAGAGTGAAGACCTTGCGGGATTCGCCGTGGGCACCCCTCCGTATGTGCATGAGAACCCCTTCAGGCTGGGTACCTACACAGTGATGGAGTGTGACCGCGACCCTTCGGCTTCGGTCCAGTGGATCCCCGAGATCCCTGAGGCGGGCGAGTATGCGGTCTATGTCTCTTATCACGCATCGGATGACCGTGCAACGGATGCGCGGTACCGGGTACACCACTCGGCAGGCATCACCGGGTTCTCGGTCAACCAGCAGATGAGCGGGGGTACCTGGGTTTACCTGGGGAAATTCAAATTCCGCAAGGGAATGCATCCCCATGAGGCAAAAGTAGTGCTGACCAACCAGAGCAGGAGGCGACGGAACACTGTTTCGGCCGATGCGGTCCGTTTCGGGGGGGGGATGGGACACGTTTCCAGGAATGGTCTCACCGCAAACAGGCCCGCTTACCAGGAGGCGGCCCGTTACTATCTGCAGTATGCGGGTTACCCCGATACACTGGTCTGGAAGCTGAACGACAACAACGATTACACCGATGACTATCAGTCCAGGGGCGAATGGGTGAACTACCTGGTGGGGGCCCCTTCAGGACCCGGCAACGACCGCAATGCAAAGGGTCTGGGGATCCCGGTGGATCTTTCGCTCGGGTTCCATACCGATGCCGGGATCGCTGATGGAGATACGGTAATCGGCACCCTCGGGATTTACAGCACCACTTACAGCAGAGGGTACTTCCCGGGGGGACTCTCCAGGATGGCCTCCAGGGATCTGACCGACCTGGTCCAGACCTCCATCGTGGAGGACCTGCGGATCCTCTACGATCCGGACTGGACCCGCAGGGCCATGTGGGACAGAGGGTACAGCGAAGCCTTCCGCCCCAATGTTCCGGCCATGCTCCTGGAGCTCTTTTCCCACCAGAATTTCCTGGATATGCGCTTTGGACAGGAACCGCAGTTCCGGTTCGATGTCAGCCGGGCCATCTACAAGGGGATCCTCTCTTTCCTGCATAGCCAGTACGGGATCGAGGAGGTGGTGCAACCTCTCCCTGTGGACCATTTTTCGACGGAGGTGATGGGTGACAGTGCGATCCTGCTGCGGTGGAAACCGCGTACGGATCCCCTGGAACCATCCGCCGAAGCTTCCGGATTCCGGGTCTGCACCAGGATCAATGAACGGGGACCCGATCACGGGAAGCTGGTGAATGACACCTTCTATCTCCTGAAAGATCCCATGCCCGACTCGATCTACTCCTTCAGGGTATCTGCACATAACAGGGGAGGGGAGAGCTTCCCCTCGGAAGAGCTTTCGGCCTGCCTCACTTCGGGATCCGCAGGCACCCTTCTGGTGGTGAATGGTTTTGACAGGACCGGAGGACCCGCCTGGTTCAATGACACGCAGTATGCGGGATTCATGGATATGGTCGATCAGGGGGTACCCTGGGGGGTGGACCTTCATACGGTGGGTTCCCAGTATGATTTCTTAAAAAGCTCGCCCTGGCTGGATGACGATTCGCCGGGACACGGAGCGTCCTATGCGGACCTGGAATCTAAAGTGATTCCGGGAAACAGTTTCGACTTCAGTTATCTTCACGGGATGGCTATGCGGAATGCCGGTTACTCTTTCTCCTCGGCCAGTGATGAGTCGGTCACCAGCGGAGCGGTCACCCTCTCCTCCTATCCACTGGTGGACTATCTGGCAGGAGAGGAGCGGACCACGTATCTGCCGAAGAACGATAGCCTACCCCGTTTCCGGGTGTGGCCATCTGGATTGGTGGGACTCCTGGACCAATATTTGTCAGATGGGGGTGCCTTTCTGGTTTCCGGTGCCCACATTGCCTCGGATATGCATGAAAACGGACAGGATTCGGTGATGGGAAGGTTGTTGAACTTTCAATGGCGTACCAGCAATGCCGCCCGGACCGGGGAGTTTTACTTCATGGACCCGCAGTTTGCAGGAACAAAGGAGCGGTTCAGGTTCAATACCCGCATCGATCCGGAAGTCTACACTGTGGAGGGTGCCGATGCGCTGGAACCCCTCGACTCCACCGGGGTGACCCTTGCACGTTACCGGGAGAACAATATGAGTGCAGCCGTTGCCTTTCCCGGTGAAAGGGACGGCGGCAGGGGTCCGACAGTGGCCCTGGGATTTCCCTTTGAGACGATCATGGGAGAAGATGCCAGGGACCTGGTGATGAAACAGTTGATAGAATATTTGCTGAAACCTGATGCATATGAATAAGATCGATTGTATGATACCTTACAGGGATCCGGCTGCGTGGGAATCCTCGCTTCAGGAGCTGATCTCTTCCAAACTGGTCCGGCAGATATACCTGATGGGTTCACAGAAGCCGGAGCAGTTGCCGGATGGGTGTGTTTTTATAGAGACCGACGGACGTTTCAGTACGGCCACCATCCGGCAGATGGCCCGTCGTTGCGCCGATTCGGAGTATACCCTACTTTTTACCGGAGAGTGGCGCATCCGGCTGGGATATTTTGCGCTCGAACGTTTCTGCTCGGTGATGGAGCAGACCGGGGCCCTGATGGCCTACTCCGACTTTTTCGACCGGCAGGAGGGATCTCTGAAAAAGCATCCGGTGATCGATTACCAGGCAGGCAGTTTGCGGGACGATTTTGAGTTCGGACCCCTGCTCTTCTTTAAAAGCCGGGCACTAGTGGATGCTGCCAATGAGCCGGGTCCTGAACTGGACCATGCGGGGATGTACCGGTTGCGGTTGAAACTGAGCCGGGATAAATTGCCGGTGAGGATACCGGAATTCCTCTATTCGGTGGAGCCGCCGGACCGCAGGGCGTCCGGGAAGCGGATGTTCGACTACGTGGATCCACGGAACAGAGGGTTCCAGGAGGAGATGGAAAAGGTTGTCACCTTGCACCTGAAGGAGCTGGGAGCCTTCCTGGAACCCGTGTTTGACTCCGTCGACCTCCGTTCGGAGGAGTTTTCGGTGGAGGCGAGTGTGATTATCCCGGTGCTGAACAGGGAAAAGACCGTAAGGGATGCCATCGGCTCCGCAGTGGCACAGCAGACCACCTTTCCCTATAATGTGATTGTGGTGGACAACCATTCCACCGACGGTACTACCGAGATTATTGGCGACCTGGCCGGGAAATACCCCAACCTCATACACCTTATCCCCGAACGTTACGATCTGGGTATCGGAGGCTGCTGGAATCTGGGGGCGCATCATCCGGATTGTGGCCGTTTCGCGGTGCAACTCGACAGCGACGACCTGTACGGGGATGAACAAACTCTTCAGACACTGGTGGAGGCATTTGAACGGCAGCAGTGTGCCATGGTGATCGGCTCCTACCGGATGACCAACTTCGATCTGGAGGAGGTCCCGCCGGGGGTGGTGGATCACCGGGAATGGACCGAGGAGAATGGTCGTAACAATGCACTGCGGATCAACGGGCTGGGCGCTCCCAGAGCCTTCTATACGCCGCTCCTGAGAGCGACCGGTATCCCCAATGTGAGCTACGGGGAGGATTATGGAGTGGGCCTGGCCATCAGCAGGCGCTACCGGATCGGAAGAATCTATCAGCCGCTCTACCTTTGCCGCAGATGGGAGGACAACTCCGATGCGTCACTGAGTGTGGAGGCCCAGAACAGTCATAATTTGTATAAAGACCGGCTAAGGACCTTCGAACTCCAGGCACGGATCCTGAAAAACCGAAGGACAGAATGATGCTTCAGGACCAGACCGATGCCCTGTTTGAGGAACAGAGGACCAGCTGGCCGCTTCTGGGGGCCAACCGGGAAAAACTGGAAGAGGCGCTCCACCGCCAGATGGAATTCGACGGGTACACCATTCACGTTCAGTGCAATCCAAAACGGATCGTTTCGTCTGCCGCCAAAGTGGACAGGACCTCCATCGAACAGCGCCAGTGCTTTCTCTGCAGCGCCAACCGCCCACCGGAGGAAAAGAGTCTCTGGTTCGGGGATGATTATGAGATCCTCTGTAATCCTTTTCCCATTTTCTCCACCCACTTCACCATTGCCGCCGCTTCTCACAGGCCGCAGGTGATCCTCCCGGACTTTGACCGGTATCTGGACCTGACACGGTCACTGAACAGGATGGTGGTCTTTTACAATGCCCCTAACTGCGGGGCATCGGCACCGGACCATATGCACTTCCAGGCCGGCAACCGCGGATTGATGCCCGTTGATGGGGAGCTGAGTTCTCTCAGGGACCGGTACGGACGGAAGGTGATCGATACCCCTTCACTGAAGGTCACCGCCATCGAAGACGGTTTGAGGCGTTTCCTGGTAATGGAATCCCCTCTGAAGAAGCCCCTGCTGGAGGTTTTTACCAGCGCCTTCCGGTTCATGCAGGAGCGCAGGCCGGAGGAGGAGCCCATGATCAATATGCTGGCCTATCACCGGGAAAACGGCTGGCAATTGTTGTTCTTTCCCAGGGAAAAACACCGGCCGTGGCAATATTTTGAGGAAGGGGAGCGTCATATCCTGCTGAGTCCCGCCTCGGTGGATATGGGGGGCTCCCTGATCACCCCCCTGGAGAAGGATTATCACCAACTGACCCGCGAGAATGTGGAGGATATCTTCCACCAGATCTCATTCTCCTCCCGGGATTTTAATGAACTCCTGTCTGCTTTAAAGCAAAAATAGCCGGAATATGGAACCTGTCGACAGAGATACCCGTCCCAAATCTCCTCATATAGAGGTGGGGATCCTGAATACCACAAAAATCCGGCTGGAAGTGGAGGGGCGGTTCTACGCTTCGGGCCAGGCGGGTGAAACAGACCGGCCCGTGGAATGGAACCTGGAGAACACTCCCGTGAAATGGAACCAGGAGAACCGGCCCGTGGAATGGAACCTGAAGAACAGTTCCGTGGAAGTCACCCTGACCGGTGAAACGTTCGAGGTTTTCCGAAACGGGGAAGTCCTGGGCAGGTTCACCTCCTTCCGGCTGGATCCTGTTGATTTTTCCTCCTGCCGGATCACGATCCGGGATGTGGTGATCGGGATCGGATTTCACTGGGAACAGAAGGAAGATCAGGTATTCCGGGGATCGGTGAGCCTGATGCCGCTGGAGGGGGGGATCCAGGCGGTGAACAGCATTCCGCTGGAGGAGTATCTGGTCAGTGTAATCTCCTCCGAGATGCGCGGGGACAGCGCTTCCGAATTGCTCAAGGCCCATACGATCATTTCCCGAAGCTGGCTGCTGGCTCAGATCGAAAAACAGGACCGGCTTTCCGGTGACTCCGGGTCCTATCACGCAGTGATGGAGCGGGAAGGGGAGTATATCCGGTGGTACGACAGGGAGGATCACACTCATTTCCATGTATGTGCTGATGACCATTGCCAGCGCTACCAGGGGATCACCCGGGCCAGTAATCCTGCTGTGGAAAAGGCAGTACGGGAGACTGCCGGAGAGGTGCTGATTTATGGGGACAGCATCTGTGATGCACGTTTCTCCAAGTGCTGCGGGGGGGTGGTCGAACAGTTCGAACATGTCTGGGAGCCTGTATCACACCCCTACCTCCGGAGGGTCGATGATAATCCCCCCTTAAAGCCGGTAAACACGGCCGACCTGAAGATCGAGGAGAACGCTGTACGGTTCATCGAAACGGAACCGGCGGCTTTCTGCAACACCCGGGATGCAAGACTGTTGCGGCAGGTGCTGAACGACTATGATCAATCCTCACCCGATTTTTACCGGTGGACCGTGGAGTATACCCAGGAGGAGCTGTCGGGGCTGATCCGGGAGAAGTCAGGGCTTTACTTCGGCAGGATCAGGGATCTGGTACCGGTGGAGCGAGGAGAATCGGCCCGGTTGGTAAAACTGAAGATCGTTGGAACCGAACGGACCCTGGTGGTAGGAAAGGAACTGGAAATCCGCCGCTGGCTCAGCCCTTCTCACCTGTATAGTTCGGCCTTCACCGTGGAGAAACTGGACATCCGGGACGGAATCCCGGAAAAGTTCCTTATCCGCGGAGCCGGCTGGGGCCATGGGGTCGGACTCTGCCAGATCGGTGCGTCTGTGATGGCCGACCGGGGCTACAGCCACCGGGAGATCCTGATGCATTATTTTATCGATTCCTCCATAGAAAAGAGATATGAGTAACAAGCGCAGCAGACCATGGCTCTGGGTGCCCTCCCTCTACTTTGCAGAGGGGATCCCCTATGTGATCGTCATGACCCTTTCGGTGATCTTTTATAAACGCATGGGGGTGTCCAATGCGCAGATCGCCCTCTATACAAGCTGGCTCTACCTCCCATGGGTGATCAAGCCCCTCTGGGGGCCGGTGGTGGACATCCTGCGCACCAAGCGTTTCTGGATCCTGATCATGCAGCTTTTCGTGGGGGCAGGCCTGGCCGGCGTGGCCCTGACTGTACCTGCTTCCAAATTCCTGCAGTATACGCTGGCCTTTTTCTGGCTGCTGGCATTCAGCTCCGCCACCCATGACATTGCCGCAGACGGGTTTTATATGCTGGGGCTTTCCAAGGGCGACCAGGCATTTTTTGTGGGCATCCGGAGTACCTTCTACCGGATCGCCATGCTCACCGGACAGGGATTGCTGGTGATCCTGGCAGGCTTTTTCGAGGCAAAGACCGGACTGCCGCCGGTGGAGGTGAGGGTGGAAGCCGTGGAGCAGTCCACCTCCCTCTTTTTCCCTGAGAATCCTGCTTCCTGGGTAGAGGAAACCGTGCAAATCCCGGAAGAAATACCCGGGCCTGTCAGCACCGGGGAGGGTGAGAACGCAGAACCGGTCTTTCTGCACCCTTCCGTGCTGGAGATAGGTACCGAAACGGTCCCTTCAACCACGGCTGACAGCCTCTACCGGCTGACGGAGAACTGGAACATTGCACAGGGGTTCTACAAAGATTCCATCCCTTCCGGATGGGTCGGCCAAACGGAATCCGGTTCCGGAAATGTGGGATGGACCTGGTTCCGGCTCAGCCAGAAACCGGAGGAGGGGGAGAGCATTGTGCTCAATTTCAGTTTCGACCGCGGGGACAAGAGCATTGCCCTGGCACGCAGTTACCGGTTCGAATTCAATGAGAGTAACTGGGACCGGCCCGCCTTTGCATTGTTCAGGCTCGATCCGAAGCTGGAAAAACCGGTCACCGCCCAGTTCACCGGTCTCAGCGGGAATATCCGGTTCGCCTGGACCATGGTGTTTGCCATCATCGCCCTGGTCTTTGGCGGCTTTTTCCTTTATCACCGGTTCGTCCTTCCCCGGCCTGATGTGGACCGGCCCAACCGGAGCGAGGACGGGAACTTCGTCAGGGAGTTCCTGCTGACCTTTGCGGAGTTCTTCCGCAAGAAACGGATCGGGGTGATCCTTGCTTTCCTGCTGGTCTACCGGCTGGGGGAATCGCAGCTGGTCAAGCTGGCCTCCCCCTTTCTGCTGGACTCCAAAGAGGCCAACGGCCTGGGGCTGACCACGGGCGACCTGGGCCTGATCTACGGTACCATCGGGATCATCGCCCTCTCCCTGGGGGGTATCATCGGAGGGATCGCCGCTTCCCAAAGGGGCCTGAAGTACTGGCTCTGGTGGATGGTGGCCGCCATGAACCTGCCCAACCTGGTCTATGTATTCCTCTCCTATGCCATGCCCGACTCCCTCTGGATCGTCGCAGCATCCGTGGCTGTGGAGCAGTTCGGATACGGATTCGGATTCACAGCCTACATGCTTTACATGATCTATGTCTCCGAGGGGAGGCATAAGACGGCCCATTTTGCCCTCACCACCGGTTTTATGGCCCTGGGGATGATGATACCGGGGATGATCAGCGGCTGGTTGCAGGAGCTGATCGGCTACCAGCACTTCTTTATCTGGGTGATGTTCTGCACCATCCCCAGTTTTATCATCATCCCGTTCCTGAACATCGACTCCGGCTTCGGAATCAAGGAGAAGAAAGAATAATCCCCGCTGCCATCCGTACCGCACTGCGGACTACCTGGCTGCAGTGTTCGGTGGCACCGTCCTCCTGGAACTGCCTTAATTCCTCCGGGTCGGTCAGTTCGTAGCAGCGGCCGAACTGCTTCTCCTGGACCTGATGGCAGTCGAGGGAGTCATACTGCTCTTCGAAACGGTCACAAAAATCGCCGGCGGGATCCAGCGACTGCTGATAAGCCTCCCAGTTCTCCAGCTGCCCGCGGCCGCGGCCATAGACCAGTCCCAGTGCCATCAGCGGACCGGTGACCGCTCCGCAGGTCTTCCCCCGTTCGGCAATACCGGGAAGCGGGGTGAGCGCTTTGGCCACCATATCACCCGGCAGGCTGAATTGATCCTGCAGGGCCATGAAACTGCTTTGCGCACAATGATGGGTGCGGCTCATGTACCGGTCCGCTTTCTGGTCCAGCTGTTTCATGACCAGGTCCGGGGGCAACTTCCGGTTCTTCTCCAGTTCCTTAAGGAATCCCTCCATCCCCGTTCCTGCAAGAACAGGTCGTTCACCGCCACTTCCGGCAGAGCGGACTCTTCTGTCCCGGGTACATCCGCCCAAAACTGCCAGAGACACCGCAGCAGCACCTGCTTTCCTCAGAAATTCACGTCTTCTGCAATACATGATCAATCACGGATACCCTCCAAAGTTAGAAAAACATCCCGATCAATCCAGGCGGATTTTTACTAACTTGGACCGTTGTAAAAGCGATTCGAATGAAGAGAAGGATCCTGACTACCAGTCCTGTGCCGGTGATCGCCCTATTTCTCCTGCTTATGGCACTTGGTCATACCGGGTGTAACCGGCAGAAAATGAGTGAAACGGAAAAAGCAGAGGCGATGATTACTGCTAAAACCCTCGGATTGGCCTATCTGGAGGAGAATAAACTGGAGCAGGCAGAAGGGGAGTTCAAGGAGATCATCGATCTGGATGAGAGCGAAGTGATGGGCTACGCCAACCTGGGGATCGTCTACCTCCGGATGGGTGAGTATGCGGATGCGGAAGAGTGGTTGCAAAAGGCGATCCGAATGGCGCCGGAGGATCCGGATGTGAGGCTGATTCTGGCCAAGGTGTATGAGATGAGCAACCGGACTGAAGAGGCGGTGGAAACACTGGAATCCAACCTGGGATTGAATCCGTCGCATGTGAAAACCCTTTGGAGCCTGACCGAACTTTACGGCTCCATGCAGGGGGAAGAGGCCCTGCAGAAGAGGCTGGAATATACCGAATCGCTGGCTGCCAGCGCTCCCGGCAGCATTGTCCCGAGGCTCAGTCTGATCGAGATCCTCATCGGGGAGGGAGAGACCGGGCGGGCACTGGAGGAGATGGAGGAGCTTCCACAGGTTTTTTCCGTGTTCCCGGATGAGGCAGTGGAGTTTTATGAACAGGCGCTTTCTGAGCTGCGCAGGGGGAACCCGGAGGGGGCTTCCACGCCCTATATGGTATTCCACAACTACCTGAAGGTGACTACCCTTTATCAGGCAGGAATGATGGACCTGAAGGGTCCGGGCGGATCCCTGGTGGGCAATCCGGTGGTTACCTTCAATCAGACTCCGCTGGGATTCCAGTCGCAGGATTGGGAAACCATTCTGGCAGGTATCCGGTTTACTGACATCACTGCCACTGCCGGGCTCGATTTTCTGCTGCGGAAAGAGGGAGCGGTTACGGAAGCGGAGGCAGGAAGTACTCACCTGTCAGCTGCCGATTATGACCGGGATGGAGATACCGACCTGTATACAGGACAATTCGATCCTTCTTCCGGGGAGTATCGCCATTATCTTTTAAAAAACGACTGGGGAGTGTATGAAGATGTGGCTGTGGCATCAGGGGTGAATCACCATGGGAATGAATATACGGCCCGGTTTGGCGACTGGGATAACGACGGTTTCCTGGACCTCCACATCGTGGGGAAGGAGACCAATTATTTTTACAGGAACAACGCGAAGGGGGAATTCACCGATGTGACTGCCCAAACAGGAGCCGGGGAACCTGCAGGCGGAAACGGTTCGCTCTTTCTCGATTATGATCATGACGGCGACCTGGATGTGTTTGTCCTGCGAACCGGACGGAACATGCTTTTCCGGAACAATAACAATGGAACATTCGTGGAACTGGCAGCTGAAGCGGGTCTGGAGGGAGTAAACGAAGAGGCGGTCGATGTCGCCTTTGGCGATTTCGATGAGGACGGTGACCTGGACCTCCTGGTGGCAAGGCTCAATGCCCCTCCCGCACTCTATTCCAATCAGCGCCAGGGTATTTTCAGGGAGGTATCCGAAGAAGTCGGCCTGGAAGGGATTTCGGGGGCATCTGCTGTAACGGTGGGGGATTATAACAACGACGGGTTTTTGGACCTGTTCCTGGCTTCAACGGAACCGGGAAGTTCGCAGCTATTTCTGAACAAGGGAGACGGCAGTTTTGAGAGGGATAAGATCTCGGAGGATGTATCCGATGACATGAAGACGGTCAGTGCCAAGGATGCCGAATTTTTTGATTTTGACAATGACGGGTTCCTGGACCTCCTGGTGGTCGGCGAAGCCACCGGTGAAGAAGAGAGCGGGGTATACCTGTATCATAATGACGGGAACGGTAGGATGTGGCTGGCTCCGGATAACCTTCCGGCGGATCTGACCTCCGGGCAAAAGATCACCCTGTTTGATTATAACGAGGACGGGGACCTGGATGTGGCAGTGACCGGTCTGGATGGCGGAATAAGGCTGTTCAGAAACGACGGGGGGAACAACCACAATTACATCAAGATGAAGCTGGTGGGCCTGAGGGCCGGTAGTGCCAAAAATAACTATTACGGGATTGGTGCCAAGGTGGAGGTGCGGGCCGGAAGCCTTTACCAGTCGGCGGTGGTTACCGGACCCGATATTCACTTTGGCCTGGGACCAAGACCTCAGGCTGAGGTGATCCGGATCATCTGGACCAACGGAGTGCCCCAGAATATGTTCTTCCCTGCCACCAACCAGGATCTGATCGAGGAGCAGCAGCTGAAAGGTTCCTGCCCCTTCCTTTACACCTGGAACGGAGAGGAATTCGTATTCCTGAAGGATATTATGTGGAAGAGCGCCCTGGGAATGCCTCTGGGGATCATGGGGGAAGCAGCCGCATACGCACCGGCCGATGCATCGGTGGACTACATACGGATACCCGGAGAACAGATGGTCCCCCGCGACGGGAGGTATGTGATGCAGGTTACGGGAGAGCTCTGGGAGACCATGTACACGGACCAGATGGAGCTGGTGATCCTGGATCATCCCGATACGGTCGAGCTCTACGTGGACGAGCGGATGGGTCCCCCCTCCGGCGACGGATACCGGCTCTACCAGGTTTCCGGAAAGCGGTTCCCCGTTTCCGCCACCAACCATTACGGTGAAAATCTGCTACCATACCTGCTGGAGCAGGACGATAACTATCATCCCCGTACTCTCCACGGGAAATACCAGGGAGTGACCGAGATGACTGAACTGGTCATTGATCCGGGCGAGATTGATGCGGAAAGCTCTTTCTACCTGTTCCTTTATGGGTGGATTTTCCCCACCGATGCCAGCATCAATGCCTCCCTGTCCCAGTCGGATCAGATCCGGACACAACCTCCGGTGGTGGAGGTGCTAAACCGGCAGGGAGAGTGGAACGTGGCCATCGAAAATCTGGGATTCCCCATGGGTAAGGATAAGATGCTCGTTGCGGACCTTTCCGGAAAGCTGAACCCGGAGGATCCCCGCATACGGATCCGCACCAATATGGATATTCACTGGGACCAGGTCTTCTTCTCACAGGGCGATCCGGGAGCAGAAGTGCGTTCTTCCAGGCTCCGTCCGGTGGCAGCCGATCTCCACTACCGGGGCTTCTCCAGGACCTATCGCAAAGGGGGCAGGAACGGGCCCCACTGGTTCGATTACAGCCAGGTTTCCACGGTGCCCAAATGGAGGGATCTGACCGGCTACTACACCCGCTACGGGGATGTGCTGCCGCTGCTGCTGGACAGCGATAACCAGTACATCATCAAAAATGCCGGCGATGAGATAACCCTGGAGTTCGATGCAGATGTCCTCCCGGAACTGCCGGAAGGATGGAAGCGTGATTTCCTGATCTACAGCGTAGGATGGGTGAAGGACGGAGATCTGAATACCGCCAGGGGACAAACGGTGGAACCCTTGCCGTTCCACGGCATGAGCCGCTACCCCTATGGACCGGAAGAGCACTTTCCAGAAACACCGGAACACATGGAGTATCAAAGGATATACAACACCAGGAGAGTGGGTACGGAGGTTTTCGTGAAGGGGCTGAAGGACCCCTCCTATTTGGAGGAAGGGGCACCTGCTCCCTGAGCCATCCCCACCGGCTCAGAATGGAAATAGTCCTCATTCACCCGGTATACCACAGCGCTGTCGCGGTTGAGGCCGGCGACGATCATCGGGTCTCCGCCCATGGGATCGTCCATCCACAGCAGTGATTCCACCATTCCGCTCAGTACGATGCCTGTCTCGGAGGGGGGCAGCACCTCCGTCAGCGGTTCACCATCCCGGCTCAACAGCAACAGGCCTTTCAGCGCATCGTAATAACCGGTGCTGATGTCGTAGGTGTGGTCGTTTCCGGCCAGAAGTACATCGGGAATCCCATCGTTGTTGAAGTCCTTCACAAGGGTCCGGGTAATGGGAGAGACCTGCGCCGGACCGGGCAGCTTCTCCCAACGGAATCGCTGCTCCTCATCTACGTTCCAGAGCAGGTAGCTGGAGGCCGTATGGGTATAAAAGGTATAGTTGATCCGGTTCATCATCGAAGTATCCAGGATATCCCCGATGGTGGCATAACTGAAAGTGGTGTAATCCTTGAACCTGCTCTCAAAGTAGGTGCACTGGCCTGCCAGTTCGTCCAGATAATTGATGGGAAACTCCTTCATCACATCATTGGGATCCCGCCAGAATCCGGTGGATATGGGATCGAGGGTCCCGTTCAGATCCAGATCGAATGCATAGATCTTCAGCGGATACTGCTCACTGATATGGAAACGGTTGTTCTCTCCCAGATTTCCCAGCAGATAGTCGTCATCACCGTCCCCGTCGAAGTCGGCGGCCGTAATGGAGTACCAGATTCCGTGCATCTTTTCCACCTCCGCGAATTCCTGGCTCTGGACGCCCTCTCCCTGCATATTCTTCAGGATCATCAGACTGTTCCATTCCCTGGTGACCAGCAGATCCTCCCATCCGTCCCCGTCGTAATCGCTCCATACCGCATCGGTGACCATCCCAAGATTAAACCGAAGGGTCTTTTCCGGGGGGAACTGCCCCCCTTCGTTGATCAGGATCCAGGAGTCTGCTGCAAAGGGGAACATATCGACCTTGATGCGTGCCCCTATAAAGAGGTCCAGATCGCCGTCATGGTCAAAATCAAACGGGCGGATCACGGATGCGGGAAACGAATGGGAAGGGAGCAGGGAACGTGTAAAGGAACCATTCTCATTCCGGTAGAGGTAGTGTTTGTACCTGGACTCTTCCCGGTGCTCGTACCCCCCCGCCAGGACAATCAGGTCGTTGTCCCCGTCCATGTCCACATCAAGGATTGCCAGACCGGCTTCCGGGAATTCATTCAACTTATCCAGCCCTTCCACTTCAGACTCGACAAAACTGTTTCCTTTCCGGAGATAGACCCTGGTAGGATCCATATTGGTAGCTCCCACCACCAGGTCCTCGTATCCGTCCCCGTTCAGATCACCTTTTGCCATTCTGGGTCCTATGCGGGAAAATTTATGTGGCAGGATGTTCTGGGAGAACCAGAAGTCGATAAAGTCATGCTGGGTATGCAGATAGGAAAAGACACTGTCCTCTCTCTGGAAAAGCAGGGGTTCGTCAGCAGCATTCCCATCCGCTGCGAGATTTCCGCTGAAATGCTGCCTGAGTGCATCTGTGGATTCTAATTCCAACAGCTGGTTCGCCTCCAGGTCCTTCATCACCGAGACATGTCCGGAGGTGGGCCAGGTGACCCTGACAGAATCGACCTTTTCACGGCCGGCCAGTCCGAAATGAACCACCGGATCCACCGAGGATACATATCCCCTGGAGAGAAAATGCTCGTGGAACTGGTAAGAGTCGCCGCTCCATAACTCCACCTTGGCTCCGAATGCGGAAGGATTTCCCAAGGGACCCTTCAGCCGGATCCTTAAGTAGTTGGTTTTTCCCTTACCCTTCTCCACGGTGGTATTCCTGTAGACGAAGGCGGGATCATTGATGTTGTTGGTAATGTAGTCCAGGTCCCCGTCCCCGTCCAGATCCACAAATGCCGCGCCGTAAGAGAACGAGCGGATGGGCTCGAACCACTGTTTCGAATGGTTTTCAAACTGAAAAGGTCCCACCTGCTCATATGCGAAATTGAACATCTTGGCCTCGGGACATTTCTCGATCACATGCCGGTCGTCTGCAATGGAGCCATAGACCTCGGCCTTGTAGCGTGTCCAGTCCTTATCGGTCATATCCCTCGGATAGCCGTTGGCGATGATCAGGTCCTTGTCCCCATCGTTGTCGTAATCGGCAAACAGCGGCGACCAGCTCCATTCCGAATGGAAAATCCCCAGCATCTGTCCTAATTCACTGTAGGGCACCATTTGCCCGTTGATGAATCCGTTATGCAGGTGAAGCATGTTCCGGAGGTACTGGTGTTCGTACCCGTATTTTTCGTCATTGATGTAGTAGATATAGCCGAATCCGTTAATGGTCTGTTTTTTCCGGTGATAATACTCCGGAAGCATATCGAGAGTGAACATGTCAGGATTCCCGTCGTTATTGATGTCGGCCATATCGTTCCCCATGGACGACTTGGTCTGGTAGGACATGTACCTGTCAATCTCATTTTTGAAGGTGCCGTCCTGCTGGTTGATGTATAATACATCATTGGATATGTAGTCATTGGAAACATAAAGGTCGGGGTATCCGTCCTTGTTCACATCCCCCAGGGCCAGGCCCAGCCCGAACCCTTCATAAACGATCCCTGCCTCGATAGTCACATTGCTGAAGGTCCCGTCTCCATTATTCAGGTATAAGTCATCATTACTGACGGCCGTTCCGTCATTGATCTTCACCCGGTAACTGGCCGAGAGCCGCTCCGTGACAAAGTTGTTCAGCAGGTATAGATCCAGGTCACCGTCCAGGTCGTAATCGAAAAATGCGGCGTGAACGGTATAACTGTCATCAGCAATCCCGTATTCGTCGGCCATGTCGATGAACAGGAGCTGCCCGTCCGGCTGGATACCCTGGTTGATATATAACCGGTTTTTTCTTTTTGTATCCTCCGGAAGACCAGTGCAGGTAAGATAGACATCCTTCCATCCATCGTTATTGATATCGGTGAAAGTAACCCCGCTGTACCATTGACCGTTGTCCAGGCCGCGGAAGCTCCGGGTGATGTCCGTGAACCTGAAATCACCCTCATTCAGGTAGATCCGCGGGGATACCTGGTTGGCTGTAAAGATCACATCCTCCAGCCCGTCGTTATTAAGATCGATGATGCCCACCCCTGCTCCGTTGTATATGTATTCGAAGGTGAGTACGTTAACATCTTCGGTCTCCACCACCCGGTTGATAAAATCGATTCCGGTCCGTTCTGCATCCAGCAGCTCGAAGCGGGGTTTATCGGAACAGGAGATCAGCAGGATAAAGAGGGCAGGGAACAGGAAGTTTTTCATTTCTACACCAATCAGTCGCAGTTACATAGTTTGGTTTAAAGAAACAAAAAAATTCCTTATTCCCCATCCGATATGGCCACTCCCACAAAGGAATCGGCTGTCCCGTAGTAGAGGAACCAGTGGGACCGGTAAAAGACCAGTGCTTCGGCGAACGTGGTTCCGGAACTGTACTGTCCCGTGATCTCGTGGGGCAGGGTGGGGCGCAGCAGGTGTCTGTCGGTGCGCGAAAGGATCCTGTCGGGTTGAACAGGGTCAAATACCATTTTACCCACGGTGTACATCCCGGGAGGGACATCCATGTCACGGGATTCATCCTCCGCATTTTTTCCGTTGTAGAAAAGGACAATCCCTTCCGGCGTGATCACTGCCGGTGGTCCGCATTCGGTCAGGTGGCTGTCGAACATCCCCTCGCGCGGCCGGGCAACGGCCTTCAGTTCCCCCGATTCATCCAGCTGGGGATACCAGTCATGCAGATTCGCCGACCAGGCCAGATTCACCAGGTTCTCGCCCCAGTACATCCAGTACTTTCCATCGATCTTTGCCGCTGCCGGCCGGTCTTCCACCATACGGGTGACGATGGATCCGGACTTGGACCATCGGTCCAGAAAACGCCCGCTGTAGGCTTCCGCAAAAGCGGGTCCCTTTTTTTCCCAGTGGAACAGATCCTCCGAAAAAGCGATGCTCAATCTGGCCACCTCCCGGTTCCAGGAGGTGTAGGTCATCACATATCCTCCATCTTCGGTTTCCACTACCCTGGGATCTTCACATCCCCCCGGAAAGTCGTATTCCAGAAACTGCCCGGAGTCGGGGTAAAGTACCGGATGTGGATATTTGACGAAATGGAGCCCGTCGGTGCTGGTAGCCAGACCGATCCGGGAGGTGCGCCCCCCCAGGATGGCCTCCGGGTTGTCCTCGGCCCGGAAGAGCAGGAAGATGGTGTCGTTCCTGACCACTGCGGCCGGATTGAAGACATCCGCCTTCTGCCACTGCACCACCTCTCCGGATACAGGACAGCGAAAGGTAAATTCCGGGTCGGCTCTCAGAACCGGGTTCTCCTCCGGCTTGGAGAAGGACTCAAAATCCCATTCCGCCCATTCGGGGCTGGAACCGCATCCCCAAACCAGGGAAACGAGCAGGGTGGTTAAAACAATCGTTGGTTTCCTCACCAACCATCGAACAGAGCGTTTCTTCATCGGGCATCCTCTATAATGTATGCAGTAAATTTAAGCGAGGAAGGGTACAGGATACGACGGGCATATGCAAAAAAGAGGTTGTCTGAGTCAGACAACCTCTTTTCCGTACCATAATTGCTTAGTCTTACCTGTTCTGTACCAGTCTGCCCAGCATCAGGTCGATCTGACGCTGCGGTACCGGGAAGTTCTTGTCTTCCGTACCGGCTGTGGTTCCTTCGTAGAGCAGATTAGCCCACGGCATGGTCTTCTCATACTCCAGGATCCGGTTGATTTCACCGGGAACATCGCCCCAGCGCTGCAGGTCATAATACCTGTGGCCCTCCTGTCCCAGCTCCAGCTTGCGCTCGAACTTGATGGCGGTCATGGGATCCACGGCGGAGCCCCAGTCACCCTGGTTGTAGCGTCCGATCACGTAATTGGCGGCTGGGGTGACCCCGTCTTCCTCCACCACGAAACCTTCCGGGTTGGCAGCCCTTTCGCGAATGGCATCCACCTCGCCGAATCCAAGGTCATCTGAACTGGTCATGGCTTCGCACTCCGCTTTAAGAAGGAGTACATCGGCATAGCGGATCATCCGGTAACCGTTGGCGGTCCAGCCGGAGGTCCAGTTCCCCACCTCAGTGTAGGTCCCTTCCTGCGACTGTTTGTACACCTGTTTCTTCGGACTGTAAGGTCCGGAGTAGGTCTGGTCGCGGATCCAGTCAGCACCGGTATGGGGGCCCCAGTCCCAGTAAGGGATACCACGGCGTCCCACCGACCAGTCGACCCTCGGGTCCAGCTGACCGGGATATTCGGTATAGGTATCATCATCCACAGCAACACCCTGGTCGCTGGTCACCTCCTCGTCGTTATAGGAGTTATCCAGGAACGGCAGGCCGTTGGCATCGGTGCGGTGCGAATTCACATAATCCTGGGTGGGATTGAAGAAACCGCAGCAGCCGCCCGGTGAGGCACCACCCTTATAGGGGAAGTTCAGCACTTCACCCCATCCGGCATTCCGTGCGCCCGCGTTATCATTGACCGAATACTGGACGGTGTAGACCGATTCGATGAAGTTCCGGTTCTCGGTATCGAAAATATCCCCGTACTTTTCGGCCAGGCCGATGGGATCGCCATTGGGCTTGGTTCCGTTGGCCACCACATCGTTCAGAATGGTCAGCGCGGCATTGTAATCCCTGTACATCTGCATGTGGGCTTTGGCCAGGAATACCTGGGAAACGGTCCTGTTAAACCGCCCGATGGCTCCCATGTCCAGGGCCAGGTTGGCACCGGCTTCCAGGTCCGCGATGATACTGGGCCGTACATCCTCGGTGTTGGTCAGCTCATCCTGGACGGTGTTCTCATCCACGTAGGGTACGAAGGTTCCGGTCTCCAGGTCCCCCCAGAGGCGGAACGCTTCGAAGTGATACCAGCCGCGAAGAGCCCTGGCCTGATTCACGAAGGAGTCGTGTTCATCCTGAGTAATGGAACCTGCTTCAAGTGCCGCTCCTGCGGTAACGATGGTGGAATTGCACCGGGCGATCCCGTCGTAGCAGGAACGCCATTTGGCATTCAGGTAAGGGTTGGTGGCTGTTTCCACGAATTTCTGAATGGGATTGATATCGGGCTGGTCCCCGGCATCGGTCCCTTTGTTGGCTTCCATCCCGCGGATACTACCGTAGACCCAGCCGGAGGAAGCGGCATTCCAGCTGAAGGCTGCATCGATCCCGTCGACCATGGAATAGGCCCCAATAAGCAAGGCATCCACGCCTTCATAGGTAGCCAGGACTGATTCCCCCAGGGATCCTTTCGGCGTGATCTCCAGGAACTCCTCACTGCAGGAATTCATCACCAGAAGCCCGGCAGTGATAGCTATAACTGTTAAATATTTAAACTTTTTCATATGACTATGGAGTTTTTTAGCTCGTTATTACTAAAATCCAAGGTTAACACCGACAATGAATTGCTTGGCCACCGGCAGGTTTCCCTGGTCCACACCAAACACCGTTTCACTGGGCTGGAACAGTTCCGGATCCAGTCCTGAATACTGGGTGATGGTGAACAGGTTGGTTGCCTGCACGTAGACCCTCAGGTTGCTGAATATATTGCCCACCATCGAGCGGTCGAAGGTGTAGCCGATCTGCAGGTTCTTTAGCCGGAAATAGGAACCATCCTCGATATAATAGCCGCTGAACTCGTTGTTGGTGGAAAAGTTGGACTTGTTGGAGGCCTTGGGCAGATCGGCATCGGTCCGTGACGGAGTCCAGCTGTTATAAAGCAATTCGTTGGTCCGCTGGCCCTGGAACGACTGCCAGAAATCCAGCCACCACTTGTTCTGGTTCAGGATGTCGTTGCCCTGAGATCCGTAGAAGAAAGCGACCAAATCGAACCCTTTGTACCCTAAGTTCAGGTTCAGGCTGTAAGTGAAATCGGGATTGGGGTTCCCGATATGGATCCGGTCGTCCGGGTCGATCTCTCCGCTGCCGTCGGTATCGTTAAACTTCAGGAAACCGGGCTCGGCACCGTCCTGGGTGGCATGGCCGTCCACGTCCCCCTGATCCTGGAAGAGCCCCAGGTAGTCATATCCGAAGAAGGAGCCCACCGGGAATCCCACTTCATTTCTACTGGTGGAACCGATACGGGCACCACCGGACTGGGTGGCATCGAAAAACTCGATCCCCTCGGCGATCTTTACGATCTCGTTGCTGTAGGTGGTGATGGCGGCATTGGCCTCGAAACTGAAGTCGCTCCAGATCTGGCGGTATATCAGCTGGATATCCAGGCCAGAATTGAGCATCTCGCCCACATTCACGTAGGGGCGGTCGGCATTCCCGGCCGTACCCGGAAGTTCGGGATTGTAAAGCAGGTCCACATTCCGCTTCATGTACCAGTCGAAGACCAGCTCGAACCGGCGATTCAACAAAAGAGCATCGAATCCGGCATTGGCCGTCACATTGGTTTCCCACTTGGCATTTGGGTTCCCGATCCTGGAGGGACGGAAGCCCAGCACGGAAGAGTTAAAGGTTCCGTTGATGTCGTAGAAGGAACGATCGGGTGCTCCGCTGTAGAGAAAGAACTGGTTGGCAGTGGAGACGGCCGACTGGTTCCCCATGGTTCCGTAACCACCCCGGAGCTTCAGGTCGTCCAGGAAGCTGGCCCCTGCAAGGAACGACTCCTCGCTGATCCTCCATCCGGCAGAAACCGAGGGGAAGACCCCGTAGCGGTCATCCTCACCAAAGACCGAAGAACCGTCGCGGCGGACCGTGGCACTCAGGTAATACTTGCTCCGGAAGTTGTAATCGCCCCGCAGGAACTGGGAGACGATGGTCCGGGGAGTGCTGTAGTAGGATCCTCCGGCCTGCAGTCCTTCGGCAGTACTGACGGTACGGAAATCAAACACCTCGGAGAAATATCCGGCACCGACGGCGTTCACCCCGCGTCCGTAGCCAAGTTTGTTGGCCTCATAACCGGCCACCAGCAGGATGCTGTTGTCGCCGAACTGGCGGTTGAAAGTCAGGGTATTGGTCCAGGTCCAGAATCCGCCGATGCGTCCGTCCTCCCGGTAGGTGGAAGTAGCCACGTTCTCGGAATCTTCATAGGTTTTACCGGTCCAGTTGGTCTGGTACTGCAGATTGAGGGATCCTCCGATAGAGGTCCTCAGGTTCAGCCCCTCGAAAATCTCCAGGTCGGCAAATATGTTCCCGAGAATTCTCAGGTCCTGCCATTTGTCATCGGCTTCCCTGGAACGGGTAGCTACATAGTTGCTTCCGTTTCCAAGCCTGGGGGCAATGCCCGTGCCGCCCCAGTCACCGTCTTCAGGGTCGTAGGATAGTCCGTTGTAGGGGCCATCGTCCCAGATCACCGGAACAATGGGTTGCATCCGGTAGACCCCCATCATCACCGCGGTAGCTTCTCCCTGGTTGGGCACTCCGTTGTCGGAACGGTGAACGATGTTGATGTTCTCACCGAGCGTGAGACGGTCCTTCACGGTGAATTCGGAGTTGAATCGGGCGCTGAAGCGCTTGTACCAGCTCTCCAGGGTGACCCCTTCCTGGTCGAAATAGCCCAGGCTGGCGTAGTAGTTGGAATTCAGTGTGCCGCCCGAAAGAGAGAGGTCGTAGTTCTGTACCGGACCGTTCTGGGTCACCTCGTTGAACCAGTCGGTGTCGGCTGCCCAGAAGGGAAGGGTGGGGGAGGGATTGGCTGAGTTGCCGTAGAAGGGATGCTCCTCCACCGTACCGTCGTTGGCATAGACCAGCCACTGCAGGTCGGCATATTCCTGGGTATTACACAGGAAGTCGGGAGTATTACCCACTGTGGAAGTACCGGCATAGGCATTGAAATTTACCTTGGCTGAGCCGGTTACCCCTTTCTTGGTGGTGATTACGATCACCCCGTTGGCAGCACGGGCTCCGTAAACGGAAGCGGCCCCTGCGTCTTTCAGCACCGACATGGACTCTACGTCGTCGGGGTTGATGGTGTTCACATCCGTTGTGGGCACCCCGTCCACAATGTAGAGAGGTTCGTTGTTCTGGAAGGATCCGAGACCCCGGATCCGGACCTTGGCGGCCTGTCCCGGGCGGGCGTCCTGTGTGACCGTCACACCGGCCACACGACCCTGCATCTGCTGGGTGATGTTGCCCTGGGGCATCTGAGTCAGTTCCTCTGAATTGACCACCCCCACGGAACCGGTCAGGTCCATCTTTTTCTGGGTGGCGTAGGCGGTGACCACAATCTCATCCAGTGCGGCCACATCGGGCATAAGCACCACATCGATGGTGGTCTGGTCTCCCACTGTCACACCCTGGGTGGAGTAACCGACGAAAGAAAAAATCAGGCGGGCTTCCGGTCCGGGGACTTCAATGGAATAAGTTCCGTCCACCCCGGTGACGGCACCCTGGGTGGTTCCCTGGATCACGATGTTCACTCCGGGGAGTGCCCCCTGATCCTCCGAGGTGACCGAACCGGAAACCGTCCTTGGTTGAGCGTAGGCAGAGCTGACCGCTATGCCAAAGAGGAGAAGAGACATTACGCCACTTTTCCACAATGTAGAATTACGCATAATACTAGTAGTTTAGGGTTTAAGAATGAATATAGTTTGATCTTTTATGATGGTATATTCGGGTGTTGGTTTTCTGTTTTTAGCTAATGCCTGGTGTACGTTCGTTAGTTGGCGCGGGATCCCGCTTCAGCAATACTATATACAATAGTAGAATTTTTTTCAAAGAATCAATAACCCGTTCGTCAATTTAGAACAGTTCAAAATAGCTGAAAGTAGCATGATCATTGATCTGCCGGGTGTGTGTCCGGATCGACTAGCTGTCTGAACAGCATTATTTTACCACTGTTGCTCAAAGCGGTCACATAGCAGGAATCCCCCACCCTTAGAAGACGTATTTTACGAGTGTCACCGGATGTCACCAGTCCACTGTTACCGGGCATTAACGGGGTAAACCAACCATCTCCGGATCCCATTAAGCACAGGCCATAGCTGGCGTCGTACCTGCCGATGGAGGGCCTGGGTGCATCGCTGTTCCCGGCGATCACCAGGTCGGGCCAGGAATCCTGGTCCAGATCGGTGATCAGGAGGTCTCGGATGGGTGAAAATTGGGCTTCCGGCGGAAGGGCTTCCAGACGGAAAGAACCGTCGCCGTTGTTTAGAATGAGACAAGATTCAAATTTGACCACCCTGCGGCGGATAGCCTCTTCCAGGTTTTTCTCCCCAAAGATCTTGGCCGCGGTCCGGGCTCCGAAATCGTCATAGGCGGGGTACCTGTCCCGGAGTCCCGGCATCTGTCGGATCAGTTCATCCAGGGTGGCAACCGGATAACTGGTTCCGTTGCGGTATGCACAAAGAACCGGGTCCGGGGTCCCGTTCCTGTCAAAGTCGTTCAGGTAAAGCTCCACGGGTTCTTCCGGGGAGGCTTTGAGCAGGGAGTTGAGACCCAGGTTACCTGCCACCAGGTCCATATCCCCGTCCAGGTCCACATCGGCTGCCTTGACACCGTTCCACCAGCCGGAGGTATTTTCCATCCCGGCTTGCTTTCCTGCAGGCTTCAGCACCCCGTTTTCATTGAAGAACAGGGAGATGTTCATCCATTCTCCCACCACCGCCAGATCCGCATCCCCGTCTCCGTCCAGATCTGCCCAGACTGCATCCGTCACCATCCCCGCCTGAATAAGTTCGGCCGGAGCATCAGAAGCAACCCTGAATCTTCCATTTCCGTCGTTGACCAGCAATGTGCTCGGAGGGGTCATTCCGTAGATCCCCGGAACGGACCGCGACCCCACGAACAGGTCCAGATCCCCGTCCCCGTCCAGATCAGCTGCCCTGGCGCAGGAACCATTCTGGGCCATGTAGGGAATGGCTCCCGCCATGCTCCTGGAGAAGGTACCCTTCCCGTTATTGATCAACAACCGGTCGGCCAGCAGCGGGTTCCCGGATTCGGCCTCGTTGCCTCCCCGAACCATGTAGAGGTCCGGATCCCCATCCCCGTCCGCATCGAAGAACAGAGCATCCACATCTTCGGTATAGCGGTCATGGGTAAAAACTTCATTGGATATTTCCCGGAAAGACCCTCCTTGAAGCTGAAGGAACAATCTGGCAGGTTGTCCGGCCGATCCTCCAATGAACAAATCCTCCCTACCGTCGCCGTTCACATCGGCCACTGCCACGGCCGGACCCTCCATGGAGAGGTTGTGCGGGATGAGAAGTTCCCGGTCGGTATCCCGGAAGTCGTCTTCCACATGAAGATATTCCAGCCCCGGCAGGGAGTCATGTACAAAAAACGGGGAAGATGAGGTTGAATTCCCTTCTGCAGCGCTTTCCCTCTGGTCTGCTTTTTCCCGTATGGCGTTTTCCTGCAGGACCACCAGTTCCCGGTCATGCGCCACCTGCCCGAGTACCTGGCATGCTCCACCGGCCCAACGGACCACCACGGAGTCGATGGCCGGATCGTTCCCCAGGCCGAACAGTAATTCGGGCGAGGAGGAAGAGAAAAATCCCCTGGTGGTGTACTGTTCGGCCACCTGCACCTTACCCTGCTGGTAAATGTTCACCCGGGCGCCGGTACCGAACCGGTTCATGCCCGATCCTTCCAGCTTCACCTTCAGGAAATGACGGGGGAGGAGGGCTTCCGCATTATTTCGGTAGATGAAGGCTGGACCATTGATATTATTCGTCACCAGATCGGGATCCCCGTCGTTGTCCAGATCGGCGTAGGCAGAGCCGTTGGAGAAGGAGGGGGGAGCAGAGCTCCATGCAGCCGAACTGTCACTGAAGGTAAGATTGCCGTTGTTACGGAACATGTAATTTACATCGGGCTGAAGGGGCATTTTCTCATAAAGCACCCGGTCGGGTACCCCGGAGTTGTCCCGCTGCGGAAAATAGCGGTTTCCTCCCGTCAGGAACTGCACATAATCCAGGTCGTTGGCACGCCGGAAGATCCCGTTGGAAATGAAAAGGTCCTTCCAGCCATCCATGTCCAGGTCCACCAGCAGGGGAGACCAGCTCCAGTCGGTGGCGTGGATCCCGGCCAGACGGCCAATCTCACTGAAAAGCTCTCCTCCCAGGTTCAGCTGAAGCGTGTTCCTTACGTACTGGTGATAGTATCCGTATTCCAGTTTGATGCGGAAAATTTCCATCTCATCCTCGCCGCCCGACTGTTGCCGTATCTTCTCCTCGTCGGGAAGCATATCCAGCACCACCACATCGGTATATCCGTCGTTATTCATATCGGCCACATCATTGCCCATGGAGGAGCGGCTGGTGTGGCGGACCATCATCCGCAGCTGTTCCCTGAAGGTACCGTCCCCCTGGTTGATGAAGAGATAGTCGTTTTCGTGAAAGTCGTTGGAGATATAGAGGTCGGGGAACCCGTCATTATTCAGGTCCGAAACGGCCACTCCCAGCCCATATCCGATCTGACTGCTGTAGATCCCCGCTTCAGCGGTTACATCGGTGAATACATTATTCCCGCTGGATAAATCATTCCGGTAGAGCCTGTCTCCGGCCCTGGGATCCGATTCCTGTCTCAGTTCTGCTCCTCCGTAGCTGCGGGTGGTGTGGACCGAATGATTCAGAAGATACATGTCCAGGTCCCCGTCCAGATCATAGTCAAAAAAGGCTGACTGGGTGGAGAATCCTTCGAAATCGAGTCCGTATTCAGCAGCCGCATCACGGAAGGTCAGGTCTTTTTGATTGATGAAGAGCTGGTTCCTGCCCTCCATTCCATGGTAGTCTCCCAGCTGGCAAAGGTAGATATCGAGCCAGCCGTCGCCGTTAACATCGGCTAAGGTCACCCCGGTGCTCCAGTCCCCCTGCCCGGCCACCCCTGCCTTTTCGGTGATATCCTCGAATTGCAGATTTCCCCGGTTCAGGTAGAGCCGGTTGGACTCCTGGCTGGCACTGAAATAGAGATCTATCAGACCGTCATTGTTGATGTCGCCGGCTGCCACTCCCCCTCCGTTATTGAAATAGAGGTAGTCGATCATATTGAACTCCTCCGTTTCGGTCAGCCGGTTCTCGAAATCGATCTTGGTGGAGGAGGGATCCATGATGGTAAAGAGCTTCAGCGACTCCTTCCTTTCCGGCCTGCAGGAAAACAGGAGGATGAGGAACAGGGATATGAACCAGGGGGCTCTTGTCCGCATGGGTGCTATCTTTTTTGGGGACGGAAGATCTGCAAGGGAGCATTGTTCCCGGCCACCACCAGGTGAGTCTCTCCGCCGATCTCCATTTCGAAGATCTGCCTGATCTCTCCGTCCAGGCACCAGCCTGATTCACCCGCCGGAACATTCCGGAATCCACCGTTCCCGTCCCCTTTCAGGAACCAGCCATAGCTGGCATCGTAGCGCCCCACTTCGGGTTTCACGTTGTAGAGATTTCCTCCCAGCAGCAGATCGGTTTGGCCGTCACCATCGTAATCTCCGGCGCAGGCAGCCATGACCGTGGAGAATTGTACTTCGCGGGGAAGTGGTTGCAGTTGAAATGCGCCTGAACCATCATTGAGGAACAGGGAGGTTTCCAGCCGGGTTGCCTGGAGGAAGAGGGCATTTTCCAGCTGATTGGGGGTAAAGATATCCGTCACCTGCTGTCCCTTGTACATGGAGTATTTGGGATATTTCTGCTTCAGCCGCGGGATCTGGCTGGTCAGGTCGTGTTTCAGCGCCAGGGGATAGGCCGAATCCCCCTCATATACGGAGATAATCTGTTCGGCTGAGCCATTGAGATCAAAATCGTTCACCACCATGGTGACGGGCCGCTCCTCCGAAGCGCGGAAGCGGGAATTGAGTCCGTGGTTCCCGGCCACCAGGTCGGGATCTCCGTCGGCATCCACATCGCAAATAATTAAACAATTCCACCAACCTTCCACAGGAACGTTGAAGGCATCGCAACGTTCGATGAACCGGCCATCCTCCTGCAGAAACACCCGGATGGACATCCAGTCACCCGCCAGTACCATATCCAGATCCCCATCCCCGTCCAGGTCCACCCACTGCATATCGGTGATCATCCCCACTTCCAGCAGCTCAGGGGCCTGCATGGCAGTTACATCGCTGAAATTGCCGGATCCGTCATTTTCCAGCAGATAACCATGAACCGGCACTCCGTACAGGAAAGGCCATAACCTGATCCCGACAAAAAGTTCCATGATCCCGTCGCCGTCATAATCGGCAGGTCTCACGCAGGCCGTACTCTCGTATTTTCCAGCCGGAAGGATCTGACGGGAGCGGATAAAGCGGCCGTTTCCGTCATTCAGGTAGAGCCGGTCGGACAGCGCAGAGGAACTGGTGGAATACTCATTTCCTCCGCTGGCTACATAAAGGTCCATATCGGTATCCCCGTCTGCATCAAAAAAGGCGCAATCGGTATCCTCCGATATAACATCCCCGGCGAACACTGCCTGATCTGAAATTCGGAAGGTTCCCCCGGCCTGCTGGATCAGCAGGGTCCCGGGCTGTCCTTTGGCACCCCCTGCATACAGGTCTTCCAATCCGTCACCGTTCACATCGGCACGGCAGATCCCCGGGCCTTCGGTGGAGAGCATATGGTAGATCAGTTTGTCCCGCTTGAAATCGTCAAACTCATTTTCCCGGTGCAGATAGCCGGTCCGTACCCGTGAAGTCACCTCCTCAAAGTAGTGTTGATTCACCTTGAATGAATCCGCAACGGAGGTGGCACTCTCCATGGCCTCCTCCTGCATCAGGGTCAATGTCTGGTCGGCAGGAACATCCTTTATGAGGGTGACCCGGCCATCGGGCCATTGAACCAGCAGGGTGTCGACCATAGTGAGATTCCCCAAGCCCAGGTTGGGTCTTGGATCGACGGTGGATTTAAAACCCCGCATGGGCATCTGCTCCAGGTAGAAAATATGGCCCCTGTGATGCACCGCCACCTTGGAACCGATGGCATCGGTGTTTCCGGGTAATCCCTTCAGGACTACCTTCAGGTAGTGATGGTCCGGAAGCTGTTCACGGGTTTCATTCCGGTAAATGAACATGGGCATATTCACATTGCTGACCACCAGGTCCAGGTCACCGTCATTGTCCAGATCCCCGTAAGCCGAGCCATTGGAGTGACTGGGTTTGTCGAGCCCCCATTCCTCTGCCATATTTTCGAATTGCATATTCCCCAGATTCCTGAACCCATAGCTGGGAATCTTCACCGATGGGATGGCATCTATCAGGGTCTTGTAATCGACCCCATTCCCCGAGACAATGGACAGCACCCGGTCGCGGTCCGCAAAATACTGGATATAGTCCTGGTCGGTCAGATCCTGAAAAATCCCGTTGGCCACGTAGATATCTTTCCACCCGTCGTTATCCAGGTCCATGATCAATGCTCCCCACGACCAGTCGGTGGCATAGACGCCGGCGTACCTGCCAAGCTCACTGAACGTACCGTCTTTATTATTCAGGTGGAGCATGTTGCGGGTGAACTGGTGATGGTAGCCGTTGGTGAAGTTGGACCGGTAGCTGTCCCAGTTGTCGAAGGTGGTCTTGGTCTTCAGCCTGGCATCATGCTCGGGGATCATATCCGTCACGAAGATCTCCGGATAGTGATCGTTGTTGATATCGGCCATATCGGCCCCCATGGAGGCCGCCGAAATACAACGCATCATCTCCACCAGGTGTTCACTGAAGGTCCCGTCGTGGTTGTTCAGGTATACATAGTCGCGTTCGAAAAAGTCATTGGAGACGTAGATATCCATCCACCCATCCTGATCGATGTCGCCCACGGTCACCCCCAGTCCGAAACCGATGATACTTCCGTAGATCCCTGCCTGTTCACTCACATCGGTGAAGTGATTCCCATCGTTTCGAAACAGTTTATCCCCGCCGATGGAATCACGGACCAGTCGCTGGTTCTCCTCCAGGTTGAAACTGCCGATCGCTTTGAAGGAGTTATTGAGCAGGTAGAGATCCAGGTCCCCGTCCCGGTCGTAATCGAAAAAGGCTCCATGGGTGGAATATCCCGCGTCATTGATCCCGAATTCCGCAGCCCTTTCATCGAAAGTCAGGTCCCCGTTGTTGATATAAAGTTCGTTGACCCGGTCGTCCCCCTCCACGTTCCCGGAGTTGCAGACATAAATATCGGTCCGGCCGTCGCCGTTCACATCGGCCATGCTCACTCCGGTGGACCACTGCCCGAGGCCGGTAATTCCGGCCGATTCTGATATATCCTCGAATTTCATTTCTCCCTTGTTCAGGTAGAGTACATTGGAACTCATATTGGAGGTCATGAAAATATCGATGAGGCCGTCATTGTTCACATCCCCCAGTGCTACCCCGCCTCCGTTATAGAAATTCCGGTAGGTGTAGATGTTGAATTTCCGCTTCAGCTGTTCGTCGTAATCCAGGTGATTGACGAAATCTGCGCCTGTTTCCGCAGCGGACAGGAGCGTGAACAGAGTATCCTGCTTATCTTCATTTTCCCGGTGCTGACAGGATATAAGAAATAAACCCAGGACGCCAATCATCAGAATGGTGTTTGATCGGGTCATTTTACTGCTTCTGGCGGCGTTTCGTCCTTTTGCCCGAACCCTTCCTCTTTCTCTGCAAGCATGTCGGTAAAAATGGCCCAGACATAGACCTCATCTTCCCTGAATATGGTGATGCGGCGGTTTCCGTCAATTTTGGTATAGGCCTTTCCATGTTGCGGGTGCTCCACGGCGATAAAGTCCCCTCCATAAGTGTCACTGTACCATTCCAGCACATCCAGCTGCAGGGAATCCGAGGAGAGTGTTTTGTTCCAGGGGGCCCATCCGTTATAACAGAACCGCACCGGCATCTCCACGATCTTTCCGTCATAGAATCCGGGATAAAAATCCATCGTGGCCGGATGGTTCAATTCCTCCAGGACATTATACATCACCGTTGTATTCTGTGTTCCCTGTCTGACCAGTCCCTGGCGGTTCAGTTCCCAGCAGTGCGTATAGAACTCCTGGTCGGTCATTCCCAGCCTGATCCCCATGAACAACGAGTCCTCCCTGACCCCGCTGGCCAGCTCCCTTTTGAGCATCCTTTCATACTTCGACCTGGGGGAGCATCCCGTCAGCAGAAACAGAAAGGCGATAACGATTAAGTAACTCACTCTCCACAATTTCATATTCTCCGTTCAATTTTTTAAGACCTGTAATTTATTATTGTTTCTGACAACTACCAACAGCTTTTCATTTTTAACGGTGATATACCCCATATCGCGTACCTCTCCAGGTATCGATATACCTGACCGGATGGCCGGTACCACGGAGAGCACCCCGGTACCGTCTCCTTTCAGCATCAGCCCGTATCCGGCCATGTAGGTCCCGGTCTCCGGCTTGGCCCTCGATTGATTCCCGCCTATCAGCAGGTCGGTGAAACCGTTGCGGTCCGGATCGTCTGCAAGAATGGCATAAACCGGGAAGAGTTGGCCCGGGCCGGGAAATGGAACTTTAGAGAAATGGTGATTCCCCGTGTGGAAAAATACGCAGCTCTCCATGATCCGGGCCTGAAGAATAACGGAACGTTGCAGCACTTCTGCAGGAAATATCTCCTCCATGGTTTCCCCTTTATAGTCGTCGAAGGTCGGGTAATGTCCGGAAAGGGTCGGGATCTGTCCGACCATGTCATCTTTCATGACGATGGGATAGGAGGTGTCTCCGTTAAATACGCAGGTGATCTGTTCCACGCTGCCGTTCATATCGAAATCATTCACATACATGGTTACCGGTTTTTCTTCACTGGCTATGAATCTGGAATTAAGTCCGTGATTACCCAGTACCAGGTCGGGGTGGCCATTGCCATCCAGATCGGCAGTGCTTACGGTCCTCCACCACCCTTCTGTATTCGCCAGCCCCCAATCATCCGACCGGTCCGTAAAAATGCCGTTTTCATTGATCAGCAGTTTCACCGGCATCCAGTCACCCACGATGACCATATCCGGATCACTGTCACCGTCTGCATCCAGCCAGCACATATCGGTGATCATTCCGATTTCACTCAATGCAGTGGCCTTTTCACCGGTTACATTGGCAAAAACTCCTTTCCCGTCATTTTCCAGCAGATATCCGCTGACGGGGATACCATAGAGGAAGGGGCGCAGCCTGATGCCCACGAACAGGTCGATGTCACCGTCCCCGTCGAAATCGGAAGGCTCCACACAGGAGGAACTTTCATATCTGCCGGCTGGCAGTACCTGCGGAGACCGGGTGAATTTACCCGATCCGTCGTTGAGATAAAGGCGATCCACCAGGGCAGAAGAACTGGAGGAAAACTCCGTTCCCCCGCTGCACACATACAGGTCCGGATACCCGTCCCCGTCTGCATCCAGAAACGCAGCGTCGGTGTCTTCCGATATGCGGGCCTTTTCGAAAAGAGATTGGTTGGTCCGGGTAAAAGATCCATCGGTTCGTTGGACAAACAGGCAGGCAGGTGAATCTTTTGCCCCTCCCAGGAAAAGATCATCCAGGCCGTCTCCGTTCACATCGTCCACCGCCATACACGGTCCCTCGTTGGAATGCATTTGGAACAGGAGCCTGTGCCGGTCGAAATCGTTGTAGTCGTTCTCCCGGTGAATATAGTCCACCCCCTTTAACTGCGCTCCTGTGAATAAGGCCCGCAGACCAGGTTCTTCTGTTTCGGTGCTTAATTGGGACATCATCACTCCTTGCTCAATATCCAGGAACTGTGGAACAGCAATCCTTTCCAGGAGGGTGTCGGTTCCGTCCGGCCACCGGATGCGGAGGGAGTCGACGGTCGAATGATTCCCCATTCCGAAGTGTACCCGGTGCTCCATGGAGGATTTAAACCCCCGCATGGGAACCATCTCCTGGTATTGCACCGCCCTCCCGGCGTAAACCGTTAACGATGCGCCGATGGCAGAAGAGTTCTTCTTCGAACCCTTCAGTTTCACCACCAGGTAGGAAGCTCCATCGGTACCGGCCGATTCATTCCTGAAAAGAAAGGAGGGCATGTTCACATTGTTGACCACCAGATCCAGGTCCCCGTCGTTATCCAGGTCCCCGTAGGCGGCTCCGTTGGAGTGGGAGGGGATCCCCAGCCCCCACTCCTCCGAGCGGTTGGTGAATGTCAGGTCCCGGTTGTTGTGGTAAACATAGTTGGGAATCCGCACGGAAGGAATCCGGTCGATAAGGGCCAGGATCGCTTTCTCCTCGCTCTCGATCATGGAACGCATAATGGCCGGGTTGGAATAGAGGTCAAGGTAGTCGCGGTCCAGCAGGTCCTTGTAGATTCCGTTAGCTACGAACAGGTCCTTCCATCCGTCGTTGTCCAGATCCAGGATCAGCGCCCCCCAGCTCCAGTCGGTACTGTTTACTCCGCCGTACCGGCCTATTTCGCTGAAAGTGCCGTTCTGGTTGTTCAGCTGCAGAACGTTTCTCGCGAACTGCCGGTGGTAGCCCATTTCCTGTTTCTCCCGGTAACGTTTCCACGTCTCGAACAGTACCTTGGTCTTGAGGCGTGCATCCCCTTCAGCGGTCATTTCCGTGACGAAAATATCCGGCCAGCCGTCATTGTTGATATCCGCCAGATCGGCTCCCATGGCCCCCAGGCTGATCTCCGGCAAGTTTTGTTCCAGCACCTCTTCAAAGCTGCCGTCCCCGCGGTTCAGGTAGAGGTAGTCCCGTTCGAAAAAGTCGTTGGATACATAGAGATCGATCCATCCGTCACGGTTCAGATCCCCTGCACTGACCCCCAGTCCGAATCCGATCTTGCTGCCGTAGATCCCGGCCTCTGAACTCACATCCACAAATCTGCCGCCGTCGTTCCTGTATAACTTATTTCCTCCGAGGGTATCGCGTATCTCCCGCTGATCCGGTAAAATATCGAATTCGGTGACCGACTGGAAGGAGTTGTTCAACAGGTAGCAGTCCAGGTCCCCGTCCCGGTCATAGTCCATAAACGAAGCATGGGTGGAGAGTCCCATGTCATCGATGCCGTACTCCCCGGCTCTTTCGGTAAAGGTGAGATCTCCGTTGTTGATGAAAAGCTCGTTGGCCCGGTTAGGCGTATTCGGGTCCCCCGATTTGCAGACATACAGGTCCAGCCATCCGTCACCGTTCACATCCACCACACTGACCCCGGTGCACCAGACATCCGGGCAGGCTACCCCGGCTTTGCGGGTCACATTCTCGAACACCCAATCACCTTTGTTGATATAGAGCCGGTTATCGACAATATTACCGCAGAAGTAAATATCGGTCAGTCCGTCATTGTTAAAATCGCCCAGTCCCACGCCGGCCCCGTTGTAGAAATTCCGGTAAGTGTAGGTATTGTACTCCTCGGTGTACTCCACCTGGTTGATAAAGGAGATTCCTGTCTCCTCTTCCGGCATCAGGGTAAAGCGGGTGGGAGCAACTGCTGACTGCTGTGCGGATTCTTCCGAGCATCCGGGCAGAAGCCATGAGCCAGCTACCATGACCAGCCATACTCTCCAATGCTTCAATATCTTCATGGTGGCAATCCCGTAGCGATGAAAATAGTAAAAAGGCTCGGGATATGTCTGTTCGTCACTGAAATTTCTCGCTGCGGTCGAAATTATAGGTTTCCGAACAGACATATCCCTAGCATCAGGGAGGCCTGCACACTGAAATTTCTCGCTGCGCTGTAAAATTATAGGTTTCCCTTTCATAGACTGATACTTCTTTTACAAAACCCTACGGAACTATTTCTGAGAAATGCTAATTCGTGAAGTGGGGTACGCTCAACATAAATCCCAGTTCACTTCCTTAGCACCCCTCAGAAAAAGAGAAGAGGCCATATCTTTCGATACGGCCCCTTCAGAAAATCAAATTTGTGTTGTTCTACTCGGTATATCCCGGGTTCTGATCCAGATTGGTGTTGGCATCCAGGACATCCCGGTGGATGGGATACAGGTTGGTGAAGTCATCTGTCTTCAGCACATCGCCGGCGTTGTAATAGGGCAGTGCCCACTTATCCACATCGGTGAAGAATCCCCAGCGGATGAGCGTCTGACGCCTCTGGTTCTCGGCGAACATTTCCCGGCCGATCTCATTGAAAAGCTCTCCGCCCGATACATCACCGCCTTCCATATCGAAGCTGAGCGGACCGTCCAGGGTAGTCAGGTCGGCAACGCCCGCCCGGGAACGCACCTGGTTCACCAGCGTAAGCGCTTCGGCCTCATTGCCCAGTCGCCACAGTGCTTCAGCTTTCATCAACAGAATGTCGGCATAACGGAATACCCCATAGTCATTGCTCATGGCATCGGGCTTGCTGCCCATGGCGATCTCCCATTTACCGATACGTACACCGGCCTGCCGGTATGCCTGCGGACCTACTTCGTTGATCTGGGGCTGCTCGGAGAAGAAGTTTCCGAAATTGAGCGGTTCCCCGTCCGGGTCTCCCAGCAAAGGAGCCGGTTGCCTGTTGGGTTGAGGGGCTTCGAAACCATCGTCTCTCACCAGGGTCCCGTCGGACCTCCACTGGTAGCCGGCAATGAAATTACCTCTTACTCCCGCCGGTCCTTCCAGAGTTCCCACGCCTCCTTTTCGGAGGTCTTCCTCCTCATAGGAGTTATAGAACTCCTCCAGGGTGCAGAATCCATTCCAGGGCTGTGCCGTCAGGTTATAGGTCTGCTGGCTTCCGTAGTGCAGGGTGCGTACCGCCAGGTTGAATCCGTTGAAGAACACCTCGTCGTAGGGGATGGCGAATATGAACTCCTGGGAACCGGAGTTATCCACGTTGAAATTGGCGAAGTAGTTGGCTTCCAGATTATACTCCCCTGAATTGATGATCTCATCGCATGCGGTGATCACATCCTGCCACATGGCGGTCCCGGTGTAGACCTCTGCATTCAGATAGAGCTTGGCCAGGAGGGTCTGACCGGCATAGTAGTTCATCCGTCCGTAGGTGGTTCCATCCACGGCAGTGGATAGCTTGGGTACGGCGGTTTCCAGATTCGACAGAACCGCATCGAACACCTGAGCCCGCGGAACGGTCGGTGGTGCCGCTTCGGCCGTTTCGAAGTCAAATACCACCGGTACATTCCCGAACAGGTCGATCAGCTGCCAGTAGAAAAACCCTCTCACCGCTTCCAGCTCGGCAATAAAAGCATCGGCGGTGGCCTGTTCCACCTGGCCGTTCTCCACCAGTGTCTGAAACTGGAATATCAGACGGTTGGCCGTGTTCACCCCGCCGAATCCGAACTCCCAGGCGCCCCTGAAGTAGACCTCCTCATAGGTCCAGGAGTGCAGGTGGAGCCTTCGCCAGTGGCCCCCGTCGTCCCAGTCCTGTCCACGGGTGGGTACCGCCATCTCGTCGGTACTGGTCTCATGGACCGAAAAGGGGTCGTTCGAAGCGTAATTACCGAAGGCCGT
This sequence comes from uncultured Bacteroides sp., assembly GCA_964604655.1. Classification (GTDB taxonomy): domain Bacteria; phylum Bacteroidota; class Bacteroidia; order Bacteroidales. Next base: position 5,779 of record CAZRZY010000024.1, on the reverse strand, counting down.
GTAGGCGGCCCCCAGGGCCGAAACATACTCTTCCTCGGTGTTAAAGAAGTTTTCCGGAGTGACCGAATCGTAGAGTTCTTCGTCCAGGTTGGTGCATGACTGATTCAGCCAGGCCATGATCAATCCAATCGCCATGGCTTTAATCAGAAACAGTGACTTTCTCATGATATGTTTATCGCTTGTTTTCATCTCGTCTCTCTTTTCAGGATTAAAAACCAAGGTTGATACCCAGTGACACTGAACGTGTCCTGAACCAGGTATTCCTCCTGTCTATTCCCGGGATCAGCACGTTGTTTCCGTCTGCATACCTGGGGTTGGGATCCACTCCCTTGTAGCCGGTAATATAGAAGAGGTTATTCCCCGCCAGATAAAACCGGATGTTGCTGAAGGCGGAACTGGAGGAGAGGTCGAGGGTGTATCCCAGGCTTGCATTGTCCAGGGAGATAAAGGAGGCATCTTCGATATGCCTGCTGTCCAGGACCCCCGAGGAGTTATTCACGTAGGTTCCCGTTTCCTCGCTCTTCTGGTCCCGGGCGGTACGGGGCAGGTTGTAAGATCCGATCAGCAGCGGCACCTCGTAAAAGGCCCTGTAGGTGTTGTTCAGATCATGCCCCAGTATGCTCCTGAAGGTAAGATTCAGGTCGAAGTTGCGGTAGCGGAACACATTGGCCCATCCGAATTCGGCATCGGGCAGTCCGTTGCCCAAGACCTGCCGGTCATTGGGGTCCACGGTGCCATCCTCATTGGTATCCACATGGATCAGGTTCCCGTCGGCGTCGATCTCCTGGAACTCCAGTGCCCAGAGCTGTCCGATAGGATCGCCTTCTCTGGTCCGGACCACCGGTACATCACTCATTCCCGGTGATCCCATGCCGCCCAGGTCGCGCGTTCCGTACTCCAGGGTTTCCCCCTGGTAGGTGCCGGAAAGCGATACCAGTTCGTTCTGCAGATAATAGGTGGGGGTCAGTGAAACCGTATAGGAGAAATCGCCCGTTTCCACCGCCCGCCATGTGAGGCTCAATTCGATCCCCGTGTTGCGGATCTCCCCGATATTCACCAGGGCGGTGCTGTAAAGGTTCGGGGGAACCGGTACTCCGTATTCGAACAGCAGATCGGTAGTGGACCGGGTGTAGAAATCCAAGGATCCGTAAAGGGTCCCGCTGAAGAAGGAGTAATCCAGCCCCACATCAAACTCTCCTTTCTTTTCCCAGGCCAGATCGGGGTTGGCGTTGGAAGCCGGAGCGTATCCGGGGACGAACTCCCCGTTGTAGAAGAAGTTCCCGCTGGGGGCGAGACGCAGCAGCGACAGGTAGGGATTCCCCGGTACATTTCCCGTGACCCCGTAGCTGACGCGAAGCTTCAGGTTGTCCATGGCGGCCACATTCAGGAAGTTGGCCAGTTCCACCCCACCGCCGATGGCAGGGAAAAGCCCCCACTTATTTTCTTTTCCGAAAAGGGTGGAACCCTCGTACCTTGCACTGGCGGTCAGGAACCAGCTGTCGGTCACATTGACGTTGACCCGCCCGAAGAAGGCGACCAGCTTGTTGGAGTTTTTGTAGCTATCCACGGTACCGAGTCCATTGTTAAATTCTTTGGCGGCACTCAGGTTGTTGTAGGTGAAGGCATCGGTAATAAAATCACCGCCCTCCGCGTTGAATCCTTCAAAGACGAATTCCTGGTAGGAGTATCCTCCCAGAGCGGTGAATGCGGCTCCGCCGATATTCCCCTCATAGGTTGCGGTGGATTCGAACAGCTGGTTGAACCGGTCGTTGTAATTTCTGGCCGCCAGACCGTTGCGGTCTCTTCCGACCCAGTAGCTGTTCTTATCGTAGTAACGGCCCCTCAGATCCGATTCGCTCTGAATGGAGTAGAAGGCCTCCAGGTTGAGCCCCTCGATCACCTCAAAGGTTCCGCGGGCAGCCACATTCAGTCGCTTATCGATTCCCTCGTTGATATTCTGCTCCAGGATCTGGACCGGGTTGTAGTAGTCGAAAAGGATCTGCTGGAAGTATCCGTCGTAGGTATCGTAGTCGGGATGTCCCGCTTCGAACATCACAGGGGCAGTGGGATTGTATATGGTGGCGTATCGGAATGCCTCATTAAATCCGTAGGAGGACTGGCGGTTGGTAGCCCCGATATTCAGAGCGATCCTCAACCGGTCGTCAATGGCACGCTGGCTGATGTTCAGGCGGCCGTTCAGCTGGGTGAAGCCGGTATTGAGAATAGCCCCTTCCGCATCCCTCACGTTGAAGGAGGCCCGGTAGCGGGTCTTTTCCGATCCGCCGGTCAGCGAGACATTATGTACATGGGTCAGCGCATTCTGGGTGGTCTCTTCGAACCAGTTGGTATTGGCCCCAAAATCGGTCCCCAGGCCCACTTCGCTGGAGAGCTGCCTCCATTCGTCTGCATCCATTACATTGGGGAATTTGGCGACCGTTTCCAGGGTCACATAACCGTTGTAGTCGATCTGGGCAGTTCCCAGCCGGCCCTTCTTGGTGGTGACGATGATCACCCCGCTGGAGCCCCTGGTGCCGTAAATGGCAGCGGCGGAACCGTCCTTCAGTACATCGATGGTTTCGATGTCATTGGGGTCCACATTGCTGAGCGACCCGCCGATCACCCCGTCGATCACCACCAGCGGCTGGGAATTGGCACCGATCGTGCTGAGTCCCCTCAGCCGGAGGGTATAGTCGTCGTTGGGGTTGCCACCCGCTTTACTGATGGAGAGGCCGGCCACTTTTCCCTGGATCAGCTGAGCGGGGTTGTTCACATTCCCTTTGACAAAGTCCTCCGATTTCACATTGGTCACGGCACTGGTCAGCTCTTTCTTTTTCTGGGTCCCGTAGCCGATCACCACGATCTCGTCGAGGGAGGTCACATCGGGCATCAGGACCACGTTGATGGTGGACTGGTCCCCCACCGGGATCGACTGGGTAGTGTAGCCGATGGAAGAGAACACCAGCACGGCGTCCGCTCCGGGAACATTGATACTGTAGTTCCCTTCGATGTCGGACACTGCCCCGGTAACGGTTCCCTGGATCACAATATTAACCCCGGGGATCGGCCCCTCCTCTTCCGAGGAGACGGTGCCGGTTACCGTACGTTGCTGGGCAAAGGCCATGCTACCGGCAAAACCAATCAGGAAAAGTGCCAGCAGGCCGCTTTTCCACCATGTAGGAGTACGCATAATGGTAGTAGTTTAGGTTTATCAAATGGTTAAGTCTCTTATTTTTTTTACAAATTCAGGATCAGGATTCAGCAAATGCAACGTTTAGCCAGAATCAAATTTTAAAATTTTTTAACACTTCTGCACTATTTTTAACCTAGAATCTTACTATTTAGATAGCTTCTAAAAATCGGCCAAAAAGCGAATATGCTTACCTTTGATCACTATTTGGTCCGGAAAATAACTTACCAAGAAAGGAATATCTATGAATCAGGAGTATGTGAACAGAGTGGTGGATCTCACGGATCCGGGAAAAGATGTGATCTATAATATGTCCCGTGACGAGGCTGTTGAACTGGTCAGGTCGGGCGATGTGGCTGCGGTGAGAAGGATCGACGGGCAGTTTGCCCTGGTGGCGGTGGAGGGAAAAACCATTCGCATGGCCCGTTCCATCGGCCGCCCTTTAAGGTTCTTTATCGCCAAGCTGAAGGAGGGCCCCTGCCTGGTGCTGGCCGAGCGGATCGATACGATTCATCAGTATCTGGTCAGGGAGGGTCTGGATGGCCAGTTTCATCCCTCCTATACACGGATGGCCCCTGCACACTATGTGACCACCATTGAACTGCTGGGCTGTCCCGACCCTGCACCGGTGCATCAGCGTTTTTTCACTCCGGAGCGTAACAGATATCAGGCGTACGGTGTGGAAGAGATCGGGAAAGCGTATATGAATACACTCTTCCAGGAGATTAAGAAGTGGCTCACATACCGGGCCAAGGAAGGTCCTGTGGGGGTCTCTTTTTCGGCAGGCATCGACAGCGGGTCAATCTTTCTGCTGACCTATCACGCGCTGCGGGAACTGGGTGAAAGTCCTTCCCGGCTGAAGGCCTTTACCCTCAGTGTGGATGGAACCGGCCGGGACCTGGAACAGGCCAGGGAATTTTTAAAGGCAGTGGGGCTGGAGCTCTTTCTGGAGCCCATCGAAGTGGAATACTCAGGACTTGACTGGAAACAGACGGTAAAGGTGGTGGAGGATTACAAGCCCCTGGACATCCAGGCGGCCACCATGAACCTGGCTCTGCTGGAAGGGATCCGCAGGCGTTATCCCGATTGGAAGTACATCATCGACGGCGACGGCGGGGACGAGAACCTGAAGGACTATCCCATCGAAGAGAACCCCGAGCTGACCATCCGCAGTGTCCTGAACAACCTGATGCTCTACCACGAAGGGTGGGGGGTCGGAAAGATGAAGCATTCCCTTACCTACTCGGGAGGCCTGAGCCGCGGCTATATGCGAACCTACGCTACCACCGATAACCTGGGATTCGAGGGATTCAGCCCCTATACCCTGGAGAATGTGATCGAGATCGCCGAGGGAATTCCTTTTATTGATCTCACCGGCTGGGACCATGAGAGGCTGTACCAGCTGAAGGGAGAGGTGGTCTCCAGCGGGGTGAAGGCGGTCACAGGGATGGAAATGCCGGTTTTCGAGAAACGCCGCTTCCAGCACGGGGCGGTGGAGATGGAAACTTTCAGGCGTCATTTCCCGGAAAAAGAGATCGATTACCGGAGGCAGTTCCTGGATATCTATGAATGACCGCCGGGGAAAGACCCCGGTCGATCCAATGCGGCCTTACGGAGCATTGATCGAGAAGGAAAGGACCGGGGAGGGGGATATAGAAGAGACGGCCACTCTCTTTCTGACCAACAGGGAGTGCCCGTTCCGGTGCCTGATGTGTGATCTTTGGAGGCATACCACGGAGCAGCCTGTTCCTCCCGGAGCCATCCCGGCACAGATCCGGGCCGGCCTCAGCGGTCTTCCGGAGATATGGCGTCTGAAACTTTATAACGGCGGAAGCTTTTTTGATCCGGGAGCTATTCCACCGGAGGATTACCCGGAAATAGCCGGGATTGTCCGTTCTTTTAAATTTCTTCTGGTGGAGAGTCATCCTGCATTTATCGGAGATCGCACCCTGAAGTTCATGGAACTGCTGCAAGGCGACGAAGGCCTGGGTAGAAACAGAACGGTCCCTCTTCAGCTTCAGGTGGCCATGGGACTCGAGACGGTCCACCCGGAAGTCCTTCCCCGTCTGAACAAGCAAATGACCCTGGATGATTTTCAAAGGGCCTCCCAGTTTCTTCTGTCCCATGGGATCAGTGTACGTGCATTCATTCTGTTACGGCCCCCGTTTTTGTCTGAGGAGGAAGGGGTGGAGTGGGCCTGCCGTTCCATTGACTTCGCTTTTGAGAATGGGGTGTCGGTTTGCTCCGTCATACCCGTCCGTGGAGGGACCCCGGCCATGGATAAACTGGCGGCCAGCGGCCAGTTTGCCGAACCATCCGTCGAATCCCTGGAAAGTGTCCTTAGTTTTGGGATCGGACGGGGAAAAGGGCTGGTTTTTGCCGACCTGTGGGACCTGGAACGTTTTTCCACTCAAACCGGCTTTCCTGAACACCGAGAACGGCTGAACCGCATGAATCTTCGCCAGGGAGGGTAAGCTGCCCCGGATGGCAAAGATTATTTGCAATCTGGACCCCAATATGTCTCTCCGGTTTTTCTTCAGGATTGTCCGGGCGTTGATTCCAGGATTGTCCGGGCGTTGATTCCAGGATTGT
>CAZRZY010000023.1:0-45051 GCA_964604655.1 uncultured Bacteroides sp. | reverse complement strand
CGGGAGTTCCTTCTCCTCGAGCATGATGTTCTCACTAGAGTAGGACTGAATTTTCTCTCTGTTGACGATGAACGAACGGTGGATCCTGAGGAAAGTATCCGGTAGCTCCTTCTCCAAATGACTGATCTTCATCTTCGAGTCGATAGGCGGACCTGTCTGGCGGTAAATCCGGATGTAGTCGGCCAGGCTCTCTATATAGAGCATCTCGGAGAATTTCAGCTGCATGGTCCTCCGGTTGGACCGGAGGGAAATATATCCCTGATCCAGGAGCTTCTTGCTGCTTTCAAGTTCGTCAATGACCCGTTGATCCACAAAGTAATGCCTGATCAGTCTGACGAAAGATACCAGCAACACCACAAAATAGAGCATTCCGGCCATGCTGAAGATATCGGTGAAAAGGGGACCGGTCTCGTTGCCTTTGTAATAGATAATCAACAGAAAGGAAAGAACGCTGGCCAGCAGCTCCAGGCACAACGACACGATCAGCATGTAAACCGTATAGAGACCGAAGAGTAAGAGCTTCCGTTGGAACAGGTATCTGGGGACCAGGGAATAATTGAAAAAGTAGGTAGTAGCTATGATGACCGGCATCAGCAGCGATACATAATAGAAGGCTTCCTCATAATCCTCCACCCAATCTGCAAAGATGAAAGTGAACACACCGTAAACGAGGATCCAGAATGTAATATGGTAAATGGCCCTTTTCATCGGTTTGCTTCTAAATATCGCAAAAAAAGCACCCCCTGTTTCATTTTGTCGATGGAAAACAGGGTTAGGACCGGATTCGACCTTGACCTGTAGCCCAAATCTATCCTAGCTTTGTACAGTAGGTGTTTAACCATTAAATTCGGAAATTATGAAAGATCTTTTTTACATGGGCGGGCCTCTCTTTATGGGGATACTCACCACCCTGTTATTAATCGTCCTGGCCATTTCGGTCTATTTTGTTATCCAGATCGTTTCCGGTAAATCAGTCAACAAAAAGAACTTCTCCCATCAGCTGACCTACATACGATCGGTTGGGCTTTTTACGATGATCACCGGGATCCTCGGGCAGTTGATCGGTCTGATGATGGCATTTTCCGCTATCGAGCAGGCCATGGATATCTCTCCGGCGATCATTGCCGGCGGACTGAAAGTATCGATGATTACTACCCTCTATGGTATTTTCATTTATTTGCTTTCCATTCTGATCTGGTTTATATTGGACCTCTGGCACCAAAGACAGATGGTCTACAGTTCAGATGATTCCAGCAAATAGTGGTAATACATGCAACCCTTTGATGGAAGCCCCCCTCACGCGGGGTGCTTCCATAGGCCGGATCAATTCCTATGTCCGGCAGAAGATCCCGTTCGCATTCTTCATCAGTTTTGACCTGGAGCGGAACCTGGTCCTTCCTCTGGAGGGTATGGAAAAACGGGGAATATTCATGGAAATGCCCGGACTGGTTACCCATTCTCTGCTTTCAGCATCCTACGGGGAGATCCGGCTTGATAAACGGCCGGTGGAACCAGCCCTCTACCGGGAGGCATTCTCCCGCGTCCTTTCCCACATCCGGTACGGCAATACCTTTCTCCTGAATCTGACCTTTCCCACCCCCGTTAACACATCTCTTTCTCTGCGGGAGATCTTTCTGGCCAGCAGGGCACCTTTCAAGCTCTGTCTGGAAGAAAAGCTGGTGGTCTTCAGCCCGGAGCGGTTCATACGGATAGATGGAAGAACAATCCGCTCCAATCCCATGAAAGGTACCATCGATGCTTCCATCCCTGAGGCATATCGAAAACTGGCCAGTGATCCCAAGGAGGATGCCGAGCATCATACCATTGTGGATCTGATCAGGAATGATCTGGCCATGGTGGGCGATCAGGTCCGCGTGAGAAGATTCAAGTACATTGAAAAAGTAAAAACTAACCGGGGCGAACTGCTTCAAATGAGTTCCGAGATCGAAGCATCTCTTCCGGAAGGATACCAAAAACACCTGGGGGAAATGATTTTTACCCTGCTTCCTGCCGGATCCATCTGCGGGGCTCCAAAACAAAAGACTCTAGAAATTATTGACGAGGTAGAAGCCTACGATCGGGGATATTATACCGGAATATTCGGGTATCACATGGAGAACCGGCTGGACTGTGCAGTGGCGATCCGTTATATCGAGCAAGATCAGGGGAAACTGGTATTCAAAAGCGGCGGAGGGATCACTTTTCGGAGTGAATGGGAAAAAGAATACGATGAAATGCTTCAGAAAGTCTATGTCCCTGTATATTGAAACCATCAAGCTGGAGAACGGGCTCCTCCGGAACCTTCCTTTTCACCAGGATCGATTTGAAAGGACCCGGCGAAAGGAGCTTCAATTGCGGAGACACCCGCTGCTGGAACAGATAATCGAATTACCCGAAGGGCTGAACGCGGGAGTTTATAAATGCCGGGTCCTCTATGGCAGGAGGATCAAACGCATAGACATTGAGCCGTACGATCCTCCAAAGACTTCCTCCCTGAAACTGGTCCATTCCAATGCCATATCCTACAGCTTCAAATTCCGGGACCGAAGAGATCTGGAAGCCCTTTTCCTTAGCAGAGGTGAGAGTGATGACATTATTATTGTGAAGAAAGGAAACATTACAGACAGTTATTACGCCAATATCGTTCTTTGGGACGGAACAAAATGGGTCACCCCGGACACCCCTCTACTCTCCGGGACCATGCGTGCCAGTTTATTGGACCAGGGCTTGCTTGAAGAGCGGCATATCACCACCGAGGATCTGGGATCATACAGCAGGATCAGACTGATTAACGCGATGAATCATCTGGACCATGCCCCGGAGATACTGCCGGAGCATATCACTCCTTAGACCAGAGATTCAATGATGTTAACAGCCCTGGCCACACAGGGTGCACACACCTTCTCTTTCAGCTGTTGATCCCTGAAGCGTTCGGAACCCTCAGCAGTTTTCAGGTCACACTCTATCAGATCCCGGCACTGGGTGGTTCCGAATTTTTCAAAGAACTGGCGGTGAAGCTTCTTTACCGAAGCATAAGACCTGGACTTCAACTCATCATTATTATTCACTTGTTCCCCTTCCAGCATCCCCAGTACCATTACAGCACCCGTCACAGCTCCGCAGGTTTTCTGTTCCTTGCCCATTCCTCCACCAAATCCTGCCGCTATCTTCTGAGCCACTTCTTTACTGAGATTCAGTTCATCAGCAAAGGAGAGGACCACTGACTGAGCACAGTTATAACCCTTTTCCAGGAAAAGACTTTTTGCATTTTCTGAACGTTCCATGGTTCGAAGTTTTGAGTGGATAAAAGATACAAAATTAACTGGGTTCACCTACCCCAAATAAAAGCAACATTACTTTCAGGAAAACCGCATCCGTTGCAATCAGGTCATCCATCAGATCAGCTACCCGATCATGAGAACAGACCGGATATACTGCTCCGAACAGCGGGGAGAATTCCTCCTGTGAAATGATGACCGGCAATGTCCGGAAAATAGTATCCGGCTGGTTCAGAGAGAGCTGCTACTCTGAGTCGGCTGCATCGGATCCCACGGTACCATCCATCCGGCGGCACATTCTGTGTGATCCCACGGGACCATCCATCCGGCGGCACATTCTGTGTGATCCCGGGGGGGCATTGCCGGAGGATTCAGATATGTGAAGGACCTGGAGGAGCAGGCACAGGAGTTTCAAGGATCATGGTAACACCTCTGAATATGATGAATGTACTGATAGTCAAAAGTAAATGACTGATGTCATTATGGTTGAACCAGGGACTGATCCCCCACTCAAAACTGAACACAACGGCGGATATCATGGCCAGTCCAACTGCTGCCATGACACGGGTCATTCCTTGGTCCCCGGTTCTCCAATAAAGGTAGTAGCTCAGCGATCCCGCGATCCCGAAAATTCCTACAATCGTATAAAACTTCACTGCTGAGAAAGCGAGGGTCCAGATGGTCAGAAACAGGGCGGTTGCCAGCATGAGGAGGTTGATCCGGTTGAAAAGACGAAACATGGAAACCCTTAGTAACGGCCGGGCCAGCTCAAGAAAACCCCGGATCACACAGGCCACTGAAAGAAGCACGAAAACCCAGGATAGCAGCTTCCATGAGGGGGCCAATCCGTAGAAAAATGCATGACCGAACAACCCACCGAAAAACGCTCCCAGACCCATTGTCAGAAAATAGTATTTCAGATACCATTGGGCCCGTTGCTGGCTATCCAGTTTCTTTAACCGGAAGAATGCATAGAGGCAGACTGTCGCAAAGAGCAGGTCGGTAAGTGCCGTAACAGGTTCATCCACCCGGGTATTCCAGATCGTTACCGATGTATAAGGTTCCATTTCCACTATTTCTCCAGCCGGGGCAGTAGAGATCATAAATATGACACTATAAATATAAGGAATCACCGGATGTATTACCTTTAAAAAAATGAACACGATACCCCATATGAAAACAACATATGCTTTCCTGCTGCTGCTCTCAGCTGTGGTCCTTACTTCCAGGCAAGTTTATGGACAATCTCTTCTTGCAGAAACAGTTCACTCCGACGTTGAACTGTTTCAGTCCATGGAATCCAACAGGCAATGGCCCTCCTACCGGGGGTATTTTGCATCAGGATATATGGATAACGTTCATCTGCCGGACAGTTTCCATATCAACTCCGGCCATCATGTGAGGTGGAAGATACCCATATCTGGTCTGGGGCTCTCCTGCCCTGTCATCTGGGATGACCGGGTGATTGTAACCACTGCAGTTGGGGAAGGCGAGGATGCGGGATACCGGACCGGCCTGTATGGAGATATTGAGCCGGTGGAGGATTCCTCTGTACACAGCTGGAGAGTTATATGCCTGAATCTCAAATCGGGTGAAATCCTTTGGGACCGTGAGGCATACAGGGGGGTGCCACAGGTGAAAAGGCATCCGAAATCGTCTCATGCCAATACGACTGTTGCCACCGACGGATCGAGAGTGGTGGCTTTTTTTGGCTCGGAGGGCCTGTACTGCTACAGTATGGATGGAAAGTTATTATGGAAAAGAGACTTTGGCCTGATACGTTCGGCCTGGAACGTGGTAGAATCTGCCGAATGGGAATTCAGTTCCTCCCCGGTGATCTTTCAGGACAAGGTGATCCTTCAGGCCGACGCCCTCAACACTTCCTTCGTAGCTGTTCTGGACCTGTTTACAGGAAAAACTATCTGGAGAAAAGAGAGAGATGAAATCGCAGGCTGGTGCACCCCGAATATATATTTTGACGGTTCCAAAGCCAGGATGGTAGTCAACGGATATCACCACCGCGCAGGATACGACCTGCAGACAGGAGAGGAGATCTGGCGCATGGCGGGTGGGGGGGATATACCGGTTCCCACCCCGGTAGTCTGGAAGGACCTGATCTATTTTAACAGCGCCCATGGCCGTCATGCTCCGCTAATGGCCATCAAGAACAGTTCGAAGGAAGAAATACCCTATCCTGAAACGGAGGAGTTTATAGCGGAAGAGTTCGCCTGGTTTTATGACCGCGGAGGAGCATACATGACGTCAGTCCTGGTTTATGACAGCCTCCTCTACCGGTTGCGCTGGAACGGGAACCTGATGTGCTTCCATGCAAGGACAGGAGTAGTAATCTACGAAACCACCATAAGTCCTGCCAGCTTCATTGCCTGTCCCGTGGCTGCAGATAACCGGATTTACGCGATTTCGGAGGAGGGAGAGCTCTTCATCATACAAGCGGGAAATTCCTATGAATTGCTGAAGATGATCCCACTGGGTGAACCCTCCCTGGTGACTCCGGCCATCGCCGAAGGAGTGATGGTTCTGAGAACAGCCGGACACCTGATCGCCGTCTCCAATGAATGATGGGAAAAAGAGCCTGCATATTTGCCTTCACTTTACTGATCCTCTCGAGCTGCCAGGCGGAGAAGCCTGAAAAGTATGTGCCTGCCAATCCACGTATCAGGGAAAAACTGGCCACGCCCGAACCGAGTACTTACCTGAAACCAGCTGCCTTTACAATTTTATCGACCATGAACGATTTTATGGAAGAGGGGGATTCCATCCCCATGCCGGCAGACTGGATGTTTGATCTGCTGACGGTTAATCAGAAGAGAATCGTCGATACACTGATTGCCGGCGACAGCCTGACGGTTCCGGTGAGAATCTATTATCCCACCCGTGAGAGTATGGATGGAGATCACCCGGTGACGCTGTTTATCCACGGAGGCGGATTCATCCTGGGAAGCGTTGACCAGTATCATATGATGGTCAGCAAACTGGCCAGGATCACCGGTCAGATCGTGGTCTCTGTGGAATACAGGCTGGCCCCGGAGCACCCCTTCCCTGCCGGATTGATGGACTGCTATACCGTTCTGAAATGGTTACAGGATGAGGGTTCTGAGATTGGTGCAGACACTTCGGCCATCAGTGTGATGGGAGATAGTGCCGGGGGAAATCTGGCGACGGTCCTGACCCTGCTTTGCCGGGACAGAGAAAGACCGCAGCCCTGCTGCCAGGTATTGATCTATCCGGGCGTCAACTTTGTGGAGTCAAGGACTCCTTCCATGATCTACTTTGCAGAAGATCCGCCCAAGTCCTATATACTTACCGAAGAGTTTCTCAGAAAGGTGAAAGTGCAGTACCTGGGAGAGGATGTGAAGTTGGAAAATCCCTATCTTTCTCCGTTGGAAGCCACGCTTACTCCGGATCTTGCTCCGGCACTGATCATCACCGCTGAATGCGATCCGCTGCGGGATGATGGTAAACAGTATGCGCAAAAGCTTCGCTCCTCCGGGGTTCAGGTAGAATACCTGGAATACAGCGGGATGATCCATGGATTCCTCAGTTTTCATCTGCTTCTGAAAGATGCCGTGGATGCCATGAAACAGATTCGTGATTTCCTGTCAGATAAATACTATATTTGAAATGCCAGGAATCAGCCATGATCGGAAAGCACCTCTTAATCACACTCAGGAGGCTTAGGAAAAATTTGCTGTACGCTCTGCTGGTGATCGTTGGACTGTCCATCGGGATAGCCACTTTTCTGATCACCCTCCAGTGGTCCACATGGCATTTCACATTCGACCGTGACTTCCCTCAGACAGACCAGATCTACAGGCTAACCTTTGAGGAATCCAACGACGGCTTTTACCGGCATGCGGCCAGGATCCTTCACGGACCATCGCTTCACAGTATCGTCCAGAGTGAGACGCTAACCGGCATCGATCGTACCGGTCGCCTGGCTCCTTTCCGAAAGGCAGCCTTTATCCTCGATGAGGACTCCTACTATGATCCCTATGCTTTTGCCTGTGATCCGGGATTTCCCCGCCAATTCCCACCTCCGGATCTCGGTTCTGGCTGCCTTCGACAACCCGGACGAGTACAAAGGAACAGGTTGGGCCTGCATGAGACTTCAATCTGCTGCCGATCCGCAAAAGGTGGAAAAAATGATCCTGGAGTATCTTCAGGAACATGTGGATGACGAGTACGTGGACCGTATTTTTGTTCACCTCCAGCCGGTCGGGGATATCCATCTTCACTCCCACAAGGTCCGGGAAATCCAGCCCAATGTGCGTTACAGGACTGTCCTGATTCTCCTGATTACCCGTGTGATGGTATTTTTACTTGCCTGGTTCAATTTCACGCTTCTCTCTTTCAGCCAGAATCAGTTGCATATTCACCGGCTGGTGGTACAGTGGCAGATGGGTGCGGGAAAAAAGCAGATATTCAGGCAATTTCTTTTCGACAGCCTGATGATCGGGGGAATTGCATTGCTTGCCGGTCTGGTGATCACCCTGCTGGCAGAGCCTGTGATCATCGACTGGATCGACTATTCCGTTCTGGTTAATTCCCGGCTCTTGATCATCTCATCGCTTCTCCTGACCGTCCTGATCATCTCCAGCAGCATTTCCACAGCTTTCTTTTCCACCAGCCGGCTCTAAAGGTATCTGCAGCAGAGGTATCTCTCCTCCGAAAGCGGAAGGCCTCCCGACAGTCTGGGTCGAAACCTCTTTATCAGGGCGGTGATCGTGGTAGAATTCATGATCACCTTTTTGCTGATCTCCAACCTGTGGATGATTAACCGGCAGACCCGCTATGCCATGGAGCTGCAGCTGGACTCCAGCCACCAGGAAGCCATTCATATTCACAGTCTTCACCGCCCTGTGGTGGATGACTTCGCTCTTTTCAAGAAGCGTATGCTGGAGAGTCCCGCTATCCGGCATGTGACAGCTAGCCTGGAAGAACCTACCGGGCAGGCAATGGATGCCAATAGCTTTTCCATCAACGGGGTGGATGAGGGAGAAAAACAGCTGTTTCTCTTTCCTGTAGACCAGGATTTTATCCGGTTCTACGGTTTGAATATGATCCACGGAACGGACTTCCCCCATCTTATGATCCGGCCGACTCCGCCGAATTTTTCATTCTCAATGAGACGGCAGCGCGAATGATCACCGATCATATGGAGAACCTTCCCGGAAGTGAACTGACCCTCGATTTCCCCTATCCCGCATTTATCTGGCCCGATCCCGTTATTGGGATTGTAGAAGATTTTCATCTTTCCGGTGCAGATTACGAGGTGACTCCCATGGTCATCTTCCCCAACTATACCTGGCTCTGGTGTTTCTCCATTCTTCCTGCAACCGAACCGGAAACTGCCATTGAGCACCTCCAAAAAGTCTGGCTGGAATTATTTCCGCAATTTCCCCTGGAATACCAGTACTCCTCCCAGATGATCGAACAGCTGTATGGTGACGAGCTGGTCCAGATCAGGGTACTCGGTCTTTTCAGTATACTTTCAGTGATCATTGCGGCCATGGGCTTGTTTGCTCTGAGCAGGTTTTTTATCCAAAGACGATTGAAAGGGGCAGCTTTGAAAAAGATCCATAGGGCCGGTATCAGACACATTCTGCTACCCGAACTCTGGTATTACCTTTGGCTGGCACTGCTATCTGCAGCTCTTTCTGTTCCGGCCTGTGCCTCCATCCTCATTATATTCAGTTGGATGGCAGTCATCTACCATACCTGGAAACTGGCCAGGTTCCGTCCGGCGGATTTCATTCGGGAACAGTAAAAGCGGGGTGCAGTAAAGGATTGCACACATTTGAAACAATATTGAACCTATAATACCTCTTTTTTTATACTTTTATACTTTTCATTTTTTCACAATCTAAATTTATGATGTTCGAAACTAAATATTCGGGGTGGCAACTATGGTCCCTTGTCATTCTGAGGCTGGCTATCGGCTGGCATTTTCTCTATGAGGGGATCACCAAAGTGCTCAATCCTGACTGGTCCTCGCTCGGATACCTGATGGATTCGGGTGGATTGTTCCAGGGCCTGTTTCAGTCTATTGCAGGTAATGCTGCCCTGCTCAATGTAATGGATTTCCTCAATGTATGGGGATTGATTCTGGTGGGAGCCGGACTTATCGTGGGTCTTTTCACCCGGGTGGCTGCCATTGGCGGTATCGCCCTCCTGGCGCTTTACTACCTCTCCCATCCCCCGCTTATTGGAGTAGAATATGCGATACCCAGCGAAGGCAACTATCTGTGGGTCAATAAAAATCTCATCGAATTGCTGGCCCTCTGGGTGCTTATCCTCTTTCCCACCTGGAGAGAGATTGGTTTGGACCGGTTTTTGTCTAGAAACCGTATGAAAATGAAGGAGGACGAAAGATGAACAGAAGGGATTTAATTAAAGGACTGGCCACTGTGCCGGTCATTGGAGCGTTTGCCTACGGCACCTGGCGAAAGAGAAGGCAGGACCACTTACGTGCACACCGGCTGGCCAGAGAGCTCAACATGAGCACCGGAAACCTTGAGTACACCCCCTATAAGCATGATGGAGACACTATACGTCTGGGCATCATTGGAATGGGCATCAGGGGGACCCAGTTAATGAAGGCGGCAGGATTCGTGCAACCGGAAACGGTGCAAGAATGGAAAGAGGCAGAGCAACAGGATTCCAGGAATAAGAGGTATTCCGATTTTCTGCAGCAGGATGACCTGAACGTGAAGGTTACTGGAGTGTGTGATCTTTTTGATATACATGCCCAACGAGCCATTGCAGCGGCTTCCAACGTTGGAAGAGAGGGTACCGGCAGCACCCCTGGAAACCAACCTAAAAGATACTCCACATATCAGGAACTGCTGGCAGCGGATGATATTGATGCGGTGATCATAGCCTCTCCCGACCACTGGCATGCCCGTATGACCATCGATGCGGCCAAAGCGGGAAAACATGTCTATGCGGAAAAGGGGTTTACCCGTACTCTGGAGGAAGTCTATCAGGTAAGGGATGCCGTTAAGGATCACGGCATCGTCTATCAGCTGGGTCATCAGGGACGGCAGACGGAGAGTTATATCAAGGCCAGGGAAGCCATTGAAAAAGAGCTCATCGGTAAGATCAACCTGGTACAGGTGGCCACCAACAGGAACAGCCCGAACGGCGCCTGGGTATATGACATTCATCCCGATGCCAATGAACGGACGGTGGACTGGAAGCAATTCGAGGAACCGTGCGAAGAGAAACATCCCTGGAGCCCGGAGAGGTTTTTCCGGTGGAGATGCTGGTGGGATTACGGAACGGGACTGTCAGGTGACCTGCTGACCCATGAATACGATGCTATCAATCAGATTCTCGGGATGGGTATTCCCGAATCGGCCGCTGCATCAGGAGGGGTCTATTTCTACAAGCAAAAGAAACACTACGTGAATGAAATTCGCGAAGTTCCCGATATCTGGAATACTGCACTGGAGTATCCCAACCTGGACTTTACGCTTCTATATACTGCCTCTCTGGCCAGCAACTACAACCGGGGAAAGGTGATCATGGGGCATGACGGTTCCATGGAACTTGGGAATACGCTGACAGTATACGCAGACCGTGAGAGCACCCGGTACAAAGAACAGATCCAGAGCGGCCTGATCGATCCGGCCCTGCCCATTTACACTTATATTCCCGGCCGCAAGAATGTGGATACAGTCGCCACGGCCACCGAGCAATACTTCGCAAGCCGGGGATTGCTCTATACATACCGGGGAGGCAGGCGTGTGGATACCACCCACCTTCACATAGCCGAGTGGATCGATGCCATCAGAGAAGGAAAACAGCCCAGCTGCAACATCGACCAGGCATTCGAGGAGGGCATCGCGGCTGCTATGGCCACCATGGCCCAGAGGGAAAACCGGAAGATATACTGGGACAGGGACAGGCAACAAGTCATTTAGTCTGTAAAGTCTTAAAGTCTGTAAACAACACGGGGGCTGTCTCGATAATAACGCAAATCCCAATTCTGAGGGGTGCTAACGAAGTAACCTGGCATTTATCACGTAGTGATTAAGCACGTTACAAATTAGCATCCATCAGAAAAATGATGAAGGGCACCCTTTTGAGACAACCACTTAATTTATCGGTCCTGAAGCCGATGGGATTGGTAGATTTGCCAGAGGCGATACATCTCCGAATAGATCTGGAGTTCTGTACAGTTATAGTCGCATTTCATCTGTAGATTCAGATACTCAATAAATCGTTCCAGGCCCTCCCCTTCCAGTCCGGTAATGGAAGCAACGTTCTCCCTGCTGACTGTCTCATGGAACATCACTATCTTCTCCCTGTTTTTTTCCAGCCAGTATGCCTTTCTCTCAGATTTTGCCCGCCTGTTAAAGTTTTGATAGAAAAAGGAAACCGGGGAGGAGAGCAGATATCCCACGCTTTTTACGGCTTCTTCCTGCATCTCCATCGGAACGTATCCCGGATCCTGACGTGGAAGCCCCATCGATTCGCCCAATGATTCCTGGGGAGGCATCCGGGTCACAGCACTTAAGAAATCGGAATAAGAGGAGCCCCATTCGAAGATCTTCACCTCCTGGAGGTCATAATACTTCTCCCAAAGAACCACATAGTGCTGACGTTCGATGTCCCTGACCGGAACTATTCTGTCCCGGAAGGCAATGTTCCTGATCAGGATGGTATCGGTCCGGCGCACAGGAAGACGGAATATACCCAGTGTATCGGTGATGGTTCCTGTCCGGGTTTGCATGTTGATCACATGGGAAGCCGGCACGGGTCGAAAATCTTCCTGGTAAACAATGGCCGATAGAAAAAACACCGAATCCTGAGATTGTGCCGGGAGAACCGGGCCTGAAACGATGATCAGTGCGGTTGTGAACCATAACCAGCGGGGGATCATGGGAATAAAAGTAATATTAATATAACCACCGTATTGGGGATTTAACGTTCCTTAACCATCCCTGGCTGAATTGATGAACCAGTTACTTTTCCGGGTACGCTATCTTGAACCAATTTCACAGCCACGTGTTATGAGACCAAACAACGTATCTATGACCACTATCGTATTCCTGGACACCGCCACTATCGGGAAGGTCAATAATATGAAACTGCTCGCCAAGATGGGTGACCTGGAAACCTACGAAAACACACCTCCCGGACAGGTTGTTGAGCGTTGTCTGGGAAAGGAGATCGTGATTGTGAACAAGGTGGAGATGACCGCGGAGGTAATGAAGCAGTTACCAGACCTGAAACTCATTTGTGTGGCGGCCACCGGTGTGAATAATGTGGATCTGAACTATGCTCAGAGCAACAGCATAGAGGTCAAAAACGTGGCCGGTTATTCAACCGATTCGGTGGCACAGCTTACCTTTACCATGTTACTCTATCTGGTCAATAAACCCTATTATTACGACACTTTTGTGAAAAGCGGTGCTTATTCCAGAAGTGATTCCTTCACACACCACAATGAACCATTCTGGGAATTGAAGGGTAAACGAATGGGGATCATTGGACTGGGTACCATCGGCCGCCAGGTGTCCCGTATTGCGGAGTCCTTTGGAATGGAGGTCGTCTTTTACTCCACCACGGGACGAAACAATCATATATCCATCAAACGGTTTGAACTGGACGATCTGTTGAAGAGTTCCGATGTGGTTTCGATCCACGCACCACTCAATAGCAGAACCCGTAATATGATCACCTACGACAAGATCAAATTGATGCGCCCCTGTGCCATTCTGCTGAACCTCGGGCGGGGCGGAATCATCAACGAGAAGGACCTGGCCCGTGCACTCAATGATAATCTGATAGGAGCTGCAGGGATCGATGTAATGGAGCAGGAACCTATCAACGCTGATAATCCCCTGCTCAAGCTGTTCGATAAGGAGAAAATCCTGATCACTCCCCATATGGCATGGGCATCCAGGGAGTCACGGGAAATGCTCGTCGAGAAGGTCTCCAGAAATATTGAAATGTACCTGAAAGGGCGATGACCCCGAAATATATTTCCCGGCCGGTCAGACCACAGCCCGTCCTGCTTTGATCAGAAGGTTTTTTGTGGCCAGGATCCCTTCATTGGCCCCCAACTCACTGCCCTCATACTCGATACCTATGTACCCTCTGAAACCGGCGTCCTTGACGATCTGAAGCAGTCTGAAATAATCCTTATCCTTTTCATTTCCCTCCCCGTCAAAGCTGTTTGATTTGGCACTGACTCCTCTGGCAAAAGGCATCAGTTCTTTCACACCAAGATACAGGTCGTAGGATTCTTCCCCGGACACCCTGAAATTGCCAAAATCCGGTAATGTACCGCAGTTGACCATACCGGTATTGCGAATCACCGAAGCAAGCCAGCTGGCGCGAGAGGAGTAACCACCATGGTTTTCTACGATCACATTGATCCCGTAATCGGCGGCAAACTGGCTCAGTTCGATGAGGCTTTTGGTTGCCGCATGGGCCACATTCATTGCCGAGCCTACCCCCCCGGCATTCACCCGTATGGAATGGCATCCCAGTAACTCGGCGCATTCTACCCACTTAAAGTGATTTTCAACCGCCTGTTTCCGCTCCGGCTCATTCAGTTCTCCAAGGTTCCCTTCCCTGTCGATCATGATGAGCAGATTTCTCATGCCCAGATCTTCGGTACGCTGCATTAATTGCTTCGCATAACTCTTCCCGGCAGACGGGAAAAACTGGTTCACGTATTCCAGGGCATGAATATCAAAATTCTCCCTGGTGTAGGCAGGGAACTCCAGATTGTCCAGTTTACCTCCGAACAGTTCATCGTTCAATGACCACTGCGCAAGGGAAATACCGAAGAACAGTTCGCTTTCGGACGGAGGTCCGGAAAAAGGCATATGGGAACTATTCCGGCCATAGATCATCTTTCCTGTGGAAACGGCCGCGGCTGCCAGGGCGGCACTTTTCATAAAATCTCGTCTGGTTTGCATCTGTTTTGTTTTTCGATTAAAGCTCTTTGATCTTGATATTCCGGAACCATACCCTGTCTCCGTGGTCCTGAAGGCCGATATAGCCTTTCTCAGGAATCGAGGCCCATTCGGGATTCAATCCCGGGAACTTGGAACGGGCCACCAGCGCCTTCCACATAGGAGTGCCGATCTGATACTCCAGCACCGTCTCCCCGTTCTGAACATGCGTTACATGCCCGTCCTTGTGTATCACCTCCACCTTGTTCCACTCCATAGCACCTTTGGAATTCTGTGGATCTGCCGGGATCAGATCATACAAAGATCCGGCCATCCGGTTTCCGTTGGTGCCAAGCTTGGCATCGGGGTGCCTGGCATTGTCAAGCACCTGCAACTCCGGTGCTGTCTTGTAAATTCGATCATAAGACGGATCCTCAGAGCCCAGATAGAGGATTCCGGAGTTGCCGCCTTCGGCGATCCTCCATTCCATTTTCAGGTGGAAATCAGAAAAAACGCGATCAAAGACAATGGTCCCCCCTTCCCCTTTACCTTCGGGGTTGAAATGGATTGATTGCTGATCCACCATCCATTTGCCGGGAAGATGGTCCTTCTGGAATCCCCTCCAGCCAGCGGTGGATTTGCCATCAAACAGCAATTCAAATCCTTGCTTTACCTCGCTGTCTGTCAGGGCGTTTTGGGAAAATCCAACTGTGCCCGAACAGAAAATACAGCCAATGGCCAATAATGCAATAAAAGTATTTCGTTCCATAAGTTGTGAGTAGTTAAACGATTGTTATTGATGAGAATATGTTCTATAAAGGTGGAAAAACAATTTATAAATAGCAAGTTGAATCGTATTGGTTTATTTACTAATTTTCTTACAAATAGAATACCCAGATTACAAATAGAATACTCAGGGATATGGAGACACACCCCACCACTTTCCGTCCTGACCATTTCACGGAAGACCTGGTTCAGATGCAGGACCAATTGTTCTACTACGCACTTCAATTAACCGAGGACCGGGACAACGCACAGGATCTTGTCCAGGAAACCAGTTATAAAGCCCTGAAGAACCGCGGAAAACTACATAATCACGATCACATACGGGCATGGTTGTACACTATTCTCAGGAACACTCATATCAACTACCTGAGAAGCAGCCATTACCGTCAACTGGTGCATGACACCGATGAGATATCACAACTCGGTCCCCCGGAGAATGGGGAGAACGAATCGAACCCGGAAAACATCCTTGCTAAAAAGGAACTTCACGAAATTCTTAAAAAATTACCATCCTCCTATGAGAAACCCATCTTCCTGTTTCTGACCGGACACTCATACAAGGAGATCGCCAAACAGATGAATATCCCGATCGGAACGGTAAAAAGCAGGATCCATCTGGGGAAAAAAAGAATCAGGAAGCTATACGCCGCATAGCTCTGATCACACCAGATCGCATGCGTCGGCGGGCATCCAGTGCTTCTCCTTACCTTCCCATTTCACATTGCATCCGATTGGATTCGTCACAGGAACGGTTACCTCCTTGCCTGAGGTGATTTCTTCCAGCGTGCGATCCAGATCGTTCACTGTTATACGGCTGGAATCTCTGGGCTGATCCACCCCCCTGCCTGTGTAAACAAGCTTACGGTCACTGTCAAATACATAGAAGTGAGGAGTTCTGAGTGCCCCATAAGTCAGGGCAGTTTCCTGAGATTCGTCATGAAGATATACCCAAGGAAATTGGTGCTCCTCCATCCTCTGGACCATGTGCGGGAAATCGTCTGTTTTGTAAGTATTGGCACTGTTCGAATTAATACCCACAAAACGTACCCCCTTTTCTGTAAATTTTTCTGCGGTGGCCCGCGTTACCTCATCCGACCCAATGACGTAGGGACAGTGATTGCACGTAAAAAAGACAACCAGCACTTCATCCTGAAAATCACTTAATGAATAAGTTTTTCCATCAGTGGCCGGCAGCGTAAAATCCGGCGCTTTTGCTCCAATCTCAAGTGTAAAAGCCATAATTCAGTAAAATTTATAATAGAAATACAAATTCAAGTTAAAATTGTTTAACCGTCTGCCGGGAGATAAACAAATCCGTTGATTAAGATGTTACACCTGCTGTGAAACAAGTAATTAACATTTCATGGGCTTTAACGCTTCTGTTTGCCCCGCTGGAGGGACAGCAGGTGGAATCTATTACAATGCATGAACTGTCTTCCATCACTTCCCGCACGAGTGATACAGCCTATGTAGTTAATTTCTGGGCTACGTGGTGTTCACCCTGCGTGAAGGAGATCGGGTTTTTCGAGGAATTGCACAGGGAATATGATAATCAAAATCTGAAAGTTTACCTGGTTAGCCTGGACTTTCCGAACCAACTGGAGCTGCGGGTTATCCCCTTTCTCAAGGAGCGCGAGATAACAGCAGAGGTCATGCTGATGACCAACCTCGACTACAATTCCTGGATCGATCAGGTGGACCCTTCGTGGTCGGGTTCCATCCCTGCCACTCTGATCTATCGGAAAGACCAGCGGATTTTTCTGGAAAGAGAGCTGACCAGAGAGGAATTATTCACCAAGGTTTATCAAATACTAAACTGATATGAGAAAGTCTATTGCAATCACTGCCCTCCTTTTCTCGGCAGCGTTAATGATTCAGGCCGGAGTAAAACCAGGAGATAAGGCCGTTAGTTTTTCACTGAAAAATGTGGATGGAACCACTGTTTCCCTTGGCGATTATGTAGACGAGAAGGGAGTAATACTGGTATTTACCTGTAATCCCTGTCCCTTTGCGAAAGCCTACGAAAATCGCATCATTCTGCTTCATGAACGATATGCAGACCAGGGCTATCCGGTGGTAGCCATCAATCCCAACGATGATGAGGTATCCCCTGAAGACACATGGGATAAAATGAAAGAAAGAGCCGATAGCAAGGAGTATCCTTTTCCTTACCTTAAGGACGAAACTCAGGATGTGTTTAAAGTTTACGGTGCCACCAGGACCCCTCACATTTTCCTGCTGGAGAACAAGGGAAACGGTCAATTTGAAGTGGCCTACATCGGTGCAATAGATGACAACGCCATGGATTCCTCAGCAGTCACGGCTCGCTACCTGGAGAAAGCTATTGGTGCACTGATGGCCGGAAATTCACCGGAACCGTCCCACACCAAAGCGATCGGATGTGCGATAAAAACCAAAGGCTGATCGACATGATTCAGATTTAATGCTGCTTTTCCTTCGCACTGAATATCATTCCGTAAATATCCTGATTGCCCTTTCCCTGAATAGGATAATTGTGTATCTTGTCGTCCGGCTCAAGGCCTTTTTCGAAAAGAGTACCTCGACCGGACGGACTTTACATTGTCCGGAAATTCTTCGGTATTATTCTGCTGGCAATAGCCATCAGGCTCTTCCTTTCGAATACAGGTATTGAGATTTTAAAAGGGTTGTAAATGAGAGGGTTGACGATATTTCTTTTCCTGTGGCTCCTGGCAGGCTGTGAAAATGACGAGCTCTCCCGGATCTCCATCCGGAATGATACCGATGTTCCGATTTTTACCCAGCCATTCTCCTCGGAATTTACAGATCCTTCATGGATTCAACCCGGCAGTGTGAATGAAATCTACAAGATCAATAACGGCCATCTGGACGGATACGGATATTTTTCCTTCTATTATGACAGCCTGGTGGTAGTCATGGAGGGACTGGAGGATCAGCCCATCAAGTTCTACCAGGATGGAACTACCATTAATTACAAAGCCACTTTGAATCCATTTACCAATCCGGATGTCTGGTGGACCAGAAAACTGAACCAGACCTACCGTTCGAACAGCATCAGTTCGGACCTGAAAGAGAAGGAGATCTACGAGCACTTCTTCTGTGTCGAAAAGCAGTATATCAAATCACTCGCGGACACTATTGTGAAAGACCTATACCCGGCTGAGTAAGGTCGCTTTCAGCTGTTCCTCCGATAGCTTGACAGGATGTGATTTATAGGAAATCTGATCCAGCACTTTCGGGATCGATTCTTCGCCAAACCCGAATTCCGAAAGTCTGGGCACCTCCAGCAGATTGGTAATATGGATCAGCTTATCCTTGAATGCCTGAAGGTATTCCCGTTCATGTTTGTATTTGAAATCGGCGAATACTTTGCTAACAATCAGTAATTTCTGAAGAGCCGGATGTTCCGGTTGTTCCAAAAGGTTATCGATGGTATGTGCAAACACCGGCGCCATGAGAGAACCGCACACCGCCCCGTGGGGTATATCGAAAAGCCCGCCCAAAGGTGAAGCGAAACCGTGAACCAGTCCCAGCCCGGCATGGGCCAGTGTGATGCCCGAGAACATGGCAGCCAGAGCCATACCGGCCCGGGCTTCCAGATTTTGCTCACCCTCCAGATACGCCCGTAACAGATAACGCTTGATCTGTTTCAGACCCTGCAATGCAAGGGCATCGGTCATAGGATTCGCCTTGTTGGATACATACGACTCCAACAGCTGGGTAAAGGCGTCCATACCGGAGGTGGCTGTGAGCCTGGCAGGACAGGTCAGCATCATTTCGGGGTCGATAATGGCCAGCTCTGGAATAAAATTATTGTGCCTCAGGGATTTCTTGTAACCTCCCTCCCCTACTTCAGAGATCACCGCATTCTTGGTCATCTCACTGCCTGTACCTGAAGTGGTAGGCAAAGCAATGAAAGGGATCTTTTTGCCGGAATGTTTCCTGTCGCCTATCCCTTCCAGGTACTGTTTGATGTTTCCCTCAACAGGGATCATCGCCGATACTGCTTTGCCGGAATCCATCACACTCCCCCCCCCGATGGCTACGACCACATCGACCGGACCGGACCGGTATTTTTCAACAATCCCGTCGATCATGGAAGGGGAAGGCTCGTGGGAGATAATCTCCCGGTCGAACTGTATCTCCTGCTTTCTAAGTCCGGAGATGATCTCCTCCCCATGCCCCGAATTATGGATGGAGGAGGAACCGGTCAACAACAATGCCCTGTGGCCGAATCTCTTGATGTATTGTGACAGTTCATTTCGCCTTCCCTTACCAAAAATGATCTCGGGCAGGGAAGAGAATTGAAAGGGGTCTATCATGGGATATGAATTTTCGTAAATATAAGAAATTGGGTCAAGGGAAGAGATGTGGCCTTGCCAGATAATTGATCCAGGGTGCTGCAGCGAGGATGATCATCAGAAACAATTCAGTTCTGAGAAGCTTCGGCAGGTATGCATAGAATCGTCGGTTCATGAAATGATAGGATGGGACCAAAGCCTGGTTATTCATTGCTAATCTAATGAATCTGGCCATATTTTTCCCAAAAAAGAAGATTTCTTCATCGGATATGAAAGTTCTGTTGCTATTTTTGGAAAAAACTTACAATCATGAGCAGACGCAAGAATACCGCTTTTACCAGGAGGCAGTTTATCGGACTGACAACAGCCGGTGCCGCCGGAATCACTCTTTTACCGGGACTCAGCTCCTGCACCCCATCCCAGGGACTGAAAGAAGTCCGGCTCGGGTTCATTGGACTGGGACGCCAGGCCATGTTCCTGCTGAACGGGTTTATGCGGTTGGAGGGAGTGACCGTAATGGCTGGTTGCGATGTTTACGGACGTAAGCGGACCAGGTTCGAAGAGCGCGTAAAGAGCTTTTACGAAGAACAGCAGAAATCCACGGAAGTCAAGACTTACGAACGATATGAAGATCTGCTTTCAAGGGAGGATATCGATGCCGTAGTGATCGCCACCCCGGACCACTGGCACGCTCTGATGGCCATCGCCGCCTGCAGGGCCGGTAAGGACGTTTACCTGGAAAAGCCTATGACATTCACGATCCGGGAGGGACAGGAACTGGTCAGGACAGTCAGGGCCACCAAAAGGATCCTGGGTATCGGAAGCCAGCAACGCTCCGATCCCAATTTCCAGCATGCCGTAAGGATGGTTCAGAACGGTTCACTTGGGAAACTGGAAAAAATCAATGCCTACATAGGTGCTCCGCCAACCCCTTATGATCTCCCTGCCGAGGAGGTGCCCGCCGATCTGAACTGGGATCTCTGGCTGGGTCCGCTTCCCGGTGAGATCCATTACAATAATGAACTGAATCCGCCTATTTCCCTGGATCCGCCACAGGATGAACAATTCTGGGGAGGATGGCGATGGTACAAGGAAATGGGTGGTGGTTTCACTACCGATTGGGGCGCCCATATGTTCGACATTGCCCAATGGAGCCTGCAGAAGGACGGAAGCGGCCCTGTGGATGCCGCTCCTGTCGGTGACGGAACCGAATTCATGTACTTCACATACGACAACGGTGTGATCCTCACTTCCGAATCCTTTGACGAGAAACTGACCAAAGGGGTTAAATTTCATGGCGACCAGGGATGGATCGAGATCTCCCGTGGTCATTACCTGGCTTCGGACGATTCGCTTTTCCCGCCCGATTACGGAACTGGCGAGCAAGAGGACGAACCCTACGAAACCAAGATTCCCCATCAGGAGAATTTCATCGAGGCGGTTCGCCAGCGAATCGATCCGGTCGTTCCCGTGGAGACCGGACACAGCTCCTGCACTCTCTGCACCCTGGGGAACATTGCATGCGAACTGGGCCGCACCGTGAAATGGGACCCCGTCACTCAGACTTTTGTGGATGATACGGACGGTGCTGCTGCGGCGCTGCTGCACTACGATTATCGTGAACCTTACCGACTGATCTGACCAAAAAGGTGCCTATGACCGATCTGGAAGATTTCTTAAAGTGGAAAGACTCGGGCAACGTCCCGGAAGATCTTCCGCCCCTGCTCCGCTCCCTGCTTCTGGATGCTTCCGGAGACTGGGACGCCGCCCACCGGATCGCCCAGAATGACATGAGCCCGGAGGGATCGTGGGTCCATGCCTACCTGCACAGGGAGGAGGGCGATTTGGGAAATGCCGGCTACTGGTACCGCAGCGCCGGTAAAGAGATGCCCGCACTCTCCCTGGAAGAGGAGTGGGAGTACATCGCGCAGGCACTGCTTGACCGTCAGATCTGAAATGAAATGGCCTCTGTAGCGGCTGTTTTCACACGCGGAGGGAGTCTACCGGGAAGGAGGATGCGATAAAACCTGTAAGGAGGAACGACAGCACGAATGGTATTCTTTTCCTGGGATGGAGCAGCACATCTGCATCCATCCCAAAGCCACCGACGACAGGATCAGGATCACTTCCCAAAAACTACTGGAGCGGATCCGGATATTCCAACTTTCAGGGGAAATGGTGCATGAAGTACAAGAAAAGGCCCGGTTCATCGAACTGGACGTTTCAAAACTGTCTGGCGGATATTATCTGGTGGAAGCGATCAGTAATGGAAATTCTTCCTTCCACCCGTTGGTTCTGCTCTAAAATCCGCCGCCGAAATCCATTCCTTCACCGCCACCGGATCCGCCTCTGTCGCGTGAATCTGTCCGGTAGTTGTTAATTCTATAGCTCAGAGTGAGGGTGAGCATTCGAGGCTGTCTCTGCATCAATACGTATTGTTCGAAATTTTCACCAACGCTGGTCATCTCCCGCTTTGCTGAACCGAATACATCTCTCAACTGCAGTGTGGCCGATAATTTTCTGTCCAACAAGTCCTGACGGAAAGCCAGGTTCATGTAGGCGAAACCCTCCATTGTACCCTGCGCTGTGATCGACCTGCTCCGGTAAGACACATTGGTCTGAAGGCGGGTGGTGGGAGTGATCTGAAAGGTGGCATTCAAATTGGACCTCCAGTTAAAGCTGCTCTCATCCACCGGACTGCCGTTGATCTCCCCGTTGATCCTGTAATAATAGGGGGTGAAACTTCCGTTCACTCTAAGCCATTTCCAGAATTGCCAGTTGGCCATCATCTCGGCACCTGCGGAATGATCATTATTCAGGTTCTCGTTTCTGATGTAGAACAGGTCCTCTGACTCACTGTACTCGGTCAACCGGGTAATCAGATTCCGGGTATTTCGGTAATACAGCTCAAAGGCTAAAAAATTCTGTCCCCATCCCTTCTGGTAGCCCAATTCTGCCGAATGAATATACTCGGGTTGCAAATCCGGATTACCTATCCGTACCGTGTAAGGGTCCACGTAGCTTGGATTGGGATCCAGATAGTATCCCCTGGGCCGGTCCACCCTCTTACTGTAGCTCAGCATCAACTGCTGATCATTGTTGAACTGCCTGGAGAGATGAATGGTAGGGTAATAATCCAGTCGGTTGATCTCATACACGTCTCCGGAAGCTTCGCGTTCCAGTCTTCTCAGGGTATGCTCTCCCCTGATGCCAAGCTGATATTGAAAATCGCCTGTTTGACCGCCATAGGTGGCATAAACACCCTGGATAGCCCTGTAAAAGTCCAGTGGACTTGTGTAGCGTTCATTGATGATCCACTCCTCCTGACTATGGTCATACTCTTCGAACACGAAATCTTCCAGTTCGTCATCCACCCGTATCTGGTAACCGGCCTCCAGCTTTCCGTTTTCTCTGACAGGTCGCGAGTAATCCACCTGGAATCTGAATTCAATCTCATCCTCCGATTCCACTCCCCTTGTACGTTCAGCCATTACATCTTCTATCACATAATCGGCTTCCGTATTATAATCATTCTGACTATCAATGCCCGTTCCGTCACTCTGGGAGAAAAAGGCCATGGCAACCAGCTTGTGATCTTTCGAATCAAACGTCTGAGTATAATTGGCATTCAAACTGTAGTAACGGGCGTCACGATCCATGATGCTTTCGCTGACGTAGTAAATATCTTCTGTAGCCGGAAGTGTATACTCGTGAGTCCGGTTGGACCGGTCAATGCCAAATTGATAGTTCCCCGCATTGGCCTCCAGCGAGAAAGAGGACCGCTCACTAAAATCATAGGTAAATCCCCCTTTCAACTGTGCTCCTCCCCTCCTGAAATCAAATGCACCGTCCGCATCCAGATAATTGTCGAGCGAATCGGTAAAGGTAATCTGTTGCCTGGTCAGGTCACCCGGGTAGTAATTGGAATTATAATTTCCCCCGATAAAGAAATTCCAGTTATTCACCTGGCGGTTCAGAAGTGCATCGAATCGATACCGGTCTATGTAGCCCGCCGATGCATTGACAATACCATTGGTTCCCTGCCTCACTTTCTTCTTCATCACTATGTTGATGATACCGGAATTCCCGTCCGGATCATATTTGGCCGAGGGGTTGGTGATGATTTCAATATTTTCAATGGCACTGGCCGGAATCTGCTGTAAGGCATCACTGCCTTCCAGTACGCTCGGTTTACCGTCGATAAGTACCGTGAAACTGCTGCTCCCCCTCAACGAGACATTCCCCTCGATATCAACCGATACGGAGGGTGTATTCTCCAGGACGTCCACTGCCGTTCCTCCCGCAGCATTGAGGTCCTGGCTGACATTAACCACTTTCTTGTCGAGCCGGTATTCCACATGTTTCCTGTTGCCCACTACCTCTACCTCTTCAATACTCTGAGTATCAATGGACATCTCCAATATCCCCAGATCAATCTTTCTCGCTCCAGGGGTGAGTACAATAGGTTCAATCACCTTCCTGTTGTAGCCAACGAAATTGGTCACTACATAATACTCTCCATAGGGAAGTTTGCTGACTTCGAAGTTGCCGTCTCTGTCGCTGACCGTTCCTCCTATCAGTGTAGAATCACTCACTGAATAGATGGCAATGGTCGTAAACTCCATGGGATCCCTGGTCCCTTCTTCGGTAACCTTGCCAGAAATAACTCCAGAAGGAGACCCCTCATCTTCGCTGACGTTAGCGAACAATGGAGTGCCTAGCACTATACAAAGGCCTATAAAATTTATTAGCAACCAAATAAACGCTTTCATTTTGTCTAAGTTTGTTCATAGATTTAGCAACAACCGTTAGACAAATGGTAATCGAAAAGGTTTAATCGACCAGGAAAATAGATTTAATAATTTTATAGATTAAGATGAAGAGATCTACTTAATCCGCACGGCGGACATGTCAAAGTCTCCTTCGAAATAACTGACCGTACCGGTGAATTCATCTTTCTCGAATTTTCCGGCAATAGTGATCTGCTCATTCTCCAGGTATACCTTGAACTTGAGCTCCTTCTTCACATACTCCACATCCTCCCCGTCTATCTTGTAATACTCGTTGAGCGCGATGGTCACTCCCAGCCCCTCCTCTTTTTCCGTGATGATCATCTGACCGGTCTCATAACCCGACTGCACACCAGGAACTGTGTAATCCCAGGTTCCTGCAGGTGAGTATTTCATGTTAACGGGACCATTGGTGAACGATGTAACCAGAATGAGGGTGAACACAGTTGCTGCTACCCTTGTGAAAGTTTTCATTTTCATAGTCAGTAATTTAAAGGTTAAGGATAAAATTGACCCTATGAAATTATGAAAAAACTTTTTCGTATCATTGCGCTCCAGGCAAAACCTCCTTATCATGAAGCATCTTTCTTCTGTTTTATTTATTGCAATGATATCCTTTCAACTTTCCAGTCAGGATAAGGATTCCGGAATTCTCCCGCTTCAGTCGCAAAACGACTCATTGAACTATTTTCTGGGGATCAACCTGGGGTACAGCCTGGAAACCGCTCCTTTCGATCCCGATTTAAAGCTCATCACAGAAGGAATGAAAAGTGTGCTGAATGATCAAACCGGTTACGACCAGGTCACTGCGCAGCAAGTATTCCAGGGGCTTCATCAGAAACTGACCGAAGGGATGGATGAGGAGACCGGGGCAAAATCAGCCATGAATTTGGAAAAAGGTCAGGTATTCCTTGCCGAAAATCGGGGCAGGCCGGAGATTATCACCACAGAATCGGGTCTGCAGTATGAGATTCTCCAGCAGGGAGAGGGGCCAAGGCCTGTGGCCAGTTCGACCGTAGAAGTTCATTATGAAGGGAAACTGATCGATGGAACTGTGTTTGACAGCAGCTATGAACGGGGCGAATCCATATCCTTCCCCTTGAATCGTGTTATTTCCGGCTGGACCGAAGGATTGCAGTTAATGCCGCTGGGCTCCACCTACCGGTTTTATATTCCTCCTGAACTGGGTTACGGGGCCAGAGCCACCGGATCGATCCCTCCCAATTCGGTGCTGATCTTCAAGGTGGAACTACTGGGAATCGAATAGGGTTCAGTTCTCCCTGGAACGAACACGGGTGAGCTCGTTAATGCATCCTTCCACTCGGTAGGAACTGCCCTCCTTCATATCCCGAAAAAACACCTCTTCCTGGTCGGGAAACTGTGCCGCGGATTGAGCAATTTTCTTTTCGGCTTCTTCCGCTACGGCAGGGTCAGCATTCCGTGCTTTGGTATACATGTCGACCGCCGCCCAATAGACAGCGCGTTTCTGGAAATCATCGCCCAGAGACTCACGGGTTGCTATAAAGGCGTCGCCTAGCAACATGTAGGCTTTCGCATAATAGTTATCCAGGGTGATTGCCTCGCGGGCATATTCAATGGCCCCGCAATAGTCATTCAATGCGCTGCTCACCAGAGCCAGTTCGTAATACCACATGGCATGGGTTTCCGCGTCGATTTGTTCACCCTGTATGGCTTCTTTCAGGTAACCGGTTGCCTTTTCAAACTCATTTTTCGTAATGAACAGCAGACCCAGGTCATGAGCCGCCTCGGGTGATGGTTCCAACCGGTAGATGCTCTCCAGTGCTGCTGCATAAAGATCAGCCCGGTCGCATCCCAGCAAATCGTAAAATGAGGTTAGCTGCTCCAGGAATGCCCTGTCTTCCCTGCTCTGCTCGAACTTTTCTCCAAAATAGTTATTGAGTGACTCACAGGTAAGTTCCCCGCCATTTAAAATGATCTCCCTGATACTCTCTCGCACTCTTTCCTTCCTCGAATTACTTCCCTGCTTCTTATCAAGGATGTCACTAATGGTCAGGTAATCTCCGATAACCTTCCGGTGATCTATCAGCCCTTCCCTGCTCAACATTGTTCCGGCATTCAGTAAAAGGACAAGCACCGGCTCCCTGGAATCGATTCCCTCCATCTTCACACTTCTGTTCAGCATATCGTATGCCACCTGTACCTGTTCCAGATCATCTCCGCGATATTCCAGAAGGTCTTGTGCCTTACGCCCGAGAACATTCCCTTCTCCACCAAAATATTCCATTCGACGATCGTAAATAAGCATCAGGGTATCGATCAACCCTTCCTTTTGGTCGTCAGGAGCATTTTCAATAAAAATCTCGTACATATTCACTCCGTCCACAAAGATCCGTTCGCTATATTCCGGACAATTGTCGAAGGCGACTATCCAGGGATCGCGCGCATAATCATATCGTTTCTTCTTGTAAAACTCCCGGTAGGAAGATATATCCATCATACAGCGGATGCTGTCATTAGGAGCTTCGCTGTATGTGTTGACGTTCAACTGGGAATTTGCCGGAACAGCTAAAAACAAGAGTGCTGCGGCAATCGAATATAGTTTCGCTTTCTTTCGGTTCATCATCTGATTCATTTTTTCAGAAATAAAGGTCCAAACTTCATGCCGGAAAGAACAACTGCAATTTACCGCAAGTTGCCAATAAAACAAGAAGGTTCGCATCCATATGGCATGAAAAAACCCAGCCGCCCACCGAAAGGGTGGTTGCCTGGGTTTTGCGATCCCGCCAGGATTCGAACCTGGGACCCACAGCTTAGAAGGCTGTTGCTCTGTCCAACTGAGCTACGGGACCTCTGTGCAAAGATAAAAAAAAAGATTCTTCTTTAGAGGCTGCATTACTGGCTCTGGATCCAGTTGACCAGCCCCTTCATCTCCAGGATGGAGAGGAGTTTGTCGGGCAGGGGTTCAAAGGGAAACTCGTGGCTGCCCACCTGGATCGTGCCACTGGTAAAATCGATCTCAACGCGGTCACCGCTTCGATAGGCTTCCACAGCTGCCGGGTGTACGATCAAAGGAAGACCCTGATTGATGGCTGAACGGTAAAAGATCCGGTTGACCGACTTGACAATCACACCTCTGATCCCGGCGTGGACCAGTCCCACCGACGGATGTTCCCGGGAACTGCCGCAACCGAAATTCTCTCCTCCAAGCATGAGATCTCCCCGCCTCACCTCTTTCGGGAAGAGAGGATCAAACCCTTCAAACAGATGCGGGAGGATCGCCTTGGGTTCGGAACTGGGTATCTGGTAAGTCAGATTGCCCGCAAACATCTGGTCGGTATTCAGATGGTCGGCATCCGAATAGTCCCAGACTCCGGCTGACCGCCGATTCTCGCCTTCCCGGATGGTCAGTTGCTCGGGTTGAACCCTGGGATAGGGAAACACCTCCTTACCCGGAGTCTCCCGCGGATCGGTAATCCGGCCATGAATAGCACTCAGTGCCACGGCTGCGGGAGATCCCAGATATATTTCCGCATTGGGATTCCCCATCCTGCCGGGAAAATTGCGGTTAGCTGTGGAGAATACCGTATATCCATCGGCGGGTATTCCCTGTCCGGTTCCCAGGCACGGGCCGCATGAGGCACTCAACACATTAGCTCCCGCCTCTAAAAAACAGGTGATCAGGCCCTCTTCGATAGCCTGGAGATAGATCTCACGTGAGGCCGGGATGACCAGCATCTGAATGCCCGGCTTTACCTTGCTCCCCTGCAGGATGGCCGCAGCCTCCCTGAGATCTTCAATACGTCCGTTGGTACAGGTGCCGATCATTGCCTGATGGATCTCCGTTCCTTCCACCTCAGCCAGCGCCCTCACATGATCCACCCGGTGAGGTGCTGCCACAACCGGGTAGACCTCTCCCAGATCCAGCGAGAGCTCCCTTTCATACCGGGCTCCCTGATCCGCCCATATCCCATGGAAATCTTCACCGAGGTGATCTGACAGAATCCCGTCGGCCGGGAAAACTGCATTTTTTGCCCCCATTTCTGAAGCCAGGTTGGCCAGGGTCATCCGGTCGGAAACCATCAGGTTCGACAATCCCTCGCCATGGAATTCGATGGAATGGTAGTTGGCTCCCGAGGATCCAAGAATCCCGATGATCCATAAACTCAGGTCCTTTGCGTAGACTCCCCTCTGAAGCCTTCCGAAAAGTGTGATCCTGATCGATTCCGGCACCCGGAACCAGGTCTCGCCGCGGTACCATAGTCCGGCTGATTCGGTCCGGTCGATCCCGGCTGCCATGGCATTGAATGCCCCTGCTGTACAGGTGTGGCTGTCACTGCCCACGATCACCATGCCCGGGCGTGCATGCCGGGTCATTACCTGATGACAGATACCCTCCCCGGCATCGTGGAATTTGGTGATTCCCTGTTCGCCGGCAAAGTTGCGGATTAACTGATAGTTGTTGGCCAGCTTTGCATTGGTGGGAGGGGCATTGTGATCGAGTACGATGACCAGTTGATCGGGATCATGGACTTTGTCTCCTCCCATCTTCTGGAATGTGGAGCGTATGCTGGCTGTGTTATCATGGGTTAGTACCAGATCAGGTTTCCGGAACACAATGGTTCCGGAAGGTGCTCCAAATATCTTTTCTGCAAAAGTTTTCGGCTGCTCGGAATTCATGGAGGAGTTATAGGTGGAGGAGTTATAGGTGGAGGAGTTTATATTAACTGAATCCCGCTTTTTCTGCAGTGCGCCACCATCTCGCCCGGCCAGATAGCCGACTGGATCTCTCCGATATGGGCCTTTCTGAGCAGTTGCATAGCGGTCCTTGACTGGCCGATCCCGCCACCGATGGAGGAGGGAAGCTCATCATTCAACAGGCGCCGGTGAAAGAGAAGGTCTCTCTTTTCGGTCTGACCGGTGATCTCCAGCTGGGTCATCAGTTCATCTTTGTCTACCCGAATGCCCATGGAAGTGATCTCTACCGGGCATTTCAAAACCTGGTTCCAGACAATAATGTCACCGTTCAGCCCCCTGAAGCCCCCCGTTGTTTCTGTACTCCAGTCATCGTAGTCGGGTGCTCTACGGTCATGGGGCCGCCCGTCAGGCAGTTCATGGCCGATCCCTACGATAAACACTGCTCCATATTTCTCTGCGATCCTCGATTCACGGTCTTTCGGGAGCAGTTCGGGGTGCAGTTCGTATAGTTCCTCTGAATGGATAAAGGTGATCTCTCCGGGAAGAGTCGGAACAATATGGGAGTAAAAAGAGTGAATAAAGAACTCGCTCCGTTTTACGTTTTCCCACACTTTACGGACTGTGAGCTTCAGGTATTCCACTGTCCGTTGTTCCGGCCTGATCGCCTTTTCCCAGTCCCACTGGTCCACATAGACCGAATGCAGATTATCGAGCTCCTCATCGGGACGGAGGGCGTTCATATCGGTGTAGATCCCGTATCCGGTCTGGATATCGTAATCCCGCAGCATCATTCGTTTCCATTTGGCCAGAGACTGAACCACCTCCGCTTCCTGTCCACGCATATCACTGATTTGGAATTCAATAGGTTGCTCTATCCCGTGAAGATCATCATTCAGGCCGGTCCCTTTCAGAACAAAAAGAGGAGCCGTGACCCTTCGAAGCCTCAGGTCTGAGGCCAGTACCGATTCGAAATGATCCTTCATCATCTGGATCGCTTTTTCAGTCTCCTTAAGTGTTAGAAGAGGTTTATATCCCTCTGGAATAATCAATCTCATGGTGCATCTATTAAAATAATCCGTTATTCTGATAAATCTCCATCTGTACCTCGGAGAATGGGATCGCTTCTGCCCGGGATCCCCGGGTTAGATTCCGGAGTTTTCCGGTTGCCAGGTTGACGGACAACTCATCTCCGTCCTCCATTGGAATATCTCCCAGCCCCGGACATGTAAGGATGGGAAAAGCGGCATTGATGGCATTTCGTTCGTATATCGCTCCGAAAGACTCTGCCACAATGCACCCCAGCTCAAGTGCCAGAAAGCAATCCACCGCCTGTTGCCTCGAGCTGCCGGATCCGAAATTCTTTCCGGCAACAATGATATCACCGGGTTTTACCTTCTGTGAAAAATCTTCATAACCCTGTAAATTACCGAAGGCATATTTTCCCATTTCGGACCTCTCTGTAATGGAGAGGTGCCGGTTATGAAAGATCATATCGGTATCGATATCATCCCGCGGGATTACCCAGGCCTTCGCCCGGATCTCCACAGGTCTCTCGTTCACATTTTTCCTGTCAGGTGAAAGCGGTGCCTGTTCCATGGATTTTTGTACGGGCCTGCTTTCCGGTTTTTCAGGGATCCGTTCGGGAGTAGTGATGAACCCTGCCACGGCAGAGGCTGCTGCCACCGGAGGTGAAGCCAGGTAAACCTGCCCCTGGCCCTGTTTTCCCGGAAAATTCCGGTTCCCAGTGCTGATAGTCACCTCTCCCGGACCGTTTTGTCCCACCTGTCCTGCGGCACATCCGGCGCACCCGGCATTGGATACCAGTGCCCCGGCATCTTTAAAGATATCCAACAGCCCCTCATCCAGGCAATGCTGCCAGATATGATCCGTGGCAGGAACAATCTTCAGCACCACACCATCAGCCACCTTCCTCCCTTTAAGGACCTGTGCAGCTTCTCGCAGATCCTCCATCCTTCCGTTGGTGCAGCTACCGATGAATGCCGAATCGATCCAGATCTTTCGATCGGGTACGGGGGAGGTATCATGGGGTTTTCCGGGCATGGACAGTCGGACGGAAAATGCGGAAAGATCCAGGTCGTATTCCCGGAGATAGAGGGCATCCGGATCAGCTACTACCGGGTCCATCTTTTTCCTTGACCGGGATTCACAATACCTGATTACCTCACTGTTAGGTGTCAGAAACAGGATGATCGCCCCCATTTCGGTGGCCATGGAGGCGATGGTGATCCGCTGGTCCAGACTCAGTTTTTCCACGTACTCCCCATCCAGTTCGATGGCCGTTCCCAGGAGGGTGCTGGAGCCAAATTTTTTCAGCAGATTCAGCGTCAAATCCTTCGCAGTAAGAGCGGGATCAGCCATGCCCTTCAGACGGATCTTCACCGATGGGGGAACCTTAAACCAGATGGATCCCCGGTGCCAGGCTGCCGCAATATCCTTGTCACCCATACCCTGCCCGAATGCCCCTACCGCCCCCAGAATATTAGCATGTGAATCGGTGGAAATGGCTGTTGACCCGGGGTAAGCCAGTCCTTCCTCGATCATCAAATGAGTGCCGATCCCGCGATTGATATCATACACCCTGATACCATGGGACCTGGCATAGGTTCTGCAGCGGTGCTGGTTAGCCGCATATTTCTGATCGGATCCGGTGGGATTGCAATCGAACGTAAAGAATGTTTTGGACGGATCGTCGATGGACAGGTGGTACCTTTCCATGTGCTGTACCACGTTTGCTCCTCCGAAATCCCTTGCCGCCCGGGCATCGATCTTCACATCAATGATATCCCCGGGAGCCACCCGTTCTTTATCAGAGTGGGCTGCAAGTATCTTCTCAACGATCGTCATCCCCATGATTGGCCGTTTAATTCAAAGATAAGTACAAAGGCCATCGCATAAATATTTTCTTAAACATCTCAGGAGGATCACCCCTGTTTTTATAGTTTTGCGCAAACCCCCGCTGATTGGCACCTTCCCTGCATCCGAATATCCTCCGGCTTTACCTGATAAAGACGGCCAAGTGGTTCATGCTCTTCATGCCCATTGTAGTCCCTTTCTATGAGGAGAACGGACTGGCCATGAAGGACATCATGCTCCTTCAGGCCATTTACTCTGTGGCCATCGTGATCCTTGAAATTCCTTCCGGGTACCTGGCCGATGTGATTGGAAGGCGAAGGACGCTGATCCTCGGCTCGGTATTCGGGACCCTGGGCTTTGCCACCTACAGCCTCAGTCATGGTTTCACAGGATTCCTGGTAGCTGAGATCATCCTGGGGATCGGGCAGAGTTGCATTTCCGGAGCCGATTCAGCCATGCTATATGATTCATTGCTGGAACGGGGGGAGGAAAAAAAGTATACCCGCTTTGAGGGCCGGATCACCTCCCTCGGGAACATTGCCGAGGCTATCGCCGGGATCATAGGGGGACTTCTGGCGGGAATCTCCCTGCGCATCCCCTATCTTGCTCAAAGTTTCGTGGCATTCATAGCCCTGCCAGCTGCCATCACCCTGGTGGAACCGGTCAGAAAAATGCCACTCATTAACCGAGGGATCATGGAGATTTTCCAGATTGCGCGGTTTGCACTTTTTAAAGACCGCCCGCTGAGAAGGAATATACTGTTCAGTGCCATCACCGGGACATCTACCCTGACCATGGCCTGGTTTGCCCAGCCATTCTTTGAGCACGCGGGGATCGATATCCTCTATTTCGGCATCCTCTGGACCACCCTGAACCTGACTGTCGCCCTGACTTCCTATAATGCCCACCACCTGGAGAAACGAATAGGACAGTC
This sequence comes from uncultured Bacteroides sp., assembly GCA_964604655.1. GTDB lineage: Bacteria > Bacteroidota > Bacteroidia > Bacteroidales. Next base: position 12,477 of record CAZRZY010000023.1, on the reverse strand, counting down.
CCGGTCGATCCTTCTGATTGCGGTTGCATTACCACTGGGATACCTGGCGCTCAGCCGGTTTCAGCAGGCATGGGGACTGATTATTCTCTATCTCTTTTATCTGGTCAGGGGCTATGCCACCCCTGTGTTGAAGGATTATATCAACCGGGTCACCGCCTCCCACATCAGGGCTACTGTACTATCGGTACGAAATTTCATTATCAGGTTGTTCTTTGCCCTGACCGGACCGCTGCTGGGATGGGTGAAAGACATCTACTCCCTGCCGCAGGCTCTGACCCTGGCAGGATTTGTTTTCCTGGCATTCTGCATCATGGCGGCCATTCTTTTCCTTTCATCCGGAAAAGAGATGGATGAGGTGAGGGATTACACTTCCACCACCAATCCGTCATAGGCAGGACGGATATGGGAAGGGAGCTCCTTCTCCAGCACTCGTGAAATCCCCATCTGATGCGAGATATGGGTGAGGTACCCCTGTCTCGGACTCAATTCCAGGATCAGGTCCACTGCCTCAGAGACCGTAAAATGAGAGATATGTGTTTCTCGGCGGAGTGCATTGACCACCAGATATTTCACCCCGAAAAGTTTCTCCTTCTCCGCCTCTGCTATATAGTTGGCGTCGGTCAGATAGGCAAAGTCACCGAACCGGAATCCAAGTACCGGAAGACGGTAGTGCATCAGTCGAATGGGTACCACCTGTAAAGTGCCGATCTTAAACGGTTCAACGGAGATCAGATGGGAGATCACCTGGGGGGCCCCCGGATACCTCTTTTCTGCGAACACATAGGGAAACACGGTCTGAAGCGCGCGTAAAACACGCTCCTCGGCATAGATATCCATAGGGCTTTTCTGAATGAAGTTGTAGGATCGGATATCGTCCAGGCCGGCAATATGATCCCTGTGTTCATGAGTGTAGAGTATTCCATTGAGGTGATCCGGGTCTGCTGCAAGCATCTGCTGCCGGAAATCGGGGCCCGTATCGACTACCACATTCACCCCGTCCTCTTCCACTAAAATGGAGGAGCGAAATCGTTTGTCATGCGGATCGTCAGAGGTACACCCTTTGCATTTACAGCCTATCACCGGCACACCCTGTGAGGTACCCGTACCCAGAAATGTTATCTTCAACGGAATTGGGATTTGTTCATGCCCTTCACGAAGTTATAATTATTTTTATACTTCACCTGAACTGGTATTCCTATGAAAGGCACCCTCTATTTGATCCCCAACACTCTGGGAAATAAGGATATACGGATGAATATCCCGCCTGGATTCGGTGAGAAGGTATATTCCATCCGGACCTTTGTGGTGGAAGATCTCCGGAATGCACGAAGGTATCTGAAACTCCTGAACAAAAGGATCGATATCGACCAGCTCACCTTCCATGAACTGAATGACCACACTGCCCAGAAAGAGCTTCCGGGATTTTTAGATGCCGCCCACGCGGGAGAAGATACGGGCTTAATCTCAGAGGCAGGACTGCCAGCCGTAGCTGATCCGGGTGCTTCGCTGGTGCGTCTGGCCCATCAGCAAGCGATACGGGTAGCTCCTCTTTCTGGTCCTTCCTCTCTTTTTCTGGCATTGATGGCATCGGGTCTGAACGGTCAGGAGTTCACCTTTCACGGTTACCTGCCAGTTCCGCACCATGAGAGGGTCAGAAGAATCCGGAACCTGGAAAAGGAGGCAAAACGAACCGGGTATACCCAGCTTTTCATGGAGACACCCTACAGGAATGATTCGATGATGCAATCGATCCTGGATACCTGCGATCCCTATACGGTACTTTCCGTCGCTGCCGATCTCACGCTGGATACAGAAGATGTCCGGACGCGGCTGATCAAGGATTGGAAAAAAGATCTTCCTGAACTACGCAAGCGGCCCGCTATCTTCCTGATAGGTAAATAGGGTTTTCCTGACAGGGAAACAGGAATCATTCATTCTTGATCTCGTCCGGATCGCTTTTCACATCCAGCACTTCTATGTCGAAAAGAAGGGTTTCATAAGGCGGGATGGTCCGGAACCCGGTATTGGGATCGATACGCCCGTCCACCCCGTACCCCAGCTGATAAGGAATCACAAACCGGGCCTTATCCCCTTCCCTGAGTTTTGGCAGGCCAAGATTCCAGCCCAATATCAGCTCCTCCTCCCCCATGGTAAACTCGAAGGGATCTGAAGCAGTTCGCTGGTCAAAAACCCGGCCGTCCACCAGGTAGCCTTTGTAGGCGATTTCCACCACCGAATCATCGGCGATAAAATCCCCGTCGCCCGGACGGTCGATGATGAAATACATGGGGATTTGGAGGCCCGCTTCCAGCGCCGTATCCGCATCAGGGATGGTATCTACGTATGCATCGACCCTGGCCCCTTCATAAGCATTGATGTCAGTGATCACTTCCAGGAGTTCAATCTCGTATTTCAGCGATGAGTAGGGAGAAATGTCACCGTTACCTGAACTGCCATACCCCAGATCACTGGTGAAGAAAATGGTGGCCTGCCCTCCTTCCTTTATCAGTTTCAGGCCCTGGGTCAGCCCCTCGTTGCGCTCCCCGTTCTGCATTTTATAGGGTCCGTAGAGCACAGCCGAGTCAAAGAACTGGTTATCTTTTGCCACATCTTCCACATAAGATTCATAGATGTTCTCCTGGGGAATGATGTAGCAAACATGATGGACCAGCACCCAGTCATCCTCATCCGGTGAATTCCCGTCTCCCTCCCGGTGCTCTACATAGTAGATTCCACCGGGCCCGGGTTCCGCTCCGGGGTATTTCCGGGCTTTGTAGATCTCGAAAAAGCGCTGTTCCTGTTCTTCCCGCTCCTGGCCCTCGTTCTCCACGGTACAGGCGGCGGTCAGCACGGGCAGCACTGCTGCAAAAAACAGGGTGGTATATTTCATGATCTCATTCATCGTCTTCGGCCTGCTAAAGTAATAATAAAACTGCCTTCTACTGCACATCCAGTACCTGAACGTGTATGATCAGTACTGTATTGCCCGGGATCTTATCCCGGTCCCCGAAATTTCCGTGGCCCAGATGAGGCGGGATCAGCAGTGTGGCGCGTGCGCCTTCCCTCAGTTTCTCCAGTCCCTCCTCCAATCCGCTTTCCACCCCCCCTTTCCCAACAGTGATCACTTTCGGTTCCTCAGCGGTTGCCCGGTAGCAGAATGTTCCGTCGAGCAAACGGGTCTCGAAGGCGTAGGATACCCGGTCGTTTTGTTCGATCCTCCTACCGTCACCCCTCTGCCTGATCACCATCCATAGCCCGGAAGGGGTTACCTCCGCATCCCATCCCACCCGCTCCACAAAAGCCGCAATATGGTCCTGGTGCCGCTGCTGCATGTATCTGTTGGCTCGCACAAACTGCTCCGGTACCGGGTCGGATTCCGGCTCTGTTTCCTCCTGAACGGGAGAGGTGCAGGAGATCATCAGGCAGAAAAGGATCGGTCCGGCAATCCTACTCATCATTCAGCATCTTTTCGTATCGCGGGAGTAGAGATTCGAATTCGCGCAGTGTTTCGGTCATGGATTTAAAGGAATCCCCTCCTGCGGCATTCAGGTGTCCCCCGCCCTGGTAGTGCTCGGCAGCTATCCGGTTGACCGGGAAGTGCCCCCTCGAACGGAACGACACTTTGATCCGGTCCTTTTTCTCCACAAATAGTGCAGTAAACCGGATCCCTTTGACCGAGAAAGGAATATTCACAAACCCTTCGGTGTCTCCCTTGCGGTGACTGAACCTCTTCAGCTCCTCATCGGTCAGGCTGATGTAGGCAGTGCGAAGCCTGGGGATCACCACCAGTTTTTCCAGCATGCAGTAGCCCTGCAACTTCATCCGATCCTCCGAAAAAGCATCGTACACATTGGAGTATATGCGGTCCTTGTCCAAACCGGACTTCATCAACTCTCCAACGATATGGAAAATTTCCGGATAACTGCTGGCATAATTAAAATTTCCTGTATCGGTCATGATGGCTACATAGAGGCAGGTAGCAATATCCCTGTCGATCACCGCATCCCCCATCACCTCCTTCATGAACAGATAGATCATCTCCCCCACACTTCCCCGCCAATTCTCCGAGATGACGATATCAGTGAATTTCATGGGCTCCTCGTGGTGATCGATCAGCACCTTCTTTGCTGCGGACTTCCGGAGGTGCCTTTCCAGCCCGTTCAATCTCCCGGGATCATTGAAGTCGAGGCAGAAGATCAGATCTGCTTCACCGACTACCTTCAGAGCCTTCTCTTTCTTGTAGGCAAAAGTGGTCGAATGCTCAATTCCCGGCAACCACCTCAGAAAATCGGGCAGGCCGTCAGGAGTCACCACTCCTGCATCCTTCCCTCCCTTTCTCAATGCAAGTGTCAGTGCGAGACTCGATCCGATGGCATCTCCATCAGGATTGGCATGGGTGAGAATGGCCACCTTTCCTGACTCATCGATCCATTTTTGCAACCTCTCTGCAAGGGCAGGCTCCAGCATTTTCATCGGATTAAGCGCATAAAGTTAAAAAATATTGAAAGTGGCTGACAAAGCTCATCAATAATTGTTTATAGCTTTGCTTAAACAAACAAAACACAATTATCTGACCCATGAGTGGAAACCTGACCTTTACCATTATCAAGCCAAGGGCCGTCAGAAAAGGCTACTCCGGACCCATCCTTAAATTGATCGCCGATGCCGGGTTCCGCATCTCCGCCCTAAAAATGATCCACCTTACCCGGAAAATAGCTGCCGAATTTTATAAGGTACATAAAGGAAGACCCTTCTATGAGAGCCTGGTCGATTTCATGATCACAGGTCCGATCGTGGTAGCCATCCTGGAAAAGGAGAATGCTGTGGAGGATTACCGAAAACTGATTGGAGCCACTGACCCGGCAGAAGCGGAGGAGGGTACCATCCGAAAACTCTATGCGGATTCGGTCCAGGCCAATGCGGTTCACGGATCAGACTCCGATGAGAACGCTGTGCATGAAGCATCGTTCTTTTTTTCGCTGGCCGAGCGTTTCTGAACAGGACCTTTTCATCGCAGGACCACCTCATCGATCACATCCATCCCGGCGGCCTCGTTCAGCTTTGGAACCAGGCTCTCTTTCATCATATCGAGCTCCTGCCGGACCACGGAGGAGTGGAGCGTTACAAAAAGCTTGCGGTTCCGAATGGTCAGAGAACTGGTCTTTCGGGCCACAGTCACCCCGAGCAACTCCGCCCATGCTTTGGTGAGCCGATATTCGGCCAGGCCTTTTTCCAGCCGGTTGGACTTAACGAACCGGGTAAGGAGATCACTGATCTTTTTCACTTCCTTTCTTTCCATACCTGTCAGGATTGTTCCAGTTTGCCTGATGCATCTATCCGGTAAAGCCGGTGGTCGGCCGGGATCTCTTGCAGGATGCCTTCCAGACGCTCTTCATTGGTATCAGTTATAAAGATCTGTCCGAAATTGTTTTCCGCCACCAGACGGATGAGTTTTTTTACCCTCCGGGCATCAAATTTGTCAAATAGATCGTCCAGCAGCAGAACCGGGGGCAGCTTCTTGATCTGCCGGATAAACTCGAACTCCGCCAGCTTCAGCGCCACCAGGTAGGTCTTTTGTTGTCCCTGGGAGCCGCCTTTTTTCAGGTGATGGTCTCCCAGGTTCATCTCCAGATCATCCTTATGCACTCCAAAGGTAGTGTACTGGACGATCCGGTCTTTCTCCCTGTTTTTCTGCAGCCCCTCCCGAAATCCGGTCTCATCCAGCTGGGTATGGTACGCCAGGGTCACCTTTTCCCTGCCGCCTGAAACATGTTCGTAAAACCTGGAAAATACCGGCAGCAGGTCGGTAACAAATTTCTTCCGCTCCTGGTAAACGGGGATGCCGTACCGGACCAGTTGTTCATCCCAAACCTCCAGCACATCCCCCGGCTTACCACCCCCTGAGGCCAGATCCTTCAACAGCCTGTTACGCTGCATAACTGCCCGGTTATACTGTATCAGATCGTTCAGATACCGCCTGTTATACTGGGCGATGACCCCGTTTATAAATTTTCTGCGCTCTTCACTCCCTCCGTTTACCAGGATGCTGTCGGACGGGGAGATCATCACCAGTGGTATCAGGCCGATGTGTTCCGAAAGTCTCTGATACTCCTTCTGATTTCTTTTGAACTGCTTCTTCTTCTGTTTGCGTATTCCACAATAGATATTCTCCTCTTTCTCCGATCGTTGAAACACCCCCTGAATCACGCAAAAATCCTGACCATACCTCACATTCTGACTATCCACAGGGTTGAAATTACTTTTGCACAGAGAAAGATAGTGAATGGCATCCAGGAGGTTGGTCTTTCCTACTCCGTTCTCCCCCACAAAACAATTGATCTTTTCCGAGAATTGCAGCCCGGCCTGTTCGTAGTTCTTGAAATTGACCAGAGAAAGGGATTTCAGATGCATACACAAAATTATGATTTTATTATTACTTTTGCGGGAGTTTTTGAGAACTCAATAATTTACCGGCTGACAATGGCAAAGCAGAAGAGTGAGAAGCATACGGATAAGAACCTGGAGGGGATAGAACAGGCACTGACCAGGTCCGAAAGATTCATCGAGGAGAATCAGAAAGTCCTGACCTATGTCATGGGGGGAATCATCCTCGTTTTGCTGATTATCATAGGTGGCAACCGCTACTATCTGAAACCGCTCAATGAGGAGGCAGCGGCAGATATGTTCTATGCGGAGCGATTCTTTGAAATCGATTCCTTCAACCTGGCCCTCAACGGATACGGAACCTACCCCGGATTCCTGAACATCATCGACGATTACGGGTTCACCAAGTCGGCGATGATTGCCCGGTATTATGCCGGTGTCTGTTTTCACCAGCTGGACGACCATGAGTCGGCTCTCGATTATCTCGGCAAATTCAGAACCGACGACCTGCTGGTGGGGGCTGCCAAATACAGTACTATGGGCGATGCCTATGTGGAACTGGGGAAATTGGATCATGCGGTGGATGCTTATCAGACCGGCATTAACAAATACGAGAATAATTTCTCATCCCCCATACTCCTGAAAAAGCTGGGCATTGTCTACGAGGAGTTGGGAGAATACGAAAGGGCGCTGGAAGCCTATCGGACCATAGAAACCACCTATCCGGATACACCGGAGGGAAGGGAGATAAAAAAGTATACAGGCAGAGCAGAAGTCAAGCTATCCCTTTGATCCAATGGCCACCCGTCTGAAAAACCTCTCCTCCTATGATCCTTCTGCCGTACCATATGGTTCCTCATTCAAGATCGGGATCGTGGTTTCAGAATGGAACGAGGAGATCACCGCTGCCTTGCTTGAGGGTGCTCTAAAAACCCTGAAAGAACACGGGGTAGATACGGAAAACATCCGGACACGGACCGTGCCGGGAAGTTTTGAGATCCCCTATGGTGCCCGGATCCTGGCCGAACAGTTCATGCCGGATGCAGTGATATGCCTGGGTTGTGTGATCCAGGGAGAGACCCGGCATTTCGACTATATATGCCAGGGGGTGACCATGGGTGTAACCGAGTTGAACCTGGACTATGACATCCCGTTCATCTTCGGGATTCTGACCACGGACAACCTGCAGCAAGCCCTGGACCGCGCAGGGGGCAAGCATGGGAACAAAGGGAATGAAGCCGCAATCACAGCTCTAAAAATGGCTGCTCTGAGGACCGATCGCCATTAGCGGCTCTTGCGGGCGGGTTTCTTTCCGCCGGCCTGCAATTGCTGATGTTTCTGGAGCTCTTCCAGCCTGCGGGCGAACCCTGACTTCTTTTTAGGTTTGTTTTTCCTGGCGTTAATTTTCTTCAGAATCTTCTCCTCGTCGGTAAAACTCTTGAATACCAGGTTCTGCCCCAGAGTGATCACGTTCGCCAGGAAATAGTAGTAGGTCAGACCTGCCGAGAAATTATTCAGAATGAACATGAACATCACCGGCATGATGTACATCATGGTCTTCATCCCGGGCATCTGACTACTGCCTGCAGTGACCTGGTTGTTCCATCGCATAGAGAGTATGGTGGTTACAGTCATCAGAAGAGTGAACAGGCTGACATGATCACCATACATGGGAATGGTGAATGGAAGATCCAGGATGGAATCGTAGGTGGACAGGTCATTGGCCCAAAGGAATTTCTCCTGACGCAGCTCGATGGAGGTGGGGAAAAATCTGAACATGGCATACAGAATGGGGAACTGCAGCAACATGGGCAGACATCCGCCCATCGGATTGGCCCCTGCCTTTTTGTAAAGGTCCATGGTCGCCTGCTGCTTCTTCATGGCATCTTCCTTCTTCGGATACTTTTCATTGATCTCATCGACCTGGGGTTTCAGTACCCGCATAACCGCCTGTGACTTATAGGAACGGTAGGTGAGCGGAAACAGCGCTACTTTGATGATCAGGGTCAGAAGAAGGATAATGATCCCAAAATTGGTGATCCAGTTATTGAGCCAGTTGAATATGGGGATAACCACATACGCATTGATCCACCGGATCATCGATCCGCCGACGGTCACCACATTCTCAAGCGCCAGGTCCCCATAGGACTTCAGGCCGGTGAAACTGTTTGGCCCGAAATAGAGCTGCATCCCGATATTCTGGTCACCGGTCCGGTCATAGGGAACATCGATGGAGGAACGGTAATGCCGGACGTACTTCCCGGGATCCTGAAACCGCTCCTGGAACATATAGGCACCGTCAAAGAACTCATCAGCGATCACGATCGTGGAGAAGAACTGGTGCGAGAAGGCGATCCACTTGATACGGGTGGTCTCGGTGGCTTCCTCGATCTCTTTTTTGGACCGGGTCTTGAAATTCTCCACATCTCCGCCGTGAAACTTATAATAGAGGGTCGTATAGGTGGCTTCATTGGTGTATCCCTTTTCCTGGGAAGGAGCATAGAAATCGATCTGGAATTCCATCCGGTCGGTCCGGTACTGATCGAGCCCCCTGAGCCTCATATCGAAATCGAGCATGTACTCGTCATCGTAAAGCCTGTATATGTAACTGATGGAGGCGGTCTCGGAGATATCCAAACCCATGGTCAGCTGCTGGTAATTGCGGCCGTCCTCGGAAGTAAAGGTCTCTATCTCCGGAGTAAAATAGAGTTCCTGTGTATTGATCCCCCTGTTATTGGCGAAGAACTGCAGGGCAAAGATGGTTGAATCACCGTCAAAGAGGTATAGCGGGAGGGAATCATGGGTCTGGTACTCCTTCAGCTCCACGGTATAGGGACGGCCGCCAAGGGTGCTGAACAACAGCCTCAACTTGCCGTTCTCAAGGACTACTTTCTCCTCGGTTCCCAACGCAGCTGAAGCAAAAACTCCCAGCTCCTCCTGGAGCCTCTGTGCCGAAACCAGATCGTCCGGTACTTCATTCACGGAAAGGGTATCAGCCGTCTGCGCCTGTTGCCTCTCCATCTCCATCTCCATGGCCCGGACCTGTTCAGCCCTGGCAATGGAATCGAGCCTTCGACGCTCTTCCATCTGGGCCTCACGGGCCGGTTTGGTAAATATGCTGTACCCCACCAGGATGAGCCCGATCAATGCCAGACCTATTATTGTATTCCTATCCATCGTATTACCGGGAAATAGTTAACGCACAAAAGTAATGTTTTGACCTGTAAATCATTGGAAAATAAAACAAAATCGGCGAGAATTCGGTCAATTGTCGCCGGCACCTGCTCCTCTTCCTTCGGCGTTATCCACGGTGGCTTTTATGAATGCAATGAAGAGGGGATGCGGGTTCAGTGCGGTACTCCTGTATTCAGGATGGAACTGGGTTCCCACGAACCAGGGATGATCCGTATGTTCCATGATCTCCACCAGTCCGCTCTCCGGGTTGATCCCCGTAGAAATCATCCCCGCTTTCTCAAATGCTTCCAGAAAATCGTTGTTGAACTCATACCGGTGGCGATGCCGCTCACGCACCATCTCTGTTCCGTAGGCCTGCTGAACCCTGGAGCCTTTTTTAAGGGCACAGGCGTATCCTCCCAACCTCATGGTACCTCCTTTTTCCGTTACCCCTTTCTGATCCTCCATCAGGTCGATGACCGGGTGTTTGGTGATGTTGGTCATCTCCGTGGAATGAGCGTCGCTGTGCCCCAGGATATTCCGGGCAAATTCGATGACGGCGCACTGAAGTCCCAGGCATATCCCGAAAAATGGGACCTGCTGAATCCGGGCGTAACTCACCGAAAGAATCTTCCCGTCAATTCCCCTGTCACCGAAACCCGGTGCCACAAGGATCCCGTCAAAACCATCGAGCGATTCCTCCACATTGTCGGACGTGATCATCTCCGAATGGATGCAGGTGATGTCTACTTTCACCCCGTTGACGGCACCCGCATGCGTAAGTGATTCGATGATCGATTTGTAGGAGTCGTAAAGCTCCACGTATTTTCCCACCAGGGCAATCCGGATAAGCTTTTCCGAACTCTTCATCTTATTGACAAACTCCTTCCACTCCTTCAGATCCGGAGCCTCGGCGGCCGTAATGCTCAGGTTTTTCAATACCTGTACATCCAGCCCTTCCTCTTGCATCAGTAACGGCACCTCATAGATGGTGGATACATCAATGGATTGAATAACCGCCGCCAGTTCCACATTGCAGAACAGCGACACCTTCTTCCTCAGGTCCTTAAGCAGTTCATGCTCTGTTCGAAGGACCAGCACATCGGGCTGAATCCCGTTTTCCAGGAGTACTTTTACCGAATGTTGAGTAGGCTTGGTCTTTAACTCTCCGGAAGCGGATAGGTAGGGAACCAGCGTCAGGTGGATGAATACGGTATTCTCATCCCCCAGATCCCATCGTAACTGCCTGACCGCTTCGATGTAGGGCAGTGATTCAATATCCCCTACCGTACCCCCGATCTCCGTGATAATGAAATCGTAATCATTCTTCCGGCCCAAAAGAGTAATCCTTCTCTTGATCTCGTCAGTAATGTGCGGAATTACCTGAACGGTTTTCCCAAGGTAATCGCCACGACGCTCCTTATTGATCACCGACTGATAAATCCTGCCGGTGGTCACATTGTTGGCCTGGGAGGTTTGAATATCGAGGAATCGCTCGTAGTGTCCCAGATCCAGGTCGGTCTCGGCTCCGTCGTCGGTCACGTAACATTCTCCATGCTCGTAGGGATTAAGGGTTCCCGGGTCCACATTGATATAAGGATCCAGCTTCTGTATGGTCACCCTGTACCCTCTGGCCTGCAGGAGCCTTCCCAGGGATGCAGAAATAATCCCTTTACCCAGGGAGGAGGTGACGCCCCCTGTCACAAACACAAACTTTGTATTACCCAAAATGGAAAAGATTACGTTCCGGGAAACAAAAGTAAAGATTAATTTGCACTTTCCATATCATCCAGGATCCGGATCTTCTCTTCCAGCACCCGGATCCTTTCCCGGGCCGCCTCGATCTTCTGGTGAAATCCCCGGATGGTCTCCTCGGAACTGTCAGATTGCTTGAAAAATCCGATGTTGTTCTCCCAAAGGCCGATATCATTCTTCAGCTGCTGTAATGTATTCACCAGTTTATCCCTTTCGAAATGGAGCTTCGTATCGGATCGGGGCGAATGGATAATTCCTTCCACCCGGTTGCGAAATTTGAATATGTTTCTTTCGGATTCGGACATTCCGATGCGTTGCAGAAGATTCTCAAGGGCATCTCTATACTCCTGCTTTATGGAATCTTTCTTTGAAGAGGGAACAAAACCAATCTCGTTGAATGCGGCCTGAAACTCCTCCAATGCAACGGCATCCTGGTCCCTGTCACCCGCGGGCTGATATTGATTCATCTTGTTGATCAGCTCCTTTTTCGATCTCAGGTTCTCCTCAAAATTGGAATCAGCATCCCGGTAAAACTTCTGCTTCCTGTCAAAGAAAGCATCACAAGCTCTTCGAAAACGCTTCCAGATCTTATCGGAATCCCTCCTGGGAACAGGACCTATCTCCTTCCACCTTTTCTGCAGCCTGATAAGTTCCTGTGTAGTTTGTTTCCAGTCCTCGCTCCTGCTTAGTTCTTCCGCCTTTTCAGTGATCTCCTGCTTCCGTTGAAGGTTCTCCTTCTGTTCTTCAAATGCTGCTGAATAGAAAGCGGCCTTGTTGTTGAAGAACACATCGCAGGCCCTGCGGAACCTGGAATAAATGACATTGTTATCTTTCTTGGGAGCGTACCCGATGGTCTTCCATGTTTTCTGGATTTCCAGCACCTGGCGGGTCTTCTCCGCCCACGCTCCGTGGGATTCAGGTTTTATCGCGGCAATGGCTTCTGCCTTTTCGCAAAGCTCGATCTTCTTTTTCAGATTCTCCTGAAGCGACTCCTTTAACCGGCTATGGTACTCCTGGTGTTTCTTATTGATAACCGATGTGGCATTTTTGAACCGTTCCCATAACTCCTCTCTCTGCTCTCTGGGAACCGGTCCTGTCTCGCGCCATCTGGCATGCATCTTTTGCAGAGTCTTGAATGCCTCGACAATGTTGGTTTCTTCCTGA
>CAZRZY010000022.1:313-45585 GCA_964604655.1 uncultured Bacteroides sp. | reverse complement strand
CCAAATAATGACGCTTATGAGGTTCGCATTTCTACGCGCTTGTTCACGATATACTCTAATGAAACTTTACAGACTATTACGGACTCTAATATCCTGCCGCCTGACCGTCCTTTCTTGATTCGGAAGCACCATAGTAAACCCCGTTCTCCGGATCTTTTAAGATCGCCTGGTACCCGCCGAAACCACCCACCGTGTACTGGATGGTATGCCCCATCCGGGTCATTTCCCGGATAGTCTTGTAGGGGATCCCTGACTCCAGGTAGACGGTCCCTCCATCGGTCATCTCCTGTCCGGTAGGCTGCGAGGAGCCGGAATGCCGTATACGGGGAGCATCGCCGGCTTCCTGGAGGTTCATACCAAAATCGATCATGTTGATGACGATCTGGGCGTGCCCCTGGGGCTGCATGGCTCCGCCCATCACCCCGAAACTCATGAAGGGCTCCCCGTCTTTGGTAATAAAGGCGGGAATGATGGTGTGGAACGGCCTCTTTCCCGGTTCATAGACATTGAAATGGCCCTCCTCCAGGGTGAAAAGCTCTCCCCGGTTCTGCAGGATAAATCCCAGGCCGGGCGGGCACATCCCGGAGCCCATCCCCAGGTAGTTGCTCTGGATCAGGGAGACCATATTCCCTTCTTTATCGGCCACGGTCATGTAGATGGTGTTGCCTTTTTCGGGATCTCCTGCGGGAAGTTGCCTGGAGGCACGTGCAGGATCGATCAGGGCTCTTCGTTGTTCCGCATACTCCTTGGAGATCAGTTCATCGACCGGGATATCATTGAAATCGGGATCGGCGTAATACCTGGCCCGGTCCTCAAAGGCCAGTTTCTTGGCTTCCACGAAATGGTGGATGTATTCCGGGCTGCCGAAACCCATCGCTACAATGTCATACCCCTCCAGAATATTGAGAATCTGGAGGGCGGCGATCCCCTGTCCGTTGGGAGGGAGCTCCCAGATATCGAACCCCCGGTAACTGGTGCCTACCGGCTCCACCCATTCAGATCGGTGGCCGGCCAGGTCTTCGTAGGAGAGGAAACCTCCCTGCTCCTTCATGAATGCATCGATGGTCCGGGCAATTTCACCCTTATAGAAAGCATCGCGTCCGCCCTCAGCGATCTTTTCCAGGGTGTTCGCCAGGGATGGGTTTCTGAAGATCTCTCCCTTGGCAGGGGCCTCGCCTCCGGGCATGAATACCTCTGCCACGTTGGGATACCCGGAAAGGGCTTTCGCATTCCGTTCCCAATAGTACGCGATCACCTCACTCACCGGGAAGCCTTCCCTGGCATAATCAATAGCCGGCAGCAAAATCTGATCCATCTCCATGGTCCCGAACTTCCCGTGCAGTTCAAACCAGCCGTCCACGCACCCCGGAACGGAAACCGGAAGGGGACCGTAATAGGGGATCTTCTCGTATCCGTTTTCCTTGAAATACTCCAGTGTAAGCGAACGCGGGGAACGGCCGCTGGCATTCAATCCGTAGAGCTGTTCGGTCTCAGCATCCCATACGATGGCAAACAGATCTCCACCGATCCCATTGCTGACCGGTTCCACCAGACCCAGTAACGCATTGGCGGCAATGGCCGCATCCACCGCATTCCCCCCGGCCTTCAGGATATCAAGAGCCACCTGAGTGGCCAGCGGCTGGCTGGTGCAGGCCATTCCATGTTGCGCGATCACCTCCGAACGGGTGGTGAACGTCTCCCCCACAATCCGGTCCTGTCCATGGATCATCCAGGCAGTCGTGAAAAACAGGCCCAGACAAAAAATCATTCTTTTCATCCGTTTCATAGATATTCTTTTATGAGTTCATTGTTCCAACTATCGTTCTTCAAACTGCATAAATTAAGAAAACCTTCCTTACGGGCCATAAAAAACCCCGTCCAAAACTCCGGACAGGGCGTCATAATATGACAGCTTCAATTACGTATTCTCAGATACCAGCCTGAAAATCTTTACAGACATTACGACTTTCGACTTTACAGACTCTTACGGACTTTACAGACTCTTTTCAACTTTACAGACTTTACGACTTTCAACTTTACAGACTCTTACGGACTCTTACGGACTATGTCTGGTTTTTGAGTTTATATACCCTGATCCAGTCGATCTCCATGGCCGACGGCAACCCGGTCTCCGGGGCATCTTTCTTCAGGTTGGAGGAGAAGTTGATACTCATCTCTTCCTGGGGAATGCTGGATGTCAGCGTTTTAAACACCTTGCCGTTGATCTTCCACACCAGCTTGCTCGGAGACCATTCCAGGGTAAATATATAGTATTCATCGGCGTACTTACCACCACCGGTCCTGGAGATGGATTTACCGGTGGATTTGGCGTTTCCCCAGAAACAATTGGAATAGAGCTTCCCGTTTTCGAACCGGGCCACATCGATATGGGGGAGCATGGTTTCAGATACCATCCAGAAGGACTGAGCCACCGAACCGGCGGCCATTTTCACTTTGGCCTTGAATATACCGTACCGTTGTTTAAAACTTTTTGAAGTGCTGATCATTCCGGAGGTAAAATCAAAGTCCTCCAGAACAAATCCCTGTTCCGCGCGCCATACTAATCCTTCAGCCTTCCCTGACCGTGTGACGATACGGGCCTTCTGGTCGTAAAACTCAATATTATCACCGTCGGTAATAAAACTCTTATCATCCTCCAGCACGAACGAACTGTTCATGGTCTTTTCTCCCCAGAAATACCGGGTCATCCACTTACTGGTGTCGAGCTTATTTTTCGAAAAATTATCCTCAAAGGTCAGGTCCCATTTTTCAATCTCCCTGAATGGATTCTTTTTCTTGGTTTTAAAGTACCACCGGATCTTATCGGACTTTTTCAGGGTATGGTATTCGGTCTCCTTCCGGTACTCTTCGGTCGTTTCGTACCGTTCAGCAGGACGCATGGTCAGGTACTGCTTCTGCTCTATGAAGTCCTCCGAATTGATGTACTCTTCGAGTTCCCCGAATTCCTTCGATTTTTCTTCTCCTTTCTGTTTCTTCTGAAGGGCTTTATAGCGGGTCTCTTTTCTGTAGGCTTCTGAGGCTTTGAATTTTTCCTTGAAGATCTTCTTCTTCCGCAGAGCAAAATCGCTGGATGTGACCTCCTTCTCAAGTTCAAAGTAGTGCTTCAGTTCTTCCGATTCCTCCATCTCCTTGAATGCCTTGAAATCTGCCCGTAACTGGTCATCTTCCGATTCCACCTTTTCGGTACTGGGCACCATCCCAAGCAAGAAACTTAAGCTCGCCATATGTCTAATGTATAGTTGCTGACTAAAGATAACAAAAAATCATCTCCGGTAGGCTCTCCGTCGGCTATGAAAGTAGTAAACACCCTGGACCGAGATGATGAACTGTTCATATTTGGAAAAAAGATATTTACCCGAGACGTTAAAATCCCATTTTGGAGCCATTCTCAATTCCAGACCTGCCCCGAGGTTCGCACCCACCCCGTAACCGGTCTGGTCGGTAATGGTTTCATTCCCGGTGATCACCAGTGGTTCGAAATAGGACATCAGATAGGTGAAATTACCTCCGCCGAATGCCACGGCCCTGACCGTTCCTTCTTCGAAGAAGGCATACTGAATGTCCAGGTCACCCTGGAACATGTAATTGGTCAGAATGGAATAACCGGTCTCCAGCCTATACCTGTTATAGGCTGTAATGGAAGGAACGATGCTCAGGGTACTGCGCTTATCCAGTGCCAGCCAGGTTTTGATAGTGATCCCAGGGTTCCCCGTCTCTCCATAATTGAATTCCGTTCCTGACGCAAAGGAAAGGCCTCCGCCAACACGGTGAATCTGGGCCTGCAGGTGGTCCGGTTGAATGAAAAAAACAACCAGTAGCAGGAGCGTCCTTCCGTTCAGATTCCGTAACTTCACAGATGATGATTTCTGGGTACAGTACTGCTTGTACGTGACCACTCGGACAATGGTTTCAAAAGGAGATACTTTATGCATGAATTCTAATGATCGCAGTAAAAAAGTACTAAATTTGTGCATCCGAAAAGCACTTACTAATTCGCAATAATTGCATTCCTATGGCCAAAAAAATCGGTGAAATCATACAGGTGATCGGCCCTGTAGTAGATGTTAGTTTTGAAGAGTCAGGAGATCAGCTTCCCAACATACACGAGGCACTTGAGATTGAACGGGCCGACGGACAGATCCTGGTGATAGAATGCCAGCAGCATATCGGAGAGCACACCGTGAGGACCATTTCTATGGATTCTACGGATGGATTGCAAAGAGGTATGAAGGTCAGCGCTACCGGTAAAGAGATTACGATGCCAAAGGGTGACTCGGTCAAGGGCAGGCTTCTGAATGTGGTAGGTGAGGCCATCGACGGCATCGGAAAGGTAGACAACAAAGGCGGATACCAGGTCCACAATAAACCCCCGAAATATGAGAATCTCTCCACAGAATCGGAGGTTCTTTTTACCGGGATCAAGGTGATCGATCTTCTGGAACCCTATGCCAAAGGAGGGAAGATCGGCCTTTTCGGCGGTGCCGGTGTGGGCAAGACGGTGATCATCATGGAGCTGATCAACAACATTGCCAAGAAGTATGAAGGAATTTCTGTTTTTGCCGGGGTTGGTGAACGCACCAGGGAAGGGAATGACCTTCTCCGTGAGATGATCGAATCGGGAGTGATCAAATATGGAAAAGCGTTTGAAAAGAGCATGGAGGAAGGTTCATGGGACCTGACCAAAGTCGACCGGGAAGAGCTGGACAAGTCGCAGGCCACTCTGGTATTCGGACAGATGAACGAACCGCCCGGAGCACGCGCTACCGTGGCCCTTTCCGGGCTTACGGTGGCCGAATCATTCAGGGATGGCGATCAGGAAGGTACTGGTAATGATATCCTCTTCTTTGTGGACAACATCTTCCGCTTCACGCAGGCCGGATCGGAAGTGTCAGCTCTTCTGGGCCGTATGCCTTCGGCTGTCGGATACCAGCCTACTCTGGCCACTGAAATGGGTTTCATGCAAGAGAGAATCACCTCTACCAAGCGCGGATCCATTACCTCTATCCAGGCTATCTATGTTCCCGCTGATGACCTGACCGACCCGGCCCCTGCAACTACTTTTGCACATTTGGATGCCACTACAGTACTGAGCCGTAAGATCGCCTCTCTGGGGATCTACCCGGCAGTGGACCCCCTCGATTCCACTTCCCGGATACTCGAAGCCGCCGTGGTGGGTGAAGAACATTACCATACCGCCCAGAATGTGAAAATGCTGCTGCAGCGGTACAATGAACTGCAGGATATCATTGCCATCCTGGGGATGGATGAGTTGTCGGAAGAAGACAAACAGGTGGTGCACAGGGCCAGACGGGTAGCCAGGTTCCTGTCGCAGCCTTTCTATGTGGCAGAGCAGTTCACCGGCATACCCGGAGTTTTCGTGAATATCGAGGATGCCATTAAAGGGTTCAATATGATCATGAACGGGGAGGTGGATAAATATCCGGAAGCTGCTTTTAACCTGGTAGGGACCATTGAGGAAGCGATGGAAAAAGGAGAGAAGCTCATCGCCCAATCTAAATCCTAGCACTGGATGACACTGGAGATCATAGCCCCGGATAAGAAGTTGTATACAGGTGAAGTGGACCTGGTGCAGGTTCCGGGTTCCAAAGGGCCATTTCAGATCCTCAGGAACCACGCTCCCATAATCTCTACCCTTGAAACGGGAAAGATCAAAATTGTGGACCAGAAAGGCGAAGTCACTTTTTTCGAAGTGGAAGGAGGAGTGATTGAAGTGAAAAACAATAAAATCATTATCCTTGCCGAGAACGCAAAGACATAGTTTCATTGTCCTTTTATCCATTTGTCTGAGCTCTTCCATTGGGACAGGCAGAGAACCCGTAACCAGGGGGCAGGGGTCATCCAATGTGATCAGAGTGGAGACCATTACCCTGAAAGCTCCAGATGGAATGGAAGTTACAGCTGATGAATATATCGTTTCTGACAGCCATCCCTACATCCTTCTGCTCCATGAGCAGCAATCGAGCCGGGGTGAGTTCACCTCCATTGCCAGAAGGCTTTGCAAGCTGGACTACAATTGTCTTGCCGTGGATCTTCGCAACGGGGGCAATAAGAATTATATCTCCAATCAGACGGCCAGGAAATGCAGGGAGATCAGATGTCCGACTGATGTACAGGATATAGCTCTGGATGTGATCGCAGCAGTGGAGTACGCCTATCAAAAGTCGGGTCAGCCGGTCATTCTCCTGGGGAGCGGCGCCAACGCCTCCCTCAGCCTGCTGATAGGGGCAAAAAACGAGTATGTCCGAGCGGTTGTGGCATTCAGCCCCGGTGAGTATTTTCAACCACAGATCTTTGTTGAAGATACCATACGTGGATTGAAGAAACCTGTATTCATAACCTCCAGCCGTATGGAGACCCCATATGTCATTCAGCTCTCCTCCGGCCTGGAAGAGAATTATCTGACCCTCTTTGAACCTGAGCTTGGGGAAGGGGCAAGGGGAACGGTCACGCTGACTAAGGAAAATCCACATAATTCAGAATACTGGCTGGCCCTCCTGTTATTCTTCAAGGAGCTTATCTAAATGGCTCAATCGGTAAAATTCCTTGTTATCCGGTTTAGTTCCATTGGTGATATTGTGCTGACCACCCCTGTCGTGCGTCATCTGAAACAGCAGGTTGAGGGAGCTGAAATCCACTATCTGACCAAGGCAGATTTTGCATCCATCCTTCGTGCGAATCCATACATCGACCAAATCCACTCATTGGATGGCGATATGAAAGAGATTCTCCGCCAACTCAAACAGGAGGGAATCGATTACATCATTGACCTGCATCACAATACCCGGACAGCCAGGGTAAAAATGGGCCTCCGGAAAATGGATTTTACTGTCCATAAACTGAATTTTCAGAAATGGCTCTATGTCAACCTGAAAATCAACAGACTTCCGGACCGGCACCTGGTAGAACGGAATATGGATACCATCCGCCATTTCATTGATTCTAACGATGGAGAGGGACTGGACTTTTTTATCCCCCCGGAGGAAGAGATGGATCTTTCTGATATGCCCGAAGCATTCAGGAAAAGCTACCTGGCCCTGGCAATCGGAGCGCAACATGAAACCAAGAAACTTCCACTGGATCTGTTGACCGAACTATGCAGAAAGATCGAAAGACCCCTGGTGATCCTGGGAGGACCGGGAGATCGTGAGGCAGGAGCTCGTATTCTGGAGGCTCTTCCCGGTTTTCCCCTGATCAATGGTTGCGGGAAGTATACAATTCACCAGTCGGCTTCTCTGGTAAGGCAATCCAGTACCCTGATCACCCACGATACAGGGTTGATGCATATCGGGGCGGCATTCGGAAAAAAAATTCTGACCCTATGGGGCAATACCGTTCCGGAATTTGGAATGTGGCCCTATGGGGCACACCCTGATTCGAGCAGATTTGAGGTCAGGGGATTATCCTGCAGACCTTGTTCCAAGATCGGCTACCAGAATTGCCCGAAGAAACACTTTAAATGCATGCGGAATCAGGACCTGGATGCCATTGCAGAGCGAGCACAATACCTGGCAGATTCTCCTACTGAGCAATAAATGTATAGGTCAGGATCGCCCTATGATTTTCAGGGGCATTCAGATCGATCCTGAAACGGGATGTTTTTGCCGCATCCAATGCAGCATTGGAGAAACAGACCCGGTCGCTACCCACAATCGGTTCCGTAATTCGGGCATCTGTCACCCTTCCGTCCCTGTTTACCATTATTGTCACCTTTACTATCCCTGATCCTTCACATCGATAAACCGGTATGGTCAGATCCACTTTTCCTCTGGCGCGTGGTTCATCCAGGAATTCGTAAGTAATCGTGGTAGGACCTGTATATTCCCCCTGCTGGTCCTCTCCTGACCCCTCTTCCGGAGGTTCATAATCGGCCGCTGCAAGGATCGACTGCAGCTCCTCCAGTTTTTCCCGGTCCTCCTGCTTGCGGGCCAACTCTATCTGATCGAGTAGTTCCTGCACATATTCATCTGTGGAGATCTCCTCGCTGAAGGCATCTTCAGCATTCACATTGACCGCCCTGTTACTGGCCTGTTCACGGATTCTCAGCACCTCTTCCAGCCACTCCTCCGATACTTCCACTTCCTCGTCCGCAAGCAACTCCTCCAGGCTTTTCTCCTCAAACTCGATCGCAATCCCTGCTTCCCTCGACTTCTTCAACCCTTCTACCCGGACAAAAATGAGAATGTTGAGGACCACCAGATGAAAAATCAATGTGTAAAGCAGGGCAATGCGGTTCTTCTTAAAGAATCGCCTGAATCCGGGCCAGCCTCCGTATGAGAAAAACTCTTCCACCGTCTACAAAAATAATTTATTATTTTGGGCTCATGAAAAAAGCCTTTATTCTCGCCTCCCTGGTACTGCTGTCAACAGGCTGCGCCCTTCTGAATGAGCTGACTGCCTTTACGAAATGCGAATTCAGTTTCCACTCGGTCGAAGATCCTGTCATCAGCGGAGTTCAGGTTTCGGCGGTACGATCCTTTACGGATTTCGGATGGATGGACGGACAGAGGATCCTGGCCGACATTCTCCGGGGTACCCTTCCCTTTGCTATTACTGCCAATGTGGAAGTCCGGAATCCAGGTCCTGCAGGGGCTGCAGTCAACTCCGTGCAGTGGATCGCCTTTCTGGATAATATGGAAATTGGAAGTGGAACACTGGAAAGGAGGATCGAAATAGCTCCCAATGGAGGCCGATCCATGATGCCCGTCCGGATCGAGGCCGACCTGTTCGAATTCCTGGAAGGGGAAAATCCACGGAGCATGGTCAATTTCGCGTTAAACCTGATGGATGCCGGTGGTCAGCCCTCTCACCTGAGCTTGAAGATCAAGCCCAGTGTCCTGATCGGCGGACAATCTGTCTATTACCCCGGATTCTTCACCATTGACCGGGAGTTCTCCTCAGGAGGTCAATCGATTTCCACGGAGTAGATCGCCTCGATCCCCATCGCCCCGGAATCCGGTTCGTAAAAGATTCTGGCACCGATCGACAGTGGAAAAGAGATGCGAAGAAGGTGCAGGTCTGTCACCAGATCAAATCCAATGGTGGTATAATTCCGTTCGTCATAGAATGGCTGGGGATCTCTGATGATCACATTCTTCCCTGCCATGTGATCGATCCAGATTGCTCCCCTTATCCGTTTCAGGTAGAGAACCAGATTCAGTTCCAGGTCCGGATATAAAAGGGGGAACACATAATCGGCGCTGTACCTGGTCAGTTCTTCGCCAAATATCCCGTACAGGCCTCTGGGAAGACCCATCAGATTAATGAATGCAGGTCTGTCCGGATCAAGCAGGTACTGACGCTGGTGATTCACCGACAAGCGGAGGGTCTGATGCTTCAACGGGCCGGGAAGGTAGGCAGTCAGTCCGGTTCTGGATACAGCACCATATACCTGGCTGAAGGGTGCATGATAATACCCTGCCGATAAGGTGGCTCCAAGCCTTGGCTGGATATCCTTTCTTCCCTGTCTCAGATAGGAAGTGGCTACGAAACTGTAGTAAAGATAATGCGCACCCTGCCTATACCGGTTCTCCTCCGCTATGTACTGCACATCTCTGCGGAAAGTATAGTCAATCCGTGGCTGGACCAGGGAGAGGAATTTTCCGGTGTTCAATCGAAGGGGTACAAAACTTTGAACATTAAAGCGAAGATCGGGTGGGAGTGAACGAAGGGTATCGCCCTCTGCCAGGTTCAGCCCATCTGGTTCCCCGCCGTATCGGAAGGAGAGATTCACGACCGGGAATCGCCCCTTCAACTGGATCCCGGTATGAAACAGATGATCTCCACGGTGATACTCATATCCCAGCTGACTGACTGCCGTACTCAGCCGGTTCTGGGATACCAGGGAGACTCCCGGACTCAGAGGGAACTCCTCCGGACTGAACGAAAGCTCCGGATTCAGGTAGTCGAAATAGAGTGGGAGCCAGGAGTGGAAGTTGAAAAGGTGTAGCGCTTTCACATACGGGGAAGGGGGATTGCGAACCGTATCCACTGACTGCTCCCTTTGTTCCGCTCCATTAATGATTGCTGCCTCCCCCGGCGTTGGTTCATAATCTATCTGTTCGGAATGATTTCTCGCCACAGCCAAGGGGGTCAGGAGCGCCTGGTCCAGATTCATGGTCACCGCACTATAGCCCGCCTCGGTATACTCTGAAAAGGCCAGCCGTTCGCCATCGCCGGACACCCGTGGATAGAAGGCGCCAAACCTGGAGGAAGTGACCTGGAAAGCTTCCCTGGTCCTCAGATCATAGCAGTAGATGTTGTCGATCCCTGAAAAAGTGCCGCTGAAATAAATGCGCTCTCCATGTACCACCGGAAAGGATATATCGTCGACTCCGGCATGAAAGACTTGATTCCATTTCCCGTTTGAAAGGGAGTGAACGTAGAGTGCCTTCCCGTTCTGGTCTGCCAGTGAAACCAGGATGGCCGAGTCATTTTCCATCCATGACGGATGCTGGATGAAAAGGTTTCCGGGTGAAGGGATCTCCTGCTCCACCTCCCCTTCGATGCTGAGGATCACCAGACTGTACTGCTGCCCTACCGACTGCTCAATGGCCGCAATCCTCGATCCGTCGGAGGAAACAGCAGGGGAATAGTACCTGGTTTTTCGGCCCAGGTTTCTGACTTCACCAGTGGACAAATCATAGGTTCGTATGATAGAAAAATTCCGGTTGCTCCAACGCAGATCGGGAACGAATTCATCCCATACCACATGGGAACCTGAGAAGCTTACACGGCCTGAGCTGAGGAAACCCGGACGGAAGATCCGCTCCTCCTCTCCCTGCTCCCCCAGGAAGACGAACTCGGGAATCTGATCGATCCCGCTTTTATAGGCAAACAGCATCGAAGGTGAGACGAAGTGAGGGAATGTGAAACTGGTGTAGTGCCGGGTCCTGTCCGTATTCCAATCCCGAAAGGGTGTATGGATCCTTCGGGCCGACTCTTCTTCCCAATGACGCCGGTAAGCGTGGAGCGCTTCTCTGTAAAATGAAGGTTTGCTCCGAATTCCATATGGCCGCATACTGAAAAATGTGGGGCTGATCAGGTAGGGTTTTCGGGCTGCGTACTGCTGAAAGTCGATCCAGAGACTATCCCCGTAGGTCCTTCTGCCATGACGGATCATCAGATATCCCAGCTGGTAATGGTTGGGTATGAAATCCTTGTAGGAACCCATGGTCGCTTTGGAATAGGAATAGACCTTATCACCACCCAGCATTTGTGCTTTCAATCCCATCTCGAAGGAAGGTTGTCTGCCGCGACCGGTCCTGGAGAGCCGGGTTTCCGCATCCACAGCATCCCCCTCCAGATACCAGTAAGGCAGGAATCCCGCCACAGCTCCCACCACCTGCTGCCCGCCAAGATATGAAAGCGCCCGCGTGATCCCCTGGTCCAGCTTATCGATCTGAACAGCATGCCTCCCTTCATGCAATGCCAGCTGAGTCAGCCAGTCCTGATAGGTACCGTTTGGATCGGGATTGGTAAAAATCTCCAGGCGTTTTGGGGCCCATACGAATACCCCGTTAGAGAAACTCGATTCGTTATGGATGATTACAGGGATGGGTCTGTGCAAATGACCGAGAGGCTGACCCAGATGTGGATAGTAATATTCTAATCGGTCAGCAAATAGATGGGCCAGGCTGTCAATTCCCCGGGGATAGATAACTTTGTAATGGGGAGTGGTGAACTTATTCCATTTTAACCGGCCTGCATCCTGGCCATATTCGTAAAACTGAGTGTACCCTGCTGCTGAAATCAACAAAAGCAGGATGCCCAGCATCCTGCCTTTGTGAAACCAGTTGTATAATGAAAGGTTAGTTTTGAGCAAATTTCACCGCATAACCATTGGACCGGAGATACACGTAGGCCCGCTTACGAACATCCCCCATCAGCATGATGTCATACTTCTTTGATGAGCCGCATGTATGACATACTCCCTGGAGCTCTTCCTCGATCTTTCGAAGATCGATCCGTTTACCGACGAAGCCGGTGATGAAGGTAATGGGCGCACCGTCCATCTTTCGCTTATCGAGTCCGACGGTTAAAATTTGCTTTTCAGGTGGGAGTGTCCTGGGTTCCCGGATGTTTTCATATTCAAACTCGAATTCCGGGTAGTCAGTGTAGAGGGTGCCATCCAGATCATTCGCTCCGTCAACGGCCATGGCTTTTGGAATTGGTGAACCACAAATATATATTCCATTTTTGAAACTGTCAATTTTTTCAAATTAAAAGCATTAAATTCACCACCCTATGAAATTCAGGAAACTGAACCTTCTGCTGGGCTGGCTGAGCTTTGCCGTGGCACTGGCAGTCTACCTGATTACCCTGGAGCCTACAGTAAGCCTGTGGGATTGCGGTGAGTTTATTGCAAGTGCTTACAAACTGCAGGTGGGACATCCTCCCGGTGCCCCGTTTTATATGATCATTGGAAGAGTCTTCTCTCTTTTAACCTCCAACCCCGAAAAGGTGGCCATGATGATCAACTCCGTATCGGCCTTGGCAAGCGCTTTCACGATCATGTTTCTTTTCTGGACCATCTCCCACCTTCTGAAAAAGCTGATACCCGGGGAGGATGGAACGCTGTCCATCCCTTCGATGATCCTTATCCTGGGAGGATCATTCGTTGGAGCGATGGCTTATACCTTTTCGGACACCTTCTGGTTTTCAGCCGTGGAGGGCGAGGTGTATGCCACCTCCTCCCTTTTCACCGCTGTGGTCTTCTGGTCCATCCTCAAATGGGAAAATATGGCGGATCAACCCCATGCCAACAGGTGGCTGATCCTGATCGCCTACCTTATCGGCCTCTCCATCGGCGTACATCTGCTCAACCTCCTGGCTATTCCTGCCATTGTACTGGTTTACTATTTCCGGAAATACTCCGTGACCCGGAAGGGGGTGATTTACGCGTTGGCTGTTTCAGCAGTGATGCTCCTTTTAATCATGTACGGAATCATACCGGGTCTGGTGAAAGTGGCTACGGTTTTAGAAAAATTCTTCACCAATACCGTGGGGCTTCATTACAATGTCGGGCTGGTCATATACGTGGCCCTGCTTCTCTCGGCCCTGGTTTTTGGTATCTACAGGACCCAGTTCGTCAGGAAAAATGTACTTCTGAACACGATTCTGGTTTCCATTACGGTCATTGTTATCGGTTACAGCTCCTATACCCTGATCGTGATCCGCTCTCTGGCTGCCCCTCCCATGAATGAGAACAGACCCGAGAATGTTTTCGCCTTGCTTTCCTACCTGAACAGGGAACAATATGGGGACCGTCCCCTGCTCACAGGTCATTTTTACAACGCCGAAATCGAGAATGTTGAATACACAAAGCCAGTCTACTCACTGAACAAGGAAGAAAACCGGTATGAGATCGTTTCGAGGAAAGCGGAACTGGTCATGAAGGACAGCAAGGTGTTGCTGCCCAGGATCTACAGCAGGGACTCTAATCACCGGCAGGCCTACAGGGAATTTGGCACCATTGAAGACCCCGGGAATCCTTCTTACCTGGACAATCTGGAGTTTCTTTTCAGGTACCAGTTCGGACATATGTACTTCCGGTATTTCATGTGGAATTTTGCAGGAAAACAAAACGATATTCAGGGGCACGGCAACGTGCTTCATGGTAACTGGATCAGCGGTATTAAGGCCATCGATTCGGCCCGTATCGGTCCCCAGAAAAATCTTCCGCAGCACCTGAAGGACCACCCTGCCCGCAACACCTACTTTTTTCTCCCGTTGCTACTGGGATTGTTGGGCCTCTTCTTTCACCTGGATCGCCATGTACGAGACTTTTGGGTGGTCATGAGCCTGTTTATTCTTACCGGTATCGCCATTGTCATCTACCTGAATCAGACTCCCTATCAACCAAGGGAAAGGGATTATGCGTACGCCGGATCATTTTATGCCTTCAGCATATGGATCGGCATCGGTGTGGCAGGAGTCTTCCAGTTGCTCCGTTCAAGGCTGAAAGCCAGATTTGCAGCCATTATTTCGGTGGTGCTGTGCATGGGGGCAGTCCCTTTACTGATGGCCATGGAGAACTGGGATGACCATGACCGTTCAGGAAGATACACTGCCAGGGATATTGCGCGGAATTATCTGGAATCCTGCGATAAGGACGCGGTACTCTTCACAGTGGGTGACAACGATACCTTTCCTCTCTGGTATGCGCAGGATGTAGAAGGCATACGGGAAGATGTCCGTATTGTCAATATGATGCTGTTCAATATGCATTGGTACATTGATCAGAAAAGATGGAAAAACTATGATTCGGAACCTCTGGCCTTCACACTGCCACCGGCTAAATACAAACAGGGTACCAACAACTCCATCTATGTAAGGGAGAACGAAAGATGGGCCAGCGTGGAGTATATCCTGAACTTCATCAAAAGTGATGACCCGAGGACCAAGATCCCATTGAGAAGCGGGGAGAGAGTTGACTTCATCCCCACCCATAAAATGATTATGGCAGTGGATTCAACAGAAGTGGTACAAACCGGGACCGTGAAACCGGAGGATGCCCACCGGATCGAAAAGGAGATCAGGGTGCAGCTTACGCCCAATGATCAAATTATGAAAGGGACCATGGCACAGCTGGACCTTCTGGCCTCCAACAGCTGGGAAAGGCCTATCTACTATACGGCAGGGGGATTTGACGGCTCCCTTGGCCTGGAACCCTATTACAGGACCGAAGGGCTGGCCCACCGGATGGTTCCTGTGCGCACTCCGTACAGAAGTATCCTGGAGTTGGGAGATATCAATACCGACACCCTTTACGACCGCTTGATGAACATCTTCACCTGGGGGCGCATGAACCAGGAGGATGTACATCTGGACTATTACACCATACGAACCCTGTCGGTGATCCGCTTCCGCAGTCTCCATACCCGCCTTGCCATCCGTCTTCTTCAGGAAGGAAAACAGCAGAAGGCCATTGAAGTACTCGACCACTGTATGGATCTCGCTCCTGCAGATGTGCTTCCTTTCGACCAGTACGTCTCGGGGATTACCATCCCCGATGGAAGCGGCGGGGCTATCCATCATGAAGGGGTGATTGAAGCATACTATATGTGTGGGGAGACGGAGAAAGCCAACCAGATCCTGGAGGAACACTACCGGAGACTGGCTGAAGAGTATAACTATTATACCTCTATGAAACCCCGCCACAGGTCTTCCATTCAGCGCGAGATCAATGATGTGATCTTCCAGATCGAGGAGATGAGGACCCTGATGCAGCAATACGATCAACAGGAGTTGATGATGGAACTGGGGATTACGGATCAGGAGCGGATTCCCCTGCCTGGATAAGATATTTTACGGAAGAGGCTGAACCGGGTTACCTGTCCCGGTTCATGAGGAAGGAGGCAAAATTATACAACTCCGATTTCCGCTCTTCCGGACGGTTCAATCGCTTCAGATTGGAAAGTGCCTGATCATAAAAATCCTTGATACGCTCCTCTGTGCGGGACTTGATCTGCAAATCGTTCAAAATATCGATCACCGCATGGATCTTCTCCCCGCGATCGAATTCTTGCCGTGTCAGCCAGCCGGTCAACTCTGTTTTCTGTTCGGGTGAAGCATTTTCCAGGGCCTCGATCATCAGGAAAGTCTTCTTGTTGTCCACGATATCGGTACCCAGCTTCTTCCCCATGATTTTCGGATCCCCGTAGGTGTCGAGAAGATCATCCTGCAGCTGGAATGCAATGCCGAGGTTCCTGCCGAATTCGTAAAGATCATTGGCATCTTTCTGGGACGCACCTCCCAGGATCGCACCGATCTTCAGACTGGCCGCAATCAGCACCGCCGTTTTCAATTCGATCATTTTCAGGTATTCATCCTTGGTTACCGTCAGGCGGTCCTCGAAGTTCATATCGATCTGCTGTCCTTCACACACCTCCATGGCAGTCCGGGTAAAGATATCGTGGACCGTATGTAACACCACCCCCGGAGATTGGTTGATCAGCCTGCTGGAAAAGATAGACATTACATCGCCCGAAAGAATGGCCACATTCTCGTTGTATTTCACATGCACCGTGGGGCTGCCTCTTCTCAATTCGGAGCGGTCCATAATATCATCATGCAGCAGGGTGAAATTGTGAAAGACCTCGATGGCCAATGCCGGAATAAGCGCTGATTCAACCGCTCCGGAAAAAAGATCGCACGAGAGGATCACCAGGGCTGGACGTATTCTTTTTCCTCCGAGTGAAAGGATATATTTTACCGGCTCATACAGTTCCGGAGGGGTATCGGGTATGGAGATGGTCTGTATATGTTTCTCTACCAGATTTTGTGCTTCCAGTAATGTATACATGGTGACGGAGATAGTATGAACATGTCAAGTTAGTGAATTTACCGCCAAGATTGGCACAGCGATTGAACAATATGTTTTAAAATAGAATCATTAACTTTGACCGGTTTAAAATGATTTTCGGGATGAGATTCAGCAGGGAGCCCCTAACCACCATAGCCGCCATTTTCATCACTCTTTTCACTTCCAATCCCCGGGCAGATGCTCAGGGGCACAGGATCGATG
The DNA here is from genome assembly GCA_964604655.1 of uncultured Bacteroides sp. GTDB lineage: Bacteria > Bacteroidota > Bacteroidia > Bacteroidales. The sequence goes on along the minus strand of CAZRZY010000022.1, from coordinate 29,018 downwards.
TGTCCATTAAGGGCCTCTCCGGGGATACCCTGATCCTGGGGGAATATTTCACCTCCCGGATGATCCCGAAAGACACTATAGTGCTGGATGACAAAGGTCGGGGAATCTTCTCGGGAGTGCAGCCATACCATGGAGGACTCTACCTGATCTATTACTCCCCGGAGCTCTATTTCGACTTTCTGCTGGGGGATGACCAAGCCCTCTCCATTGAAGCAGATGCTTCCGATATGGCCGGATCGATCCGTTTCGAGGGATCAGAGGACAACCGGATCTTTCAGGAATATAAAAACTACCTTCAGGAAAAGAGGGCGGAGGTGGAACAGCAGAATCAAAAGCTTGCCGCAGCGAAAGATGAGGCCGATACCCTCCGGATCAGGGAGAGACAACAGGAGATTAACCGGGAAATGGAAGCGTACATGGACCGGATAGCTGTGGATTACACCTCTCTTTTCGTCAGTGACTTTGTGGGCGCCACCCGGGAACCCTTTCCTCCGGAGAGTTTATTGTCCGGTGACCGGAGGCATGATGATTCTCTGAGGTTCTTTTTTTACAGGGAACACTATTTCGACCGTTTCGATCCCTTCAACATCCGGCTGCTGCATACCCCGATTTATGAAGGAAAGATAAAGACCTATCTTACACGGGCTGTTCCCCAGCACCCCGATTCCCTGATCGCTGCTGTCGACTTTCTGCTGGAAGGCTCCAAAGGCCAGCCGGAGCTTTACCGGTATCTGTTGATCACCCTTTTCAACCATTTCGCTGAAAGCAAATATATGGGGATGGACCTGGTCTATTTCCATATCGCGGAGAATTACTACATCCCTGATGCCACCTGGAGCAACCCCGATTTCATCAGCAAGCTGCAGGAAAACCTGGAGATGAACAAACCTACGCTTATCGGCCAGACCGCACCCAACCTGATCATGCGCCGGATTCCTTCCGAGCATTTCCAGATGGCCGATCAGGATACGGCCATCAAGCGCGATCCGCATATCGGTCAGGATTTTTACATTCATGATGTTGAGACGGCGTTTACTATCCTCTATTTCTGGGAAGCCGACTGTGGCCATTGCAAGAAATCCACCCCTGCCCTTTACGACGTATACACCCGGATGAAAGAGAAGGGATTGGAGGTGATCAGCGTTCATGTGATCAATTCAGTAGAAGGGAAGGAGAAGTGGGTCGATTTTGTGAACGAACATCAGCTGTATGACTGGACCAATTGCTGGAGCCCTTACAGCAATGAATTCCGGAAGATATATAATCTGCAGAGCTATCCCCAGCTGTTTCTGCTGGATGAGAACAAGGAGATCATTGCCAAGCGGGTGACCCCCGAACAGGCAGAAAGTATTATCACTAATCTCTTAAGGGCCCAATCGAAGGAAACATCATAATTCCCATGGATCTTAAACCCATTAAGCTGGTCCTGGAGGACGGCTCCACATTTACAGGGAAATCGTTCGGTGATGAGAAGAGCATCTCCGGTGAGGTGGTCTTCAACACGGCCATGACAGGATATCCGGAAAGCCTGACCGATCCCTCCTACAAGGGGCAGATCCTGGTATTGACTTACCCGATCGTCGGAAACTACGGGGTTCCAAGGGACGAATCTGAGAACGATCTCTATAAATTCTTTGAGTCGGACAGGCTCCATATCTCAGCCCTGGTCATTTCCGATTATTCGGCCGAGTATTCACACTGGAATGCGGAAAGAAGTCTGGGGGAATGGTTGCAGCAACATCAGATACCCGGCATCTTCGGAGTAGATACGAGAATGATCACCAAACTGTTGAGAGAAAAGGGATCGATGCTCGGAAAAGTGATCTTCGACAATCGATTGCCGCCCACATACGATCCTAACCTGGAGAACCTCGTATCACAGGTCAGTGTGAAGGAAAAAACTACATACGGCGATGGAGCGTACCGGATCCTGTTGATCGACTGCGGGGTCAAGTACAATATCATCCGGTACCTCCTTCAGAGAAATACCACTGTAATCAGGGTCCCCTGGGATCACGATATCAGCCAGGAAGATTATGATGGGCTTTTCATTTCGAACGGACCGGGTGATCCCAAGCAGTGCCAGGCAACCATCCGGCAGCTTTCCAAAGCTTATGGAAACAACAAGCCGATCTTTGGGATATGCCTTGGAAACCAGCTGATGGCCCTGGCAGCAGGAGCTGACTCCTACAAGCTGAAATATGGACACCGGAGCCACAATCAGCCTGTGCTGGAGGTGGGAACCGACAAAGCTTACATCACCTCACAGAATCACGGTTTTGCCATTGACAACCAAACCCTTCCGGAAGAGTGGAAACCACTTTTCGTTAATTTGAATGACGAGACAAATGAGGGGATGAAGCATATCAACAAACCCTTTTTCTCCACCCAGTTCCATCCGGAAGCCTCCGGAGGGCCCACCGATACCGCTCACCTCTTCGATGTTTTCATCGATCAAATCGAAAAGTTGAAAAAGTCGGTAAGTATGTAAAGAAAAGTCTGGCTTAAAAATCTCTTCAGACTTTATATACTTATGGACTTTTATGGACTAACTCCTGGTTTGTCCTGAACCGTATATCACATACTTGTTCGTAGTAAGTTCCTTCAGACCCATGGGTCCGCGGGCATGCAATTTCTGTGTGCTGATCCCGATCTCCGCTCCGTAGCCGAACTCATAGCCATCGGTGAAACGGGTGGAAGCGTTCACGTAGACCGCGGCTGCATCGATCCGTTGGAGAAAATACTGGGCATGGCTGTAATTTTCGGTCACGATACTTTCGGAATGCATGGTCCCGTAACGGTTGATATGACGGACGGCCTCCTCCACCGATCCTACCACCTTTGAACTGATCACCAGGTCGAGGTATTCTGCACCCCAGTCCTCTTCAACAGCAGGTACAGCACTCGTGATGAAACGGCAGGTAGTCTCATCTCCCCGTATCTCCACCCCTGCTTCTGTCAGAGAACGGCCAATTTCCGGAAGGACTTTTTCGGCCACCCTCTCATGTACCAGCAGGCTTTCAGCGGCATTACACACACCCGGACGATGGGTCTTGGAATTGTGTACAATGGAGACCGCCATATCCAGGTCAGCCTCCTCATCCACAAACACATGGCAGTTCCCAACCCCTGTCTCGATAACCGGGACCGTACTGTTCTGAACCACTGTCTGTATCAGCCCTGCCCCTCCCCTGGGGATCAGGATATCCAGGTATTCATTCAACTTCATCATAGCCACCGAACTCTCCCTGGTAATATCCTGGACCAATTGTACCATATTCGGATCCAGGCCGATGGAACTGATGGCCTGGTGGATGACCTCCACTATGGCATTGTTGGACCTGAATGCCTCTTTTCCTCCCCTCAACACACATACATTACCCGTTTTGATACATAACCCGGCCACGTCGGCGGTCACATTCGGCCTCGATTCATAGATCACCCCCACCACACCCAGGGGCACCCTTTTCTTGCCGATCAATAGACCATTGGGACGCTTCTTCATCACTCCGATCTCACCAATCGGATCCTCCAGCTGAACGATCTCCCTTAATCCCTCTGCAATTCCGGCAATACGGCCGGGTGTAAGAGTGAGCCGGTCCACGATAGCTCCTTTCAGCCCCATCTGCTTTCCCATTTCCAGGTCTTTCCTGTTAGCCTCCAGAATCTTCTCAGTGCTTTCTTCGAGCAGACCGGCTATCCTGCCCAATATTTCGTTCTTTTTATCACTGTTTAAATGGGCCAGTTCCGCGGAAGCTTTCTTTGCCCGTTTCCCTATTTCAATCAACTCCCTCATATAATACACTTTATATACTTTATACTTTATGGACTATTATGGACTAGTCATGTGATTGGTGGCATCCGATACGAAAAATGTCCCCAGATCTTTTCCCTCCAGCACATCCATGATTGTCGACGGATCGGTGCCGTCCGTAATGACCACATCCACATTGTGTTCCCTGCAAAGCTCCGCTGCAGCGATCTTGGAGCCCATCCCTCCTGAGCCCATGGCTGAGGCACCGTTTGTATTCACATCCTTCAGATCATCACTGGCATTCATCACCTTATGAACTTTCTTTGCCGAATGGTTGAGATGGGGATCGGAAGTATACACTCCATCAGTATCGGTCAGAATCAACAGGAGGTCGGCATGAATTAGGGTGGCCACAATGGCCGAAAGGGTATCATTATCACCAAACTCGATCTCCTCGGTACTCACTGTATCATTCTCATTAACAACAGGGATGATATCCAGGCTAAGTAACCGGTTAAGCGTGTTCCTGGCGTTTTTCCGGCGCAGGCTGTTCTCCGTTCCGTCGCGTGTCATCAATACCTGTGCTACCGTCTGGGAATACTCATCAAAAAACTTCTGATAGAGTCGGATGAGGCCCACCTGTCCTACTGCGGCCAGGGCCTGCTTCATGACCAGGTCCTCCGTTCTTTTCTCCAGACCCATGATCCCCATACCCACAGCCACCGCTCCGGATGAAACCAGGATTACCTCCTTGCCGCTGTTGTGTAAATGAGCCAGCACCCTCACAAGCCTCTCCATGCGTTGCAGGTTGATCTTCCCGTTTGGATAAGCCAGAAGACTGGTGCCTACTTTTAATACGATCTTCTTTTTGTCCTTCAAATGTTTTCTATGTGTCATGGCTTCTTCTCAAAATAGTTACTCAATGATGCCGCAATCTCTCTGGGATCGGTGAACTGAACTTCATCGGCTGTCCGTTCGAGCTTCTCTCCTATTTCTGTGAGACCGGGGTTCCCTATACTTCCCAGGTGGGTATAGGTATGCTCCCGGCCCCGCCTGTAGCGGCCCTTATCGATCTCCGCCGCAATCTCTTTATAGGCATCCCGGAAGGGAATCCCGGCTTTGACCTTTTCATTCACATCCTCCACGGACCACAGGTACCGGTACATCTCCCCGTCAAGAATTGCGGGATTTACCTCCACTCTTTCCATAATGTAGCAGATCATGTCCACGCAATTCCTCAGGTTGCTCAGAGCAGGGTGAAGCGACTCTTTCAGCACCTGAAAATCCCGGTGGTACCCGGAAGGCAGATTTTGTATCACTGACAGGATCTCTGCAGGCAAACCTGAAAGGCGGTTACATCTGGCGCGGACCAGCTCCAGAACATCGGGGTTTTTTTTATGGGGCATGATGGAACTCCCAGTGGTCAATTCATCGGGCAACTTGAAAAACCGGAAATTCTGACCCATGTAAAGCACCATATCCATGGTGAGCCTGGCCAGTGTGGATGCAATGGCAGCGATACCTGTGGCCGTATACCATTCGGATTTTCCCCTGTTCAGCTGGGCATTGACAGAACTGATGTGTAGCCCGTCAAAACCCATAAGCCGGGTGGTAAGTTCCCGGTCGACGGGAAAGGATGATCCATATCCGGCAGCTGATCCCAGCGGGTTCTGGTTCACCACCCGGTAGATCCCTTTCAGGTACTCCAGATCCCCGGCAAGCGCCTCCGCGTAGGCTCCGAACCAGAGGCCAAAGGAGGAGGGCATTGCCACCTGCATGTGGGTATACCCGGGCATCCCGACCTCCCTGAAGGTGTTGGCTTTCTCCAGCAGGATCTGACCCAGCTTCACCACCTGTTCGAACAGCTCCCGGATCTCCTGTCGCAGAAAGAGCTTTATATCCAGCATCACCTGGTCGTTTCTGGACCTTCCGGTATGGATCTTCTTGCCCAGCTCGCCCAAACGGTCGGTCAGCACCAATTCCACCTGGGAATGGATATCCTCCACGCCCTCCTGCAGTTTCAAGTCTCCCTTTTCAGCCTGATGGTATAGGCGGGTAAGTTCCTCCAGCAAAGTAGAGGCCTCCTCGTTTGAAATCAGGCCCGTCTTGGCAAGCATGATCGCGTGGGCCATGGAACCTATCACATCGTAAGGCGCCAGTTGAACATCGTACACGGGATCCATTCCTGTGGTAAATGCGAGTATTTTCTCCTCGGTCGATATCTTCTTGTCCCAGAGTTTCATTGGCTTTCGAATTTGAGTCCCCTCAGCAGTTTTTTATATTCCCTGACCCCTTGTTCCAGTTCTCCCGTTCGAATAAACTCACCGGCTGTATGAGAACGCGCTGACTGACCCGGTCCTATTTTCAGCGACGGGAAGGGTATCAGAGCCATATCGGAAAGCGTGGAGGAGCCAAACGGAGTAAGTCCGCACCCGTGGATCGCTTTCATGAAGAAATGCTCCTCGTTCAGGCATGAAGCATTCAGGCGCATGGAGCGCGGCTTGAGGGTGCCCTGACAGACTGAGCGTATCTGTTTCAACAGTTCCTTATTTCCGTACCGGTCGTTGCTTCTCACATCCACCACATACTGGCAGCGGTCCGGAACCACATTGTGCCCGGTCCCCGCAGAGATCATGGTCACCTGGGCGCTGGCAGGCGGAAGCCAGCCGGACGATTCGGAAAAGCTCAGTTCCCTGATCGATCGAAGATCTTCCATTGCCCGGTAGATGGCGTTGTCACCCTCACCCCTGGCAGCATGGCCCGCCTTTCCGTTCACCTCCCCGTCCAACACCATCAGGCCCCGTTCTGCAACAGCAGGCTGCATCCCCGTAGGCTCACCAACAACCACCCCATCCAGGTGCCCCAAATGAGGCAGGACCATCCGGATACCTCCATCTCCGGATACCTCCTCCTCCGCGCTGATCAGAAGCAATAGCCGCCATTGGTCCTCCAGCTCCCGGTGAACTTCCCTGTAGGTCTGGATCAGTGTAACCACCGATCCTCCGGCGTCATTGCTGCCCAGTCCCACGATCCGGTCACCCTCCAACACCGGCCGGAAAGGATCGCGCTCCCATCCTCCGGCGGGTGCCACCGTATCCATATGGGAATTGAGCAGGATAACAGGACGGCTGTCCTCCACATCCGTATCCCCCACCAGCAGGTTGTTCCCGATCCTTGACGCTTCGAGTCCGGTTCCCTGCAGATACTGTTCCAGGAAGTCGCACCGCTCCTTCTCCCGGCGGCTGATAGCCGGTATGGAGAGCATTTCCAGAAGCAGGGCGATTTGGGGAGAAAAACTGCTCATTTCAACTCACTAATTCCTTCATAAGATTTAATGATCCCCTTGATCATGGCGGAGCTTAGTCCAAAATGTTCCATTTCATTCAAACCTGAAATGGTACAACCCATGGGGGTGGTTACCCTGTCAATCTCCGTCTCGGGATGGTGCCCTGTCTGCAGGAGAATCTCTGCTGCCCCGCGTGCAGTCTGAGCTGCTATCTTTCCTGCTTCATCGGCATGGAATCCAATCTGTATGCCACCCTGAGAAACTGCCCTGATATACCGCAGAAAAAAGGCAATACCACAGGCAGCAAGGATGGTTGCTGCCGGCATCAGCTGTTCCTTCATGATCAGCGTTTCCCCCAATGGTTCCATCAATGATTGAATAATACGGATCGACTCTTCATCCTCTCCGGAAATACAGGTCATTCCTGCTCCGTATTCTGTGGCAATATTCGGCATCATCCGTACCACATTCACCTGTGGACCACACCATTGCTTCAGCTCCTTAAGGGATACTGCCGCTGCCACACTGGCCAGGATCTTTCCCTTCCCCTGCAATTCTTCCCTTATCCCCGCCACTACTTCCTCTGCCTGACCTGGCAAAACGGCAAGAATGACCACCTGACAATCTGTTGCCAGGGTCCTGTTATCGGCGATAGTGAAGCCCGATTGTTTCTGCGTTTCCAGCAGTTCGAGCCTTCTGCGGGAGAGGTAAATAGTGGCGGGATCTGATTTTCCCTTCTTCACCAGTCCTTTGGCAATGGCAAATCCTATATTCCCCGCTCCTATGATTCCTGTTTTCTGCATGGTCATTGTTTGTGATATTCTACTGGTCATCTTTATTATTCACTGTTTATTATTCACTGTTTATTATTCACCTCGTACCAGATCCTCTGCTGATTCCCCAGGATCCGGGTAAAACCGTTCACCTCCTCGGCCGTCCAGGCCCGGTTCATCTCGCCGTAGCTGGCAAACTCGGAACTCATCAGGTCGAACGGACTTTCTACTCCGGCCACAGAAAAAGTGTATGGACGCATGCGCATCCTGACTGATCCGGTCACATTTTTCTGAGTCGATTCAAGGAATTGCTCCAGGTCCCTCATGACTGGCTCCAGGTATTGCGCTTCATGAACGAACATACCGTACCAGTTTCCGATCTGCTCCTTCCAGTGAAGTTGCCACCGGGTAAGCACATGCTTCTCAAGCGCCAGGTGTGCCTCAATGAGCATCCGTGCGGCGGCAGCCTGAAAACCTACGCGCCCTTTAATCCCTATGATGGTATCCCCCACATGTACATCCCTGCCGATAGCCCATGGGCCAGCCATATGCTCCAGTTCCCTGATCACCACCAGCGGTTCGAAAACCTGTCCGTTCAGCCGGACCGGTTCCCCCTGTTCAAAACCGATGGAAACCAGTTCGCTGCCCGATCTGTCCAGTTTCACAGGGTAAGCCTCTTCCGGAAGTTCCCCCCCCGAGGTAAGGGTCTCCTTGCCTCCAACACTGGTCCCCCAGATTCCCTGGTTAATGGAGTATTCCACCTGATCCCAATTCATCTGAACTCCCTGATCTTTCAAATAGGCAATTTCGTCCTCCCTCGGGATCTTCAGATCCCTGATGGGAGTAATCACTTCCATTTCAGGAGCAAGCACCTGGAAAACCAGGTCAAACCGCACCTGGTCGTTTCCTGCGGCGGTAGATCCATGGGCCAGATAACGAAATCCGTGCTTGCGCGCATATTCAACCAGGGCAATGGCCTGAAAAGTACGTTCCGAGCTTACTGACAGGGGATAGCTCCTGTTCCGGAGCACATTCCCAAAAATCATATACCGGAGACAGCGTTCATAATAGTTGGCCGTCACATCCAGTACCTGATGATGGACTACTCCGAGTTTCCGGGCATGCTCCCCGATCCGGTCAAGCTCTCCGGCCTGGAATCCCCCCGTATTCACGATGGCTGAGTGCACCTCGAAATCTTTTTCTCTCGAAAGGTAGACTGCACAGAATGAAGTATCGAGTCCACCGCTGAGGGCCAATAAAATCTTTTGTTTGTTCATGGGAATAGGACAACTTTTAGGGGTGTATTCAGATATGGATGATCTTCACCTTCATCTCCGTTTTTGAGGCTCCGTTTACTTTTCTGATCTCTGCCGGATCCAGGATCATGGCCGTACAGAGGCAGTCATTTCTTTTAGTCCTGACCAGGATATCATAATACGGACAGGTCTCACAGCCTTTCCAGAACTGCTCATCATCGGTCAGTTTGGAGAAAGTAACCGGGCGATATCCCAGATCGCTGTTGATCTTCATGACTGCCAGGCTGGTAGTCAGACCGAACAATTTGGCACCGGGAAATAACCTGGCGGAAAGTTGAAGGGCCCGCTTCTTGATCTCACTGGCCAGTCCGCAACCCCTGAACGTTTCGGAAACGATCAACCCACTGTTGGCCACAAACTTGTTATGCCCCCAGGATTCAATGTAGCAGAAACCTGCCCAAATCCCCTCCTCGCTGTAAGCGATCACCGATTTTCCCTGCCGGATCTTCTCCTCCAGATACTCGCTGCTTCTGGCTGCTATGGCCAGACCTTTTTCTTCCGAAGCCTCCCGCAGGGTATATTCAATATCCTGTACATAGGACAGGTGCTTCTCAGAAGCAATCGTGATGTGTATGTTATTTTCCATCATGTTTTCGTGAAATTCATAGTTGAGAAATAGGCTCAGTTACTTAGCTGTCCTGAGAACTGAGGGATCCTCAGTCTGAACAACTTGACCAGATCGGCCCTGGTAACACCGTCCCGCGGGATCAACAAGATCGTATCATCCCCTGCTATGGTTCCTGCAATTTCATAGGCATCCAGGTTATCAATCGTATATGCGACACTGCTGGCATGTCCGGGAAGCGTTTTTATAATGGCCATTCCCTGCGCAAAATCCATGGAAACCAGGCCGCTTAATCCGGCTCCCTGTATTCCCAGGTCTTCCGGCGATTGTTCCTTGTCGGAAAGAATGTAGACATAACCACTGTCTTCACCGGGCATTTTTGCCACCTTCAGATACTTCAGGTCCCTGGAAAGGGTGGCCTGCGTCAGTTCGTATCCCCGCTGTTCAAGCAGTCTCATTAATTCATCCTGACTGGATACGGATTGCGCACTGATCAATCTCCGAATCTCCAGTAGCCGTTCATTTCTGTTTCGCATGAATGTATATTTATGCGTTACGTTTGCAAAAATATACATTTTTACCTATTTAGTACTCTCCTCCGGGCATTTTTTATATTTTTAGTCCCTACAAGATACATTGCAGCATGTCCATTCAAGCAGATATTCAAAAGGTGGTGATTCTCGGATCGGGCGCATTGAAGATCGGGGAAGCAGGTGAGTTTGACTACTCCGGATCACAAGCGCTGAAAGCGCTCCGGGAGGAAGGAGTCGAAACTGTGCTGATCAATCCCAACATAGCAACCGTCCAGACCTCCGAAGAGGTAGCCGACCGGATCTATTATCTTCCGGTCACCCCTTATTTTGTGGAAAAGGTCATTGAAAAGGAACAACCACAGGGAATTCTTCTGGCATTCGGGGGACAGACCGCATTGAACTGCGGGGTGGCACTCTACCATTCGGGCATCCTGGAAAAGTATAACGTGCAGGTCCTGGGAACCCCTGTTCAGGCGATCATGGATACCGAGGACCGTGAGCTGTTTGCCGGAAAACTGAAAGAGATCGGTGTAGATACCCCCAAAAGTATCGCAGTTACCACCGTGGAAGATGCACATGCAGCTGCCGGAATACTGGGGTTCCCGATCATCGTAAGAGCTGCCTATACGCTGGGTGGACAGGGAAGCGGATTTTGTTACAATTCGGATGAGCTTGATAAGCTGGCATGGAAAGCATTCTCCTATTCCCCGCAAATTCTGGTGGAGGAGTCTCTCAAAGGGTGGAAAGAGGTGGAATATGAGGTGGTCAGGGATCGTTTCGATAACTGTATCACGGTCTGTAATATGGAAAACTTTGATCCTCTTGGAATACACACCGGTGAAAGTATTGTGGTGGCCCCGTCCCAGACCCTGACCAACAGCGAATATCATAAGCTCAGGAAAATATCCATCGATATCATTCGCCACATCGGAATTGTTGGAGAGTGCAATGTTCAGTATGCCCTCGACCCTTTCTCGGAAGACTACCGGGTTATCGAGGTGAATGCACGTTTATCCAGATCTTCCGCTCTTGCCAGTAAAGCGACCGGCTATCCCCTGGCCTTTGTGGCCGCGAAGCTGGCATTGGGATTCGGATTGCATCAGCTCCGGAACTCCATCACCAAGACCACCTCCGCATTCTTTGAACCTGCACTGGACTACATCGTATGCAAGATTCCGCGCTGGGACCTGAATAAATTCCATGGGGTATCCAAGCTGATCGATTCCAGCATGAAATCGGTGGGCGAAGTAATGGCCATCGGCCGGACCTTTGAAGAAGCGATCCAGAAAGGGATCCGGATGGTCGGCCAGGGCCTTCATGGTTTTGTGGGCAACCACGACATGGAAACCGGCCATATCGATACCGACCTGGCAGAACCCACCGATCTGCGGATCCTGGCGATCGAACAGGCATTCAGCCAGGGGTACAGCATCGACCGGATCTATGAACTTACCCGTATTGATAAATGGTTTCTCGTTAAACTGAAGAATATCTTTGATCTTAAAAACCGGCTGGAAAAGGTGTCCTCCCTCGATAAATTGGAAGATGAGCTTTTACTCCAGGCGAAAAGAGCCGGATTCAGTGATTTCCAGCTGGCCCGGCTGATCCTGAAGGGCGATGTAACCCAGAATCTCCTGAAGATCAGGGCACACCGAAAGAATCGAAAGATCCTTCCCAGTGTGAAACAGATCGACACCCTGGCAGCTGAATACCCGGCCCAGACCAACTATCTCTACCTGAGCTACAGCGGAAACGAGCACGACATATCCTTCAGCTCCGACCACCGTTCGGTCATCGTGCTGGGTTCCGGTGCCTATCGTATCGGATCCAGTGTGGAATTCGACTGGTGCAGTGTCAATGCCCTGAAGACCGTGAACGAAGAGGGCTACCGCTCCATCATGATCAATTACAACCCTGAAACCGTATCGACCGATTATGATGTATGCGACCGGCTCTATTTCGATGAACTCTCTTTCGAAAGGGTCATGGATATTTATGACCTGGAGGGGCCCAGGGGAATCATTGTCTCCACAGGCGGACAGATCCCCAACAACCTGGCCATGCGTTTGCACCAGCAGCAGGTTCCGATCCTGGGTACTTCGCCCGAATCGATCGATAATGCCGAAAACCGTCACAAGTTCTCCATGATGCTGGACAAACTGGGAATCGACCAGCCGCGGTGGAAGGAGCTCACGAACATGGAGGAGATCTACGGATTTGTGGAAGAGGTAGGGTTCCCGGTACTGGTAAGGCCTTCCTACGTGCTTTCTGGGGCGGCTATGAACGTGGTCTCCAACAGCGAAGAGCTGGAAGGATTTCTATCCCTCGCTGCCAAAGTGTCCAAACAATATCCGGTGGTTGTCTCTGAGTTTATTGAACAGGCCAAGGAGATCGAGATTGACGCGGTTGCTCGCGACGGTGAACTCTTCTCCTACGCCATCTCGGAGCATGTGGAATTTGCAGGAGTTCATTCAGGGGATGCCACCATGGTATTTCCTCCTCAAAAGATCTATTTTGAAACGGTACGAAGGATCAAGAAAATTGCCAGGCAGCTGGCACATTCATTGGAGATCTCGGGTCCGTTTAACGTGCAGTTCCTGGCAAAGGACAACGATATCAAGGTCATCGAATGCAATCTGAGAGCTTCTCGAAGTATGCCGTTCGTCTCCAAGGTGCTTAAATCCAATCTGATCGATCAGGCCACTAAAATTATGCTGAAAGTTCCCATTGAGAAACCTCACAAATCCATTTTCGACCTGGATTATATCGGATGCAAGGCACCCCAGTTCTCTTTCTCCCGGCTGAAGCAAGCCGATCCCGTCCTGGGTGTTGATATGGCCTCCACCGGAGAAGTGGGTTGCATAGGGGATAATTATTATGAAGCCATCCTGAAGGCCATGCTCTCGGTGGGCTATACCATCCCTGAGAAAAACATCCTGCTATCCACTGGCGAAATGCGTTCAAAGGTGGAGATGATAAACTCTTGTAAAATGCTGTTGGATAAAGGATACCAGCTATATGCCACGCACGGCACACACGAGTTTCTGCGTCTGAACGGGATCGAATCCATCGATCTCTCCTGGCCGGATGAGCAGCAGAAACCCAACATCATGGACTACCTGCGAAGCAAGAAAATCGACCTGGTGGTCAATATTCCCAAAGATCTCTCTTCCCACGAGCTATCCAACGATTACACCATCCGTCGAACGGCTGTGGATTATAACATCCCCCTCATTACCAATGCACGGCTTGCTTCTGCATTTATCTATTCCATCTGCAAGATGGATTTGGAGGATGTGGCTATAAAAAGCTGGGATGAATATTAACCTTTCAGGCAGGCCCGATCAGCATCGGTTCCATTGACAGCGCAGGACAGGATTCCATGGCGATGGGGTATAAATCAGCGGCCATAGGGGACTATTCGCAGCCATTCGGCTATCACAATTATTCCGAGAGTAAAACATATAAATGCATTGGGGAAACAAGCCCATACCGGTGCCTTCTGAAGTTTTTTTCTATTTCCCCTTCAGCGCTTCGGCACCGCTGACAATCTCCAGGATCTCGGTGGTAATGGTAGCCTGACGTGCCTTGTTGAACTGCAGGCTAAGCTCCTTCAGGAGCTCGGTGGCATTGTCAGTGGCTTTATGCATGGCGGTCATCCTGGCTCCGTGTTCCGAGGCATGAGAATCAAGGATCGCCTTGTAGAATTCCAGCTTCAGGGATCGCGGGATCAGTTCCTTCACGATATACTCCCTGGTAGGCTCGAATATATAATTTAGATACCGGATATTCGACTCTGACTCCTCCTTTCGCTCGTCCATCCGGATGGGAAGAAACTGCTCTTCGGTGAGTACCTGGGTGGCTGCATTCTTGAACTCGTTGTAAATAAGATCGACCTGGTCGTACTTCTCTTTCAGGAACCACTTCATGATCATGTTGGCCAGGATAGCTACCCTTTCGAAGCTCAGGTCATCGAAAAGATCACTCCCGTCAAAAACAACCTTGTACCCTTTCTTCTTCAGAAAATCACTCCCTTTCTTACCAATAGCCATGAAATCAACCTGGCCAGCCATCAACTGCTGGTCATAGCGGGTCAGGGCCCTCTGGATGCCGGCTTTGATCACATTGGAGTTGAATGCTCCGCAGAGACCTCTGTTTGAAGTGATCAGTATCAGGAGGATGTTCTCCTTTTCCCGCGAGATGGCCAATGGGCTATCGTTATCGTCTTTCAGACTGCGGGCCACACTTCCAAAAATCTCCTTCATTTTTTCAGCATAGGGCCTGAAACAGATAATCACATCCTGTGCCTTTCTTAACTTGGCAGCAGACACCATTTTCATCGCGCTGGTGATCTGCCGCGTAGAGGCCACAGAAGCTCTTCTTTCCCGTATCTCCTTTAAACTCGGCATAGGGTTACCTGATTTTTTCCGCGATCTCCTTAGCCGTCTCTTCCAGGGTGGCCGTGATCTCATCGTTCAGGTTTCCTTTGGCCAGCTCGTCGAGCACATTTTTATGCTTGATCTCCATCAGCTCAAGGAACTCAGCTTCGAATACCTTCACCTTCTCCACCGGAATCCCTGTCAACAACCCCTTGGTCCCGCAATAGATAATGGCGATCTGCTTTTCCACCGGCATCGGGGAGTACTGGGGCTGCTTCAGGATCTCCACATTCTTGCGCCCTTTATCCAGTACCGCCATGGTAGCCGCATCCAGGTCCGAGCCGAACTTGGCAAATGCCTCCAATTCACGGAATTGCGCCTGGTCGAGCTTCAGGGTACCGGCAATTTTCTTCATGGACTTGATCTGCGCATTCCCTCCAACCCTCGACACCGAGATACCCACATTGATGGCTGGACGGACACCTGCATTGAACAGGTTGGATTCCAAAAAGATCTGTCCGTCTGTAATGGAGATCACATTGGTTGGAATATAAGCGGAAACGTCCCCGGCCTGTGTCTCGATGATGGGAAGTGCGGTCAGTGAACCTCCACCCTTAACCATCGGTTTGAGCGGCTCGGGAAGATCGTTCATTTTCTGGGCGATCTCGTCCGACTGGATGATTTTGGCAGCTCTTTCAAGAAGACGCGAATGGAGGTAAAACACATCACCGGGATATGCTTCCCTTCCCGGAGGGCGCCTCAGAAGCAGTGAAACCTCGCGGTAGGACACAGCCTGCTTGGAAAGATCGTCATAAATGATCAGGGCCGGCCTTCCGGTATCTCTGAAATACTCACCGATGGTACATCCGGCAAACGGTGCATAAAACTGAAGCGCTGCCGGATCGGATGCGGTCGCGGATACAATCACCGAATAGGACATGGCACCGGCACTCTCCAGAGTCCTCTGTATGTTGGCCACCGTGGAACCCTTTTGTCCGATGGCCACATAAATACAGTAGACTGGCTCACCTCTTTCGTAGAACTCCTTCTGATTGATAATTGTATCGATTGCAATGGCCGTTTTTCCGGTCTGGCGATCACCGATGATCAGTTCACGCTGTCCCCGTCCTATAGGGATCATGGCATCGATGGGCTTGATTCCTGTCTGAAGGGGTTCATTTACCGGCTGACGGTAAATCACACCGGGAGCCTTTCTTTCCAGGGGTAATTCGATCATCTCCCCCGTGATCGGCCCTTTACCGTCAATGGGATCACCAATCGTGTTGATCACCCGGCCCAGCAGGCTCTCTCCCACCCGGATCGAGGCAATCCGTTTGGATCTTTTTACCGAATCCCCTTCCTTGATCAGCTCGGATGCTCCCAGAAGTACGGCGCCCACATTGTCTTCTTCGAGATTCAATACGATTCCCATGACCCCGCTGTCAAACTCAATGAGTTCATTGGCCTGTACCCTGTTCAACCCGTATATGCGGGCGATCCCGTCTCCCACCTGGAGAACCGTCCCGACCTCCTCCAGTTCCACTTCATTTTTGAAACCCTCTATCTGCTTTTTTAGAATTTCTGATACTTCCGAAGGTTTGATCTGAGCCATATTGGTCTGTTTTCTTATCTGTTTTGAAGTAATTGATTTCTCATCTTCCTGAGGATGGATGATACACTGGCGTCATACTGAAGATCCTCAATGGTGAGTTTGAACCCTCCGATGATCTCCTCGTCCACCTGGGCGGTCAATTCCGCCTCGGCATTTAAGGTGTTTTTGATCAGCTTTTTAATATTCTCTGTAACCGGCTCTTCCACTGCCCGGGCAGTGATCAGCCTGGCGGCCCTGATACCCCTGGCTTTCCTGTATAGATCTCCGTAATTACGCGCTATCCCGGTCAGATAACTCTCTCTCCTGTTTTTAATGACCAGATTGATCAAAGAAAGGGACAGACCGGTTAAGTGCTTCTCAAGTATAGCGTTCACTATTTTACATTTCCGCTCCGCCTGCATGTATGGTAACATCAGCATGAACTGGAAATCTTCCATATGGCATATCTCGGACAAAAGCTCCATGTCTTTGTACACGCTGTCCAGCAGGTTCTTATCCAAGGCACTTTTGAACAGTGCCTTGGCATAGCGTACCGATATCTGACTTTCGTTCATATTAATCCCGGTTCAGGCCCTCCATACTAGTTCAGGTCCACCTCATCGATCAGTTTATCGATCAGTTCCTTCTGGGCATCTGTGGACTTCAGCTTCTCCCGGAGGATCTTTTCTGCAATATGGACAGAAATAGCAGCCATCTGCGCTTTCATGTCGTTGATAGCGGCAGCTTTTTCCGTCCGGATGGATTCCCTGGCGTTATTGACCAGCTTCCTGGCTTCCTCTTCGGCCCTTTCTTTTGCTTCCGCGATCAACTCTTCCTTCATCTCCTTGGCTTCCCGCATCATTTGATCCCTTTCCGCTCTGGCTTCCGTAAGGATTTTTTCATTGTCTGCCTGAAGCTTCGCCATCTCCTTTTTAGCTTTCTCAGCTGCATCCAATGCTCTCCGGATGCTTTCATTCCTGGCAGCCACCGCACTCAGAATACCAGGCCAGGCAAATTTCCCCAGCACAAAAAGTAAGATCAGGAAGAAAAATGTCGACCAGAATATTAGTCCTATTTCTGGTGTTAATAGGTTCATAGTTGATTCCTTAAAAGTTTTTCTTTAAAAGGACCTGCAACCAACCGTTGCAGGTCCTTTTCGTTTTCACGGCCCTGTTAACCCATCATGGCAACCACAACGGCAAACAGCGCCACACCTTCAATCAGCGCAGCGGAGATGATCATGGCGCTCTGGATCTTGCCACCGGCTTCGGGCTGACGCGCAATGGCATCCATTGCCTGTCCGCCGATGCGTCCGATACCCAATGCGGCTCCGATCACCGCTAATCCTGCTCCGATTGCTGCTAATGTTCCTGTCATAACTCTTCCATGTATTAAGTGAATTACTACTCGTGGTGATGCTCAGGCATCGCCAATCCTATAAATAATGCTGACAATAAGGTAAAGATGTAAGCCTGCAGAAATGACACAAGCAACTCTATCATATCCATGAAGATGACCATGACCATGGATGGCACGGCCATGAATACTGATTTCAGAATAAAGATCATGGAAATCAGGCTCAGTACGATAATATGCCCCGCCGTAATATTTGCAAAAAGCCGGATCATCAGAGCGAACGGCTTGGTGAACATGCCGATAATCTCCACCGGGATCATAATGGGAGAGAGCCATACCGGAACGCCCGGAGTGTTGAAAATATGCTGCCAGTATCCCCTGTTACCGCTGAATGTCGTGACCAGAAAAGTGAATACCGCCAGTACCATCGTCACTGCAATGTTCCCAGTCACATTGGCTCCGAAAGGAAAGATGGGGATCAGCCCCATCAGGTTATTTAGAAGTATAAAGAAGAAAACCGTGAGAAGATAGGGCATATACCGGTGGTATTTATCCTCTCCGATATTGGGAATGGCCACATCTTCTTCGATAAAAAGGATGACCGGCTCGAGAAATCCCTGAAGACCCTTTGGCTCACTGATTCCTGTTTTCCTGTAAGAACCGGCCAGTGACAGGAACACTGCCAGCAACACTAGAACGGAAAGCATCATCATGAATACGTTCTTGGTGATCGAAAAATCAAGCGGAAGGCCTGCCTCCACCAGTTTACCCTTTTCATCCAGCTCTACGATCTTTCCCTCCAGGCTCTTTCCCTCCACCTCTCCGTGTCCCATCCGGAATCCCTTATGACTGTGCCCGTGGGCAATCTTTTTAGAGGAGAAGGCATGCAGTCCGGAGTGTTTGCTGTAAAGGATCACCGGCAGGTAAATGCTTACATGGTGTCCATCACTGGTCGTAAGAATATGCCATTCGTGGGAATCATCGATATGGTCCATGATGAATTTGCCGGCGTTGAACGCTCCGCCGGAATCGGCTTGCGGTTCATCATGAGCATCCTCATGATTTTCAGAACGAAACTCTTGGCTATGTTCTTGGTGCTGGCCATTCAAACAAACTGGCGAAAGGAGCAGGGCAATACCTAGTAAAAATGGAGCTGTTACGGCAGTAATTCTCACTCTCACAATCAATGCAATTATTTATTCTTCAGCAGCTTAAATAGGTGGACTGCCAGGAAAATAGTAAAGACTAAATATAGTGCAAAAAACGAAATGATAAATGGTTTGGAAAGATTTTTTGTCACCAGCCAGAATGCCAGGATATAGAACAGGTAAAGGATGAATTTCAATCCTATGCCTGCCAAAAGGAACATGGTCCCATCTCTCTCTCCCTTTCTGATCCCCGCAGACAAGACCAGGAAGGATGCCAGATTGATAACCGTCACAAAACCTACTGTGACCAGAAAATGATTTAATTGTACTCCGATGTTCGTTGCGGGGATGACAAGGATCGCGATGATAACGATCAGGGATGCTATCACCAGTAGTTGCCAGATGTATCGGAGATCATTGATCATCCCTGAAGTGAATGAAATCTTTTAGTACCAGATAGATCCCCGCCAAAACACCGATAACTGTCAGGATGGCCGTATAGACCGGTTTTTCACCGGCCGATCGTTCATCGAGTTTAGAACCCACCCAATAAAAGATGAGTATAATGGCGATCATCTGGAAGCCCATATTGGAGTAGCGCGCAAAGGACTTCAATCCAGATGTTTTTTGGTTATCCTTCTTTGCTTTTTGAGGCTGGTGAGATACTGTTTTCTTTTTTTCCACCCATATCACATTTGCCGGTAAAAGTAGCTCCCGGTTCGATAGCCAGTTTGCCCGTCTTAATCTCCCCATAAAGCCTGGACATGGAACGGAGAGATAACAGTTCCTCCACTACTACCTTTCCGTCAATGACACCCTCCACTTCACAATTCTTGCAATGAATCTCCCCTGTAACCTTTCCTGACTGGCCAATGAAAAGTTTCCCTCTGGTATTCAGATTCCCGATCAGCGTCCCGTCGAACCGGATATTCTCGCTGGAAGAGATATTCCCTTCAATGGTTGTGCCGATCCCGATCATATTGATCTTGTTGGTATTCTCTGTATCACCCATTTTTGCCATAATCTGCTAATTTATGCAAATTTAATCATTATTCTCCTTTCCCGTCATAGACCCACTTCAGATAGATGGATCCCCATGTGAATCCTCCGCCGAATGCCGCAAGAATCAGATTATCTCCCTTGTGCAGTTTTGATTCCCATTCCCACAGGCAAAGAGGGATGGTTGCGGCCGTAGTATTTCCGTATTTCTCAATATTGATCATCACCTTCTCTTTGGGAATCCCCATTCTGCGGGCCACAGCTTCAATGATCCTCATATTAGCCTGGTGGGGCACCAGCCAGTGAAGGTCCCCGGGTTTCATCCCGTTCTTCTTCATGATTTCCACGGACACATCGGCCATTTTCGATACAGCCACCTTGAATACCGCCTGGCCTTCCTGGAATACAAAGTGTTCTCTGGCATCCACGGTTTCATGAGATGCAGGCCGGGCTGAACCTCCTGCCTTCATATGAAGATGCTTTTCTCCACTGCCATCCACTTGCAGAATGGAGTCAACCACACCCAGACCCTCCTCCACCGGTTCCAGCATAACCGCAGCCGCAGCGTCACCAAATAACGGGCAGGTGGTGCGGTCGGTATAATCGGTAATGGCCGACATCATATCTGCCCCCACAACGATCACTTTCCGGTATCTGCCTGACTGTACCAGGCCGGCACCGGTTTGAAGAGCGAACAAAAAACCTGAACAGGCTGCTGAAATATCGAAGCTCCAGGCATTCATTATTCCTGCCTTATAGCTGATCAGGTTGGCCGAGGAGGGAAAATGGTAGTCTGCGGTGATGGTGGCACAGATCACTATATCCACCTCATCGGGCGATACCCCCGTTTTTTTCAGCAATCCCTTCACAGCCTCGGCACCCATATCCGACGTGGCTCCCTCTTTCAGGATCCTCCTTTCCTTGATCCCTATCCGCTGCATGATCCACTCATCCGTGGTTTCCACCATAGTGCTCAACTCTTCGTTGGTGAGCCTGTATTCGGGTACCCAACCGTGAATGCCGGTGATCCCGGCTGAAATTTTGTTCATTTTTCCATTTCGTTTTTTATCCTGTCGACCAGGTTTGCCCCTACCACCTCAGCGGTATGGAGGAGCATGTTTTTAATAGCTTTTTCCGTAGAGATCCCGTGACCAATCAAAAGAGGTGCATTGACCCCCAGTACAGGAGTCCCTCCAAAATTTTCGAAATTAAACATTTCGAAATAATCATTGTCCATACCGCGCGCTTTCACCGCGCTGTAAAACGCTTCGGCCTGTTTCAACAACATGTTTCCCACAAATCCATCGGTCACCAGCACATGGGCCCTGTTTGAGACAAACAGCTCATTCGCTTCAAAATTCCCTATGAAACGGTAGGAGGAAGTTTCCTTCATCAGCTGGTGAGTACTTCGGGTCACCATGTTTCCCTTGCCCTCTTCCATGCCGACATTAAGCAAAGCTACACCCGGTTGTTCAATTCCGTGGACAAGACTCGAATAAATGGTACCAATGAAGCCATATTGGTATAAAACATCAGGACGGGCATCCGGATTCAGACCGACATCGAGCATGATCATAGGGTCACCGCTGATCTGAGGGATGGGTGCAGCAATGGCCGGACGAATGACCCCCGGAATGGAATTGATGATTTGCAGGGCGCCCACCATCATGGCACCCGTATTTCCGGCACTGCAGAATCCATCGATACAACCCTCTCGCAATAATTTGCATCCCAGGAAGAGGCTTGCATCAGGCTTTTCCTTATAAACTTTGATGGGATGGTCATCCATCCCTATGTTTGAATCGGTATGGATTATCTGGATGGTACTGATATCCAGCTGATGGTTGTCGGAATAACGGAGAAGCAAATCCCTGTCCCCGATCAATACGATATCTGTACTGTCGGCCAGCTCCTGTTTTGCCTGCAGTGCACCTTTAATGGAGGATCCCGGTGCAAAATCACCCCCCATCATGTCAATCCCGAGCCGCATGGATACCCTGGTGCCACCGGAGTGGCTTGGTTTTAACCTAGTTCAGCTTCGGAATCGATAACCAGTTTGCCCTTATAATACAGGTTCCCATCCACATAATAGGCGCGATGACGCTCATGGACTGTTCCGGTGGTGGAACAGGTAGACAGCGTTGGGATCTCTGCTTTATAGTGCGTCCTTCTTTTGTCTCTTCTGGTCTTCGAAGTCTTTCTTTTCGGATGTGCCATATCTAATTGTTATTTTCAAATATTCCTTTCAATGCATCCCAGCGGGGATCCGTTTCCTGCTCGTCTTCGGACCTCCTGACCGCAAACTCATCCAGCCTGTCCAACATATCCGGATCGCAGCCTGGTAATCCTCCTGCATCGGAGGGATGAATCTTCTGCATCGGCAGGGAAAGCACCACATATTCATACAGGTACTGGGACACATCAATTTCATGATCATCCTCATTGATCATGATCACATTATCTTCCAGCTCCCTGAACTCATCCCCGGTTTTCACATAAATGTCCTGAACTGAATCTACCGGTGCCATAAAAGGCGTCAGACAACGGTCACAGATCACCTCCACCTCCCCCTGGAGCGAAAAATGGAGTGCCAGGATGCCTGGCTTTTTCTCCAGGATCACAGTGGCCTTCACCAACCCATTTTCCACCTCCGGATGGTCAAACAAAGTAAAGAACTGCTGGTCCAATTCAAATGAAAAATCATGTTCCCCATCTCCAAGGCCGGTCAGACGTACCGCATAGAATCCCCTCCTGCTCAAAATTCTTCAATTTGGGTGTGCAAAAGTAAAAATTAAAATCATATAATGAAATAAATGAACTGCATTAATTGATGATGCCTGGCGGATTAATAGAATAACTTGCAGTTGGGAGGCCAGTTGCTTTAGTGAATCACCGCCTGGATGGTCTCGATCAGTGAATCGATGAAAAAATCATCTTTGGTGAGATAGCGGTTCGCTCCGCTTTCCATGAATTCAGAAAGCAACCCATCATCTCCCTGACCGGTAAGAATAACCACCGGAACATCCTTGTCCATTTTCCTGATCTCCCTGAGGGTTTCCAGTCCATTCAACCGCTGATCACCTCCGGAAGCCAGTATGTGGTCCAGAACGATGAGACTGGGTTTCTGTGCTATATTTTCAAGGCACTCCTCCCCGGTCTGATAGCATACTACATGATAATCCTGCCGGCTTTGGAAAGTATACTCCAAAAGATTGAGGATCATCTTATCGTCATCTATGAAGAAAATCAGTCTACCCATGGAGTCATAGATCGCCTTTGAGGGAGTATGTAAAAGTAACAAATAAATCCAAATCTGAAAGGTGTTCTCTGTCCGCTTTCGGACAGCTGAAATCCAATAGCGGACACCTTTTCATTGACTACTATTATGTAAGCATCAAAAAATGAATAAAATAAATCCTAGTCTATATCAATGAGAAGCTCGACCTGACAGCCATTACACAAATTCCTCCGGGTCCCACTCTGAAGGTTGAGTACCCGGAGGTGGAAGAGCAGGCAAGAATCCTTCCCAAGAGAGACCTCTTTTTCGAAAAGGATGAGGATGTATTTAAGGAAGACCGTGTAATGTGGGCCGATTCCACCGTTTTCAGAGTATTTACTATCCCGTTTTTGGAGGGCAATCCGGGTTCGGCCCTGTCAGAACCCTACTCCCTGATCGTCAGTGAAACGCTTGCATGAAAATACTTCGGAACCTGGGATGTTGTCGTGAAAAACATGAAGGCACTGGATGGATCCAACTACACGATTGCGGGTGTATTTGTAGATCTGCCCTTAAATGTCCACCTGAGGTTTAACGGGCTTCTGTCTGCCGCCGCCATTGAGGAACAGATCGGCAGTGAGCTTTTCAATGACCGTAGCGCCGACTCGTTCTGGAACGTCAGCTCATACTCCTATATTCTGATGGCCGAGAATACCAATCCAGGAATGGTGCTTGAAAAGTTTCCCGACTTATATGACAAATACATGGCATCCTTCAATCCCGTATCGGTCCTGAAAGGGAACGGAGCCTCCAAAAGGTATCGGGGAGCGCTAAGAAAAGGTTTGGTAACCGCCCAATTCTTCATCTCCTCCATGATGATCATCGGATCGATCATTGTAGCTCTGCAAATGGGTTTTACCAGAAAAATGACCCCGGATTCGATCGGGATAAGATCCTCATGAATAGCCTGAATGACACCTCCATTATCAGCAATATCAATGCATTTATAGAGGAGATTGAGCGCCACCCCTCCGTAGAGGGAACTTCGCTTTCGACCACTGCTCCGGGATGGTTTTACGGGAAGCAGGTTATGACCCTGCAGGACCATAACGTGAGATGCAGTGGGGGGACGGTGCCATCGGGAAAAAATTCATTCGCGGGGTCAATATGGAGGGAGCCGACAACCCGGTAGGAGAAGTGATCGGGGTGGTGGGGGATTTTAACTATGGTTCCCTCCATAATCAGGTAGAACCGCTCCTGCTAACCTGCCGTGAAGATCCTCAGTTCATGAGAACACTCTCGGTCCGTGTGACAGGCGGAGATTTCCAGAACCAGATCCTGGGTTTGCTCCTTATGCAGTTCTCCCTGTGGGTGGTCATATCCAACATCATCGCATGGCCGTTGGCTTACCTGGTTATGAAGAACTGGCTTCAGAACTTCACTTTACGGATCGATTTTCCTTTCCGGACCTTTCTCCTATCTTTGCTCTGTTCATTAACCATAGCCGTGATCACCGTAGGCTGGCAATCCCTTAAGGCCTCCAGGATGAATCCGGCAGCTTCCATCAGTGTGGAATGACCAAGAGCAAGCTACTGGGCGAGAAATATATTATAGATGGCCGCATCGAGCAGGTGGATGTATTCGATCCCGATATGTCGGCCGACATCTATTACGAGGTGATCCGGATGATCGACGGAAAATTTCTTTTCCTGAATGATCACCTGGAGCGTTTAGAGCAGTCCGTTACCGTATCAGGACTGAACTATCCCGGTCACCGGAAGATAAAAGAACATATTCAGCTGCTCAGAGAATCCAACCCGTTTCAACTTGGAAATATCAGAGTTTGTTTTCAGCATCGGGCTGAGAAAGAGGACCATCTTCTCTGTTACTTTATCCCCTATTCGTATCCCGGTCCCTCCATGTACAAAAGCGGGGTTCAACTGGTGACTTTTCCACACGAACGTCCCAGACCGGGGGTAAAAAAATGGGATGATCCATTCAGAAGCCGTGTGGCCCGGTTTATCCGAGAACATGGAGTTTATGAGGTGATTCTTCAGGACAGCCAAAAGCAATTAACCGAGGGAAGCCGCTCGAATCTCTTTTTTATCGATCAGGAAGACAGGGTGATAACCGCTCCGGCAAGGGCTGTCCTGCCCGGAATTACCAGAAAATATGTGCTGCAACTCTGCTCCCGGCTTCAGTTGGATGTGGTGGAAAGGCCCATCAAAGCCGGAGAGATCAACCTGATGCCTGCCTGCTTCATCTCCGGGACCTCGCCAAAAATCCTTCCGGTCCGGCAGCTCGATGGAGTTCAGTTCAGGGTGGATCATTCCTTGCTGAACCGACTGATGACCCAATTCGATATTCTGGTCAGAACAAATCTCCAGTCTTGAACGTTTTCATTCTTAATAAAACTGACCTGCAATGAAAAAAACCGTTGCCCTTTTAACACTGGCCCTCGCGCTGGGGCTTTTAAATACCACAGCCCAAAAGGTCTATCACTCCAGCGGAGGAGAGATTATCTTTTCCGGAGCCGACGTGAGCTTCGCAAGAACGGATGTGAATACGAATGTCCGGTTTACCCTCTTTTTCCACCTCCAACAGCACCTCAACCTGGACCTGACCAACAATATCGGACTATTTACAGGTTTGAATATTAGAAATGTAGGCATGATTCAGGAGGATCTTTACCAGAATATTGGATTTGCCAATGTGGATAACGAACATTCCAACTGGAATAAAAGTACCAAAATGAAAAGGAGGAGTTATTCACTGGGATTCCCCCTTGCACTGAAACTGGGCTCCTTCAGCAAACACTTTTTCCTTTTCGCGGGTGGAGAATATGAATGGATGTTCCATTATAAACAGAAGCTGTTTATCGATGGCAACAAGGCAAAATTCAACGAGTGGACCAGTGACCGGGTCAATCCATGGATCCCCTCCCTTTTTGCAGGAATCCAGTTTCCCCAGGGAGTGAGACTGAAGTTTAAGTACTATATGGATGATTTCCTCAATACTTCGTTTACCGGGGTTGATTTCGGACAGGAGGTGGATTATTCCCAGTTTCAGAGTTCCGGAATATGGTATATCTCCGTGGCTTTCTTTTTCAATAAAAAGCAGATCGAGAAAATGATGAGCGGATTTGATCAGTCGGCCCATGTCTATTAGGGAAAATTTTATCTCCGGATAGGGGTATTCCGGATGACGGGTGTGTCAGGTTTGAAAACCAATAAAAGACAACACCATGAAACGAATACTCATTCTTACAGCAGGCCTGTTATTCACCCTGTTTTCGACCGCAGGCACGATTCTTCCCCGATGGGAACACTTGGGAACCCGCAAGGTGAATAACACTTACGACAGGGACGAAATCGTTATCACCCGTGCTGAAGGCTCGTTCAACTCCCTGAAATTCAGGGTCGAGAACCGGGCTATCACTTTGTATGACATGAAGGTTCACTACGGGAACGGAACCGTGGAGGATATCAAGGCAAGGGTCCACATTCCTGCAGGCGGGGAATCCAGAGTGATTGATCTCAGGGGAGGAAACCGTGTGATCAAAAAGGTGGTACTCCGCTATGAAACCAGTCGGGTCCGGGGTAGAAGGGCCACCCTGTATCTTTACGGTAGGCACTGAAACCTGTACTGTAATCTCTCACACAGCAGCCATGAGCCCGTCCATGAGGTTGTATCAAAAGGTACAACCTCCTTTACATACAATGGAGGTAGTGCTCTACCAGCTCTCTGATCTGATCCTCCCTCTGATATAATTCCTCGCTCAATGTCCGGTCCTCGTACCTTTTCAATCGATCGATAAAACTCTGTAAAGTCCCCTCAGGAAATACTCCCTCTTTCAGATAGAAATCTCTGTGATTTTCCAGGGCTATGGCAGATTCGTAGCACGATTCCGGAAGAGATCTGAGCCTGTTCAGAAGGTCACGATGAGCTTCGTCAAACACATTGACATCCATGTACAGGTCCCGGGAACGCTGCAGTGAGCTATTGGATAAAATCCCCTCCTTTGCCGACAGGATCAATCCCGCCATCAGGTGATAAAGATCGGCCGAACCATCGGGCACCCTGAATTCCACGGTCTGCTTTCCCGGGATATAGGGGACTTCCCCCTTTTCCTGCGGATTGGCATCCTTGATCATGTGGGTCCTGGCCACCCAGCCCAGCGGTACCCTTATGAGCACCGAACGGTTGCTTTCACCCCAGCAGATCATGGTAGGAGCCTCCTGGTGGGGCACCAGTCTCAGGTAAGAGGTGGGGACGGTATTCCCGAAAGCCGTCAGAGACTCCGCCCTGTCGAGGATTCCTGCAATCACTTTTCTGGCCGTATCGGTCAGCCCCTCCTCGTCGGCCATAAGATTTACCCCGTCCTTCTCCAACAGTATATGTATGTGCAATCCGCTCCCTGCCTTTCCCACCGTGATCTTAGGCGCAAAGCTGATAGTGACCCCATACTTATGACCGAGCATTCTGAGGATCCATTTTGCCACGATCAATTGTTCTACTGCCTCTTCAGCTTCCACCGGATTGAACTCAATCTCGTGTTGTTCATATAAGTGGATGCCGGTAGAGAAATTCCCCACCTCGGTATGGCCATATTTGATCTTGCCTCCGCACCGAGCTATGATGCTCAATGCTTCGGTCCGCAGATGTTCCCAGTTGGTAAAAGGGGCAGCGCTGTGATATCCTTTTTGATCTGTTGCCGGGTAAAGGTCCTCTTTTTCACTGATGATATAGAATTCCAGCTCTCCCATGGCCTTAAATGTCATACCGGTTTCCCGGGTGAAGAGCCGGGAGGCTTTGCGAAGAATGTACTCCGGTGCGCTTTCCAGAGGTTTCCCCTCCCTGGTATAGAAAGAACAGAGCAAATCGAGGGTCGGATGTTCTGAAAAGGGATTTACGAAGGCCGTCCTGAACCTGGGAATGACGTAAAGATCACTGCTTTTGGCATCCACATAAGAAAAGAGACTGGATCCATCCACCCGCTCACCTGTGGAAAGAATGGACTCCAGATAATCCTTGCTGGTAATGACAAAGTTCAGGGTTTTCAGTTTCCCGTCTTCTCCCACATACCTGAAATTCACCATTTCAATGGAGTGATCGTCGATGAACTTCATGATATCGTATTTCGTAAATTCCGATGCAGGCTTTTTCAGGTGCTGTACCATCCTGTTCGGGTTCATCAGTATCTCCAGGTCTCTCATAGCTGCATGGGTTGTTATGATTTCAGGAATGAAAGTAGGGATTCCTGCCTGTTCCAGGGAGGGTACCCCATGTATTTAAAAACATTGTACCATGTATTTAAATATGGAGATTCCATTCACTTGGACCCCAATATTTCTCTCTGGTTTTCTCCAGGATCGTCCGGGCGTTGATTTAAGGATCGTCCGGACGTTGATTCCAGGATTGTCCGGGCGTTGATTCCAGGATTGTCCGGGCGTTGATTCCAGGTTATGGAGAAGTTCTATGCTCAGAAAAATGATGAGCCTTTCATCGTCAGGTATTTCAGCTTGAAAAATATTGGAATTGGGTAGGAATTGGGTAGGAGGGCTGCACGCGTGCAGAGAGACCTTTTTTATCTGTTTAGTATACTTTTTAAGTTTTTTTCAGATAATTTACATCTGTCTACAACTATTTTTTATCTGTAATGACAGCTAAAAGGTTAATAACAGGTTATTTTATATCTTTCGTTGCTTGTTCAAATGCCCGGAAGTGTCGATCAATGCCCGGAAGTGTCGATCAATGCCCGGAAGTGTCGATCAATGCCCGGAAGTGT
>CAZRZY010000022.1:0-213 GCA_964604655.1 uncultured Bacteroides sp. | reverse complement strand
CAATGAATGTCCCAAATAATGATATCAAATCTGGTCCGAAGCCAGCGAATTTCTGGTTCCCATAACTCTGGATAAAAATTTTGAGGTATGTCCGATCCGTTCACCTCTTGTCCGGTATTCTGCGAATTATTACATTTGCATACTTTTTGACACCACTTGGGGTGTTAGCTCAGTTGGTTCAGAGCGCATGCTTGACAGGCATGAGGTCACTGG
>CAZRZY010000021.1:26872-46252 GCA_964604655.1 uncultured Bacteroides sp. | reverse complement strand
TCTCCCTCGCACAGGGCGGGGAATTTGCCTTTGTACTGGTCTCCTTCAGCCTCGAGAACGGGGTGATCTCGCCAGAAACTTCGGGAATGCTGTTCCTGGTGGTGGCCCTGTCCATGGCACTGACCCCGCTTCTTCTGGTCCTTAACGACCGAGTGATCTTTCCGCTGGCATTCAGGGCAGAAAATGTTGAGGAAGAGGATCCCATCGATGAGAAGAACCCGGTGATCATCGCCGGTTTCGGCAGATTTGGAGTAGTGATCGGCCGCTTCCTCATTGCCAATGGTATGAGCGCCACCATTCTGGACATGAACCCGGACAACATCCAGGTTCTCCGGAAATTTGGATTCAAGGTTTACTACGGCGATGCCACACGGGCTAAGCTGCTGGCATCGGCAGGAGCAGCCGAGGCGAAGATCCTGATAGTGGCAGTAGACGATAAGCAGCGATCCCTGAAAATCATCGATCTGGCCCGCCGTCAATTTCCGCATCTCAAGATCCTGGCCAGGGCCACCGATATGGAACATACCTATGAATTGATGAGCAGAGGGGTGGAAGAATTCAAGAGAGATACCTTTGAATCGTCTCTCATGCTGGGGGTGAAGGCACTGACTCAACTGGGCTATAATCCTTATCAGGCTCACAGGCTCGCCCAAACCTTCAGGGCCCATAACCGCATGGTGATCCGTGAGCTCTATCATCATCACAAGGAGGATCAGATGAAATACCTCTCTGAAACCAAAAAATATGCCGCAGAACTGGAAGAGCTGCTCCAGTCCGAAAAAGAAGACTCGGGCTACACCTTCGATTGCTCATGGGATGTATCCGGCCGTCGCGAAGAGGTGAAAGAGTTTTTTAGATCGGACCGAGAAGAAGAGCGTTAAACAGCAGCTTATAGGATGCCTGGGTGGAGGCCCTGAACTGCGGACTGAATCCGTAGAGCACCAATTGTCCTTTCCCCTTTTTCAACCAGATCATGGCAGCGTTGTTTCCCATCAGTTCCTCTTTGTCGGCGTATCCACTCATCAGCAGATCCTTCTGAGGATAGGTCCCGATCACCCTTCGGTCCATATCAAATTGCGGCACCGAAGTCTGGAAAACGGGACGTCCCCTGCTGAATACTCCGATGGAGGAGGGCATCCCCAGGGTGAGGGGTTGGTCGGCGGTCAATGCTATCTTCAAAAGGCTTCCGGGAACATAAAGGCCTGATTTGCTGAGCGAAGGGGATAAATCCCGGAAAGGGAGCTGGAACTCTTCCTCTTCCCCGTTGCTGCCGATCTTCAGGATCCCCTCAAAAAGCCTGGCCGAGCGGCCCCAGGCCAGGATGGTCCCGCCCTGATCAATGAAACTCATGAGCTTCTCCATTCCCTCCTTCTCGATCCCCTTCACATAGTCGGGATGATAACTACCCATATAGTAAGTATCGCCCGATTTCCTTTTCCCGGTCATCAGTACCGACTTATCGCTGTCGGGAAAGACGATCACATCGAATTCATCTTCCAGTTCCTTTTCTTTCAGCTGGTGAGGACGGACCACTGTATAGGGAAGGTGATAGGTATCGAACAGATAGCGGGTCCAGCCGGCATCCATGTCATGGAAATAGGTCTCCACCAGTGCGATCCGTGGCAGTTTTAACGGTTCTGTGTCCAGATCAGCCCCCCGGGCGATCTCCAGGGGCGGAATGGTCAACTCCTCCAGAAAGGCCTCCCAGGCCCTGTCCTTCCCCGGCTCGCGATGAATAACGAAACTCCCTTTGCCGGCCATATTTCCGCCATTTTTCCCATCTTTTTGGATCCTTTCTACGGTCAGGCCCTCCTCCATGGCATTAAATGCCGCCCTGAAGGAAGCGTTGCAGGTTACCGGAAGCACTACGGCCTGCGCATTTTCAGCCACAGGCTCGTAAAGCGAATAGGTGCCGGTGACAGGTTCCAGCAGGTTCTCCAGTTCACTGCTGCGTACATCTATCTCAAAACTGGTGACCGAACGGTGAAGCGGCAGGGACCAGCTGGTAATGTCATAGGGCTTGATCAACTCACCTCCGGGAGTGTAATGCCGTTCCGGGAACTCCTGGACCTCCATCACCTCCTTGATAAAAGCTCTGAAGGGCTGGGCCAGCGGGATGACCACATCCCCTTTCCGGTGGATCCTTTCCCCGATAATGACCTGGTCCGGCAGGCGGTATACCTCCACACCGTGTTCTTTCATCAGGTTGACCAGGTCCACCAGCTCACCAGGGTCATGCTGTTTCCCGGGCATGATATAATAATAGGGGGCTTCCTCCCGCCCCTTGGCTACCTGCTCCCGGCATACGCTGTTCCTGTACTCCAGTATCTCTCCGCGGAAGCGGCTGGCGGTCCGCAGTATCGAGTAGGTGGAAACCACTTCATATTCTACAATATCGCCCAGCCTCCACCATCCTCCTTCCCAGGGAAGCAGCATATTGATGCTTTTTTTATATTCCGATAGACCTTTCCCGTGCACCGTCAGCTCGGTCGGCTCCACATAGATGGGTGTGGCCGTGGCTGCGCTGGCGGCTTCCGTCAGAAAGCCGATGACGTTCTTCCAGATGCATGTTTCGGTCGAACCGGGCCAGTAATCATCAAACAGATAGTGCTGCGACACCCCTGCCAGTCCCCTGGAAGTCATGTCGGTGGCCATGTGCTGACCGAAGACTCCCGCCCAGTGGAAAATCCCTGCCGGTACATTTTCTGCAATGGGGTCGTGGTTGGGAGGTACGAAATAGCGTGTCCCGGTGGAACCCATCTGGTGCTTCTCCACCATCACCTGGGGAAACCAGGTCTGGTTATATATCCTGGCAATGGCCCGGTTGTCCTCCTGGGTCAGGATCACGAAATCACGATTGTTGTCATGCCCCACATATTTATGATAGACCCGGGGAAGGGAGGCTCCTTCATAGGTGGTCCCCAGGTGCTCCTGATAGTTTTCCACGATCATGTCCATCCCATCGGGATTGTGGCAGGGCACCATCATATAGACCACATCTTCCAGCCACCGGAGCTTCTCCTCATCCGATGTGGTGGCCAGATCGTAGGCGATCAGGGGTGCTGACTGGGAGGGACCCACTTCTGAAGAGTGCATCGACAGCGTGGCCAGCACAAAGACTTTCCCGTTTCTTATGACCTTGTTCAGTCTCGACGGATCCATTTGAGGCTCCAGCGCCAGCTCCCGGTTCACCTGGCGCAAAGAATCCAGTATTTGGATGTTCCCTGGGGCAGAAATAAAGCAAATATAGATCGGTTTCCCCATGGGTGAGACCCCAATTTCCTCCATGTGTATCCCGGGCGAATCGCGGTCGAGCTCTTTCAGGTAATCGATCAGCTTTTCATAGGTGAACAACTGGCGGTCGCTGCCCGGTTTAAATCCGAAAAACTCCTCCGGTGAGGAAGGAACTGTCTGTCCCCACCCTTCTGCAAAGAGGAGGAATATGACTGCTAAAAGTGTCAATCTTCTCATAGATTCCGTATAAAGAATTCCGTTTAGTCGATCCAGATCGTCTTCACATTCACAAACTCACGGATCCCTTCCAGGGAGAGTTCGCGGCCGAACCCTGACCGTTTCACGCCTCCAAACGGAAGCCGGGGATCGGACTTAACCATCGCATTGACAAATACTGCACCCTCGTCGGCGCCTTCGATGAAAAGGTTCGCCTTCTCAGAGGATTCGGTAAATACCTGCATGCCGAGGCCGAAACCGGAACGGTTGGAAAGCTCCAGGGCATGTTCTGCCGAGCTGGCCTCCATTACCGCGAAAACCGGCCCGAATACTTCCTCCTCGAAGACCGGCATTCCCGGCCTGACCATGGTAAGGACCGCAGGCTCGAAAAATGCCCCGTCCCGGCCTCCCCCTGCAATCAGTCTTGCACCCAGCTCTATGGAGGAGCGTACCTGCCGTTCCACTTCCCGGGCCTGTTTCACCGATGAGAGGGGTCCGATCCGGGTCTTTTGATCCATGGGATCGCCCACCTGCAGTCGGGAAATTCTGCTCACCAGACCGGGAACAAACTCCTCGGCGATCCACGATTCCAGGATGAACCGTTTGGCGGCAATACAGCTTTGCCCCCCGTTCTGAAGCCTGGCAGGGATGGCAATATTCAAGGCCAGTTCGAGATTGGCATCGTTCAGCACCACATAACCGTTGCTCCCCCCCAGCTCCAGCACACATTTCTTCAGGTGCTCTCCGGCCAGGGACGCCACCTCCGCACCGGCCTTTTCACTGCCCGTCAGGGTCACCCCCCGCACATACTCATGGGTAAGCACCCCGCCGACCCGGCCGGAGCTGATAGCCAGATTCTGAAATACCCCTTCGGTAAAGCCTGCTTCCAGGAAGATCTTTTCAATGGCCATTGCACATCCCTGCACATTGGAAGCGTGTTTCAGCAGTACCGTGTTTCCGGCCATGACAGCCGGGACTGCAGCTCTGAACACCTGCCAGAACGGGAAATTCCAGGGCATTACAGCCAGGATGGGGCCCAGTGGCTGGTAAATCACGTAGCTCTCTGATGCTTCCGTCTCCACCCTTTTGGGCTCCAGGAACCGGACGGCATTTTCGGCATAGTACTCACAAACCCTTGCACACTTCTTCACCTCCGCCTCCGCCTCGGTCAAAGGCTTCCCCATCTCCCGTGTGATCAATGCACCCAGCTCCCGGCTCCGCTCCTTCAGGATCCCCGCCAGCCATTCCATTCCGGAGGCCCTCTCCTCCGGCGAGGTATGGCGGAATTTACCGAAGGCTGTCCAGGACCTGCCGATCATGACCGATAATTGGACCTCCGTGGCCTGTGGATAATTGACGATCCGTGACGGATCATACGGATTCACGCTTTTAAGGACGGACATAGTATTCGGAATGGTACGCAATTTACCATTTTCATCCACCCTTCCCGTATTTGGTGAGGGATTTTATTTTGATATTTTTATGCCTTTAAATCCATCTCCCTATGCTTATTCGAACCCTTTTCATGTGCTGTGCCATCCCCCTGCTGGCTGCATGCGGGGCACCTGACAGGTCACCCGGCGATTCCTCCGGCAATTCTTCGGGCGATTCTTCGGGCATTAACGTCAGGGTGGATCCCTCCCCTGCTCCGGTGCCCGGTAATCCCCGGGCAACCCCCATGGCCCGGGCTCTGTTCAGTAATCTGCATGCCCTGTCGGGTGAATATGTATTGCTGGCCCACCAGGATGCGCTCGCCTACGGAATGGGATGGAAAGGGGAGCCGTTCCGGACCGATATCCATGATGTACTGGGGGATCACCCGGCTGTTTTCGGATGGGACCTGGGTCATATCGACAGCCTGGAAAATATCGACGGAGTACCTTTTTCCGGCATGAAGAGATGGGCGGTGGCTGCCTATGAACGGGGCGGCATCAACACCTATTCCTGGCACATGCGAAACTATGCAACAGGCGGGACCAGCTGGGATACAGGATCCTGTGTGCAGGCCTGCCTGCCAGGAGGCGCCCTTCACGAGGAGTATCTCGGGAAGCTGAACCGGGCAGCCGACTTCTTTTCCGGCCTGGAGAATGAAGACGGGGAACCGATTCCGGTCATCCTCCGGCCCTTTCATGAGATGAACGGAGGATGGTTCTGGTGGGGGAACTCCTCATGCACCCCCGGTCAGTACCGGGAACTGTTCCGGTTGACGGTGGATTACCTGAGAGAAGAGAAGGGACAGCACCAGTTACTGATAGCTTTTTCCACGGATGTTTTCGAAACGGCAGAAGAGTATCTCACCTATTATCCCGGCGACCGGTATGTGGATATCATGGGGTTCGACGATTACAGGGGACTGAGCGGGAAAGACCGGACCCACCGGACTGTCACCATGCTGGAAACCCTGGATTCTCTCTCCTCCGCTCACGGGAAGCTGATGACCATTTCAGAAACCGGGGTGGAGACCATACCCGATAAGAACTGGTTTACAGGGGTAGTACTCCCCACCCTGAAACAAAATGCATCCACCCGGCGCGCCTCCTGGATCCTCCTGTGGAGGAACGGCCGCCCGGACCATTTTTACGCCCCCTACCCGGGGCATCCCGTGGTACCGGACTTCATCGAATTTATGGAAGATCCGCTGATGCTTTCCCTTTCCGAACTCCCAAACATGTATCAATAAACTGAAAGCGTACGAAATATTTCAGACGGATGAAACTGACCCTCTTTGACATTCTGATCATCTGTGCCTACCTGAGTTCCACCATTGTTATCGGGCTGGTCCTTAAAAAGCGTGCACAAAAGGACAAGACCGCCTATATGCTGGGCGGCAAAAAGTTACCCTGGTACCTGCTGGGACTCAGCAACGCCTCGGGGATGTTTGACATCTCCGGAACCATGTGGCTGGTGACACTGGCATTTGTCTACGGCCTTAAGTCGATCTGGATCCCATGGCTCTGGCCGGTCTTCAACCAGATTTTCCTGATGGTCTTCCTCTCCATCTGGCTCCGGCGCTCCAATGCCACCACGGGGGCGGAGTGGATCAGCACCCGGTTCGGTTCAGGGAAAGATGGGCGGCTCTCCCACGGTATCGTGGTGGTCTTTGCCCTGATCAGCTGCCTGGGTTTCCTGGCATACGGATTTATCGGGCTGGGTAAATTCGTGGAGATCTTTATTCCCTGGGAGGTCATTTCACCCGTTATTCCCTTCTCCGTGGCACCGGAATATGTCCCCCATGTATACGGGATCGTCTTTACCCTCTTCGCTATGTTCTATGCGATCCTGGGGGGAATGACCAGCATTGTATGGGCCGACCTCATTCAGTATACCATCATGACCGTCTCGGCGGTTGTCATCGGCGTGATCGCCATGAATGCACTGGCTGTCCACCCGCTGGTGGTGCCAGAGGGATGGATGAATCCGTTTTTCGGGGCCCGGCTTGACCTGGACTGGTCGGGGATCATTGATGAAGTGAACGGAAAGATTGCCAGTGACGGTTATTCCCTCTTCAGCATCTTCTTTACCATGATGCTGTTCAAGGGGATCCTGGTGTCGGCAGCCGGCCCTGCACCCAACTATGATATGCAGAAGATCCTCTCCACCCGGTCTCCCAAAGATGCCGCCAAGATGTCGGGATTTGTATCGGTGGTCCTGATGCCGTCCCGTTACTTTATGATCACCGGTTTTGCCATCCTGGGACTGATCTTCTACGACAGGCTCGACCTGATCGTCGGGAACCGGATCGATTTTGAACAGATCCTTCCCTCTGCCATCAGCGAGTTCGTTCCGGTGGGATTGATGGGGCTGCTGCTGGCAGGGCTGCTGGCCGCCTTTATGTCTACTTTTGCGGGCACCCTGAATGCCGCCCAGGCATACATCGTGAATGATATTTTTCTGAAGTACATGAGGCCCAAGGCGTCCGGAAAACAGGTAAGCCGCATCAGCTACATCACCGGGATCGGGGTGGTGGCCATCAGTATCGTCTTTGGCATATTCGCACTGGATGTAAATGATATCCTGCAGTGGATCGTATCTGCCCTGTTCGGTGCCTATACCGCTTCCAACGTTCTGAAGTGGTACTGGTGGAGGTTC
This sequence comes from uncultured Bacteroides sp., assembly GCA_964604655.1. GTDB lineage: Bacteria > Bacteroidota > Bacteroidia > Bacteroidales. Next base: position 38,713 of record CAZRZY010000021.1, on the reverse strand, counting down.
AACGGCTCGGGATTCTTCTGGGGCATGGTGGCAGGGATCGTTCCCGCCCTGATCTTTCCGTACATCTTCAATACCCTCGATCTCTACTACTTCCCGCTGATCCTGGTCATCTCCCTCATCGGCTGCCTGGTTGGCACCTACACATCCCCGCCCACGGATGAGGAGACTCTGAAAGGTTTTTACAGGAATGTGCGTCCCTGGGGATTCTGGAAACCCATTCACGAAAAGGTGGTGGCCGAGGATCCGTCCTTTCAGAGGAACTCCGACTTCTGGAGGGATATGTTCAATGTGGTCGTGGGGACCATCGCACAGACTGCCCTGGTCATCTTCCCCATATATGTCGTTCTGAAAAAAATTGTACCCCTGGGGATCTCCCTGGCTATTGTGGCCGTCTGTTTCGTGATCATGAAGCGGACCTGGTGGGACCGGCTGCCCGATGAAAAACCTGCGATAAAATGAGTGCCGTCGATCCAGGTCTCGATCCGGGGATCCTGAACGAACTTCTCCGGTGGAGGGGGGAGATGACCGCCGAACTGTGGAAAAACATCCTCCCCTGGTGGATGAAATATGCTCCCGACGAGCAACACGGAGGGTTCCACGGTCACCTGACCCACTTCAACGAGGCGTTGAAGGAGTCGGGAAAGGGAGCGGTCCTGAGCGCACGCATTCTCTGGACCTTCTCGGCTGCCTGGCGGTTATACGGCGGTAAGCCATATGCGCGGATGGCAGAACGGGCGTACCACTATTTCGTGACCCGTTTTGCAGACAGCAACAGGGGCGGGGTTTATTGGGAACTGGACCACCGGGGCAGCGTGAAATCGGGACGCAAACAGATCTATGCCCAGGCCTTTGCCCTCTACGGACTGGTGGAATATCACAGAGCTTCCGGAAGTCAGAAGGCACTGGACCGGGCCCGGTCGCTTTTCGAACTGGTCGAGACACGGGCAAGAGATCGGAAGCGCAACGGATATCTGGAGGCATTCGCCCGTGACTGGTCCCCACTGGCCGACATGAGGCTGAGCGAGAAAGATGAGAATGAAAGTAAAACCATGAATACCCACCTCCACATGATGGAGGCCTACACGCATCTTTGCAGGGTATGGAGAGTACCCGCATCACTGAAGGCTTTGGACAACCTGGTACGGCTTTTTCTGGACTATTTTATCGACAGGGAGAGCGGGCATCTCCGCCTCTTCTTCGACGATCATTGGAATCTCCGGTCCTCCCTCATCTCCTACGGACACGATATCGAGTGCTCCTGGTTACTGACGGAAGCGGCCGGCGTGCTGGGCGACGTTGCCCTGAAGGAGCGCGTAAAGGAGGCATCGGTTCAGATGGCCGCGGCGGCCCTGGAGGGAACCGGCAGGGATGGAGGCCTCGCCTACGAGTTTTTACCCGAAGCCGGGGAGACGGATACCGACCGCCACTGGTGGCCGCAGGCCGAGGCAGTGGTGGGTTTTTTCAATGCATACCAGGTCACCGGAGAGGCCTTTTTCCTGGAACAGGCCTTGAGAAGCTGGACGTATATCCGGGATCACCTGGTGGACAAGGATTACGGAGAGTGGTTCTGGAGTGTCACGGAGGAGGGGGTTGCGCAAACCCTCAATGAGAAAGGGGGCTTCTGGAAATGCCCCTACCATAACGGCAGGGCCTGTATGGAGATGGACATGCGGATCGGGGCAACGACCGGCCAACAAATATGAAAGAATAAACGATGAACGATCAGCTTTTTTATGAGCGTAAAGAACGGATCTACAACGAGTATGAAGAACTGATCCGGAGAAAGAACGAAGCACTGTTCAGTACCAACGGGATCTATCAGCGATATCGTGATCCCATCCTCACGCGGGACCATTTTCCGCCGGAGTGGCGGTTTGACCTGAATCCGGAGACCAATCCCCGGTTCATGGAACGGATCGGGTTCAATGCTGCCTTCAACGCAGGAGCCATCAAGTGGAACGATAAATACCTGCTGGCCGTGCGCTGCGAGGGCAATGACCGGAAATCGTTTTTTGCCATTGCAGAAAGCTCCTCCGGTGTTGACGGATTCCGGTTCTGGGAAAGACCCGTTACGCTGCCGGAGACCGATCAGCCCGATACCAACGTCTACGACCTCCGTCTCACCGCCCATGAAGACGGCTTCATCTACGGAGTGTTCTGTACAGAACGAAAGGATCCGGATGCTCCTGCAGGGGACACCAGCAGTGCAGTGGCTGCCGCCGGGATCGCCCGTACCCGGGACCTGGTGGAATGGGAACGGCTTCCCGACCTGGTCACTTACGGAGGACAGCAGAGGAACGTGGTCCTGCACCCCGAATTCATCCGGGGGAAGTACGCTTTTTACACCCGCCCACAGGACGGATTTATCGAAACCGGTAAAGGCGGAGGGATCGCCTTCGGACTTTCCGATACGATCGAGGGCGCCGAGGTGAAGGAGGAGAAGATCATGGATGCCAAGACCTATCATACCATATACGAACTGAAAAACGGTCAGGGTCCCGCACCTCTCAAGACCAGTGAAGGATGGCTCAACCTGGCACACGGAGTGCGGGCATGCGCCGCGGGACTTCGATATACCCTCTATCTCTTCATGACCGCCCCCGACGATCCGTCCAGGGTGATCCGAAAACCTGCCGGACTGTTCATGGGACCCCTGGGGGAAGAGCGCGTGGGCGATGTTTCCAATGTGCTGTTCACCAACGGCTGGATAGCCGGCGATGACGGAAAGGTCTTCATCTATTATGCCTCTTCGGACACCCGCATGCACGTGGCCACCTCCACCATCGGGCAACTGGTGGACTACTGCCTGAACACTCCCAGGGACGGACTGCGGTCGGCTGCCAGCGTGGAGCGCATCAACCGCCTGATCGAACAGAACAGGGCGTTTATCCCATGACTACATCCACCCGGTTGACGCTGCCCGGGATACAGATCTGGACCAGGGTCCCCTTCAGCTCCTCCCCGTTCACCGGGATGCTCCGGATAGCCCGTTCCGCGCCATGGGGATTGGCGATGGCGATGTGATAGGTGGCCTCCCTGAACCGGCGAATGACCTGGTATCCCTTCCATTGGGAAGGGATCACCGGCTGGATGCGCAACCCCTCGTATTCGGGCCGTATTCCCAGGATATACTGGGTGACGGCGTAATAGTACCAGGCGGCGGTGCCGGTAAGCCAGCTGTTTTTGGCTTGTCCCGGGGTGTGCGAATCTTTTCCTGCGATCATGATCCACGGGTTATTGTGGCAAAAGATCCCCGCATTCTCTTTATATCCTTCAGGATAAGAGCTGATCTCTCCGTATTTCACGAGGTACCTGGTGAACGCAGGATTGTTCAGAACGATACCAAACTCACAGGTACGTTATTGTACCGGTAGCGGGTGATACGCCGCAGTCGGGCATCCTTGAAGAAGCTGTATCCGCCTGCAGTATGGGTGATCAGAGAGAAAAACTCCTCGCATCCCAGATAGTTGATCCATGGATAAGGGGAACGGGGGGTGGTGATCACATACTCTCTTCGCGAATCGTCAAAGTATCCGAATTTCATGACGGGAATTCCTTTTTTTGATGGGTGATTATTTTCATGGAACCGGGAATAATTTTGAAACGAATGTTCAGTAATCTAAATATACGATATTTACGGAAGGAACCTTAACTTGCAAAAAAGAAAGGCCTGTTCATGGTTCCGCATGAGACCTACCTGAAAATGGCCATAGAGACCGCCCGTTCCGGTATCAGGAAGCGGGCCGGAGGACCGTTTGGCGCGGTGATTGTCCGGGATGGCAGGGTGATGGGGAAAGGGTATAATACCGTGGTGGCGGAGAATGATCCTACCGCCCATGCCGAAATAAACGCCATCCGCCATGCATGCCGGGAACTGGGAGATCATCACCTGACCGGGTCGGTGATCTACACCAACTTTGAACCCTGCCCCATGTGTCTGGCAGCCATCTACTGGGCCGATATCCGGGTATGTTACTTTTCCGCGGGAAGAAGAGTGGCAGAAAATCTGGGCTTCCTGGACCGAATGCTTTATAAAGAAATGGCCCTCCCTGCATCCCGGCGGCAGATCCGCACTGCATGTATAAAGCTGGATGAAATGGAGGACCTTCTGAAGGAATGGGACGCTCAGGACGGTAAGATACTCTATTAAATTGCTATTTTTAGGACCTGATCAAACCTTACCTCAAATTTGCTTCAATGAACAGAAGGGTTTTCCTGGAAAAATCGGCGCTCGGTGCAGGCGCGATGACCATTATTCCAAGCCATGTTCTGGGCCGCAATGGCATGCTGCCGCCCGGTGACCGGATCAACCTCGGCTACATCGGTGTGGGCAAACAGAGCTACACCCTGCTTGAACGATTGAACAGGTGTCCCGAGACCCTGGTACTGGCAGCCAGTGACGTGGACAGCAAGAAACTGGCCCGGTTCAGCGAGGAGGCCGGGAAAGCCAATGCAGAAAAACTCCAGGGGGGAAGCCAGAAGGTTGATACCTATGTAAACTACAGGGAACTGCTGGAAAGAAAGGATATCGATGCCGTGGTCATCGCCTCTCCTGACCACTGGCATGGCATGATGGCGGTGGATGCGGCCAGGGCCGGTAAAGATATCTACTGTGAAAAACCGATGGCTCTTACCGTGGCGGAGGGAAGAGCCATGGTGGAAGCAACCAGGAAATACAACCGTGTTTTTCAGACCGGCAACATGCAACGTTCCTGGCGGAATTTCAGACATGCCTGTGAGATGGTCCGCAACGGTTATATAGGGGAGGTAAGCGAAGTCAATGTGAATGTAGGTGATCCTGCCATGGCCTGTGAACTGCCTGGCGAACCGGTACCGGACTACCTGGACTGGGACCGGTGGGTGGGTCCCTCCCTTTTTCGCAATTATCACCCGGATCTCTCTCCTCCCATTGAGTACACCGGTTGGCCCCAGTGGAGAAAATACCGGGAATTTGGAGGAGGAAGCGTCACTGACTGGGGGGCTCATATGTTTGATATTGGTCAGTGGGCACTGGGAATGGACCGGTCGGGACCGGTGGAGTTCATCCCCCCGAAGAAGCGTGCAAAAAAGGGAATGAAGATGAAGTATGCCGGCGGAGTAGTGATGAATCATGTGGACTGGGGAGAGTCCAACGCGGTACAGTTCCTTGGAAGCGATGGAAAGATCGAGGTGAGCAGGGGTTTTTACCGTTCCGATATCGAAGGGCTGACCGAAATGGAACTGAAGCCCCACGACGAACAACTGTACCACAGCGACAACCACTACCAGGACTGGATCGACGCCATTAAAGAGCGCCGGGACCCGGTTTCAGATGTGGAGACCGGACACCGTACTGCCTCTGTCTGTAACATCGTGAACATCGCATATACTCTGGAACGGCCGTTGTACTGGGCACCGTCCCATGAGCGCTTTGTGAATGACGAGGAAGCCAACGGAATGTTATCCAGGCCTTTCAGGGGAGAGTGGAACCTGAACGATTTTTAGGAATTAATTTCATAAATTTCCCGCATGAAAAGCCCTGCTGCCCTGATCCTTCCCGCTGTTTTGATTTTCCTTCCCATCAGAGGATCCGGGCAGAGCTGCAATATCCTTTCCAAAGCCAATGCCATTGTTCCCGACCAGTTCTGCTCCCCGGTGGAGGTCAACTGGGATGTGACCTATGTGGGGGTCAACAATGCGGGGACCACCGTGGAGATCCACTTCGACTGGGACGATGGCACCTCGGAGACTGTGGTTGCCGCAGAAGGTCCTGCGGGCACCTTCAACGCAGATGCCGACCATACCTATCCCTCCCTGAACGACCGTTGCAACTACCATCCTGTTGCCACCCTGGTGGTGGACGGGGTAAGATGCACCTCCTCCTCCCAGGAGCAGATCGTTACGGTGTGGGATACCGACAACGAGAACGGCGGTGAGGTGAACGCCGAACCCGATGTCTATCCGGTCTGCGTGGGAAACGGCGCCACCATGAGGTTCGGCGACGGCACCCTGTTCAACTGTGTGCCCCCCCAGGAGGAGGACAACCCCAATGTGGAGACCCGCTGGATCCAGTGGGTGTACGGAACCCGCAATACCATGTCCTCCGCCACCCCGGTGAGCGTGGACGGATTCACCGGACCCTGGACTCTGGAAGGCCCCGTTATCGAACTGACCGGACCGGTGACCGTATCCTCCGAACAGAGCCTGCCCATCACCGTGGCGGACGACAACCTGGTGGGCGAGGAGTTCGAGGTGGAGCTTCGGTACTGGAACTACTGCAATCCCTACCCGGCCGAAGACCCGGTGACCGACCGTTCGGTGATCCGGATCGTGGACATTCCCGATCCCACCATCACCCCGGTAGATACCATGTGTGAATTCAACCCCGCCATGACACTCAGCGCCGCCACCCCCGGCGGCACTTGGAGCGGGAACGGGATCATCCATCAGGTGACCGGAGAATTCGCCGCTTATGTGGCCGGTCCGGGCACGCACCAGGTGATCTATAATGTCACGGACGGGAACAACTGTTCTGCATCCGACACCATCGGGATAACGGTCAGGGATGCACCCGCAGCAACGGTATTTCCGGCAGGTCCGGTGTGTATCTACGATGCTCCCATCGATCTGATCTCCGTTCCGGTTTCGGGTACCTGGTCGGGCAGCGGAATCACCAATCCCGCCACCGGACTTTTCGACCCTGCGGTAGCCGGGATAGGGACCCATCATATCGCCTTCAGTACCGATCCTGATCCCTACGGCTGTTACGGGGTGGATTCCCTGGAGATCAGGGTGGCAGGGATTCCGGATGCCTCTCTTATAACCAATGATACGGCCTGGTGTGAACAGCCCGACAACCAGTCCGCTGCCCGTGTGGTCATCTTCGGTGCCGACACCTCCCTGTTTGACCTGGTGCTGGAATCCAACGGCACCCTCGATACCATTTTCGACCTGACGGCCGACACCCTTCTGCTGACCCTCGACCACCAGGTGGGGAGAAATGAGTACATCCTGAAAAAGGTGATCGAGAAGCATGCCGCCAATTCGTGCGATGCCGATCTCAACGATACACTGATAGTGGAGGTCTACCCGAAACCCGACATGACAGTCTCTGCCGAATTGGATGATTTCTGCAGCCCGGTGGATGTGGATTTCTCCGCCACCGAAGGGTATGACAAGTATTACTGGAAGTTCGGCGACGGTGATTCCACCTTGGTTCGCACCGAGAACCACACCCATACCTATACCCTTCCCATCGGTGATTCACTCTACTTCAGGGTGGATACCATCGACGGGGTGATCGATACCACCTACTATCCCGTCTTCCAGCTGGATACTACCTACCAATACCGGCTGGTGATCGAATCTTTCCGGGGCTGCCGCGACACCATTACCGACAGCCTCACCATATACGCTTCCCCCGAGGCCAATTTCTTTGTCTCTCCAGAGATACAGAGTTACCCTGAAACGGACGTCTTCCTGATCAACCGCTCCTCCTACGGCCAATGGTCCTATCTCTGGGATTTCGGAGACGGAGACACCTCCTCCCTGAAAGAACCTACCGGTCACAATTACGATTCCACGGGATTCTTCGATATCGGGCTAAAAACCTTTAATCTCTACTGCAGGGACAGCATCACCAAACGCATACAGATCCTTCCGCCCCCTCCTGTCTCTGAGTTCGGGCCCGATTCCATCGGATGTCCGCCGCTGAAGATCAGCTTTTACAACAACAGTCAGTACGCCGACTCCTATATCTGGAATTTCGACGATGGTACCTTTTCCACCGAGCAAACCCCCACGCATACGTTTTATGAAAGCCGGGAGCACCATGTCCGGCTGGAGGCATACGGCTTATCGGGATCAGATACTACCGAGCAGATTATCAGCCTCTATCCACGACCCACAGCCCTTTTTGATGTGTACCCCTTAGAGGCGAAAAACCTGAAGCAGGTATTTAAGTTTATGAACAATTCGGTAAAAGGATCATATTACCTCTGGGATTTCGGAGATGGGAATACTTCCCCCGAGGAGAATGCCTCCCATATATACGGCGAGGAGGGCGTGTATACCATCACCCTGTACGCCTGGAGTGAAAATGATTGCCCGGATACGCTGATCAGAGAACAACTGATCAATGTCACTGCCGGTGAAGGCTCGGTGGAGTTCCCCAATGCATTCGTCTGGAATGGCAGCGGGCCGACGGGAGGACAGTGGTCGGAAAATACGATCGATAATACCGTATTCCATCCCAACCTCATCAATGCCAGCCAGTTGAAAATGATCATCTATACCCGTTGGGGAGAAAAGCTTTTCGAGACCAACGAAGTCTATGTGGGTTGGGACGGTTACCTGGAATCGGGAGAGCTGGCCAGTCCGGGTGTTTACGTATACAAAGCCTGGGTAACTTACATGGACGGTACCGAAGAACTGATGACCGGAGATATCACCTTCCTGCACTGATCCCTGCCTATATCCTTTCTTCATCCCCATCTGCCCCCCCTCAATTGTTGCAATCTGAACTTTATTTGGCATAAATCATGAATAAATGTAAATTTGGAGCTGAAATCTCTATCAATCTATAACAACACCCATGAAACTCTACATCCCCTCCCGGTACCGGCCGGTACTGACGCTGAAAGAGACAGAGCGCGCCATCAAAATGGTCAAGGACTTTTTCGAAAGTAACCTGGCAGCAGAACTGAAGCTGCGAAGAGTTACCGCTCCGCTGTTCGTACAGCGGGGGACAGGGATCAATGACGATCTGAACGGAATTGAACGGCCGGTCTCCTTCGAGGTGAAGGATATGGAGGATACGGTGGCTGAGATCGTCCACTCTCTGGCCAAGTGGAAACGGATGATGCTGGCCGATTATGAGATTGCCAACGGCTACGGGATCTACACCGATATGAATGCACTTCGCCCCGACGAAGAGCTGGACAATATCCACTCCGTCTATGTGGATCAGTGGGACTGGGAAAAGATCATCCTACCGGAGGAGCGGAACCTGGAGCAGTTGAAATCGATCGTCAGGCAGATCTACTCGGTGATCAAAAGGACCGAGTTCATCGTCTATGAAAACCATCCCGAAATTGTCCCGCTGCTTCCCGATGAAATCCATTTCATCCATGCTGAAGAGCTTCTGGCCCTTTACCCCGAACTGGATCCAAAGGAGCGTGAACACCAGATTGCCCGGCAGCATGGCGCCGTATTCATTATCGGTATCGGCAGTGATCTCGGCAACGGAAGACCCCATGATGGCAGAGCACCTGATTACGATGACTGGTCGACTGAAACGGAAGGCGGGTACCGGGGACTGAACGGCGATATTGTGGTCTGGAACCCTGTTCTGGAAACGGCCTTCGAACTCTCCTCCATGGGGATCAGGGTCGACCGCGCGGCCCTGCTCAGACAGCTGGAATTACAGGGGAAACTGGAGCGGAAAGAGCTTCTGTTCCACAAACGGCTGCTGGCCGGGGAATTCCCCGAATCCGCGGGAGGCGGTATCGGGCAATCCAGATTATGCATGTATTTCCTTCGGAAGGCTCACATCGGGGAGGTACAGGCCAGCCTCTGGCCCGGGCAGATGCATGACCACTGCCGTAAATCGGGTATTTTTCTGATGTGACCGGGCCTGTTTCATAAATTTCTACCTTTAGGTTTTAAAATCTCCAAAACCTGAAGAAATGAACTATTTTGCACGTTACAGGTCCGGAACCCGGAGATCCCTTCCGGCTCTTCTGGTGGTGTTTTTCTCCATCGGGCTTTGGGCTCAGGAGCCTTTTACCGCACCTGACCTTCTCGGGATCAAATCGGTCGGCCAACTCGAGATCAGCCCCGACGGCACCCAGTACCTCTATTCGGTGTCCACCCCACGCGGACCTAACGAAAAGCCTGGTCCCGGTTCGGTGACCTATTACCGTGCCAGTCTGAACGGGGCCTCCCCTGAGCCGCTGTTCGAAGAAGGATTTCACGCTTCCTCTCCACGATTCAGTCCCGACGGGGCCTTTATCGGATTCCTCCATTCGGAGACAGGCGGGCAGAGACAGGTGTGGGCAATGCCTGCAACGGGCGGGTCCATCTTCCGTCTCACCTCCGCTCCTACCGGAGTCTCTTCCTTCCGCTGGCAGCCGGAGGGCAAAGGTCTGGCTTACCTTTCCAGGACCGGGGCTACGGAACGGGAGAGGGAGCTGAAGGAACGGGGATATGACTTCATCTACTACGAGGAGAACCTGAAAAACAACAACCTTTACTACACCTGGTTTGACCAGGATTGGGACCAGGTGGGGGTCTGGCAGCTGACGGATGGCATGAATGCGTGGGATTTCACCTTCAACCATCAGGGTACCATGGTTGCCACCACTCTTTCGCCGAAAAATCTGATCGATCACCGCTACATGTTTCGCAGGATCTATCTGATCGACCTGGAGAGCGGAGAGATCACCCAGGTTTCAAAAAACGAGGGGAAACTGGGAAACTACGCATTCAATCCCTCCGGAACCCACCTGGCCTACAACGCTTCCCTGAACCTGAATGACCACAAAGAGAGCCAGATTTTTGTAGTGGACCTGGAGGAGCACTCCCTGGTCAATCTTACCCCGGAGAATTTCAGGGGCCATGTGAACTGGGTGAGCTGGAGGGACGACCGTCATGTGATGTACCGGGCAGGAGAAGGGGTCTACCCTACTCTCAGTACGGTGCCCCTGAAGGGTGGAAAGCGGAAAGTGCTGATGAATGCAGCAGATAACGGGTTGATATTCAGTGCGCCACTCTTTACGGATGACGCTGCTCATTTCTACTTTACCGCCTCTACACCGTCAGACCCCGGGAATATCTATCACTGGGACGGTAAGAGCGAACCGGATCAACTGACCGACATGAACCCGCTTATCCGGGAAAAGAGCCTCGGAAAACAGGAGGTGATCCGTTTCCAGGCCAGGGACGGACAGGAGATCGAAGGTCTGGTGATCCATCCTCCGGAATACAAGGAGAGTAACACCTACCCCCTGGTGGTCTATGTGCACGGCGGACCCGAATCGCACCACTCCCACGGATGGATGAGCCGGTACTCTACTCCCGGACAGGTGATGGCCAACAGGGGATACCTGGTCCTCTACCTGAATTACCGGGCCAGCACAGGGTACGGGGTCGATTTTGCCATGGAGGGTTTTATGGATCCGGCTGGCAAAGAGTTTGATGATATTGCCGACGGGATCGAGTGGGCCGTCTCTGTCAAAGGTGCCGATCCGGAAAGGGTCGGACTGGCCGGCGGTTCCTATGGCGGATACGCTTCCGGCTGGTTTGCCACCTACTATACCCGCTATGTGAAGGCCGTATGCATGTTCGTAGGAGTCAGCAACAACATCAGCAGAAGGGGTACCTCCGACATACCTTATGAGGAGCTCTATGTACACTCCGGTAAACCCCTGGAGGAACAGTGGCAGCTTTCACTGGAAAGAAGCCCCATATACTGGGCGCACCAGAGTAAAACGGCCACACTTATCTATGGCGGGGCGGCTGATACACGGGTACACCCCTCCCAGAGCCTGGAACTGTACCGCCGGATGAAGATGAACAATCACCCTGCGGTGCGGCTGGTCCAGTATCCGGGAGAAGGGCACGGCAACCGGAACCAGGTGGGCCAGATCGATGTCCTCTACCGTCAGATGGAGTGGCTCGACTGGTATGTGAAGGACCTGAATCCCCTGGACGGTCCCATGCCCAGGCTGGATGTGAGCGACCGGTACGGACTGGACTGGAGTTATTAACCGGAATCCGAACCCATAGAACATAAAAACCCTGACTGCAAAAACCCTGACTGTAAAAACCCTGACTGTAAAAACCCTGACTGTAAAAACCCTG
>CAZRZY010000021.1:1205-26772 GCA_964604655.1 uncultured Bacteroides sp. | reverse complement strand
AACCCTGACTGTAAAAACCCTGACTGTAAAAACCCTGACTGTAAAAACCCTGACTATGAAAAATGCCATTGCCACCCTGGTGCTTTGCGGCATCATCCACTCCTGTACCCTGACCGGTTCCGACCCGGAGCGGATCCTTATCGAAGGGAACCGTTTTGTGAATGAATCGGGAGAGACCATGATCTTCCGGGGGGTCAATATCCGCGACCCCCACAACCTGGAACTGGACGGCCGCTGGACCAGATCACACTTAGAGAAGGCCAGGGAATGGGGATCCAACGTTGTCCGGCTGCCGGTCCACCCGGGAGCCTGGCGGGAGCGGGGAGAAGAAGGATACATGGAGCTGCTGGACCAGGCGGTGGAGTGGGCCGGGGACCTGGGGCTCTACCTGATCCTCGACTGGCACTCCATCGGAAACCTGAAGGAGGAGAAATTCCAGCATGAGATGTATGTGACGACCATGGAGGAAACCCTCCGTTTCTGGGACCTGGTCTCCGGAAGGTACGCCGGTGAACCGGTGGTGGCCATGTATGAACTCTACAACGAACCCACGGTTTCGGGGAAACGATTCGGAGAGATGACCTGGTCTGAGTGGAAGGACATGAACGAGGAGATGATCCGCACCATTCGCACCAACCATCCCGGGGCCGTCATTCTCGTGGCTGGCTTCAACTGGGCCTATGACCTGACACCGGTCCTGGACGATCCGGTGGATGCGGAAGGCATCGCCTACGTCAGCCACCCCTATCCGCAGAAGCGGGAAGCACCCTGGAAAGAGAAGTGGGAAGCCGACTGGGGCTTCGTGGCTGACACCTATCCCGTCATACTGACCGAGGTGGGATTCGCCCTTCCCCATGAGAAAGGAGTGCATATTCCGGTGGAAGGGGATGAAAGCTACGGCAGGGCACTGGTCGACTATGCCGGAAGCAAAGGGCTCTCCTGGGTGGTCTGGTGCTTCGACCCGGAGTGGTCGCCCCACATGTTCACCGACTGGGACTACACCCCCACCAGGCAGGGGGAGTTCTTCCGGACGGTCATGACCGGGGATTGATTCTCCGGCACAACGCTCCCCGGGAACTACAGCTGTTTTTTCAGCTGCTCCAGCCCCTTCAGATTGCGCTCCAGTACGGGGCGGATATCCTTTCCTTCGGTATGCCCGATGATGCCGATCGGACCGTCGTACCCCGATTCGCCGATCATGCGCAGCATCTCCAGTTCCCGGTCACCCTCTCCCAGGGGAAGGATTTTGGGCCCTTCCGCCTTCATACCGTTCACGTTGATGGTGGTCAGGTAGGGAAGCATCAGTTCCAGCAACTCTTCAAAGGCCTCGATCTGTTGGTGTCCGTGGTGAAAATTATAGACGATCCCGATCTTTTCCGATCCGATCGACTCGATGATATGCACCTGGTTTAAGGGATCCCCGAACCACCCTCCATGGTTGTAGAGAGAAATAGTGCAGCCCAGCTCCTCAGCCCGATCCAGTACCTTACGGATCACTTCCACTGCCGCGCTGTGCCGCCGGTCTTCCGGGAGCTCTTCGAACGCACCGGCAGGCAGCCCGATCCAGAGATCGGTGCGTGTATTTGTCTCGTCGATGATCTGAAGTATCTGCTGATTCGCCCTGCTGAAAAGAGGCTCATTGTTCGGATCCACCCATAGCCAGACGGCACTCAGATCAATCCCTCGATTCTCCAGCACCTCGATCTCTTCTCTGAACAAGGGAATATGGCGGTCCCTGTAATCGTACGCCATCTTTTTGATACCCAGCTCCAGCAGCATCTCCGCGCGCTCTTCCGGTGTCCGGTCGGCCGCATCAAAAGGTACGATACACCAGGCCATCAGGTTATCCCGATCAAAAATATCCCTGTCCCGCTGATGGTCATCGGCAAAGTATCTTCCGATTCGCTGAATGATCTCCCGCTTTACCTCCAGCGGATCGATGATTCCGCTGTGCCGGTAGATCACCTTCCCTCCGGGTTCAATGAGGATGGTATGGGGAAGATTGCCCTGCCACTGCGGGTCCACCGCCTCAAAAAGAGTTTCTTTGTCTGTTTCGGAATAGAGGTAGTTGGGAAATGCCGCCTCATTCTGCTCCAGGAAGGAAGTCACCCGGTCCTCCTGTCCGGGCCGGTCGAGGCTGACCGAAACCAGTTCAAAATTCCGCTGCCCGTACATGCGCTGCATCTTCACCAGCTCGGGGAACTCGATCACGCAGGGACCGCACCAGGTGGCCCAGAAATTGATGAGCCGGTATTTATCCCCGTCGTTGGACAGCAATCGATCCAATCCGCTCTGCCCGATCATTTCCAGTGTCACCGGTCTCTCGCTCCAACGACGGTCCAGGTTGACCCTCCACTCCATTTTCGATTTCCATTTGATGGAACAGCCGAAAGCCCGTGTAGTCTCCACGGGAACCTTTCTCCCGGCGAGCAGTGCTTCGATGGCATTCCGGGCATCGGTGCGGGCAGGTCTGCGGTAGGGATCCTCCATATCGTCGAACCGCCCGCGGTAGCGGAGCTTCCTTTCCCTGTCGAAGATGAACACATGGGGGGTGGCCACGGCTCCATAGGCCATGGCGGCCTCCTGGCGGTCCCCGTCATAGAGGTAAGGAAAATTGTAGTTCCTGTCCTCCGCCCTGATATTCATCTCTTTAAAACTATCGCCCAGGTCGCTATACCCCAGTTCTTCCAGGCAGACCGCCCCCGGATGGTTGGAAGAGATGGCGATCAGTTGCATTTGATCCGCAGCGTAGTCGGCCGCGAGCCTCTTCATCCGTTCCTCATAGGCCTGGGCAGTGGGACAGTGATTCGCTGTAAAGACCACCACCAGTACTTCTGCCTCACTGAAACTATCCAGGGTGTACTCCTTTTCATTCACCGCGGCAAGCTTAAAACCGGGTGCCGCTTCACCGATCTCCAGTATCTCAGGATCTTCCGCATGGACCGCTGCTGCTGTCAGCAGCCAGAGGGCCGCTATCCAGTTCCATTTTTCCACCAACATTTTACCTTGATAAAAACCACGTTCAGTAATCATAGCATGATCAGTTTATGTTGTTGTATCTCTTCCCCGCTCCGGTGCGATACCGTGTAGGTTCCCGGTGAAAGACCGGAAATATCCACGCTGATCGGTCCCCGGTGGAAGGTTTCGAAAACGACCCTTCCACTCAGATCCCTGATCTCCATCATGAATTGGAGTGACTCTGCCGCAGATACGTGAAGGACTCCGTTATTGGGATTGGGGTAGAGCTTCAGGTGAAAGGAAACGGGAGCAGACCGGGTCCCGAGGAGTTCACTCACCTGAATATCGATACCGGCCGAAACAGGCCCGTTGGCCCATATAACTTCGATCTCTGCTTCCCCGGGTCCTATGGCGATCACCTGACCCAGCGTGGAATCAAACCGGATCGCAGATCCCGGATCATCGATCCGGTAGTACACCTCCCTGTTCGTTGCATTCTCCGGCAGGATGTCCACTTCGATCATCAGCGTGTCACCGACCAGGAGATCTGCAGCGGATGGAACAACGGTGATCTGTGATACCGGTATGGCCAGGACCTCCATCGACCGGCTGTATGAGACCAGGGTATCTGCCTCACTGTAAACCTCCAGCACAAAGGTCCCTGCTTTCTCTGCCACTAATGTTCCCCTTTCCGGTTCCCACGAGACCACCTGGTCCTCATCCTTGACCCGAATAACATATGCTCCGCTCCAGGCATTGGCAGGGCTGACGATGACTTCCGGCACCAGGGTGTCACCCACGGTCAGTTGATCCAGGGAAGGAATGAAAATGATGCCGGCCGGAGGTACCGTATCATTTTCAAAAAAGGATGGTGGTCGTTCCGCGGTCCGCATCAGGCTGTAGGGATGGCCCACCATCATATCCGCCGAATGCGGGGTAACCCAGTCCCCGAACACTCCGTCCAGGGCCAGGTCAAAATTAGGTACACAGTGTCCCCCGGCAATGCCACCCCATGACCAGGGTAACCAACCGATCTCGTTCCGTCCGCATACTTCCAGCCCGGTTCCGTAGTCGAGCAATTCGCAGGTGGGATAGCGGGTGGGCGAGGGCCCTTCCCCGATGATGACGGGAAGACCCGAGTTGACCGATTCATTGGCTACACGCTGATAGTTCCGGGTATCTCCCCAGTAGGAGTGTACCGAGAACAGAATATTGTGCAGCGGATCGTGTTCCTGAATCTCTTCCCATGTTCCGAAAATCATATCTACATCCTGCCCCCAGCCACTGGCATCGATGACCAGGGGAACCGTATAACCCCATGCCCGAAGAGAATCGATGGCTCTCTTATACCCTTCGCTGAACTGTTCTCCGGTCACAGAATGGTCCCCCACTTCATTCCCGATGTTGAGCAGGGTCCACCGCCTGTTGCGCTGTATGGCATCCAGCAATTCCGCATCCTTCCAGAAACGGATACAAATATCCAGATTCTCCCATTCTCCGGTGGCGGAGTGGCATTCAGGCATGGCGATCATGTGCTGCCCGACACAGTTATCGATCAGTTCAGCCAGAACCTGTTTGTCGCCCACCTCCTCTATCCAGACCAGTCTGACGCAGTTTGCACCGGTTTTTGCAATCTCGGGAAGCAATCTCTCTCCCGACCGGTCATCCGACCAGACAAACATTTCATTCACCCCTCTCAGAACCACCTTTTCACCGGAAGCCGTGTAGAGGTGCCTTCCCTCCACATACATGGTATCCCCTTCCGGATCCTCACCGTGCAGGAAGCAGGCATCCGGATCCAGCGAAGGCGTAATCCCGGTATTCCCGCCGGCACATACCCCGCACGAATCGATGAATGCGCCGCCGTCAACCTCACCGTTACAATCCATTCGGACGGATACAAACTTGGATAGCAGGCGGATGTACCTGACCTGGTACCCGCAGCTGTTTTCGGTCACTTCCCAGGAGTTGATCGGCCAGCTGGTATTAAAATCTTTGTAGGATTTCTGCGGAGGCTGGTCCTTCGGTGGAGAGATCGATTCACCCAGACACTTCTGATTATTCGAATAGGATCCACAGCCCGACGGGCAGCATCCGTCCCAGTCGTAACCCGGATTGGCACCTCCCGTCAGGTAGCCTGGGGGAGGACCATAGATCGAGCTGCCCACCCTGTCCCACAGCGGGCTCCCGTCGGTGAACCAGGAGTGGTAGAATTCGTTCACCCCGTTTTCTGCTCCATATGCATACATGTTGGAGAGGTAGACGAAATTCAGGGGGTTCGTGCCATGGATGTAGTGGATGTATCCCCCGGCCGCATCCCTGGCGGTCTGGTCCAGCCCCGGTTCGATTCCGAAGGTGATCAGATTGTAGAACATGCTTCCCTGGGAGGATTTCACCCCGTTGCTGCCCCAGACATAGCTGCCAAGGTGAGCCTGATACGGATCTGCCTTACCGTTGAAGGCCGGCAGGTTATCCGTGTTGTTCTTCATGGCGTTCAGATAGACGCTCCTTATGTGATCCCTCACCGAGACTGTCGCTCCGGGCAGCGTGGTATAATAAAGGAGCATTTCCTGGTTCAGTGCCTCGTAGGGGTAGACGAAATTCCACTGAAACATATGGGCTTCCTGGTAGTGGTCATCAAAAAAAACCCTGTACTCCGCCTCACCCGTCTTGCCGAAAAGGTAACATGCCGCTTCCAGCCGGGCCATGGCCCGGCCGTAGTCGTCCACCTCCTGCCGGCCTGCACCCAGTGACTGGGAGTTATAGGAGGGGTCGTTATTGTTGAATAGAGAGTCGGGGTGAGACTTCGCCCATTCCCAGGCAAGAACGGCCCGGTTGAGCAGGGTATCGGCATAGCCGGTCATCCCCCGATCATGATATACGCCGGAGGCCAGTGCAAAGGCAGCGGAAGTGTTCAGGGTGGCGGAGGTGTTGGGTGGTCCGTAGTAACTGGGACCGGATGCCGACGAAGGGGGACTGGCGTGGTCCTCCCCTACGATGGAGAGAACTCCGCCACCTTCCATCTGCATTCTCAGCAGGTGGTCGATCCCCCAGATGGCCTCATCCAGGATATCAGGCACCCCGTTACCCGATTCAGGGATGCCGTAATCATCACTCCAGGCACCCGGCTTCTCCAGGTAGGCTTTCATCAGCTCTACCACGTAATTGGCGGTCCAGTTGGTATACTTATTGTAATCACCTGCATCGTACCATCCGCCGCTTACATCTCTTTCGGTGGCCGGATTCTCCTTGTCGAAGAACGAACGGCAATTCAGATCCTGAAGTTCTCCCAGGTGACTGGGGCCATCGGCCCATGCACCTTCTGCATAGGGTTCCTCCTTCGGATACCCCACCCGCTGATAAAAGAAAGTGCGCATGGCCTGCCGCAGCACTTCGTTGTAGACATTATGGGCAATGACGAAGGAATGGGACCGGACCTTTCTGGCTTCATCCACAATGTAGAAAGTGCCCACCGTACCGACCCCGGAGAAATCGAATAGCCATGCCCTGTCGCCCGAACCTTCATGGATCTGTCCATCCTTCCAGGGTACCGGCTCACCCCTGTATATCTTCTCTCCGGTGGTGGCATTCACCAACCCATACCAGCTTCCCGGGGTAAAAGATTCCTCCTGGTCGAACCCCACCTGAGGATTTCTGATCACCGCAATTTTCCTGGAGCCGGGCAGGTACCCGAACTGGTCCACCACGATATAATCCGAGACCTCCTGTGCGGTCACTGTGAATGTCAACATCACCAGCATCCCCCATATCCATCCTCTCATTCTCATACTCATCATACGATATTTAAATTCTGACTTCATTCATTCGCCCTGAGGGGCTTTGGCACGAACTTCCAGGGCAGATCCCGGTTCGAATTTGCTGCTTCTCGTTCGCAAGCTTTGCCCGCCTGTGGTAGGCTTCATTTCAACTATCGACTCTGGACTATCAACTCAGATACTGGGTCAGGATCTCCTTCCCTTTCCGGATCGCTTCCCGTCCCGAGCTTTCGATACCGTACCATCCTTTGTAACCCATTCTTCTGCACATCCGGATCATCCGTGCCGATTGAAGGTCTTCCGGCTGGTTCCTGTAGGACATGCCCCTGGCATACGGAAGCATCTTATGGAGGTACTGCACATTGTCGAAATCAGGATCCGGCTGCCTCCAGTCCGGATAGCTGCCGAATTGCGGATGGTCCACCTCTTTGAACAGGCGTTCCATCCAGTCAGCGTCGTTGGATACACCGCCATGGTTTTCGATCAGCACATGTATCCCGGACTGGGAAGCATACTCCAGAAGCATCCGGTAGGAGTCCGCCGCCCACTTCAGACACTCTTCAGGATCATCCTCTTCCCGCCCCCTGCAGTTGGTCCGGATGGAATGACAGCCCAGATAGTGGGCAATGTCGACCCATTTGCGGTGATTGATCGCAAACTGTTCCTGTCCCTTTTTGTCCGGAACACACGGATCCCCCTCGGCATCCACCATGATCAGCACCATGGTCACCCCGTGGTCATCCGCATTCTTCTTCAGCTGGTTCAGGTAGTTAACATGGGGCACCTCGAACAGCGTGTTGACAAACTCGATCCCGTTGATATCGAAAACCTCCCGGGCGATCCGGGGAAAATCCAGCGTTTTCCACTTTCCGTCCCGGATCTCCCCGACCAGCGCCCACTGGGCGATGGAAATATCGTCTTGCACGGGCTGTGCCGGAACTCCTTTCGCTGCCTTTATATCACTGCTCTGATGATCCCGGGACCGGAGCCCCATGCCGGAAGCCATCGCACCCCCGGCCATCGTCCCCATGGCCCCCGCCATCACCGTTCGTTCAATAAACCCTCTTCTGTTCATTTGATTTTGACTTTAAAGTTTAGACTTTCAACTTACGACATTTTTGAGACTTTCGCCTTTACAGACTTTACAAACTATATGGACTTTATATACTATATGTACTTGCTGCACTCTCTACATTTGCCATCCTTCCCGGTAGTTCCGGGTCAGAAACTTGTTGGCTTCAGGAACGTTGGGGATCTCCCCTTTTTCTGAATCCCATTTCAGATTTTTACCTGTACGGAGGGCCACCCCTCCCAGCAGGATGGTTTCCGTGACCGGGAGGGCCTTCAGAAAGGTTCCGGGTGACTGGGCGCTGCTTTTAAAAGCCTCGATCCATACCCGTTCGTTCCGGTCGGTTTCCTCCTCGGGCGGCTCGGCACTCCCCGTGAACTCGATCATTCTCTTTTCCGGGATCAGAACCGGTCTTTCCCCGCGGAACCCGGCCAGGATCTTTCCGGATTCACCAACAAACATCATCCCCTCCCTCGGTAGCTCCCTGTCGTCCATATCCAGCTCATCCGGGGTCAGTGGTTTCATCCCTCCGTCATACCAGAATAGCTTGAACGGCGGAAGGGCGTTCTGGGCCGGGAACTCGAACTCCACGATGCAGGAGTAGGGAAAGGCCACATTGTTGTGCTCGCCCTTGCTCACATGGTCCTCAATGATGCAAGTGGTAGTTCCGCAGGCACGGGCACTCAAGGGAGGAGAATCGATCCCGAAGGTCAGAAAGAGCGGCCACAGACTATAATGTCCCATATCGGCTATGCTGCCTGCCCCGAAATCGTACCACCCCCGGAACACGGCATGGGTGTAATTGGGATGATAAGGCCTGTCGGGGACCGGTCCCAGCCAGAGCCGCCAATCAAATCCCTCTGGCACGGGAGGCGTCTCTTCCGGATTGGACGTCCATTGAGGCCACACCGGCCGGTTGGACCAGTTGTGGATCTCTTTCAGGGTGCCTATGGCTCCCTGTCTGATCCAGCCCAGTGCGGCGGAAAGCCCGCTTCGCCTGCTCCAGGCCAGCAAATGCGTGCTTACGCCGGTATTGCCGGCCACCTGGATGGTGCGGCGTGCTTCCAGCATACGGTTGGCAATGGGTTTATGGATAACCACATGCTTGCCCCGTTTCATGGAATCGATGGAAACGGCGGCATGCAGATGGTCGGGAGTCATGACCTTCACTGCATCGATACCGGTCTCTTTCACCAGCAACTCCCGGTAGTCGCTGTAGGAGGAGCATCCCTTGTAGGAGTCCTTCCCCTGTTTGAGGGCATAGTACCTGTTCACCAGCTCCTGTCCCACATCCCTTCCTCCTGGGATTCCATTCCAGCCAGCCCCCCACCCTGGATCCTCCAGCGTTCGCCTCACTCTGTTCCGGATCCCGTGAGGGGACCAGTCGACGTAGTCAGTGCTGAACTTGTTGGGGTCACAGACCGAGGTGATCTGGATGTCGTCATGGGCCAGCAGGCTGGTCATCTCCCGGATGCCCTGGGTCCCGCAACCGATGTAAGCAATATTCAGACGGTCGCTGGGAGGTGTGTGTCTGCCACCACCCAGCACCGTTGCCGGAACGAAAGTAAAAGCAGTGGCTGCCGCAGTGGTTCCGACGAATTCCCTGCGCGAGATCTTCTTCTTGGATTTCATGGGTTAGTCGTTTCGGTTAGCTTGATAAAGGTACTATTTCAGAGAATTTATAAAAAATGCAACAGATTGCAATAGGAATCTTCGTGATCCTTCAAAAAAATATATATATTGCTACTCTTCATTTCTGTATCCTAATTATTCAAACTAAAACTAAAATCTATTATGAGGCGAAAACTACTACTGTTTCTGGTGATGGTCTCCTTCGGCATGCTACATGCCCAGGACACTATCCGATCTGTAGTGATTTCGGAAGTCAGGTATGACAGGGCCGACATGGCCTACCTCGAACTCACCAACCTGGGTGCCGAGGCAGTCAACCTCTCCGAATTCGAATTAGTAAGCATTAATCCGTGGACCACGTTCCCGGATGGGGCCACCTGGCCCACAGAACCCCCTCGCAGTGATCGGCGCTGGGTGATCCTGCCCGACCAGATCCTGGATCCGGGCGAGTCTTTCGTGGTGAAGACCATGCACGACTGGACGGAAGAGCAGTACCAGTATGATGTACAAAGGTTCGGCTACTCGCTGGACCATGACGAGTACATCACTAAACCCGAATTCAAAAAGCTGGTAGACCTGGAGGTGCACCGGGGCGAATCTCCCACCAGCGATCCCACCGACAGCATCTCTGACTACGACCAGCTGCTTGAGAGCTGGCGTGGGCGTGATGCCATCATGCTCCGTCATCATCCTCCGGGCGGGGATTCTGCCACCATCGACCAGGTGGGAGGTATCTTCTCAGATGAAAACGGTACTAATCCCGACGGCGGAAATCATGATGTGGCAGGAGTTTCTCAGGCCACCGGCAACAGTATTCTGGTTCGCCGGTTTGATGTGAAGGAAGGCAACCTCACCTACGTGCGGGGGAACGATCTCTCCGAATCGGAATGGATCCCCATCCCCATTCTCAGGGAAGGCGGTGATAAATATGATTCCTGGAGGGCTGTGTTCTGGACCGTCGGCAACCATGGGGATTTCAATCTGGATGAGTCCACCCTGACCTCCTCCACCATCGACATCAACTGGGACGACTATGTCCTCACCGTGCCCTGGGGAGTCAGGCATGATGATTCCATTATGTACCAGTTCGACCGGGTGCCGGGCCTGGCATGGCACTACCAGTACAACAACGGGGAAGGTGCCAGCGAGGATTCCGCCTACGTCTCTGTCCGCACCGGCGATTCACTGACCATCTATGCCTGCGGAAATGATCTGGATGTGATCAAGTGGCATATCGAAGCTGCTCCTCCCACAGCCGACGCCAACTGGGTGATGCCCATGAAGCAACGGAACAGTGATGAGGAGAGTTCCAGCTATTATGAGTATCCGGAGGTGGGCACTGTTTTCGAAGTGAGCCACAACATGACCGACGCGCTTGACACCATCAGTGAAATTCCCTACGCCACCCGCGTGGACTCTCTCCTGAAATACCTGGAGAAAGCACCGAATGCCAACTGGGAGATCGTCTGGGTCGATGGCAACGTCCGAACCGACCTGATGGACGGGGACCTGCTGAGGGTGACCGCCGAGGATGCTTCGGTCAAGGATTACTACCTGAAGTTACAGAAGTACCGGAAATCAAGAAATGCGTATCTCTCCTCCATCACCTGGCCCGATATCCCCGACGATTACAGGGATATTCTTGGCTGGGTTGGAGACACCATTCCGGGCTTCAACCGTGCGAAATTCACTTACAAGGTTCAGGTGCCTTTCGATGTGGACGGCATTCCGGCCCTGGTGGCCAAAAACGAGGATGACAATGCCAGTCATACCGTCAAGCGGGCAACCAACCTGTCAGGGAGCGAGATGGACCGTACGGCACTGATCACCTCCACCGCTCCGGATGATACCACCATCCTGGAGTATTCTGTTATGCTGGAGAAGGAGAAGAACAGGGACAATATCCAGCCCTGGGCGGGTGAACCGTTCATTTCCCAGTTTACCTGGAAATCGGAGTTCAGCCATACCCTGGTGGAGATCGTTAACCCCGGAAACCAGCCGCTCGACCTGAGCGACTATATGTTCTTCTGCGGATATGAGAACGATCCCGCCAATGCCATCGCCGGATGGGACACCTGGAGTGAGAGGTACCGCAAGTACATCCCGGGTTACAAGTGGCAGAGCGAGACCGAATGGGAGGTTCAGCGGCACATTGCCATCCAGGATCCCAGCGTGAATCCCAATGTCTTCCCGGGCGATGTCTTTGTCATTGCCGAGGTGAACGAAAGCGATACCGATTACGAGACCTACGAATTCAAGGACCAGATCGACATCGACTTCCGCCACAACGAGTGGGGAGAGGAATACAGCGGGCCGACGGCAGTCTACGACTGGCTGGGCATGAACTTCTACATGTGGAAGATCCTGAACGATTCCGTCAAGCAGGGGCTGAAACCGGCCACCGATCCCAATGACTTCGAGCTGATCGAAGTGTTCGGAATGGGCGACGGCAGCGATTTCGCTCCCACTGGTGTACCCAGCGGACAGGTGAGCAGCTATACCCGGAAACCTGGGATCTTCCAGGGCAATCCCGAATTCCAGGGCTCCTTCGCTGCCACACCGGAAGAGAGCGAGTGGATCCTGGTCAATGAAAATACCCTGCAGAGCAGGGGTTACGGATGGCCCCAGTGGAGGACCCTTGTTCCGGAGGGAACCGGCAGCCACTTCATGAACGATGTGACAGTCTATCGCTCCACGGTATCCTCCCTCACCTACAAAGTGAGTCCGGGGTATTCCATGGAAGAGGAGATCCGCGGTCTTGTTACTGGAGTCACCGTGGAGGACTTCATGGGGAACATCCTGAAAGCGGATACCAGTCAGGCGCTGAAGGTAATCGCCATGGCCGACGGATCGGAACTGGCCATGGATGCCGCCGTTTCCAACGGGGATACCCTGGAGGTCACTTCTGCAGACTCATCCAACATATCCAAGTATATCCTGGAGGTAACCGCCGAAGGGCTCAGCAGCGATGCGGTGCTAACCTCTGACGCCTACACCGTTACCATCGACGGAGAAACCGGTACAGTGGAAGGATTCGACTACGGGACCGAATTGAAAACCGTCTATGATGGTGTGGTCATACCGTTGGGTGCTTCACTGACGGTTATTGATGCCGACGATGCCTATGTACCCTTCAAACGGGTCAACTTCGATACCACTTATGTGGATGTGACCGTCACCGACCAGATCTACTTCGAGGTAGTGGCAGAGGACGGGACAACCATGATCAAATACCAGCTGAAGCCCAATGTGTCTGAAACAGATGCATTCGTTACCTCCGATGTGTTCAGCGTGGATCAGGATCAACTGCTGATCTCCCTGGTGCCACCGGGAACCAGTGCGGAGGCCTTCCTGGGCAAACTGGTACCGGCACCGGGCGCCACATGGCAGATTTACGACAAGCTGGGGTATGAAAGGAACGACGGGATCGTTTCGGTGGACGACAAACTGGTTGTTACGGCAGCCGACGGAGTCACCACCAAGACCTACTTCCTGACCATCCTCGACGAGGTGGTGAATTACCTGGCCTACGTGGTTTCCGATGTCTACCTGGTCAACCAGGAGTCTCTGACTATCGACGGTGTCCGCGCCTCCCAGTCCGTGGCAGACTTCAAGGGCAATGTGACGCCTTCCGAAGGAGCCACACTGGATGTGATGGATTCCCAGGGTGCCGCTAAAGCCGATGCCGATATGATGGCCGATTCCGATATGTTGGAGGTCACAGCCGGTAACGGAGTGAATGTGATCACCTATACCATCGCACTCGACTTCACTGGTCTGGAAGACCTGGATGAGGGAGCGGTAAGGCTCTATCCGAACCCGACCAGCAGTCACCTCTACGTGTCAGGTGCAGAGATCGGAAGCAGGATCCGTGTTTACAATGCGGTAGGTATGGCTGTTCGCGACATGGTCGTATTCAGCGGGGTCGAGGAGATCTCCCTGGAGGACCAGCCGGGCGGACTCTTCTTCGTCACCATCAGTCGCCAGGATGAGGTTGTTGGCCAGTACAAGGTCATCAAACAATAAACCGGACTGTTGAAATTTTCTTAAGGAGGCTGTATCGGAAGGTACGGCCTCCTTCTTTTTATGTATCTTCTCTGGAATAAACCATGGATCAGCCCTTGAACCATCCCGGCAAATACCTGCTTTTCCATTTCTTTCTGATTCTCTGCGTCCCCCTCATGTCGCAGGAAGGATTCTTCATGGATGACTGGGTCGCCAGGAAGGCGGAGATCCCTGTGATGGAGGAACCTGTGGCAATGGAATTGCAGCCCTCCACCCGGATCACCGTCAATACCTCCGATACATTGATGCGGATCTCCCCGAACCTGTTCGGGTACTGCCTGAACACCTTTTACGGGAATTACTACACGGTACCCGCCCTGCTGGAGGTAATCAGGCAACTGGACGGATCGCCCTACCGGATCCCGGCGGGCAGCGGATCCAACTATTATTTCTGGAACCGCTTCGATTCGGACGGGATCCCCTCCGATGCGGATATCACACGGATGATAGCAGGAAAAGGGTCGGAAAGCTATATGTCGCTTGACAACTTCTACCGGCTGGTCTACGATTCGCTGCAGTCCCAAACGGTCAATGTGGTGAATTACTCCTACGCCCGGTATGGAACCTCGGGCAATCCGGTGGCGAAGGCGGCAGGATATGCGGCCGACTGGGTGCGGTATGACAACGGGAGGACCCGTTACTGGGAGATCGGAAATGAAAACTACGGCTCCTGGGAGGAGGGTTACCTGATCGATACCTCCAGGAACCAGGATGGTCAGCCCCGGATCCAGACAGGCAGACTCTACGGAAAGCATTTCAAAGTCTTCGCAGATTCCATGAGAAAGGCCGCTGCCTCCATGGGTGCGGATATAAAGATCGGTGCAGTCGGATACTGGGGTCCTCTCTGGCAGGGAAGCAGGTCCACCTGGAACCGGGAGATGATTCCCGAGTGCGGAGAGGTATGCGACTTCGTGAGCATCCACCACTATTTCGATGCAGACGGGATCAGAAATGTGTTGGAAACTGCAAAGACCATGCATGAGGGTCCCGCGCAGATCCATCAGTGGTTCGACCGCGATTCCATTCCCAGGGTACCGGTGGCTCTTACCGAGTGGAACCTGAAAAACAGTAACCACCCGCCCCACTGCCTGAACGGGATGCATGCCATGCTGGGCATCCGGGAGCTGATCCGTTCGGGTGTGGGACTGGCCACCCGCTGGAACCTGGTTTGGAATTACAATGACGGTAACACCCACGGTCACATCTCCACCGACCATGACCATGCATCAGAAGGGAACCGGACCTGGGGGCCCAGGGCCCCTTACTACTACTTTTATTATGCCAGGCGTATCCTGGGAGACAGGCTGGTCCGTGACACTGTTTCGGGATCATCCGACCTGGAGGTCCTTTCCTCCACCTTCAGTTCGGGAGAAACAGGAATAATAATCCTCAACAGTGGGGCGGAGTCCGAAGCTGTCAACATCAGTATCGCCAGTTTTGATCCGGGATCCCGGTATGCCTGGTTCGAGCTGGCAGGAGAACATAATAATCCCCTTTCCGAAAAGGTCTTTGTCAACGGAATATCTTCCGGTGAAAAACACACCGCCGGCGGACCGACTGAACATCATTCACTGCCGGCACGATCGGGGTGGATCCATGACGGCATCCACCTGATGGTCCACCCCTACTCCACGGTCTTTCTGCTGGCGGATGGGGAGGTCATACCAGGGGAATCTGAGCGAATGGTGGAATTCGAGCTTTATGGTGACTATGGGGAGGGCAACATTCGACCCCTGGAACGATCATCTGTCATCCTGGGAAGCCAGTGGATTGAAACCGACTCTGCGGGGCGTGCCGCACTCCGGGTTCCCTCCACACCCCAGCCCCTTACTTTGAAGAAGCCGGGATTCTCGCCGTTAAAGACCACCCTGCATGTGCGCTTGGATACCCTCGTTCGCGATACCCTGCTGATAAAGAAATTTGACCTGACCATTCGCGTGTTGGAACTGGAGACAGATGCCCCCCTGTCCGGTTGCCTTTCAGTGATCGGCGGAGATACCCTGCTGACAGATGGAAACGGCAAGGCTTTTTTCGGTTCAGTACCTTCCCTGTTCTCCATAGATCTTTCTAAAAACGGCTACCGGTCACCGGGTCCGGTCGAGCAGAAAATCAGCCAGGATACACTCCTTGTACTATACCTGGAACCGGACAAGTACACGGCAGGAGTCCATATCTTCGACCGGTGGACAGGAAGTCCCCTGGAGGGAGCTGAGTTGATAATTTCAGGGGACACGATCGGGACAGATTCATACGGGGAAGCCATGGTCCGCCTGATCCCGGGCACCTATCCCTGCCGGCTGCAGGCAATCGGATACCATCCATTGCAAGACACCTTTTTGCTATGCGCCGATACCCTGTTGATACTATCACTGGAAGCCTCCCTGGCCGATGTGAAATTCAGACTGCTGAGGAAGGGAACTCCGGTCAACCTGGCTACGATCACCCTCCACGACTCCTCCCAGATTACCAATAACCTGGGAATGGCCTCCTACCGGGAACTGGAGGCCCCCGGGGAGTATGCCTATGAGATTGAACGGGAAAAGTACCTGCCGGTATCCGGAAGTCTCTACCTGAGAACCGATACCACCATCCAGGTGGAAATGGAAGATGACGATGCTGTTTCGTCGTCTGATGATGCCGTCCCGGGAGAGTTAAAGATCCGTCCCAATCCGGCGGGAAAATATCTATATTGCAACGTGACCGGGAGCAACGGTCCGGTAGAGATCCGGGTCTACGATTTACACGGTCGCTGTGTATTGATGACCCACTCTCATCAGTTTCCGGCATTGCTTGATACTACTCCCCTGCAAACGGGGATCTACCAGATTTGCTGGAAGAGCAAGTATCAGATGATCACCGGAAAAATCATTATTCATCAATCAGAATAAAACGAACACTGGAATGAATCCGAAGACTATGAACCGAGCGAAGCTGACCCTGCTGCTGATCCTGACAGGAGTGATCCACACTCTGTCGCAGATAAGCCCTCAGGAGGCCGTTGAAAGGATGGAGAGGGGAATCAATCTGGGGAATACGCTGGAGCCGCCCTATGAAGGAGGATGGAACAATCCCGCTGCCGAAGAGGAGTATTTTGATTTGTATAGGAATGCCGGATTCGATGTGGTCAGGGTTCCGGTCAGGTGGGACCAGCACACCGGGACCCATTCTCCCTACCAGGTGGATGTAGAGTGGATGGACCGGGTGGAGGAGGTCATCGACTGGGGACTGGAAAGGGGTCTCTTTGTGGTGATGAATGCACACCACGAAGAATGGATCAAGGAGGGCTGCGCGAATCCTGCCCTTCGTGACCGTTTTGACAGCATCTGGTCCCAGATCGCCACCCGCTTCCGGAACAAGACAGAGAAACTGATCTTCGAGATCATCAATGAGCCGCACGGCCTGACCAGGGAGCAGAACAATGAACTCCACCAGCGGGTGCTTTCCATTATCCGGAAAACCAACCCCACCCGGCTGGTCATTATCCAGGGGCACAACTGGGGCGGTTCGGAAGAATTGATCGAAATGGCCATCCCGGACGATCCCTTCCTGATCGGCTCCTTTCACTCCTATGATCCATGGCCCTTCGGACTGGAGGGTACGGGAAGTTTTGGTTCCAGATATCAACTCCAGCAACTGGAAAATAAATTCGTATCGGTGAAACAGTGGTCGGACCAGACCGGCATTCCGGTCTTCCTGGGAGAGTTCGGGTGCAACAGGAGTGCCGGTTATAACTCGCGGATGAAGCATTACCGGGCCTATGTGGATCTGTCACTGAGCTATGGATTCTCATTCTGCGTATGGGATGACGGAGGTAATTTCAAGGTGATGCAACGGAGCCTGAAAGGATGGGATGAGGTGAAGGACATCCTGATCCACAGCGGTCCCGAAGCACCGCGGATCACGGGGATGGATGTGGAGAATGATACCATGGTGCGGGTAGAATGGGAACGTGTTGATAGCGGCGCCCTGCATTATCTGCTGGAAAGGAGAAGGATGACGGGTACCTTCCAGGTAATAGACACCCTGCCGCATGATGGATCCGTTTATGTAGACTCCGTTGCTCTCGACGGGGAGTATAACTACTACCGGATCGTGGCAAACTACCATGCAGACAGTATGACCATGTCTCATCCCCTGAGGATCTCGGTGCCTGCATACGTGGAACTGTTCCGGGGATACTACCACGATGGCCCCATTCCTGTTCCCGGCACCGTGGAAGCGGAAGATTACGACACAGGTGGTGAAGGGCTCACATTCCATGACTTGGATAAACAGAACCTTGGAGGAGCCTATCGTCCGGATGAGCCGGTGGATATTTACGACCGTCTGGGTGACGGATATCATATCGGGAATGCCCTCCCCGGTGAATGGTGCGAATACAGCATTCATGTAGAGAGGAAAGGGCTATACGAAATTGAGCTGCACACGGCTTCCCTTCAGGGAGATGGCCGTTACCAGCTGTGGATCGGCGAACAACAGTCCGACACCATCAGGGTACCGGTCACTTACAGTCAGCTCGAAACGGCAATCTCCTCGGTCACCATGGCTCTGGATAGCGGAGAAATGATCATGAGGCTGATCGTTATGGATGGCCCCATGTTCAATATCGACAGGGTAGTCTTCCACCTGAATACCACCTCCACCCGCATGGCCCGAAAACACCATCCGGATCTTTTTATCTGCCAGATTGGCTCCGGGGAATTGCTGGTAACAATTCAGGGCCGGACAGACTGTCACAGGCTAGAGCTGATAGGCATGGGAGGAGCCATGGTCCGGAGCATCGAATCTCCTGATGGAGAATCATGCCTGAGCACCGGGGGGCTCACCCCCGGGGTATACCTGGTGCGAGCCGTCACCTCTGAAGGAATCTATCATCAAAAAACGTTCATTCAGTAATGTCTGTCAAAAAAACTAAATCCGCCTTTTTCACTGCGCTCCTGGGTTTTGTGTTCCTGTATCCCCATGCACTGCAAGGGCAGGAAGTTCCTGTAGTAGTTACCGTGGAAGTCTCCGCCGATCCGGATCAACAACCTATCTCTCCCTACATTTTCGGCAAGAACAACTCCCTTTCCGATGATCCGTCGGCACCGTTGAACGAGACAGAATGGCAACATCTTCGTGACATGGGGATCCGGATGTTCCGGGAAAACGGCGGAAACAACAGTACCAAGTATAACTGGAGGAGGAAACTGACCAGTCACCCCGACTGGTACAACAATGTGTTCAGCCACGACTGGGATTACGAAGCCGGCTCCCTTCAGCAGAACATTCCGGGAGCCCAGGGGATGTGGGCGTTCCAGCTGATCGGCAAGGCCGCCCGGTCGGGTAGTTACAATTTCAGCTCCTGGAACTACAACCAGTCTCAATGGTGGGAAGGGGTGCGGCAGAACCTGTGCGGAGGGGGAACCGTCAACCCGGATGGCGGAGAGGAGGCGCTCGCAGAGGGGGATACCTCTCTATATCTGGAACACTGGAGTGCCGATTCGGCCGCCGGCATACTCGATCACTGGTTCGGGCCGGAGGGGACCGGACTGGACTCCGCCCGACTCCGCTATTGGAACATGGACAATGAACCCGGCATCTGGAGTGGAACCCATGACGATGTCTGGCCCGAACAGCCGGACGCCGAAGAGTTTATCAGAAGGTACGTGGAGGTGGCACTGAAAGCACGCCAGAGATTTCCCGGGATCAAACTTCTGGGGCCCGTACCGGCCAATGAGTGGCAATGGTTCAACTGGGACGGGGAAAAGGTCAGCTATGAAGGAAAAGAGCATGTATGGCTGGAATATTTTATCCGGAGGATCGCCGAAGAGCAGCAGGAGACCGGTGTCCGCCTGCTGGATGTACTGGATATCCACTTCTATCCCACCGAAACCGATCCTGCCCACATCGTTCAGTCACACCGGGTCTATTTCGACCGGGAGTATGACTATCCCGGTGCCAATGGGGTCAAACGTTCCGGGAAAAGCAGCTGGGACAATACCATCACCAGGGAGTATATTTTTGAAAGGTGCGCCGACTGGCTGGAACGGTATTTGGGACCTGACCACGGAATCACTTTCGCAGTTTCCGAAACGGCGGTCAGGAGCGGAGATCCGGACGTGGTGGCCAACTGGTATGCTTCCATGCTCGGCACCTTTGCCGGAAAGGGAGTGGAGCTGTTTACTCCGTGGGACTGGAAAACGGGCATGAGCGAGGTGGTCCACCTCTACAGCCGGCATGCCGAGGCGTACTATACACCGGCCTCCTCCTCCGAGGAGGAGTTTCTTTCCGCTTACCCCACGGTGAATAACGGCGGAGATACCATGACTATCTTCCTGGTAAATCGTCATCTCGACCAGCCCCGTTCCGTGGAACTGGAGATAGCCGGCTTCCCCCTGAGAGACGGTGAATACTCACTCCTGCAACTGGCGGACCTGCCTTCACAGGAGACCTTTTTTTCGGCATCCGACAACGCATTGGAATCATATACGGTGAGCGCTGCGGATAACAGGATCCATCTCGATCTCCCTCCCCTCTCTGTCTCTGCCCTGAAGCTTTTTGCAGAATCTCCTGACTCAGAATTCGGCTATACGATCGTCCGTGCCGAAGCCGAAGAGGGGGAATTGCTGGGGGTCCAGATATCCAGCTCCGGGGACGGTTACTCGGGCAGTGGTTATGTTACCGGACTTGACAGCGACGGCGATCAGGTCACACTGACCCTCCCGGTAACCCGGAGCGGAATTTACAAAGTGGTGATCCGTTACAGGAACTCCGCGGGGGAGAAGATCCAGGATGTATCGGTCAACGGGGAATTCTCCTTCCCGGTCACTTTTCCTAACGGTTCGGGGTTCTCACGGATCGATGCAGGGAACCATTTCATGAAAGCGGGTTCGAACAGCGTCACCATCCGGAAATCGTGGGGATGGACCGATATCGACCTGGTGGAACTCTATGAGACGTCCGGTCAGGAGTTTCAGATCGATACCGGGCTGGTGGATCCCCAGGCCGGACCGGAAGTTCGAAATCTTTACGAGCGGCTGAGGTTGCAGTTCGGGCACCGGATCATTTCCGGTCAGACCCATGACTATTTCGAGGAGCTTTCCAATCTGGCCGGATCGACCCCCATGCTACGGGCGGGCGATCTCTCCTCCTATACGGAAGGATATCCCTATCTCTGGCAGGGAGGGGGTCACACACTGGGAAAGGATCCGGACGGTTCGGTGGAAGAACTGATCGACTGGTACCAGAAGACCGGCAGAGAAGGAATCATCTCCTTCCAGTGGCACTGGCACTCCCCCACCGGCGGGGAAGCAGGCCAGAATAACTTCTATACCGAAAACACGGATTTTGACATTACCCGGGCAGTGACTCCGGGCACCGGGGAGAACGATGACATCCTTCGGGATATCGATGATATCGCCTTGGAACTGCAGAAGTTCCAGGAAGCCGGGATCCCGGTACTCTGGCGTCCGTTACACGAGGCGGGGGGCGGCTGGTTCTGGTGGGGAGCCAAAGGTCCCGAACCCTGTAAACAGCTCTATGATCTGATGTTCGAACGTCTTACCAACCACCATGAACTCCATAACCTGATCTGGGTCTGGTCCACTCCCGAGGAGGACTGGTATCCGGGCAATGACAGGGTGGATATTATCGGCCACGACTCCTATCCCGGCTATTACAATTACGGGAATCAGAAATACGCATTCGACCGGTTATACGAGCTAACCGGCGGAAAGAAATTGATCGCCATGACAGAGAACGGTCCCATTCCCGATCCCGAAGCCTGCCTGGACCAGGGAGCACCCTGGCTCTATTTCATGTCATGGAGTGATCTGGTAACCTTACAGAACAAGACCTCCCATATTCTCTCCGTGTTCAGTCATCCCCGTGTGGTGACGCTGGAATCGGGCAATCTCCGCACCGGCAGTGAGTGGCGCAGCTCCCTCTACCCCGAGGATTGGAAGCCGGGCCATCGAGATGCGAAAGGCCGCTTCCTGCACGATTTCTCCCATGCCGGCTACCAGGGCGGAGGTGTGGCGCTCCCGGTAATCAGCGACAGAATCGTCGATATCACCCTTCCCCCCTACTCGGCCGATCCCTCCGGAACTGCCGATGTGACCGCTATTATCCAACAGGCACTGGACGATGTGGGCGCTTCGGGCGGCGGGGTGGTATACATGCCACCGGGGACCTACCGGCTCTCCGTACCCTCCGGCGGGGATCACGCCCTGGTCATCTCATACGATTCCACGATCCTCAGGGGGGCCGGTCACGACTCCTCCTTTCTCTACAATGACACCGAATACATGCGACACAGGGAGATCATTTATGTGGCCCCTGAATATGCCAGCTGGTTCTCCTCTGCGGGTACCAACACCGCTATTCGTACCGACCTTTTATGGCCCACCCGGGTCATTCCGGTGAAATCGGTGGCCGGATACCAGGCGGGTGACCGGGTGATCATACGCAATACCCCCACCGAAGCATTTATTGCCGAACATGGCATGACCGGTATGTGGACGCCCGAAGGGATCAAGGGGGTTGCCTTTAGCCGCCGGATCGATTCGGTGGACCTGGAAAGGGATCTGCTGATCCTGGATAC
Source organism: uncultured Bacteroides sp. (assembly GCA_964604655.1). Lineage (GTDB taxonomy): Bacteria > Bacteroidota > Bacteroidia > Bacteroidales. Next base: position 4,688 of record CAZRZY010000021.1, on the reverse strand, counting down.
ACCCACTCGCTATGCCCTCAAAACAAGGGATGCCTCCAGGGTCTATAAAGCCAGAAGACACCTTCAGGAATGCGGCCTGGAAGATTTTTCCATGGGCAACCTTCAAAGCAGCAAAAGCGGCTGGGATGAGGAGGATTACCAGTCAGCAGGGACAGGTGCCTACGATGCCCACTTTTCCCATGCCATTCAATTCGAATACTGTGAGAACTCCTGGGTCACCAGGGTGCATACCTACAGGCCATCCGTTAACACCAACGACGTACATCTGCTCTCCAACTGCCTGTTGATGAACATGTGCCGGCACATGACCATCGACTCATGCAATTTCCAGAAACCACAGTATGAAGGAGGCGGAGGCAACGGGTATATGTATACGTTGCAGTCTAACGATTGCCTGATCAGTAACAGCCGGGCCAACCACAGCCGCCATAACTATGATTTCAAATATCCCTTCAGCAACGGGAACGTAATCCACCGCTGCTGTGGTCAGAACTCCAAGTATTCCAGCGACTTCCACATGTACCTCAGTATGGCCAACCTGTTCGACGTCACCACCATGAAGAGTGACTGGCTTCAGGCAGCTTTCAGACCCTGGGGGGGACCCATTCACGGCCATTCATCCACCCAGTCGGTCTATTACAACACTACCGGGGAGGAGTACCATCCGCTCAGCGACGCGGTGGTGGAATCGCGCCAATACGGATGGGGATACGTCATCGGCACTTCAGGTCCCGCCCACCAGGTAAAAACCGATCCGGTTGCCGGTACCCAGAGCGGTTACTCCTACGACAGCGCACCCCGAGATTTCGTGGAAGGGGTGGGACAGGGAGCCGCCCTGATACCGGCCTCCCTCTACCGGGACCAGCTGATACGAAGGCAGTCCGATACCCTTCATATGAACAGTTACCGGGTAAATGTGAAGGTCCTGCACTCCGAGACGGATGAACCGGTTTCTTCATGTATAGTAGAGATATACGGAAACTCACAGCCGACAGATGGATCGGGATTCGTTTCATTTAACCGGGTTCCTGAATCGATGATCCTGGCGCTGAACCACCCCCGTTTCCATCCCATCCATTCTCACCAGGTGGTGATCCACAGCGATACCACCCTTACCTTCCGGCTGCAGGAAAACAGCTACCGGGTGGAATTACAGGTACTGGACCAATGGACCCTCGAACCGGTTTCCGCAGTGGATATTGTTCTCGGGGAAATCTCCGGGCGGACAGGGCAGGATGGTTCATACGCCCTTACCACCTTTGCAGGCAAACAACAACTCTCCCTGGAAAAGGATACATACCGGAACTACATCGATTCTGTGGAAATCCGTTCCGATACCATCCTGCAGATCCCGCTCCTCCGAACCCACGCCACCGTGAAGATCTGGCTGAAGGACGGGGACACTCCCCTCAACCAGGCCATAGTCAGTATCGGCAATGATTCAGTGGAAAGCAACTCCCTGGGCCTGGTCCGTTTCGACCGGTTGCCCGTTCTTCAAAAATACCTGTGCAAGGTGGACAGAGAAGGATATATGAAGCAATCTGTTGAATTCTATCTACGGAACGATACCTCCATCCATCTTCCCATGGAGAAGATCGAAACGACCCTTGGCCCCCGTTCCGGCGGCCAGGAGATCATGCTGCTGCCCAATCCGGCTGGTTCCTACCTGCTATGCATCCTGCCGGCCGGTCATGCTGTCTGCACTCTCACGGTCACTGATCTTTCAGGGCGTCCCCTGATTCACCGGAAGGTGACCGAAAACACGGTACGCTTCAACCTGGAACAACTGGTTCCGGGTATTTACCTCCTTTCCGCCTCGGGAATCCCCTACCGGAGACCGGTTCCGTTCATGAAAAAGTAGTGCATATCACCAGGAAGCGCAGTGGCAGCTCCCGGCACATAAGACCTTGCGGTTACCGGTTCGTTGGGACGGGCGCTTGCCGGTTCTTTGGGATGGGCGGTAACCCGTTCGTTGGGACGGGCGGTTACCATTTGCCAGGAAGCGCAGTGGCAGCTCCCGGCACATAAGACCTTGCGGTTACCGGTTCGTTGGGACGGGCGGTAACCCGTTCATTGGGATGGGCGCTTGCCGGTTCTTTGGGATGGGCGGTAACCCGTTCATTGGGACGGGCGGTAACCCGTTCATTGGGACGGGCGGTTCGGTTTCCAATCCGTGAAACAGGCATGAACATCAGGATATTTCTTAAAAAAGCTTTCCGATAAAGGCTTATTAATAAAGGACCTTCTTCTTCATCTCCATGATATCCACATTGATTTTCAAGCCAAATTTCATGCTTTTTTTTCCCTGATCAGTTAACGCCGGATCCAGTAAAGAAATGCCGGATCCCAACTCTTCCATCATTTTTTTATGTTCATTCGTCAATTCCAACTCCAATAGATCAGATAGGAACAGGAATCTCTTTCTAGCGGACTTACTTCCATTCCTAGAAAAATAATAAAACAACTTATCATGATCCGTCCGGTCTGTCGCTTTGAGTATAGCTTTACCTACTTCAACGATGCCCCCACAAAACTGGGGTTTTGTAGCAATATCCACGATAGTCTTTTCCAGATCACTTACCATCGCCTGTTCAGATTTATTGATCCAGGCGCTGCTAAAACCGAAGAACCGGTTTGCATCGTGCTGAATAAATTGACAAGTAAATTCACCGAAACTTTTGATAGCCGGCTTCATCTGGTTTCTGGTGACCAAATACTCCCTGGCCTCCGATCGGAGACTGGCCTCCGATTGGATTTCCAGCCCATGGATCCTCATCGCTGAAGCATACCCGATATAATACTCCTTGTTTTGCATGATGTATTTGGCTACCTGAAGTCCATCAGGAACATAGGTCTCCGGATCTGCATCCAAAGGAATGATATGGTAAATGCCCCGGGTTATTTTATAGAGCATCCCCTGATCGACCATGCTTGCAAGTGCCCTGGACAGATAAACAGAGTTCTTATCCGGAAATTCCCGAACTACATCCTTAAATGTAAATCCTAGCTGGCCTCTGCTTGAAAACTGCTTAATAATCTTCCATTTCAATTGACTTTTCATGATATAGAGGTGTAAATTATCAACTTATTATACTTTTTCGGTTAAGTAAAGATAAAAAATATTTTCCAGAAGACATATTTTATCTGAAAAAACATCTTAAAAGTTAATAACTTGATAATTTACATCAATAAAAAATTTTTGACTCTGAAGACGACATTAGACCCCTACGCACCATAAACCAGTAGTCAACCAAGGTCATTAGCCTGCGAGTCTGTATTGGAGGGAACGGTGTGCTTGAATGATCTGCGGGAAGGGCTTTGAAATTGCCACCCTGCTTAGTCGGTTAACAGTTGAATCAACATAATCAAGAATCATAATCAAGAATCACAATCAAGAATCACAATCAAGAATCACAATCAAGAATCATAATCAAGAATCACAATCAAGAATCACAATCAAGAATCATAATCAAGAATCACAAT
>CAZRZY010000021.1:0-1105 GCA_964604655.1 uncultured Bacteroides sp. | reverse complement strand
CAAGAATCACAATCAAGAATCCCAATCAAGAATCACAATCAAGAATCCCAATCAAGAATCCCAATCAAGAATCATAATCAAGAATCCCAATCAAGAATCATAATCAAGAATCACAATCAAGAATCACAATCAAGAATCACAATCAAGAAACATAACAGAGAACACAAATGAAATTGATCAAACCTTCGGAAATTTCTGCCAGGATCCTCACCATGCTTGATGAGAGCGATGAAAGGGTCATCATCGTATCTCCCTATGTTAAGATTTCAAAATGGTATAAATTCATCAAGAAAATCAATGAATTAAAATCCAGGAAAATTGCCACCGAAATATATGTCAGAGATGACCCTGAAAACAAAGAAACCTATGGTGAACTGGATCAATTAAGACTGGAGTATAAAAAAATTCCTCACCTGCATTGCAAATTCTACATGAATGAAAGATGTGGCATCGTTACATCGATGAATTTGCTGCTGAGTTCTGATATCAATTCCCTGGAAATTGGATATGCCACCGAAACCTGGACCGAATACAGTAAACTGCTGGAGTTCTATCACAGGTATATATGCTTTGGTAATCCGGTTCCATATGTTGAAATAGCCGGCATCCCGGCTGCTAACCCTGATGAGGTAATGCATGCCCTCAGGGAGAAACTCAAAGGATCTGCCAAAAATTCATGGCTCTGGTTGGCAGAAAACGCACTGCACATCAGCACAGGTCGAAATAACTTCACTGTTTGGATCAACGAGGGCTACGTGAGAATGACTGCTCGTTTGAGACTTGATTCTCTCACAAATCAGAAGAGTAATCAGAATTCCTCATTGATCGCGAAAAAGATCGGCGATCTCACCACCATGAAAGTCCGTACGCATCCGGGCTCAAAGCCTGAAATCCTAAAGCTAGACGGGGAGGGACAGCGCCAATTGAAAAGTACCTGCATTAACGTGATCCTGAAAACTGAAGTAGCTTATATGATAGAAACTGTAATGAGGTTTATCGATGCCATGGACGATCTAAAATTTTGAAGGATTGTGCCAGACGGTACCTACTATTTTCGTATCAATGAGTAAATTCAGTGCGGCTGGCAGATCCAGATCAGTGCGAG
>CAZRZY010000020.1:0-46732 GCA_964604655.1 uncultured Bacteroides sp. | reverse complement strand
TAATAAATATTTTCAAAGGGATGTAAATAATCTAAAAAAGCATCTGATATGTTAACAGAATGATAATTTACATCTTTGGAGTGGCAGAGGCTCTGAAATTTCTCACGGGGCTCGGGGTATACCCTCGTCGCTGAAATTTCTCACAGGGCTCGGGATATACCCTCGTCGCTGAAATTTCTCACGGCGTTCCGAAATTATAGGCTTCCTCGGGCATACCCCTTCGCAATGGGAAGGAGTTTTCCTTACATATTTCTGCGCACGTTTCGGGTCATGGGTATGTCCTGACGCAGGACCCTCTCGCCCTTCGCAAAAAGTGGGTCATGGGTATATCTGTGAAGAACTTCTAATTCGTGTATGCGAATTTCGAGACGAACAGATATACCCATACCCTTAAACAAAAAAAGAGGATGCCGGTAATGACATCCTCCCTGGTGTAGTAATAGATTCGTTTCCTTTTTAGTACTCCCAGAGATCGTGTTCCATGATAAAGAGATCCTTTTTGATCCGTTCTGCCTCCAGCAGTACATCCTGACCCAGTTTATAGTCGGTCAGCATACGATTCCCGTAGACGTTCGATTCGGCAATGACGGTGCTGGAAAACCTTCGCTGGAAGAACAAATCGTCGAATGAGATTTCCTGCGCATCGTTATTGGGGTTGTATACCGCATGGGTGGCAAAAAGCCTTCTGCACTGCGGAAAATGCACCACGAACGGGATCTGGCGGCGCGGTGAAGGAAGCAACTCGCCAAACTCATTGAACTCCTCATAGAAAACCGGAGCGAGGGCCACGATACGCACCTTCATAACAGAGTGTTTCTTATCGAAGAACCATCTTTCCTGGAGCTGAAACTGGAACACGGCATTCATTCGCTGCTGCACTCTCAGGAAATTGCCCTGGTCGTCGGGAATGGTATCTCCTCCAGAAAGAGAATAAATACTTTGCAAGGTAGTGGTTTTGGAGAATGGATCTTTCCATCCGGCAACCGGATCAAATTCATATGGAGTAATCTCCTCGGTCTTGATTCCCTCCATCAGCAAGCCGAACAGGCTGTAACGGTCTCCGTCACTCATGGAACCCTCCAGGGGGTAACGCAGGGGCATATTCATCCGGTGTCTGAGATCGATGGACCTCCAGATATCCTTGGCCCAGGCCACATCAGCTTCCCTGATATAACTGTAGGGGACAGGCTTCTTCTCGGGAATGATGGTTTCCGACTTATACACTTTGGTATTCGGCGTATAAGAGGGAGTTGCCGGGGCATTCCCTGGCGTAATGGAAGTATTCACATTCTGGGCGGATATGGGGAGTACCCCGATCGCACACATTGCCACTCCATAAAAAATCCTTCTTGCCTTCATGTCAAATTACAATTATGGTAATATTATTTAGGGTCCTGAGCTGACCGTCAGGTCCCGAGGCTTTGATTTTCTCTATCATGATCCTCTGGCCGCTTCTCAGGCGCCTGAAGATGTCTTTCTGTTCTGAAGTAAACCGGTCATTATTGGAAGGGGCATAGCTCCAGATCCCGCCGGATCCCTGAAAGGCCACCTGAAAAGATTCTACGGAAAAATCGACCTCGAAAACGAAATCTTCGGCAACGGCCTCCACAATCTGCAGGCCGGCCAGACTACCCACCGTCAGGTTCCCTTCCGATCCCCTGATTCCAGCCACCCGGGCGTCCGGGTCCGGGATGTTCAGCACCCTGAAATTGGAACGGTTCATTAAACGCCGCGAGCCGTCTATGTTGGCATATACACTGATAACGGCTTCATCGCCGCTGACACCCGGGCGAACCTCGTACTGTCCGGCCCTGAGTTTCCGGATATTGTGACCGGAAGAGATCACTGCCTGCACCTCGCTCTCCGATACTCCTCCCGCTGATATCTCCACCGGGTTGGGAATCCCACGGTAAAAGACATTCATTCTGGTGGCGGATATGGTGGCGTTGGGTTCACCCACTTCCAATTCTGTTTCAAAAGAGTACTGGGAAACGATCCCTTCGTTCTCCAAACGGATAGTACCCCCCCATTTCTTAATTCCGGTTGTATTGAAGGATCTGGTGTAGATCCCTTTTCCACCTTCCACCTCTAGCTGCGTACCGTCGTTCAGGATAACTTCCGGTATTTTCGTGGAATCATAGGCAGCCATAAAGACCTCAGCCCGGTACTCCTGTCCCTTGAAAACATAGCTGGAATTGGGGAGCACTACGGCTTCCACTTTATTGACGCCGATATCACCCGCGTCGATCTGTCCCAGAAGGTAGTTGAGCGTTTCCGCCTCCACGTTCCTTATATCCCCCTGCATTTTAGACAGGATGGTGATCACCGATGCCAGGGGCAGGTGTTCGAAGTAGGTGCTTTCCCAGGTGGGTTCCACTCCTTTCTTGGAATGGTGCTCCATTTGAACATGGGGTGCATGAGTATCCAGGGTTTTTTCAATGGCTTCCACGGTGGTGGTAGACTTCTCCGGGTCGTCGATCAGGGATATCAGGAATTCCCGGTGTTCATCGATCTTTCCTTTAAGTTCCTCGCCCCGCTTTTTTACGATCATAATCTCTGCGGGAATATCGGTATTGTCCTTGGCCTGTACTTCATCCCACAATACTTCCCCTTCGCCGATGGCATCCTTCTCCTTCTCCTTCAAAATTTCCACCTTGCATTCGTGGATAAAATCGTAAAGTTCATTGGAACGGGCCTGGACCTGATCGGCCTTCTCCTTCCAGTCCCCCACCTTTGCTTCATTCTGGGCAAAAGCGGTGGAAAACCGGTCATACAATCCTGCATTCTTGGCGGCAAAATTCTCCGTGGTGGTTACCAGTCCTGTATCTACCAGTACAAAGGCATCCAGCACCTCCTTTGATACATTCAGTGCCAGCATTGCTGTCAGCACTAAATACATCATGCCGATCATTTTTTGTCTTGGTGTCTCTTTTCCGTGTCCCATGGATCAGAATATTACTTCTTTCGGATACTCATGGCAGAGAGCATATTGCCATAGACATTATTGAGTTCTGAAAGACTTTCACTGAGTTTCTGTATTTCAGATTTATACTTCTGGGTTTCTTCCACGGAGGTCTGGAGGCTCTGGATCATTTCGTTCAGCCCCTGGTAAACACCCGAGGTACCCTCCAGATGCTGCTTGCTTCCTTTCAGCTGCTCTCCGTAGGATGAATTCAGTTCGGAAAGATTCTTATTGAGATTGGCCAGCTGTTCGTTGAACTGTTTCTGGCCCTGAGATATGCTGGCATGCTCCTCTTTCACTTCACCCGACATGGCTTCGTAGGTGGCAGTCAGGTTGGCGCTGGATGCAGCGAACCTTTCGGCAATGTCTTTCCCTTTCTGATCGATCAGGGTGGCGGTATTCTTGTAAGATTCGGCCAGCGAGTTGACCGATTCGTTCAGGGCCCCGGTATTGGAGCCGTAGGCACTGGCCACGCTATCCATGTTCTGTGCGGCGCTGCCCATCTTGTCAAAATACTCTTTGGTGGCCAGTGAAGCGGCGGTGATGTCGCCGATGGACTCGGTCGTCGAAGAGATGGTGTTCAGATGCTTACCCAGGCTTCGCACGTCCTCCGCATTGATCTGGGATTGCTGAAACAGCTCATCGAATTTTTGCAGCCCCACATTGCGGTCGGCGATGGCCTGTTCCCGGAATTCATCGATCTCATCGGGATCCGACATCCCGGCAAGTTCCGGGTATACCAGTGTCCAGTCGAGTTCTTCATGAAGTGGCTCGAAAGCGGAGAAGAAGAAGATGATGGCCTCGATAAGAAGGCCCGATGTGAGTGCAGCTCCGGCTCCCGGCCAGTGCTGGATCTTGAAAAGCGCCCCTACAATCACAATGGAGGCCCCAAATCCGTAAAGCTTGGCCGTAAAACTCTTCCAGCCCGAACTTTGAACTATTTCTGTAATTCCCATTCCAAATGGTTTTTATTATTGATCACCTAAGTATGAGCGCACACAGCGAAATCCGATATAGGATTTCGCTGTATCCTGGTATTCATGATCACGCGTACTGACCTGGAGATAGTGTGCCACATCCTTCCACGATCCTCCCCGGATCACCTTTCTTTTCATCACCGGAGGATCGTCCGGTTCGGCGTTGTAGTTGTAGTAGGGATTCATGTCATGTGAAAAAACGTAAGCGGAAGGGTCATATGCGGTAATGGTCCATTCGGAAACATTACCGGCCATGTCGTAAAGCCCGAACTCATTGGGGACTCCGTAATAACCGACTCTTGCTGGATACATGGAACCATCATCGGTGTAGTTTCCGCGTAGCGGTTTGAAGTTGGCTATAAAGCAGCCCAGCTTGTTGCGGAGGTATACTCCTCCCCAGGGATACATGGAGTGATCCAGTCCACCCCTGGCGGCATATTCCCATTCCGCTTCGATGGGGAGCCTGTAGTCCTGTACAACAGGCTGACCTTCTTTCAGTAATGCCTGATTCAGGTAGTTGGTTCTCCATACGCAGAAAGCCTTGGCCTGTTTCCAGTTCACACCCACCACAGGATAATTGTCATAGGAAGGTGACCGGAAATACATGTTGGCCATCGGTTCATTGTAAGAGTAAGTGAAGTCACGTATCCAGACCAGGGTATCGGGGTACACCAGGGCCCAGTCCTTGTTAACGAAGGAGGCTCTGCTGGTAACCTCTTCCCTCTCCCCGTTGGGACGGACCACCGTTCCTCCGTAAGTGACCACAGGGTCGACGCTACCGCCGGAATAGTCCAGTTTGAACCGGTTTGCCTCTTTGGAAGCCTGCACCAGGTCCACCCAGTAGTAGTTATAGATCAATTTAGTAACATTCAGCTCTTTCGATACGCTGGACAACCGGTCGGCTCCCGAGTAGTAAATCCCGAGGTCATCGATGATCTGCTTGATATTTCCCTCTTTATCCTTGGAAGGATCCAGGGAGGCCTCCCAGTTGATCACAGGCTCTCCGTCCCGGTCTTCGTAAGGCTGACCCTCGTCATCTTTCAGGATAAAGTCTTCGATGCCCTGAATGGCCAGCTCCTTGCGAATGATCGAATCGCGTACCCAGTTGACGTACTGCCTGTATTCGTTGTTGGTAATCTCTGTCTCGTCCATCCAGAATGCATCAACGGCCACGGTCCTGGAGCTGGCGTTCTGAGTCCAGGTGACATCCTGGTCGCTGGGCCCCATCAGAAACGACCCGGTGGGAACAGGTACCATACCGAATGGATCGGGTTCGCCATAGGCCTTCCTGCCCTGCACTCCCACAAGCTCTCCGCTGTTGTATGAACTACAACTTGCAACAAGAGCTACGATAAAAATCAAAACTACTATTCGTTTCATAGCTAAACGCTTAAATGATGCAATAACCAACACTTTACGAACTGTTTAAAATATAAAAAAGAACCGAAATAACGTTATAATTTATAAAAATCTTATGCTCTTGTACTTTTGCGGACTCTTGTCAATACTAAGGTCAAAACAGTACCTGACCGTCACCTCATGAGACCCGCTATTATATTTTAAAAGCGGCGATAATTCGAAGTCGTACGAATACCCGATCATTATCCCGTTGAGCAACTCAATTCCAAACATAGCCGTCAAAGCTCCTCCCACTGAATAGGAAACTCCTCCCCAGAATCTTTTATTGTACCGAAGGTTCGTATTCAGATATAGGTGGTTAGAGCGTGCATCGGTCTGAACCATGAGTGAGGGCATCACCTCGAACATCGGGTTGTTTAGCTGGATTGTGTATCCTGCCATCAGGTAATAATGCCGGATGAGCCTGGTTTCTGCCACCTCTTCCGGATAGTCGAATGAGGTCTGGTTCAGGTGGGTGGTGGAAACGCCCACAAACAGATTGTCAGCGGAATAGTGCACACCCAGCCCCATGTCAAACCCGAAAACACTTCCACCACTGTTGGGAATGGCATCGTCCGAATCGGGTGTGATGATATCCGCTCCGTTCCATGTGGGTGTCAATGACTGGTTAGCCAGCCCGAAATTAGCCCCGATCCCCAGACTGCCCAGTCCCAAATCCATCCTGAAAGCATACATGACACTGAACTGGAAATCATTGTTAAAAGCGAGGTTGTCGTTCATCAGATTGATCCCGATCCCGTGGGTCCTTCCCAGGAAATTAACCGGCATATGCGCAGTGAAGGTAGTCGTTACCGGGGCATCCGGTAATCCTGTCCACTGGTTTCGGAATGCTGCGGCCGCGCAGATCCTGTCTGTGCTTCCGGCAGCCCCGGGATTATAGAACGGGGCCAGGAACATATTCTGACTGAATTTAGGATCCTGCTGGGCCATAAGGCTCAAAGAAACCGCTCCGAAAACACATATGAGGATCCTTCTCTTCATCCTTTAGTGACACCTGATTCCAGCTTCAATTCTTCAGCGTTTAACCGGCTGTAAAATAAGCAAAAATAGTTCTCGCTCACAAAATATTATTCACAGGCTGAACTCTCAAAGTCCAGGTTGGCTTCCATGTGAATTAAACGTAATTTTTCAGTTTTCATTACCCACTCGATGCAGAAAACGCCACCAGCGCTCAGGTATTTCCTGATTGCCTGCCTGCTGGTAATCTTCATACGAGCATGAAACAAAAAAGTTATAGCCGGTGGCAGGATTCTTTACCGGAATTTCCATCCACCACCGTTCGGAAAGGGTGCTTTTATGGAAGATGATGTCGTGTCCCGCAGCGTTAAGGTTGACAATGAACTTCTTAATATGCTCGGGTGTATCAACGGGATTTTCCCGAAGACGATGGGTCATTCCTTCCAGAAAATACCAGGCCGATTGGGCCGCCAGGTGAGCTGTCTGCTGGTTGGTATCCGCCGCAGGATTCAGTTCAAAAAAACCGATACACCGCACCTGTTCGCTCAGACCGGCATAACGGGTGATCTGGCATAATTCGTCCCCGAAAAATCCATTGGGGGAAGGAATTGATGCTCCGGGGGCGTCGGCATGCCTGACCGAACCCATGTCAATACTCACAAACGCAGAATCTCTGATCAAAGGCTCCGTATCCTGGATCCGTCGTCTTGCATCCCCCAGCCGGATGCTCTCCAGATAGGAGTATTCGAGCTGCTGGAGTTGTCCGTCGGTGACAAAACAGGCCTGGTGCCCCAGGTTGGTAAAAGAGATCTTCTTTCGCGCCTCCCCATGGATCAGCTGGTTCAGGTAGTTCCGGGAGTGGATGGATTCATCCTCGTTCCCCGAAAAATCAAGCATGGAATCGATAGTCAGCACATGTTGCCATCCCTCTGCCTTTTCCAGGCCCTGGAAGACACCCTTGCCCAGATCCTGGGAGCCTCCGAGTATAACGGAACAGATATCTCGTTCTTTGAGTTCCAGACAGATGTCTCTGATGGCATAATAAGTGTCGCTCACTGAACCGCCTGTTTTCAGGTTTCCCATGTCACAGATCTGCAGGTTTTTCTGGATCCGGCGGAGCTGATAAAGCTTGCTTCTGATCCGGTCCGGGGCATCTCCGCTACCCTTGATGAATCCGTTCTGATCCACCGGTACCCCGAAAATGGCCACCTGGTGCCGGTCCAGCTCCCGTACCGGCTGATCCGGAGTATGTACCGTCAGGTGATGACTGAAGGACTCCGGTGTCTCGAGAAATTCAAATTCGGGTCTCTCCAGACTCACCGGATCGAAGTAGCCGTTCAGGTCCATGGGGATCTATTTTTTTGACCTGGCATCCGCTTTCTGGATGATCTCCCGGCACTCTTCCAGTGAGAGCTGCTCAGGTTCCTTGTTCTTGGGTATCCGGTAATTTTTCTTCCGGAAGGAGATATAGGGTCCATAGCGGCCTCTCAGTATCTGCAGGTCAGGTTCTTCCTTAAACTGTTTGATGTTCCTGTTCTTCTCCTCGGCACGTTTCTCCCGGATGATCTCCACTGCCCTTGGAAGCTCAATCTGATAGGGATCGTCGGTTTTGGCCAGACTGTAGAATTTTGACAGGTGCCGGACATAGGGCCCGTACCGACCAATGCCGATGACCACTTCTTCATTCTCAAATTCACCCAGGTTGCGGGGAAGACGAAACAGGTCCAGTGCCTCTTCCAGGGTAATGGTCTCCAGGCTCTGACCTTTTCTGAGACTGGCGAAGCGGGGTTTCTCCTCGTCGCTGGCTTCACCGATCTGCGCGATGGGTCCGTAGCGTCCGATTTTCACGCTCACCGGCTTACCCGATTCAGGGTCTTTTCCCAGAACCTTTTCACCCTTGGAGCGCTCGGAGGTCTGCGTGGCATCTTCCACCCGGGAATGGAACGGATCGTAAAAGCGGTCGATCATCTTGGGCCAGTCCAGCTTCCCTACGGCTATCTCGTCGAACTCTTTTTCCACTGAAGCGGTGAAGTTGAAATTCATGATATTCTTGAAATTTTGTTCCAGGAAATCATTGACAATGATCCCGATGTCGGTGGGGAACAGCTTGCCCTTTTCCGATCCGTAGTTCTCTATCTGAACTACCTGTTTTAACTGGTCCTCCCGGAGCAGTATCCGGATAATCTCCCGCTGGTTTCCGGGGCGGTCTTCCTTGACAACGTATTCCCTCTGTTGTATGGTTGAAATGGTGGGTGCATAGGTAGAGGGTCGTCCTATTCCAAGTTCCTCCATTTTCTTGACCAGACTGGCTTCGGTGTAGCGTGCCGGTTGCTGGGTGGTTTTTTCAGTGGCCTCAATCTCTTCCCGGGTGAGCCGGTCGCTCTTCTTCAGGGGTGGAAGCAACCCTCGTGCCTCTTCCTCCTGCTCGTCATCGGTCGATTCCATATATACCTTCAGGAATCCGTCAAAGATCAATACCTCCCCGGTGGCTGCGAAACGTTCATCCGCACCGCTTACCGCAATCTGAACTGTTGTTTTTTCCAGTCTGGCCTCGCTCATCTGAGAAGCGACCGTTCTTTTCCAGATCAGTTCATAGAGCCGCTGTTCTGCCCGGTTCCCTTCTATATGCTCGCGGTCGATGTAGGTGGGCCGTATAGCTTCATGGGCTTCCTGTGCTCCTTTGGATCTGGTAGTGAAATTCCTCGATTTAAGGTATTCTTCCCCATATACTTCCCTGATCTTGCCTGCAGCAGTTCCAATGGCAAGTTTGGAGAGATTGACCGAATCGGTTCTCATATAGGTGATCTGACCGGATTCGTAAAGGCGCTGGGCCACCGACATGGTCTGGTTAACCGAGAATCCCAGCTTCCTGCTGGCCTCCTGTTGCAGTGTGGAGGTCGTAAAGGGAGGTGACGGTGACTTCTTCACCGGTTTTTTCTCCACCGAATCGACCTGGAATTCACTTTTCCGGCAGATCTCCAGGAATGAACGAGCTTCCTCCGGGGTATCGAACCTTCGGGAGAGTTCCGCATTCAGCGAGGTTTTTCCCCCGTTCCCTCCGGGGACGGTGAAAGTGCCGGTGACTCTGAAATATTTCTTTGGCCTGAACTGCTGGATATCCCGCTCCTTTTCAACGATCAGTTTCACTGCCACAGACTGCACCCGTCCGGCTGAAAGCGAAGGTTTCACCTTTTTCCAGAGGAGCGGAGAGAGTTCGAAACCCACCAGTCTGTCCAGGACCCTTCGGGCCTGCTGGGCATTCACAAGGTTTTCATCAATATACCGTGGATTCTCCAGGGCGTTATTGATGGCATCCCTGGTGATCTCATGAAAGACGATTCTCCGGGTCTTCTCCCTGTTGAGGGAGAGCTCTTCAAACAGGTGCCATGCAATGGCTTCTCCCTCACGGTCCTCATCAGTGGCCAGGTAAACCATCCTCGATTTCCCGGCCAGCTCCTTCAACTCTTTCACCATCTTCTTCTTGTCCGGTGGGACAACATATTTCGGGGTATATCCGCCTTCGATATCTATCCCGAGGTTTTTCTTGGCCAGATCACGGATATGGCCGAAACTTGATTTCACCTTGTAGGATTTTCCAAGAAACCTCTCAATGGTTCTAGCTTTGGCAGGAGACTCAACTATTACCAGATTCTCTATCATAATTCCAACACTCCCTCGTTAATTAATTGACCACAAAGTAAGGCAATAATTGCTATTTTTGACGCAAAATCCAACTCGCCATGGTTTCGAAGCCCGGCAAAACTACGAAATATTTAATCATCCTCTGGTCTATATACAGCCTTCCCATTTTGTTGTTCATTTTCATTATGATACTGATCGGCACTGGAAGGATGGGATTCATGCCCGAATTTGCCCAGCTGGAAAATCCCCAGACCAACCTGGCTTCGGAACTGATCACAGAGGATGGTGAGCAACTGGGAAAATACTTTATCGAGAACCGCACTTTCGTTCAATATGGGGATCTGGCGCCCCACCTGGTGGATGCCCTGATCGCCACAGAAGATGTCCGGTATTACCGGCATTCGGGGATCGATGTGAGATCGCTGGTAAGGGTGGCCGTAAAGTCGGTGCTGCTTGGACAGGACGGGGGTGGAGGAAGTACCATCTCCCAGCAGCTTGCCAAGAACCTGTTTCCCAGAGATACCACCATCAGGCGCACTCATATCGGCAGGGCAGCCCACCTGGCAGTGATGAAATTCAAGGAATGGAATACGGGGGTGAGACTGGAGCGCAGCTATACCAAAGATGAGATCATCACTATGTATCTCAACACGGTAGCTTTCGGGGGGGAGTCCATTGTGGGGATCAAGTCGGCTGCCCGAACCTTTTTCAACACTACACCCGATTCACTTTCCATTGAGGAGGCTGCCATTCTTGTGGGTATGCTGAAGGCTCCCACTGCCTATAATCCACGGATCAATCCGGACCGTTCCCTGGTTCGCAGGAATACAGTGATCAGCCAGATGGAAAAATACGGCTATCTCGAACCTGAGGTGGCCGACTCGGTCAAAAAAGAACCCATTGCCGTCGATTATAACCTGGCCAGTCATCTCACCGGACATGCAAAGCATTTTCGCTCCTTTCTGGCCAAATTCATGAATGAATCCAAACCTGTTCCACCCGATAAGGATGCAGGAATACTCTCCTGGG
Organism: uncultured Bacteroides sp.; assembly: GCA_964604655.1. GTDB lineage: Bacteria > Bacteroidota > Bacteroidia > Bacteroidales. The sequence goes on along the minus strand of CAZRZY010000020.1, from coordinate 35,746 downwards.
AGCGCTACAGGAGGGACTCCCTGCGCTGGGCCGACGACCGGCTCTACGGATGGATCAACAAGAACCGGAAACCCGATGGATCCACTTACAATCTTTACAGAGACGGCTTGAAGATCTATACCACCCTGAATTATTCCATGCAGCAGTATGCGGAGGAAGCGGTGGAGTTGCAAATGAAGGACTATCTGCAGCCTGCCTTCTTCAAAGAGAAGGAGGGACGGACCAATGCCCCCTTCGAGGATATATCCAGGGAGGAGATTCGCCAGATCCTTTACAGGTCGGTCAGATGGACGGACCGTTACCGGTACCTCTCATCGAAAGGAGTGCCCTGGGACTCCATACTGGAAGTGTTTGACAAGCCGGTGCCCATGAAGGTCTTTTCATGGGATGGTCCGGTAGATACAGTCATGTCGCCCATGGACTCGATCCGGTATATGAAACACATCCTGAGGGCAGGCTTCATGGCGATGGATCCGGCCACCGGCGAGGTGAAAGCATTTGTAGGCGGACATAATTACCGCTATTTCCAGTATGAACACGTCTACCAGGGTCGGCGTCAGGTGGGATCGACCATGAAGCCGTTCCTCTATCTGCTGGCCATGCAGGAAAACTACTCTCCCTGTGAGAAGATACCGCTGGTCCCGATTACTTTCGAGGACGTGGTCAACGATTCTACCTACACCCCCAGGGCTCCCGCACCTAACCGCTTTGCCGGAAAGATGGTTTCATTGAAGTGGGGCCTGGCCAATTCCCACAACTGGGTATCAGCATGGCTGTTCAGGAATTTCAATCCACAAAATGTGATCAAATTGATGAGGAAGATGGGCGTGACCTCCTACATCGATCCGGTACCCAGCATGATCTATGGTCCGTCCGACATCTCCCTGGAGGAGATGGTTGGAGCCTTCAACACCTTCACCAACAGAGGGATCTATGTGCGGCCTTCTTATGTGACCCGGATCGAGGACCGTTACGGAAATGTGGTGGCCACTTTCCACCCGGTGGAGTCGGAGGCGATCAGTGTGGAGACCGCTTACCTGATGATCACCCTCCTCCGAAATGTGGTCGACATGTCGAACAGGTATCGAGGCGATTATTATTCAGGTACTGCTCATCGGCTCCGGTGGTTCTATGAATTCACCGGTGAGCTGGCCGGAAAGACAGGGACCACTCAGAATCAGAGCGACGGGTGGTATATCGGAATGGCACCCAGACTGACAGCAGCAGCCTGGGTAGGCGGTGAAGACCGCTCGATCCATTTCGATATGCTCGGGATGGGGGCCGGGGGAAACATGGCCCTTCCCATCTATGCCGAATTCATGAAAAGAGTCTACGCCGACTCCACCCTTCAGGTGACCCAGGAGGATGATTTCGATCGGCCGATCGATTTCTATGTGGACCTTGATTGTCCCGATATCTCGGAAACTACCACGAACGGCGGTTTTGATGATTTTTAGTATCTTTTTTTTCGCCGGACCAACACCCGGTTCCCCTCCAGTCTCAATTCCCAGGAAGGGTGAAGAATCTCCCTGGCTTTCCGGTAATAGAGCAGGGTGCGTATACTTGCTGGACGTTTCTCGTTGCCCTTTTTGAATTCACCGCTGAACTCGTAACTGGTCGCATAGGCATGGTTCCCGTGAAAAAGACGGACAATCTCCACCACCGTGGGGATAATACGGAAAATCTCACCCCTGTTGGTCTCACTGTACTCATCCTCAAAGTCCTCGCTCAAAACGCTAAAATTCACCACATGCTCCAGGTAGCTGTTTTTCTTGCGGGCAAACAGCACCTGGTACCGGAGTCCGCTCCCTGTTTCGAAATAGTATGCAGCACCTGAACGGATCTCAGGGGGAATAATCGGGTAGGGTGCCGGGGACGGAAGGTAGTCATCCCTGATCAGTGGAAGCTCCGGATGAAGGGGATGGTCCATCAGCCGAAGAGGTATTTGGGTACCTCCCGGACACGGTCCACCTCTACGATGCGGATCCCGAACCGCCCGGGATCGATCCGTTTCCTGTTGTATGAGGGCATCAGTATCTGCTTCATTCCCAGCTTATCGGCCTCCGAGAGCCGCTGTTCTATCCGGTTTACCGGCCGGATCTCTCCGGAAAGTCCCACTTCTCCTGCAAAACAGGTGGAGGGATCAATGGGAATATCCACCGTGGAAGAAAGGACTGCAGCTACCACGGAAAGGTCAATAGCCGGATCGTCCACCCTCAGTCCGCCTGCGATATTGATAAACACATCTTTGCTGGCAAGCTGGAACCGGGCCCGTTTCTCCAGAACGGCCAGCAGCATATGGAGCCTCCGGATGTCAAAGCCGGGGGAGGTTCGCTGAGGTGTTCCGTAAACCGCAGAGCTGACCAGGGCCTGGACCTCGATCAACAGAGGTCTTGCCCCTTCCACATTGGCAGCGATGGCCGATCCGCTCAACTCGGAAGGCTGTTGACGGATCAACAGTTCGGAAGGATTGGCTATCTCGCGAAGGCCCTGCCCGGTCATTTCATACACTCCGATCTCGGAGGTGGAACCAAAACGGTTCTTGGTAGAGCGGAGAATACGGTAAAGATGATGCGAATCACCTTCAAACTGCAGTACGGTGTCTACAATGTGCTCCAGCACTTTCGGACCGGCGATATGTCCCTCTTTGGTAATATGGCCGATCAGAATCACGGGCAGATGGGTCTGCTTGGCCGTTTTAAGCAGTTGAGCGGCACAATCTCTCACCTGTGAAATGGTCCCGGGTGCCGATTCGATCTCCTCCGAATAAAGGGTTTGGATAGAATCGATGATCAGGAGTTGAGGTTTTGAATTTTCCAGCTGGGTCAGAATGGCCTGAAGATTGGTTTCGGGAAGGACCTCAACCAATTCACTTCTCTTTCCTACTCTTTCCGCCCGCATCTTCAGCTGTTGCGGGCTCTCTTCCCCGGAGACGTAAAGCGTTTTCTGATCCATACCGAGTGCTACCTGCAGGGCGAGGGTCGATTTCCCGATTCCCGGTTCCCCGCCGATAAGCACCAGTGAGCCCGGGACCATCCCGCCTCCCAGTACCCGGTTTAGCTCTCCGTCCCCCATATCGATTCTGGCCGTTTCACCCGGATCCACCTCTCCTAGTTTCAGAGGTCTTGAAGAGGCACCTGGCCGGGGGCTGGAAATCCGGGAAGGAGAGGTGGTGATCCGCTGCTCCACGAAGGTATTCCACTCACCGCAGGAATGGCATCTCCCCATCCACTTGGACGAGTCGGCACCACAATTCTGGCATACATAAACAGTCTTCGATTTGGCCATCTCCCCGAACTGATCAGATAAAGTTAATCAATCCGGTCGAGAATAGAGGTGGTGGAATATCCCTCCATGACGGGAACCGTCCTTATCTCCCCGCCCCGGGACAGGACCTCCCGGTATCCGACGATCTCTTCTGCCCTGTAGTCTCCTCCCTTTACCAGGATATCGGGTTTTAAAACATTGATCAGATCCAGCGGTGTGTCCTCACGAAAAATAATGACTGCATCCACCACCGAAAGTGCTGCCAGCACTTCGGACCGGGATCCCTGATCATTCAAGGGCCTGCCCGCACCTTTCAGCCTTCGTACCGAATCGTCACTGTTGAGCCCCACCACCAGCAGATCTCCCATTTCACGGGCCCTGGCCAGATAGTAAACATGGCCCCGGTGTAACAGGTCGAAACATCCGTTGGTAAAGACCATTCGGTTCCGTTCCCTGAAGGAGGGATCAAACCTGGTAAGGGCCTCCTCTGGGGTAACGATCTTTTCAAGAAGCTTCTCGTAAGAGATCATGTTTCTTTTACGTTCGGTTTTCTACGTGCCATGGTCAGCGTCAGATAGGATACGACCCCCAGCAAGATGGTCAGCAATGAATTGGATTCGTGGGCCAGGATGGCATAGGCGCCACCTACCTCCAGCGGCAGATCGTAGACGAACACCAGTCCCCGGGAGGTGATCCAGTGATAGGCTCCAAACCCTGCAGTTACCGGGGCGGACATACCCAGCCCCCCGGCCACCAAAAGAAACATACCATCAATAAAGGTAAGTCCGGAGGTCTCTTCCAGGGCAAACACCACCATCCAGGTCATCATGATATAGAAGAACCAGATCAGGAGGGAGTGGAGGATGAACTCCCATTTGCTTTTCATGGTGTAAATAGTCTTCAGGCCCTTCAGCACTCCCACAACGATGTCCCGGGTTTTACGGTATAAAATGAACCTGGAAAGCCTGGCTCTTAACATGTAGATTACCACCAGGGTCAGAAGCAACCCGGCCACCAGAATCAGCCAAAACAGCCAGGCACCCCCGAAGGTGTCAATTGCTTTCTGACGGATCGGGCCATAAACCAATTCGCCGAAAAAGGCTCCAAATTTTTCCACCCAGCTGATCAGCAAAACAAGCAGTATAAGAAACAACATTACCAGGTCGGTGACCCGTTCTATAATCACAGTTCCGATAAGGGAGTCAACCGGGATTTTTTCCTTCCTGCCCAGAGTGACGCACCGGGTCACTTCTCCCAACCTGGGAAGGGCATAGTTGGAGAGGTATCCGATCATCAGGGCATGGTATGTATTGAAGTAGGAGGGTTGGTATCCAAGCGGTTCCACCAGCAGCACCCACCGCCGGGCCCTCAGGAAAAAGCTGAGGAGGGCAAAGACAAGGGAAAGTCCGATCCAGCCCCACCGGGCACCCCGGAGGGTCTCGACCAACTCATCCATGGCAATTCCCCGGAAGGCGAAAAAGAGCAACAATACTCCCAGGGCCAGGAACCCGAGGATCTTCAATGCCTGGATAAGCGTCTTCTTCACTTGTGCGGAGAGGTCAATTGAGCCGGTTGGTATCGGTATCGGGGAAGATCAGGGAAGGCTTGAAAGATCTGGCTTCCTCGAAATCGATCATGGCATAGGAGATAATAATGATAATGTCCCCGACCGCTACTTTTCGTGCAGCGGGTCCGTTCATGCAGATCTGTCCGGTGCCTCTTTCTCCCGTGATCACATAGGTGTCGAGCCGCTCACCATTATTGATGTTCACGATCTGCACCTTCTCATTTTCCACCAGGTTGGCTGCATCCATCAGGTCTTCGTCAATGGTAATGCTCCCGATATAATGCAGATCGGCTTCCGTCACGGTTACCCTGTGGACCTTGGACTTGACAACTTCGATTTGCATGGCTCTTTCTTTACCTGATACAAAGTTAATCAAAAAAAAGATTGTCGATGAGCCGTACTTCACCGATATAGACGGCCAGACATCCTACCTTGTTCCCCGGAAAGCTCCAGTCGGTGATCGTTTCCAAATTTTTTTCGACAACAATGTCGAAATATTCCAGCTCAAGCCTGGATGTTGCCTGGAATTGTTCCTCCACCCACTCCTTCACCTCGCCGGGGGAGTGGGCCTCCTTCATCTGCTTTGCGTTCTGAAGGGTCTGGTAAATAAACGGGGCAGCCTTTCGATCCTCCTTCGAGAGCTTCCTGTTTCTGGAACTGAGCGCCAGTCCGTCTTTTTCGCGGACGATGGGGCATCCGACGATTTTCACCTGCAGGTCCAGCAATTCCGCCAGTCTTCGGACGATGACCAGCTGCTGGAAATCTTTCTGGCCGAAGTAGGCTCGCTGAGGGGAGACCAGTTCGAATAGCTTGGAAACGATCTGGGCCACGCCGTTGAAGTGGCCTTTCCGGTGTTTGCCTTCCATCACTCGGTCCAGATTGCCGAAATCAAAAGACCGGCGGTCTTTTTCCGGGTACATCTCTTTGACCGAAGGGACAAAGACCAGGTCGACGTTCATGGATTGCAGCATGACCAGGTCCTGATCCAGGGTTCTGGGATAAGTATTTAAATCGGAGAGATCATCGAACTGGGTGGGATTCACAAAGATGGATACCACCGTCACATCGTTATCACCTGTAGCTCGTTCTACCAGGGATGCATGACCCGTATGAAGAGCACCCATGGTGGGAACCAGGCCAATGGATTTCGCATTTTTCCGAAGTATTTCGAGGTGTCCGGAAAGGTCCTTTTTTGTCCTGTATACAATCATTGAACCGAGCTGGGCACAAAGATAGACAAAATGGAATCAATAATTTTTAGTAAATTTGCTTGATTTCAAATTCAGGATCCCACGATGGAAAGTAAAAAGGTATTATTTGTTTCTCAAGAGATTACACCCTACCTGCCTGAAACGGAACTTTCCCTTATAAGCCGTACCCTTCCTCAAGCTATCCAGGAAACCGGGAAGGAAATCCGGACTTTTATGCCTAAATATGGCAGTATAAACGAAAGACGGAACCAGCTCCATGAAGTGATCAGGCTATCTGGAATGAACCTGATCATTGACGATTCCGACCACCCGCTGATCATCAAGGTGGCATCCATCCAGGCTGCGCGGATGCAGGTATATTTTATTGACAATGAAGAGTATTTTCAGAGAAAGCACACGGTTGCCGATTCCAAGGGGAATTTCTTCAAGGATAATGACGAGCGCATGATCTTTTTTGCCAGAGGGGTACTGGAAACAGTCCGGAAACTCCGCTGGTCTCCCGACCTGGTCCATTGTCATGGCTGGTTTACCTCCCTGGTTCCGCTCTATATTAAGAAAGCATACCGGGAAGATCCCCTCTTTGCAGATTCGAAAGTAGCATTTTCATTTTATAATAACGGGTTCCCGGATCTTCTCGATTCCGATTTTTCCGGGAAGATCCTGGTGGATGGTGTGGATCCAAAACATGTATCCATGGTCAGCGAACCCCGGTATGAAAACCTTGTCGAACTGGCTGCCTCCTACTCAGACGGCCTGATTCAGGGAAGTCCTGTCCTGCCCGGAGAAGTGGAGAAAGTACTCAGAGATTCCGGGAAGCCCTACCTGGAATATGCCGGTGAAGAGAAATATGTGGAGGCCTTTTCCGTTTTCTATGACAGGTTTATCAATGATTAATCAGTAAAGTTTTCAATGAAGAAGAAGGATATGTGGGTTCCGGTGGCCATCCTGTTGATGGCCGTCTGTGTATCATCCTGCCAGATCAGCGATCAGGAATTGGGAGAAGACCTCCTGCCTTCCGGTGACAATGTGTTTCTTTTCCACGATACTGTTTTTGATATCAGTGCCTATATGATTACTGGTGAGCCTTTCGAATCCTCGGAACTGGCCATCGATGTAACCAGGAAGCTGCTGGTGGGAGAGATGACCGATACCATCACGGGTTTTTCCAGGGCCACTGCCCTCACACAGTTCAGTACCAACCCCTCCTTTCGCAGCGGACCCAATATGGAGATCGATTCCGTAGTGCTCTCGCTCTATATGGAAGATTATATAGGGGACATGGACCAGGAATTTACTATTCGCGTATATGAGCTTACAGAGCGTATCTACCGCGATTCGGTCTACTTTTCCGACTATGATACGGAGGGCAGATTCGATCCGGTGCCGATGGTCGAACAGACCGTGATACCGGACAATGGAATCACCCTCCAGTTGTTGATCAATGACCAGGATTTCCGTAATAAATTCCTGGCTCTGGAGGATACAACCCTTACGCGGAACGATTCCATCTTTAAGGATTATTTCAATGGATTTTTCATAACCGCCGAGCCTCAATCGGAGAAGGGTACCATGGCCAGGATCGGATTTTCCAATGAAGCAACGATCCTTTCAGTTAAATATTCCAGCGACAGCACCGATGTGGATACCACTGCGGAACGAGAGTTTGCATGGATCAATTTTCCCATCGATGAGCTTTTCTGCCAAAAGATCAATGTATTCGAACACGACTACAGCGGCACCTATCTGGCGGGGATCCTTGACGACAGTACGGCCCGTTCGCCCTACTGTTATGTGCAGGGTATTGGCGGGGTCAATACCCGTCTTTCATTCACCAGCCTGGAGGAGTGGATGGCAAAAACCCCCGTGGCGATCAATTCGGCTACCCTGGTATTTGAGGCGGTCCCTGAAGATGAGAGCGGAATCCCCTATGACGATCTCCCCCGGAGACTCATGATGGGGACTATTCTGGAGGATGGGTTCTATGAGCCTGTTTATGACTATTGGGTGCTGCTGAACAATCAGGCCAGTTCCAGATTCGGGGGATATAAAAAGGCTGAATCGGACGGTCTTTTTTTTGACACGGTGTATAACTACCGGTTCCAGATGCCACTTCACTACCAGGCGCTGATCGATAGTGAAAAGGAGGAGAATGATTTCATTCTCCAGGTGGATGACGGCAATGTGAATCCGAGAATAGTGAAACTTTGGAGTAACCTTCCGGGCAATTCCGGTCGTATAAGGTTAGAGATTGTATATCTTCGATTGGATACTGATAATTGAATAACCTATGTGTGGAATTGTTGGATACATCGGGCACCAGGATGCATACCCGATATTGATCAAAGGATTGAAAAGACTGGAATACCGGGGGTATGACTCGGCAGGAGTGGCCCTGTTGAACGGAAGCACCTCCATTTTTAAGAAAAAAGGCAAGGTCTCGGAGCTGGAAGACCACGTGAGGGGCAAGGAGACCGGCAGCACTATCGGGATCGGTCATACCCGGTGGGCTACCCATGGCGAACCCAGTGATGTAAATGCCCATCCGCATCACTCCATGAATGGCCTTTTCACCATTATTCATAACGGGATTATTGAGAACTATTCCGTGTTAAAGAAAAGCCTCACCGACCAGGGGATGAAGTTCTACAGCGAAACCGATACAGAGGTACTCGCAAACCTCATCGAGTACATTTACACCTCCCAGAAAGTGAGTGTGGAGGCGGCGGTAGGTCTCGCACTTCAGAAGGTGATCGGGGCTTATGGACTGGTGGTGCTTTCCAGCGAGGATCCCAACCTGATGATCGCCGCCCGCCGAAGCAGTCCTCTGGTGATCGGCCTGGGCAATAACGAGTACTTCATCGCCTCCGATGCCACTCCCATCATCGAGTACACCGACCGGGTCATCTACCTGAACAACGATGACATGGCCCTCATCCGGAGGGATGAACTTGTATTAAAGAATCTGGGAAGCGACGGAATCAAAGTGAATATCCAGACCCTGGATCTGGGGATTTCGGAGATCGAGAAACATGGGTTTGACCATTTCATGCTGAAGGAGATCTTCGAGCAACCCCGTTCCATCCAGGATACCTTCCGTGGAAGGATCAACCCGGAAACCAATGAGATCAGGCTTGGAGGATTGCACCATGTGAAGGAGCGTCTTGTGAATACCCACCGCATTGTAGTGATCGCCTGTGGCACTTCGTGGCATGCAGGGCTGGTGGGAGAATACCTGATCGAGGACATGGCCCGGATCCCGGTGGAAGTAGAGTATGCTTCCGAGTTCCGGTACCGCAACCCCATGATCGGACCCGAGGATGTGGTTCTTGCCATCAGCCAGAGCGGGGAGACCGCTGATACAATGGCGGCTATTCAGCTGGCCAGGCAGTCAGGGGCCCTGGTGCTGGGTATCTGCAATGTGGCCGGATCCAGTATTTCGCGGGAGACTGATGCAGGGGTTTACACCCACGCAGGAGCTGAAATAGGTGTTGCCTCCACCAAGGCTTTCACGGCACAGGTGACCGTGCTGACCATGATGGCCATGATGATCGGCCGGGAAAAGGGACTTCTTTCCGATGAACGGTTTATCCGGCTTATAACGGAACTGAATGACATTCCGCAGAAGATCGAAACCATCCTGGAGCAAAACGAAGAGTTCAAACGGATCGCTGAGATCTACAAAGATGCGACCAATGCACTTTACCTGGGCCGTGGAGTCTCATTTCCCGTAGCCCTGGAAGGAGCCCTGAAGCTGAAGGAGATCTCCTATATTCATGCCGAAGGGTACCCGGCGGCAGAAATGAAACATGGGCCGATCGCCCTTATAGACGAGAAGATGCCGGTGGTATTCATTGCCACCAAAGACAGCTCCTATGAAAAGATCGTCAGTAATATTCAGGAAGTGAAGGCCCGAAACGGAGTGGTGATCGCCATTGTGACCGAGGGAGACACCACCATCCGGAACATGGCCGATCATGTGATCGAGATTCCCGAGACCGATGAATCGCTGGTGGCCCTGCCTTCGGTCGTACCCCTTCAGCTCATCGCCTACCATATTGCTGTGATGAGGGGATGCAATGTGGATCAACCCAGGAACCTGGCGAAATCAGTGACCGTAGAATGATAATAGTCGAAAGTCGGTAAAGTCGGTAAAGTCGGTAAAGTCGGTAAAGTCGGTAACGCTAGCGGGTTCCGTACTGCTGGCTGTAGTACTGCTGGTAGGCACCGGAAGTAATCCGTTCCATCCACTCCTGGTTGGATAAATACCAGTCCACTGTTTGACGGAGACCTTCCTCGAAGGTGACCGACGGTTTCCATCCCAATTCCTCCATGATCCTGCTGCTGTCGATGGCATATCTCAGGTCATGACCTGCCCGGTCCTTGACAAACTCAATCAATCCTTCGGAAGTGCCCGGGGTACGATCGAGCTTCTCATCCATGATGCGGCAGAGCATGCGTATCAGATCGATGTTTCTCCATTCGTTGAGGCCGCCTATGTTATAGGTCCGGCCCACGCTGCCCCTTTCGTGGATCAGTTCGATGGCTGCTGCATGATCCTCCACGAACAACCAGTCGCGGATGTTCTCTCCCTTCCCGTAAATGGGAATGGGTTTCATATGAAGGATATTGCGAATGGCCAGCGGGATCAGTTTCTCGGGGAACTGGTTGGGGCCGTAGTTATTGGAACAATTGGACAGGAGCACCGGGATTCTGAATGTGTGGTGGTAGGCCCGCACCAGGTGATCAGAACTGGCTTTTGAGGCGGAGTAGGGGCTTCGTGGATCATAGGGAGTCTTTTCGGTGAACATGCCCTCGCTTCCCAGGCTTCCATACACCTCATCGGTGGAGATATGGTAAAATCGCTTGCCTTCCGGGTCCTTCCATGCCTGCCGGCAGGCATTCAAAAGGTTGACCGTACCGGTAATATTGGTGCGAATGAAATCCAGGGGATCGGTAATGGAGCGGTCCACATGCGATTCCGCTGCCAGGTGGATCACACTGTCAATCCGGAATTCGCCGAACAGCTCTTCGAGCAATGGTTCATCGACGATGTCACCCCGCATGAAACGGTAGTTGGACCGGCCTTCGATATCTTTCAGATTTTCCAGGTTTCCAGCGTAGGTCAGGGCATCCAGATTCAGAATAAACCAATCAGGGTGTCCCAGGACCATCCTCCGGACCACATGGGAACCGATAAATCCTGCACCTCCGGTGATCAGTATACTCCTTTTCACGATTTTCGTTTCGATCGAAGATTTTTTTCCCATTTCCATGCTGAGGCCAGGGTTTCCTCTATCCCGTGTACAGCTTTCCAGCCCAGCTCATTGTTTGCACGGGCAGTATCTGCATATACTTTTTCCACATCTCCCTCTCTGCGTCCTACCACATGGTAAGGGAGTTTCTGACCGGTGGAACGTTCAAAGGCCTTGATGATTTCAAACACTGAGAGGCCCTTGCCGGTTCCCAGGTTGAATACTTCGTAAGGGTCCTTCTGTTTTCCTTCCAGCAACCTCCGGATGGCCACCACGTGGGCCCTGGCCAGATCGACCACGTTGATGTAGTCACGAATGGCCGATCCGTCGGGGGTATGGTAGTCATCGCCAAAAACCCGCAATGACTTCCTGAGCCCGATGGCGGTCTGGGTGATGAAAGGGACCAGATTATTGGGTACCCCTGTGGGCAGTTCGCCGATCAGAGCTGAGGAGTGGGCGCCGATGGGGTTGAAATAGCGAAGCGAGATCACCTTGTAGTCCCGGTGGGAGATCTGGGCATCCCTGAGTATCTCTTCACAGATCTGCTTCGTATTTCCGTAGGGTGAACTGGCTGTCTTTACCGGTGCCTTTTCGGTCACCGGCAGCTGATCCGGTTCGCCATACACTGTGCAGGAGGAGGAGAAAACAACAGGCCCGACCCCGAAGGTTTTCATGACCTCCAGGAGATAAATCAATGAAAGAAGGTTGTTTTCATAATACTCGAGAGGTTTTTCCACGCTTTCTCCCACTGCCTTGAATGCTGCAAAGTGAATCACCGCACCAAGGTCGGGATAGCGCTCAAACAGGGAGAACATGGCATTCCGGTCTCTCATGTCCACCTTTTCGAAGACAGGTCGCTGACCGGTGATCTCTTCTATCCCGTCGAGTACATCGGGACTCGAATTGGAGAGATTGTCAATGATCACCACATCGAGTCCCTCCTTCATCAGTTCAACCACTGTATGGGATCCGATATACCCCGTGCCTCCGGTTACCAGAATAGCGGCCATTTGATTTTACAGGCTCCAGTAATTGAAATCATTGAACTTATTCCTGAAGATCCCTTTCAGGTCTGCGAAAACGGCTCCCTCATGGGTAATACTCCTGAAATAGTCCTCTTTCAGCTCCGCATACTCCTTGTGGTTCACGGCAACCACCACACCATGGTAGCGACCTTCTATGGAGGGAGAGAGCTCAAAATCATACTCTTCCCGGATCTCCTCGGGCGAAGCATGGGGATCCACCACATCCACCTGCACACCAAACTCCTTCAGTTCGGCGATTACATCGGCCACTTTGGAATTCCGGATATCACTTACATTTTCCTTGAATGTGGCTCCCATGACCAGCAAGCGGCACTCCTTCAGGTTGGGGAAATTGGAGGAGAGTTTCAGGGTTACCTGACGTGCCACATAGGCCCCCATGCCGTCGTTGATACCTCTTCCGGAATTGATGATCTGGGCATGATGGCCGAATTTGGCTGACTTATAGGTCAGGTAGTAGGGGTCGACACCGATGCAATGTCCCCCCACAAGGCCGGGATAAAACCTCAGGAAATTCCATTTGGTGCCGGCAGCTTCCAGTACCTCGTAGGTATTGATTCCCATCTTATTGAAAATCATTGAAAGCTCGTTCATGAAAGCAATATTAATGTCGCGCTGGGCGTTCTCGATGATCTTGGCTGCCTCGGCCACTTTGATGGAGCTGGCCCGGTGCACTCCTGCTTCAATAACCAGCTCATAGGTCTTAGCGATCTCTTCGGATGATTCGGTATCGCAACCCGAGGAAACTTTGGTGATACGGGTCAGGGTATGTTCCCTGTCACCCGGATTGATTCGCTCGGGGGAAAAGCCCACTTTAAACTGGTCGATGTAGGTAAGCCCGGAAATCCTGCTGAGCAGAGGAATGCAGTCCTCTTCGGTACATCCCGGATATACGGTCGATTCATAAACGATATAATCACCCTCTGAGATCACCTTTCCCACCGTTTCAGTAGCGGAAAGCAATGGTTTCAGATCGGGCTTTTTATGCACGTCAATGGGGGTGGGCACCGCCACAATGTAAAAAGATGCTTCCCTGAGATCTTCCATGTCGGAGGAATAGGTGATATCGCACCCATCAAAATCCTCTGCCGATAATTCATTGGAAGGATCCACCTTGTTCTTCATCATTTCGATCCGGTCCGGCTTAATATCGAATCCGATCACCGATACTTTCCGGGCAAACTCCAGGGCAATGGGAAGGCCCACGTATCCAAGACCGATAACAGCCAGTTTCTTTTTCTTATGGATTAAATCATCATAGATCATTGCGAAAAATTTTATGCACTAAGATAGCAAAAATCACGGGTTGAAAATTAGGTTTTGAAATCGTTCCGTGAAGGTGTACTTTTACCTGACAATCGGCTATCTATGATCATTGGAAAGTATGTTCGACAGCTTCTTGAAGAGGGGAAGCGTGTCATCCTGCCGGGTTTTGGCAACCTGGAAATGAAGGAGACCGGAGGAAGAGTTCCCACTTCCCGTAATCGGATCGAGCCACCCGGTATATCGGTCATGTTCAACTCGGGCTTCAGCAAGGACGATGGACAGCTTTCCATGGCATATGCCTCCGGTGAGGGATTGGATGAAGAGGAGGCCAGGCAGCGGGTCCTGGAGCTGGTTGATGCCATCAAGTTTGCGCTGGACAAGGGAGAGGCCTTCAGACTGCCCGAAGCAGGCACCTTCCGGAGGGATGAGGATGGGAGAGTTCATTTTTCAGCCGAACCGGGGTGGGTCATATCCACCGAACAGTACGGGCTGGAAGCCATGGATATTCTCGAACTGGAAGATCTTCCCGATGAGGAGACGGAGTCTGAAAAAAAGCCGGAACCAGAGCCGGTTCGAATACCTGATCCGGTGGTCACTACCCCGTCAGGGCAACGGAAGCCGGCTGCATCATCCGGACCGGTCAAACCCTGGGAAAGGAAGGATACCCAAAATTCGCTCCGCAGGACAAAACGGTGGAGGGTTATCTGGATCTTGGCCGGACTGCTGATCGTTTTTCTGGTGGTCCTGATCATTGTTCCCGTGGATTTCTTCCGAAGGCCGGAAGGCCCGCTATCGCCCCGTATCGAACGACCACAGGGGGACCCCCTCCCGGGTAGTGAAGGTATGGAGCAAAGTCCTGAAATAGATGATTCTCCGGAGGCCTCCGACGAGGAAGGACAATCCGCTCAAACGGAGCAGAACGCCGGGGATGCTGCGGAGGAACCCTCCACACCGGAGGTTACCCCTGGCTATTATATTATTGCCGGAAGTTTTAAAAACCTGGCGAACGCCTCGGAACTTCAGGACCGGCTGAAAGCTATGGGTTACACTGCCGAGGTGATGATCACGGAAAACAGAATGTACCGCGTCAGCGTTGCCTCATTTGCATCCAAGGGAGAGGCACAGGAGAGACTGGAGGCTTTGAAGAATCATCCCAACCTGGAGTCCTGCTGGTTACTATCCAATTAGTTAATTGATCTCCGATCCGTTGACTGCCCCGGATGCCGGTTCCACAAAATGGAGGGAGCCGTCCGGATTTTCCGATAAAAGGATCATTCCCTGTGAGTCAATGCCCTTGATCTTTCTCGCAGCAAGGTTGGCCAGCACACAGACCCTCCGGCCGGGCAGGGATTCCGGGTCAAAAAATTCGGCGATCCCGCTGATGATGGTTCGTTTTTCGAAGCCCACATCCACCAGCATTTTAATGAGCTTCCTGGTCTTAGGTACCTTCTGAGCCTCCAGAATGGTCCCAACCCTTAGGTCCATGGCGGTAAAATCATCGAAGCTCACCTCCGGTTTCTGCGGGGCTGCTGCAGGTTCCGGGCCATTATTTTCCCTTGTACGGATCAGCTTGTCCAACTGCGCCTGAATCATGTCATCTTCTATTTTCTCAAAGAGAAGTGATGCCTTGCGGAGCTGATGTCCGGAAGGCAGCAGGTCCGGTGATCCGGCAAGTTTCCAGGAGGTTTCACGGAACCCGATAAAACCGCGCAGTGTTTCCATGGAGAACGGAAGGAACGGATCCAACACCAGAGTCAGGTTGGCAGTGATCTGCAGGGCGAGATTCAAAATGGTCTTCACCCGTTCTCTGTCGGTTTTGATTATCTTCCATGGTTCCTCTTCTGCCAGGTACTTATTTCCCAGCCGGGCCAGGTCCATGGCGTTCTTGATCGCTTCCCGGAAGCGGAATAGTTCCAGGCTCTCTTCTACTCTACGGGAAATGGCACCGATCTCTTCCAGTACCTGCCGGTCCTGTTCCAGAAGAGAGGATACAGCCGGGACTCTGCCTTCAAAGTATTTATGCGTTAGAACGATGGCCCTGTTCACAAAATTTCCCAGGACAGCCACCAGTTCATTGTTATTCCGGTTCTGAAAGTCTTTCCAGGTGAAATCATTGTCTTTACTTTCCGGAGCATTGGCACAAAGCACATATCGAAGCACATCCTGTTTGCCCGGAAAATCTTCCAGGTATTCATGGAGCCAGACTGCCCAGTTGCGCGAAGTGGAGATCTTGTCATTCTCCAGGTTCAGAAACTCATTGGCCGGCACGTTATCGGGAAGGATGTAACTGCCCTCCGTTTTAAGCATGGTAGGGAAAATAATGCAATGGAAAACGATATTGTCCTTGCCGATGAAGTGCACCAGCCTGGTCTCCTTGTCCTTCCAGTATTTCTCCCAGTCGGGGGTCAGCTCCCTTGTGGCTGAAATATAGCCGATGGGTGCATCGAACCAGACATATAGCACCTTTCCGTCGGTGCCTTCCACCGGTAACGGTACTCCCCAGTCCAGGTCCCGGCTGACCGCCCTGGGCTGAAGCCCCTGGTCGAGCCAGGATTTGCATTGTCCGTACACATTGGGTTTCCATTCCTTGTGGGATTCCAGGATCCACTCCTTGAGCCAATCCTCGTACCGGTCGAGGGGCAAATACCAGTGGGTGGTCTCCTTTAGCACCGGCTTGCTCCCACTGATGGTTGAAACCGGATTGACCAGATCGGTGGGGCTCAGGGAGGTGCCGCACTGTTCACACTGATCGCCATAGGCCGAGGGATTTCCGCAATGGGGACATGTTCCTGTTATGTAACGGTCGGCCAGGAATGAGCCTGCTTCCTCATCGAAATATTGTTCGGAGGTCTTCTCCAGGAAGACTCCTTTGTCATAAAGGGTGCGAAAGAATTGCGAGGCTGTTTCGTGATGCACCTGGTTGGAAGTGCGGGAATAGATATCAAAGGTGATTCCGAATTCCTTGAACGCCTTTTTATTCAGTGCATGATAGCGGTCCACGACTTCCTGGGGAGAGGATCCCTCCTTGCGAGCCTTTAAAGTGATCGGAACTCCGTGCTCGTCTGAGCCACAGATGGAGAGTACGTCCCTTCCCCGCTGACGAAGATAACGTACATAGATATCGGAGGGTACATATACCCCGGCCAGGTGTCCCAGATGAAGCGGACCGTTGGCATAGGGAAGGGCAGAGGTGACCAGGTAACGCTTAAACGTCTTTATTGTCATGGTGCTGAGTGCAAGGAATTGCAAAGATAGTGATAATACGCGCTGATCAAAGCGGCTGATGACACATCTAGGTAATAGCTCGGGTTGTTTCTCAGGCGCTGAAATTTCTTGCTGCGCTCCGAAACATCCCTTTGCAGCAGGGAGAGGCAATCGATCGTATGCTATCGCAGCAGGATGGGTAAATGAAGAAAATATGAATCAATGTGAGAGAGGGAGGAGGGCGGAGCAGGATGCTGCCCGGTATTTGATGAGCCGCGGCTATATCGTATGGAAGACCAACTGGAGATGGGGGAAGAGGGAGCTGGATCTGGTGGCCCTCCATGGAGGAGAGTTGGTGGTGGTGGAGGTGAAAGCGTGCTTTGGGAACACCGTGAACGATCCCAGAGAGGTGGTGGCAAGAGTCAAACAGCGGAATATGGTGCTTGCCACCGAGGCTTTCATACGGATCCACCATTGCCCTCACCCCACCCGTTTCGATGTGATCTCCGTCCACTACCACTCCGGAGGGATGGAGATTGAGCATACAGAGAATGCCTTTATTGCCAGTGTAGAATAGAGCAAAGCCCACTGAATGGAAACCCGGCTATCAAAGATATGCACCGGGCTCCATGGTTCTTGATCGGGGTTAAACAACAGAGGCGCGAACTCGGACAGGTAAAGCCGCCAGTTTTTCCAGACGTGTCACCCTTCGCTTTCGCGGTAGATGTGGTGCATTCCCATGTTATTAAGTTTTTCCCTGAACTGCACGTTGTTGTAGAGGAAATCGGTTTTACCGATCCCGATCCAGGTCTCCTCATCTCCTCCTGCTCCGTGCAGCAGGTAGAGTACCGGGTATTCTTCGCCGGAGGTATCGTATTCAGGTGGGGTGTAGATCGTCCTTCTCCTGGTCATTCCAAGCCCTGGTGATTCATACCACTGCCGGGTCACGGAGCCGTGGGGCACCTGGTTCACCCGGTGGAGGCTGGCCAGGCCCCCTTTTATCAGGAATATGTTGGAATTAGTGGCAATATCCCTTACCAGAAAAGTGTTGTTCGGATCATTCACGCGGAGTCCGTCCACCAGGAAAACGTACTCGTGAAGATCGGGCTTCCATGGCCTGCTGGGCATTGCAGGGGAATAATAAAGCGGTGAAAAGAAACCATAGGAGGGGCAGAATTTCTTCATGTCTGCTTTTAGATTTTAAAAGGTCCCGTGATGGCATATAATCCCGATCAAGATAAATCCATTTCAACGATATATGAGCGTATATTTACAGGATATGAAACCGCATCTCCTCTCCGTGGGTATTCTGGTTGTCTTTCTCAGCCAGTGTGATCAGAACCGTCTATTGCCGTCAGGCAGGAATGGCACTGCAAGGTATGATGCCCGGGAGATCTCTGATGACTCCCTCCTGACGATGATTCAATACCAGACATTTCAATATTTCTGGGACAATGCCGAACCCGCGTCCGGTCTGGCCAGTGAAAGGACTCATATGGACGGGATCTATCCACAGAATGACGAATCGGTGGTCACCTCAGGGGGCTCCGGCTTTGGAATGATGGCGATCCTGGTCGGTATCGAACGGGGGTTCATCACCCGGAGCCAGGCCGTAGAAAGATTCCACCAGATGCTGGATTTTCTGGAACGCGCCGACCGGTTTCACGGAGTCTGCCCCCACTGGTGGGAGGGTACCACCGGAATGGTGAAGCCATTCAGCCGGGAAGATGATGGAGGAGACCTGGTAGAGACCGCCTTCCTGATGCAGGGATTGCTGACTGTCAGGGAGTACTTCAGGAAAGGGAATTCGGAGGAGCAGCAAATCGCAGACCGGATCACCCGGCTCTGGCAGGAGGTGGAGTGGAACTGGCATACAAAGAACGGAGAGGAGATTCTCTACTGGCACTGGTCGCCCAACTATGGCTGGGAGATGGATTTCGGTGTGGAAGGATATAACGAATGCCTGATCATGTATATTCTTGCCGCTTCCTCACCCACCTATCCCATTGATCCGGAACCTTACCATGCAGGCTGGGCAGGGAATGGGAAGATCACCGAGGATACGACCTGCCTGGGGTATGAAACGGAGCTCAACCACTATTCGGGGGGCGAGGCCCCTGTCGGGCCGCTGTTCTGGGCCCATTACTCCTATCTGGGATTCAATCCCAAAGGGAGCTCCGACCGGTATGCTGACTATTGGAAACTCAACCGGAACCATGCACGGATCCACTATCAATACTGTGTGGAAAATCCCATGGATATGGAGGGATACGGAGAGAAGGTCTGGGGATTGACCTCCAGTTATTCCATCAACGGCTATGCGGGTCACCGGCCAGGACACGACCTGGGAGTGATCTCACCTACAGCAGCTCTCTCCAGTTTTCCGTATACTCCTGAGGAGAGCATGCGTTTTTTGAAGTATCTCTATTTCGAGGCGGACTCCCTGGAGGGTGAATATGGTCCCTATGATGCGTTCAGCCATGAATATGGCTGGTACCTGCCCAGATATTTGGCCATCGATCAGGGTCCCATCCCGGGGATGATTGAAAACTACCGCACTGGATTGCTCTGGGACCTTTTCATGGCCATTCCCGAGGTGCAGATGGGATTGACAAAACTTGGATTCACTGCCCCATGAAATCAGGTGGTCTGACGGAGCCCGGAATATCGTCACTGGGATCGCAGACATCACCGCTTACACAGCGGTCCAGTGCGATCGAATTCCGCATGGGGGGTCCTGACATCCATAGCCGGTTCTTTCCAAAAAGCTGAGTATTAGGAGCAGCATGATATTTCTCAATTCCGGGCATTATTGTATATTTCAGATTAATTGCAATGCGATGAACATCGAAGAGATTCGCGACTACTGCCTGGCCAAACCGGGCGTTACCGAAGGCTTTCCCTTCGACGAGGTGACACTTGTGTTCAAGGTCATGAGCAAGATGTTTGCCCTGACCAATCTGGACGGGGAACCGCCCACCGTGAACCTGAAATGTGATCCCGGCAGAGCGATTGAGTTACGGGAGATGTATGAGGAAGTCCAGCCCGGCTACCACATGAGCAAGAAGCACTGGAATACCATAGATCCCAACGGGAGCTTGTCCGGGGAGCTGTTTTATGAGCTTATCGACCACTCTTATGGGCTGGTAGTAGAGAGCTTGAAGAAAAAGGACCGGGAAGCGCTGGATTCGGGAAATTATTGAAGCGCGTACATCCGAACCGCATTCCTGTAATAGATCTTCTCCAGCAAGGGAAGCGGCAGGTCGAGCCCACGGTACTCCTTGACCTTGTCATCCTGGGTGAACACCCGGTCGGTGGTGAAATAGCGCCAGTCATCCAACCATGTTTGTTCGAGAATGTTCCGGGCCTTTTCCGCGCTCCGGCCGGCCTCTCCGTCGCCCCGGATCCCGATATCGGTCCCGTAGAGTATTCTGTCCTGGTGCCTGATGAAAAAATCCCTCACCTTATCCCGGTCCTGGTACTTGAAATGGGGGATGCGGGCGGCCATGTCCACTGTCATGTTGGGGAACTGATCCAGGGAGGCGGCCAGGTAATCCACATCCCACTCCTGGCTGCCCAGGTGGCATCCCACATATTTCAATCCGGGGTGCTTCTCCAGCATCCGGTCCCTGGCGGCAATGAGCTCTTCATAGGAGGGATATTCGGGATGGAAGTACATATGATACTCCGGATGTCTGGCAAAGTAGGAACTGTCGCCTCTCACGGTCATTTCATTCAGCGGCAACCAGCAATTCTTTGGTTCGGCGTTATGGTTCACCAGGGTCCATCCCCTGGCTTCCACGTAATCGAAAATTGGATCGAATCCCGGATCGTCGATCAGGATAAACTCCCCGGTGGAATCCCGGAATGTCATCCCGATATCCTTCCATACCTTCAGGGCGACAGCCCCTTCATCGAAGCTCTTTTCCAGCCACTCCAGAGTGGTCGCTTCCCAGCCTGGTTCTCCATACCCCTCCATGGAGAAGGTGGTGGCGTAGAAGATCTGATCCGGATGGTGGTCATGGAGCGTTTGGGCATAAGCGTATTCCTCCTCGATATCAGGCCAGGGATTGGAGCGGGTCACCAGGGTGATCAACTGCATATGGTTCTCCCGGATGACCTCCACGAAAGATTCATCATAGGTCTCCAGGTGCACATGCGCATCGATCTTCGGAAAATCACGAAAGTCGGGGTCTGCGGACCCGGAACAGCTTATCAGCAGGGTGGTGGCAATAACTGTAATGAATCTGGACATGGCAGTAATTGTTTATCGGATTGAAGCAGAATGTCAGTATATCATAGGGAGAGCCTTCATGGTCCGGCAGGCACTGACCGGTCACCTTCAGAACAGGCTCCAGCCCTCCCGGTATTCCCGCATCACAAAGGCATTGGCCGGGTCGAAGTTGGTGATCTTCATGTTTTTTGCATCCCAGAGCAGTTTCTTGCGTCCGGGATAGGGATCGCCCGCTTCGGTGCCGGCATACTGGTAGCTGCGGATGGCCAGGTTGCCCATCAGTACAGCTTCGGTAAAAGGACCGGCATAGTCGAATTTCGAACTCAGGTCCGATTCAGCGGGATCTTTCATGCACGCCTCCACCCAGGCCACATAATGACCCTCAGGGACCCGCATTTCTGTAACGGGTACCTCTGCGATCTGCGCATTCAGGGAAAGGGGCAGCAGGGTTGGCTCCTGTCCGTGGCTTCCCATCAGTTTCCCTTTGGTGCCTTCGAAGATCACCCCGTTGTCCAGTTTGGCCAGCTCGTGATCGGCAGGCAGCTCCTCGGGCATCCGGGGCCGCAGCCCTCCGTCCATCCAGGTGAGCAGGATCTCTCCGTTACCGTCGGTGCGGGGAAATTTCAAGTGGGTAATGGAGGAGGCGGGGCAGCTCTCGGTGTAGTGGGCCACCCGGAAGAACCCTTCCCAGTTGGTGGTTACGCTGCATTCCACCTCGGTGGGATAGTCGATGGGCAGGATCCGGAATACCGGGTCCATGATGTGGCATCCCATATCGCCCAGCGCTCCGGTACCGAATTTCCACCAACCGCGCCAGTCGGTGGGATGGTAGGCCGGGTTGTACTCCGTGAAACCGGCCGGGCCCAGCCAGAGGTCCCAGTCCAGTTCGGCGGGGATCTCATGCTTTCCGGAGGGTGTTGGGGTCCCCTGGGGCCATACAGGACGGTTCGACCATGCATAGACCTGGTTCACCTCGCCGATGAGTCCCGCATCGACGACCTCTTTCATCCGGCGCACCGGATCATTGCTGGCACCCTGGTTCCCCATCTGGGTCACCACGTTGTATTTCCTGGCCGCTACGGTCAGTGCCCTTGCCTCCCCAATACTGTGAGTGAGTGGTTTCTGTACGTAGACATGTTTTCCCATCTGCATGGCCATCATGGCCGCCACTGCATGGGTATGATCGGGGGTGGAGACCACCACGGCGTCGATCTCTTTGTGATGCTTCTCCAGCATTTCCCGGAAGTCCTTGTAGTAGGCTGCATCGGGAAAGTTCTCCCGTGACTTCGCGGCCTGGCGGTCATCCACATCACAGAGGAACGAGATCTTTGCATGGGGACTTTCCGCACAGGAGGTCAGGTCGGAAGTGCCCTTTCCTCCCACACCGGTACCGGCGATATGAACAGTGTCGCTTGGAGCGATATATCCCGCACCCCCCAGGACATACCGTGGCAGAATGGTAAATGTGGCAGCGGCTGCGGAGGTGGTTTTGATAAATTGTCTCCGGTCAACTTTCGGACCGGTTTTGGAATGAAGGATGGAATCAGCGGGTTTTTTCATGGTGTATCTATGATATTTAATGTATTTGGTTATTCTTATTCCACTTGTAAACTATACTTTTTCAACAGATCGGGCCACGAGGCTTCATTGATCTTTCGAACCAGCAATGGATTGATCCAGGAAAGATGGGGGCTCTCCATGGGGAGGAAGAAACTCCGGTATTGCTGGTTGAAACTGACCGGAAGCAGGGAGACCTTCTGGGAGAGCTGAAGCTGCGCGATAAAATACTCCAAAACGGCACGATCATAAAGGAGTACTTCGATCTCACGGGCTGAAAGTGCCAGCAACGCTTCCTGAACATTGTCATAGGAGTGCAGGGTTTTCACCTGGTTATTTCGAAGGAAATATTCACTGCTGGAGCCAAATACCGTACCAATCTGGTCGGCATTCCTCAGATCCTCCATATCCTCAATGGTGCGGCCCAGGGATTGCACGGTCAGGGTGGAGGCTATGGTGGCAGTGAAGGCTGAGATGATGACAATGGCAGCCAGCATCCATACCACCGCGATGATCCGTCCCAGTCTGGATTTGGGTGCCTTGTCGCCATATCCCACTGTGGTCATGGTTACTGCTGACCACCACAATCCATCAAACAGTCCGACCAACCCCGGACGGAACTGCCGGCGGTTGTGTTTCCTTTCGGCGATCCAGAGGATCGTACCGAAGATGAAGATGACCAGTAAAAGCAGCAAAACAATCCGGAAAAACTGTATGGAGAAGAAGTTTCGCAGGAATGTTCCAATCTGGGTACGTTTTACCCGGGAGGTTGCCACACCGATGTATGAGACATAAAACGGCTGGGTGACGTCCAGCATTTTCATCCGGATCTCGTTAACATGCAGGGGATTGATGGTCAGGTCGATCTCATTGAAGTCCAGTGCGCGGATCAAACCCAGATGATCTTCAAATGGGATTAACTGGTAGGAGACTCCTTCTTCAGTGGCCATGCTGTTCCAAAGATCCACACTGAGTCCGGTGTAGGTCTGCCCGGTTCCCGTAATCACAAATGGGGGTTCTTGCGTTATACCTACACGCAGGGTGGCCTGATCCTGGCCGCTGAGATGAAATACCGTGCATGCAAACAAAAGGCCGCAGAGAAATCGTTTCATGGCTCAGCTGATCTGTTCAAGATAGGTGACAAAAATAGTCATAGCCTTCAGCGCATAGTCGTTGAACAACGCCTCTTTGTCGGAGTAGATGGAGAGGATTGCCTGACGGTTTTCCAGGAAAAAGGGGACACTGATGGCCGAACCGTACCTGTTCAACCGCCTGTCCCAGGAAGGGACCAGTTTAATGGCCTCCGACGCAAGTTGGTTAATCAGGGTGGGCTGAGCTTTTTCCATGCAATAAGCTGCCAGGCTCACAGCGGGATCATAGGGAACCCGGTCGCTGGTGAAATTCCGGACCCATTCGGAATAGCCCTCAAATTGGATATGATTCCCTTCGCGAATCCCGATTTCAAAGGCCACCACTCCGGGGAGTTTCAGCAGGATCAGGGAGATCATTTCCAGGGTCTCTTCCCATTTCATACCCGGAGTGATCTTGGAGATCAACCGGTGCATGATCTCCAGGGTCAGCATATGCGCGCGCACTTGCCGATGCTCCAGTTGTGCCTCTTTTTTCACCTCATGCAGGTCGGCATCCCTTTGTTCCAGTGCATCTTTCTCCATCCGGAGCCCTTCGGTAAGCCTGGCAGTATTGGCCAGATATCTTTTTCGCCGGTACCACATGATCAATATAATGAATCCGACCAGGAGCACTCCCAAGCTCCAGAGATAAAGCGGATTGGAGTACCAGTGCAGTATTACTTCGAAATCCAGCTGCCGGGGATCACTCCAGATGTACCCTCCTTCTTTCCTGGCACGGACCTCGATCCGGTAGTTTCCCGGTTCCAATTGATCCAGCCTCAGTTCCCTTTGAGAGGAGGGTTCGGACCAGGGAGTATCGTTGAGCCGGTGCTGATAGAAGGTCCGGTAGCCATGAAAGGATGGCGTCACAAATCGCAGGGATAATATCTGGTCCTCCAACAGGATGATGCGGTCGGTGATGTTTCTTATCCCGTCTACCGTTGCAGAGACCAGCAGGGGCATTTGAGTGAAACGGGGAGCTGGCTCCGGTTTCAGGGAGAAGACGACCCCCTCGGCGGTCCCTACCCATAACCGGCCGGATGGGTCACTTACCAGGCACCGGTAGGTCATCACCTTGGATGGTAGCCCGCTTTCCTCTTTGATCACCACCGTCTCATCATTCCTGTAACAGAGGACCCCTTCGGTGTCGGTGGATGCCCAGATACTTCCATCGGGCATGGCGGATACCGCTCTTATCTCAATATCGGTGTAATCGCTGCCCAGATTTACCCTTCTTACTCGATCCATATCGTATCGAAGGAGTCCGTTGGTGGATGCCATCCAGACCACCCCGTCACGGTCGATGGCCAGGTCGTGCACCTCGAAGTTGGGACTGTAGGGAAAGTCCAGGGGCATGCTCAGATTCATAAATAGATCCTCTTCGGGCAGGTACCGGTAGAGGAAGCTTGTGCTCCCGATGCCGGAGGCATAGATCCTGCCATTGTCTGTTTCCCTGAGGCAGAGCAACCTGCTTTCCAGCCCCCTGTCCACTCCGTATTCCTTAAGAGTTCCGTCGGGAGTGATACAACCCACACCCACAATGGGCACCTCTTCAGGTGCCTGGCAAACCCAGAGCCGGTTGCGGCTGTCGAAATTCATGTAGTAGATTCCCTCTCCTCTTGACCGGAGGTCGACCTCGCGGATCGTCCGGCCTGACTGATCGATCTCGATCAGGTTACCGGTGCTGGTCCCTGCCCACAATCGGCCCCCTGCCATGGTCAGCGCCGTGACCGGCTCCCGGGAAAAGGAGGGCATGGGTTTCCCCTCATATCCCAGATCGGTTTTCTCGATCATATACATATCGCCGAAGTTGACAAAGATCTTTCCATTATCGGAGACACAGATGGCGGAAGCATGGGCGTTAGGGATGGAACCGATGCTTTCGAAAAACCTCCGCTGGAGGATGCCCATTCCCTCGGAGGCGCAGATCCAGAGACGATCGTCCGATTCGGCCAGGATGCGGTGGATATTTCTGAACGGAAGCTCATCTACCCGGTGGGGATCATTACTGCTGAACACCTGGATGAACCGGGGATCTCTGCCTTCCCGGCGGTCCACATAGAACAGCCCCTGGTTTTGGATCCCTGCAAACAGGTTGGCCTGGCTGTCCAGTGAGAGACAGGAAATGGCATCTGTGCCGGAAGAATAGGTTTCCCGGTGCAGGATCCTTGGCTCATCTTTCGAGAAGATGAGATGGTGAATATCGTTGCCGGCGATCCAGATTTCATTGCCTGAGGATTTCAGATCGTGCAGGTGTGGAAGAGAGTCAATGGCTGTCAGGTGCTGCAGTCTATCGTCATAATAGTACAATCCGCCCGTATTGTATGCGACGATGAATAATCCCTGGTCAAGCTCCGTGAAGAACACCTCCACCTCCGGGTGAGCGGGTGCATGACTTCCGGAGGTGACCTCCACCAGTTTCTCCCCTTTCCAAACGCTGATTCTCCCTCCCGGCTGACCTATCCACAGCTCCTGATTCTTTCTCAGGAAAAGCATACCCGGGTAGTAGAGCCCGGATTGTTGTGGATCCACAGAGGCATCGAGAAACGAATTAATCAATGCGGTATCGGGGAAGGGACTGATCCGGCTGATTCCTGCATCATGACTGACCAGAAGGTCTTCTCCGTAGGTGATCAGTGACCGGGGGTAGCGGCTGGGAATCTGCCGGCTATAATCGAAGAATGTGTGGCCATCGAATCGCAACAGTCCTCCATCGCTGGCGATCCAAAGGAATCCATGCGCATCGTGGATCACATCCCTTGCTTCGTTGGAGGGCAGCCCGTTGGATTCATTGAAAAAGGTAAGGTGCCGGTTCTGGGCTACCAGGGTACCTCCGTAAATGAACAGAAGCAGGGTTGTCCATGACAGTTTTCGCATACCTGAATCTGAAATACGCATTATCCCAATTTACGAAAAATCTGCTATTGGGGGCAAAAGTATTCACCAGGCTTCCGCAAGGGCTACCTGTTTGCCGCGAACCAGTCCGGTGTCCCAGCACCAGTGGATCCCCCGCGCATCCAGGCGCCCGTTATCCCCTAAAAAACCACCATGGTGTTTTCGGTAAGATGTTCCTCCTCCAGCTGGTCCAGGATCCATCCCACACGCTCTTTCTGCCAGGTTTTCCGGTCGTAAATATCATACTCGATCTCCGGGGTGTTGATCATGGCAAAGAAGGGCTGATGATCTTTCAGGGAGGCCCAGTCTTCTGTATCATAAAGGGGTCCTTCATTGACGAAGTTCAGATCGAGCTTGCCCGTACCCACAGTACGGTCCCCGATGGTGGTAATATTAGCCGTATAGTATCCCGCATCGTTCAGCCGGTGGGTAAGTGGACGCACTCCCTCGGGAAGGCGGCAATCATCTTCCCGGTGGGAACGCATGTGATGGGTGTCGGTGGCGGTCCAGGTTCGGGGTTTCGACCTGGTCACAACCGTAGATTCCCAGGTCCAGGTTGAGGTTTTACCCGAGGATCCAGAGAATATTGGGTCGCTCCTGCTCCGTCCCAGAAGGTGGCTGAACAGGCTGATCGCCCGGGGAATGACAGGAAGTTATCAGCAAAGAGCCAAGGACTGGTAAGAACATGAAAAAATCAGCAATCATCAGGAGCCTGCGGTGGAGGCCGGTTTCAGGGTCCACAACTGCAGCAGGGTGAGTTCTATGAGGTGATCCATCTCCAGATCTTCCCGGTGAACGGGCCATGACTTCATGGAGGCCACTTCACGGGTGATCATTTCTTCATTCAGAGATGGATAGGGGTCCATGGGAACCACATCCAGAAATGGGGGTACCGACTGCTGCCTGATTTGGAGATATAACTCACTGAAAAGGGCCAGAAGCGAACCGGTCCCCATGAGCTGATCTTCATATGGAAGAGAGGCGGGCAGATGCCCTGTTTGTCCGATTATTTCCCGGGCTTCACCTGCCAGTACAAGGACCTCCTCCGACGGTATCCATTCACATTCAGGTGTTCTGGCAGGCATCTCCAGTGGGCCCAGAGGTCTGCGGACAGCCAGCTGTCCGGGCAAAATGTATTCTGTCCCATACGCTTCCAGGACATCGGTCAGGGCTGCGAAAACTTCGGCAGGGGAATAGTGATCGTCAATAACCACCTTATTCTCTTCCAGGATTCTTTTGCTAATCCTTTCCAGGTCTTCCGGAGTAATGGAATCCCGCTGGTAAGAGAACCGGTGGGTCAGCTCCCGGAAGGTGGTCAGTTCTATATCGTCCCGGTCATCCAGGTACCGGACCAGCCTGCGGAAATTCTTTTTAGCCGTTTCCATGCTTTCCAGGGGCCTCAGTTCCGGTGTCTGCCACTGGTCCGGTCCCGGATTGGCCCCCTTGTAGTAATTAAAATCCCAGAACTGGATGCTTCGGATCTTGCTGGGATGGTTGGCAAAGAATGCCACCACATCCATGTCCCGGGTCTCAGCCGGAATCAGGGAATCCAGGGCCTCCAGCATGGGATCGAACAGGTCGTCCCGGTAGTACGCATCGTCGAAGAATCCGAAATTACCCTCTCCGTGGAAATTCAGGGTATTGCAGAACCAGACTGCGTTGTGCCCCGGCAGGCTGATGGGTGAATAGACAAAACCTGCACCCATCTGACCGAGCACATAGACCAGCTGGGGGCCATAGGATCCGCCGTGCCGGGCCAGGTTGGCGGGCCGCTGCCCAAAGATACGCTCCAGGTCATCGAAACCTGCACGCTCGTTTTCCTTCATGATGGAAACCCCATTCTGCCAGTCAGCACTCTCCAATAGCTCGGTAACTGTGGGATGGATCGATCCGAAATTGGTGTGACTGCCGATATCATGGACGGTCATGGCTTCTGTTACATCCATGCGGCCCCGTTCTTCCATGGAACGTGCCTTCTCTCCGATAACGAAAAAAGACCCGGTAACTCCCTCTTCGGTCATGATTTCGGCCAGCCAAGCGGGGATATCATCCATTCCCGCCGATTCGGGAGAGGTATAGTCCTCCACGTCGAAGCAAATTACTACGGATGTTCTCTCATTTCCACTTTTGGTCTCCGTACCGGAGGAGCCACTGAAGAGAAGTGCGACGATTGATGTGATAAAAACAGGTCCAAAGGGTTTCATTGGCGAGGTATTGCATTTGAGGTTTTCATTAAAATTACGCATTTATTGGACAGAATCCTCACCAAATGCTGCCCATCTGTTACGTCATGGAAACGATCGTTCATTGACTGGTAGCGGGGCCCGTTCGTACCAGGTTCAGGAGTTCCTGGTAGGTGGCGCTCTGCTTTTCCACCAGCAGCCTCTCCCCAATTTCATACGCTTTCTTATGCCCGCCGGAATAGTACCGGTAGAAAAGCGACCCGAATATCAGCAGACCATCCAGGAGGCTGTATTGCAGAGTGGTGTAGTAAGAGTAAGCACCAATAGCCGCGAGAAGGCCCACAGAATTGAGGGCTGTTCCCGGTTCCCCGCCATAGAGCTGTCCGAGTCCGGGCAGAATGATGCTCATGGTCTCCAGCCGGTCGGGATCATATTTCTCGCGGAATTCCTGATATTCATTTAGTAGGGCTTCCACCCGGACATAATCTGTCGTATCGAGGACCCCAGCAAAATGCTCCAGAGAGGAAGGGATCTCATTAAGTCCGAACTGGCAGATCCCCAGGTAGATCTCCTGTTTAAACCGGAAATGGGGAGAGAGTGGTTCGGGCAGGTCGTACAATTCAGTAAGCGCCAGCAGGAATTCCTGCCGGCGGAAGTAGCACAACGTCTTTCGGAAGGTCATCTCCAGTCGGATACTGTCGGTCGGACTGGCCCTCCATGCCAGGTCGTAGTAGTGGATCGCCTCTGTGAATTCGTTCAGAGAATAATATATGGAGGCAATTCGTTCAAAGAGTTCCGGGAAGGAATTACCCTCGTCAAAAAGCAGGACCCTCTGGTACTCCTTCAACGTTGTCCGGGTTTTCCCCGCTTCCAGTTGCCGGTCGGCATACTCCCTGATCTGCACCAGAGACTGTGACTTTCCCGCAGTGGCGATCAGCAGGCTAATAATACCGATAAATAAGGTCCCTCGCCTCATCCTCGTAACGCGTGACTATTTGCTGGTTATACTGCCTGGCAGCCCTGAAGGAGCCGTACAGATTACTGACATAGAAGCTGAAGGAGATCCCTCCCACCAACCAGCCATTGAAACTACTGATCCCTTTTTGACTGAAGGCTCTGTAGGAAGCGTAGGCGGTGGTTCCGATCATCACAAACGAGATCACCGCATCCCTCCATCTTTTGGAATATGCTCTTCCGCTGCCGGGAATAACGGCCGACATCATCATGGCCAGAACCGGACTCTTGTAGTTCTGTTCCTCAAATTCGAGTGTAAGCGCATAAATGGGCTTGTAACTGGTTTTCAAAACCGGCTCCTGTAACCGGTTGTAGACAAATGCGGAATCAAACTGGCGGGTTCTCCAGTAGTAGCTTAGCATATAGAAGGCTTCATTCCTACCTCCCAATCCCCGGGCCAGGGAGAGATACCCGGGATCGGCCGACCTGCAGGTAAGACAGTAGTTCAGGTACTCCCTGGTGTAGAGCGGATTGCTCAGCTTTCCATAGGTGCTGAACAGCTCCCTCGACCGGTACAGCTGACCGCAATTTTCCCATATCCGGTAATTCTTTACCAGTTCAAAGAGCACCAGTGTATCCTGCGGATAAAAGTGATGGAGTCTTTCATATTCCTCCGCTGCAAAGGAGAACTGGTTGGAGGAGTTGAGATAGCGGGCAAATTTCAGGGAATGATCGAAATCCATCAGATCCTGCTGGGCCATCGAATCTACCCCTGTTCCGGCAAGGGCAATCCATGCCGACAGGACGAAAACTCCCTTTTTCCGGAACTGCCTACTGAACCGGATCATACAGTCTCTGAGTTTCAGGATCGAAGGTATAATTCTCCGGATTCACCAGTCCATGACAGCGCTGCAGGCGGTCAAAGGCAGAGACCCATCCCCGGATAATCCCTTTCTGCCGGATCGACTCCAGGGCATATTCAGAGCAGGAGGGCGTAAATACACAGGAGGGCTTGTCCTGGGAGGAGATCAGGGTCTTGTAAATCAGAAATCCTGCGGAGGCAAGGATGGAGAAGTCGTTTTCGGAGTTCAGCAGGGGTTCTGCATGGGTATGCTGGTGTGACTCGTGGAGAGGGAACAACAGTTCCAGCCCCGGATCGACCATTGAAGCAGAATCGCTTTTCTGAGCTTGGATTCCCGTCCAGGGACCGGCCAGCAGCCACACGGTCAATCCTACAATATGAATACGCATCACTGTCATACGTTGGGTCTGAACCTGTAGAGTTCCTCATGCTCCAGGTCATTCACCCGGATCCGGTCGAATTCGGTTACCTGGTAGGTCTCCTTCCCCTCCTCATCATACAGGACCTGCACGATCTGACCTGGAAATTCGAAGGCATCCACCGAGTAATAGTCCCGGTAGAACTGCCTGCTGATCACTTTGGAGTCGGGACCCATGATGATCACGCTCTCCAGTCTGTTCTCTTTTTTGGCCAACACCACATGGCTGATCAGGTCGCTCACCTGTTTGGGGATCTTCCAGTAGGAGAGCACCATCCCATCCCTTCTTTCCACTTTGGAAACCTTGAAACTCGATTTCTGCAGGCCGAAATCCGTCAGGCCCGCATTCAGGGTCAGGTGAAATACCGTAAACTCATTGATGGAGGGGATCCCCTGACGGTCGATCAGCGTATCGTTCCTGTATTTCATGATGGAGGTATCACGTACCACCCACTGTTCATCCCTTGGAAAAGAGACCCTGTAAATCAGGTCCCGGATGTTTTTATCGTAATAGACCACTCCTTTGGTCAGATTCAGGGAACCGTCGCTTCTTTTGATCTTCACGGTAAAATCGGCGCTCATCCTGAAATAGGATTGTCCCGTAAGGGTGGAGGAACAGCAAAGCACCAGTAAGATCATCCCTGCACCCAGCTTTAAAAGGCACCTTGGTTTTTCCATGGTCGCTAAATTACATAAAAAAAAAGAAGGCCGTCCCATACGAGACGGCCCCTTACATAGATACGATGCTAAAAGCGTTAATATGCCCAGAGGGCGGCGGTGGAGAAGACACCCACGTAAAGGATGATCCAGACGCCGACCCAAACCAGCATACCCCAGAGGGCTTTTTTGGTTTCGTCACCGTCGCCATCGGTCAGTATGTATACCAGCAGGATACCGACGACACCAAGGATACAGCCCCAGAGGAAGGAGGGGATACCCAGCGGTGGCTCTTCGCTGCCGTCCAGACCGAGCGGTGCGGAGGTAGCATCCACATTCATAATCAATTCGCTACCCGAGGCGATCATGTCGTCGTAGGTAACTCCATCGTTCTGCGTGACATATTCATCCAGTTCATTCAATTCCAGCATGGCCATATCCAGTGCTTCTTCATCCAGCACCAGTACGGATTCGTCGATGCTTGAAATTTCCAGGCCAAGGCCTTTGGCAGAAAGGGATTGCGTTTGAGTGACCAGCATTAAAAGGGCCATCAACACGCTACTGCTCTTAAGGAAGGTCTTTTTCATAAAATTAGATTTCAGGTTCAGACAATGGTTAGTTCTAAGTATCAGCTTGCATTGAGCAGCTAATATAGAAAAAAAATGAGATTTCAATATCCCATTTTGGCGGATGGTCCTTTTTTTCACACCTATTTATCATTCTCATTAAACCAAAGGGGGTATTTTTCCGATATTTGTTCAATGAGAAAATCTTTCATGATGAACCTGAAACAGTTTTTTACTGTTGCATTTTTCGCTCTATTCTCTGGCGTTGTTTTAGCCCAGGAAGAAAGTGTGACCGTAAAGATCACACCCATCGAAGGCGAAACAGTGACCGTACAGCGTGCTTCCACCTCTTCTTCTTCTTCCTGCATGACCTCTGATTTTCCGGTCTACATGGGGCAGGAGAAAACAGATGTAAATTTCAAGGACCTCCGTGAGATCTATGTCAGGCATGACATTACTGCCAGTAACCCGAACAACTATATCAGTGTGGAACTGGTATGGAAGGATGGGAAGGAAGGGGTCTACGAAATGGTCAAGCATATCCGGTTTACCGGACAAACGGAAGATGGTTCCTACAGCATCAAGGTTCCCGAGGTCAACATGATACAGGTAGTCCAGGGGTATTGATCAGAAAGGGTCTGATATTTTCAGAGGGAGAACCAGTAATTCAGTTTAATCATCACCACATGAGATCCACTGATGGCAGGAAGGTCATCCAGGATCTCCATCATGGAGCGGTGCATTTCGTCCATCCCCGACCGGTCGTGCGACCAAACAAAGTAGAGGGTGGACCCCAGCTTATATTCCCAGCGAAGCACCAGATTGGAGCGAAATTGCATAAAACTGAAATCCGGGTTGCTGAAACTCATACTGTTTCCATTGGAATCGAATGAATAGAGATCCTCTTCCGGGTCATAGGAAACATCCAGCAGGGGCAGCCGTTCGGTGATATTATCTGATCCGGTATTTCCTGCTTTTCTGAAACGGTCATATTTTCCCACCGAATAGTACGGACTGCCATAATACTGTATGGAAAGTACGGGAGTGATGAAGAGTTCCCCCCGGAATGTGAGAGAAAGGGTATGGCGGTCAATCCGTCCCACAATGTATTCAAGCGACCCATCACCGGGTTCGGGGGAGGCGGAAAGGGTGGTCACGTATTGCTGGTGGTATTTCCGATGCTCCAGTTCGGACATGGTACTGAGCCTTAACCGCCTGACGGGAAGCCAGGTCAGACTCATGATGGCCATATCTCCACGGGAGCCCTTCATTCCAAGATAGCTGTGCATATATCCCGCTTCCCCATAAAAATCCCTGGCAGTATTGGAACTGACCATCAGCCCGGACGAGAAGCCGGCATCTTTCCTGAGGGCCGGTCCTCCCCTCAATTCACGGGTGTCGAGCGTGGAAAGTGAAGTTTCTATGATCATGCCGCCACTCCATAGATTGGGAAAGGTGGCGTCCATCTCCAAACCCAGCTCGCTGCTGGTATGTTCACCACCGAAACTCCACCTGCTCTCCTGGTAAAGGGCTATCTCATACTCCCGGTAGAATTTGCCCGGAGTATTCTGTTCAAAGGAGGTCTCGGTACGCTGACCCAGGAAGTCGGATTGCCGGATAAAACCCATATCGTTCAAATTCAGCCCGGGACTCCGGTATTCCCCCTGCACGAAGAAGTTCCACTTGCCTCCTTTTTTCCCGATCCGGATCAGGCTGCCATGTCCGTTAAGCTGTTCGCGGAGAGTGTCTACTTCCAGGTGTCCGGCATCCGGTCTCTGGAACTGGTGGATATGGGTCATCTGTTTCCGAAGCATAGCCTCCGGAGAGCCCGATAAACCGGTGGCAATGGTTTTTGCCTCCAGGAAATAGTTCCGGTTATCCCAGTGGTGAAGGAAATCCAGACCCCCGCTGACCGACCGGGAAGGAAAAAGCCTGGACGATAAAGAATCCATGGAGATCCTTTCCACCATGCTGAACACACCTCCCACATAGGTATTTCCTTCCATGAATTCTTTCTTGATCCGGGAAGATAGGTAGTTGCTGAGCGGAGAGACTTCCACCTCCTTTCCGTTGTTCGATTGTTCAATCCCATCTCCGGCCGAAGAAGCAACTCCGGTAGCCCTGGCAGTCAATCCGTTTACCAGTCCCACCGACCACCCCTTCTGCGTCTTGCCGGTCAGTTTTAAGGCCCCAAGGATCGCAGTGCGGTCCGGGATCTCCGTGATCTCCAGATCCCCATACTGGCCAGGAAAGGCAGGGGCACTGCCGATCCTTCTGGAGTAGTAGGGAATATCCCCGTTCATTTCAAAATCAAAGATCTCATTGCCCTCCATGAAAAAGGGTCGTTTTTCCTGGAAAAAGATCTCAAAGGCCGACAGATTCAGCACGGAAGGGTCGGCCTCCACCTGCCCGAAATCGGGATTAACCGAAAGGTCCAGGGTAAAATCACTGCTGATTCCCACTTTGGTGTTCAGGCCGCCACTCCCTCCCAGGGAATTGGGGGAATCTTCCAGGGGATTGTTCTCGAAGGAACCCAGCAGATAGGGAAGAAATTCTACCTGGCGGGAGGTGTGGATATCCCGAATCCCCCTCAGTTCACCAAACAGGAAAACCATGGCCGGGGCTTCGCGGGGAACGTGCTGCCAGCTGTCCGATTCCCTTTTACGGCTGTTCAGCCGGTACACATGAAGTCCCCATACATGCTCCTTCAGTCCGGCATACCTGATCTGACTGAACGGGATCTTCATCTCTGCGATCCAGCCGGAGTCAGTGACGGTGGAGGCCCCGTCCCAGACTGCATCCCAGTTCATATCGAACCGGATATCGCCCAGATGCTTCAGGTCCATTTTCTGTCCGGCCGCAGTGAGGCTGAATTCGAATGCTGTCCGTTTATCGAAGTAACTGTCGAGTCCGATCCCGGCCATATCCCCTGCCCTGGAATCACGTCGACTCAGGATGTTTCTGATCTTTTCAGGTGCGCTGTCATAACAGATCATGGACACATAGAGATTCGACCGGTCGTATAAGATTTTGAAGCAACACTTTTCCGTGGCAGGCATACCCCCATGGGGAAACTGCTGGGTGAACTTCCCTTGCCACTCTCCCAGCGACCAGATGGAGTCATCCAGCAGACCGTCGATGCGCGGAGGAGGGTAATCCCTGATCGATTCTGTATGGTATACCCGCTTGTTCCTGAGAAGCGAATCGATATTCTGACCCCTTAGATCTGTTATTAGACCTGCAAGGATCAGAAATGCACACCACGAGATCTCCCGGGTCATGGCAGAGCAAAATTTTATGTAAGTTATGAAAACCAGCCTTGCAGCGCAATGGAGATGCATTTTTCCGGTCGCCTGTCATCAGGTCACCAGCAGATTGCAGCCCCGCACCTGCGCATGGTCGAAGCGGCCTTCCACTTCAAAACTGACCAGGGTGAGCCTGGGCGCGGCCGGATCGCCCCAGCGTACGTCCAGCAGGCGC
>CAZRZY010000019.1:46034-47459 GCA_964604655.1 uncultured Bacteroides sp. | reverse complement strand
GAATTCATACATAAAATTAGCGTTTAACAAAGTCCACTTTTCATAGGGGACTCATTTATTATACTTTTTAAGTTTATTTCGGATATTTTACATCTGTCTAAAATTATTTTTTATCCGTAATGACATCATAAAAGTTTATAGGACGATAATTCATATCTCTCGAAGATAATTCAATTCGCCTGAAGTGTCGATAAATGCCCCGGATGTGCCATCCTTACCTATAAGTATGGGCTG
Source organism: uncultured Bacteroides sp. (assembly GCA_964604655.1). Lineage (GTDB taxonomy): Bacteria > Bacteroidota > Bacteroidia > Bacteroidales. Next base: position 47,225 of record CAZRZY010000019.1, on the reverse strand, counting down.
ATAGGCATAATATGGGCTGATGAATAAAAAACAGTCCACATTTTGCGGAACATGGGCCTCCATCTCCCCAAATGTTTTGATCAGGATTTATTACACAGTCAGTGAATCCTCAGGCTCCTGCTATTCTGGAGTGAATCCTCAGGCTCCTGCTATTCGGGAGTGAATCCTCAGGCTCCTGCTATTAGGGAGTAAATCCTCAGGCTCCTGCTGTTCGGGAGTAAATCCTCAGGCTCCTGCTATTCTGGAGTGAATTTTAGGGTATGTGCAATCTTTATGGATGTTCAACCAGGTTTTCCGTACATTGAAGACTCGTCTATAACAACAATGAAAACCGCTCGACAAAGTCAAGTCCGAAGGATCCTGTTCCTCCTGCTGATCTCAGTGATCGCGATCAGCATGGGAGGGATGATCTATGTCCTGTTCCGCACTTCGGAATTCCGCTTTTTCCGTTGGGCCGGGTCACCGGGTGTGGAACACCGCCTGTTTGAATGGAGAAATAGTTATCTGGATGGCTCTCTCCAATTACCGGATTGGATGGTCTACTCGCTGCCTGAAGGACTCTGGGCTTTCGCCTATGGAATTCTCATAGCTGCCCTTTGGGCAAGACAACGGAGCCGGGTGAAGTACTTATGGCTGATCACTGTCCCGCTTCTGCCCGCCATCTATGAACTCCTGCAATACCTGAGATTCATTCCCGGGACAGGATGCCTTACCGATCTATTGCTGGGACTTGTAGGAGGGGGGCTTGGTATTTTTCTGGCGTTATATCTTTTACGATCCGGCACATAACGGAGATAAAAATCGCTGAACTGCAGGGTCCGGTCTGGTAAATCTTGTCTACGAATGCGAAGAGAATCCATTTGTATGATATTGCTGAATTCCATATTTTTATTGACATGGGGACTGTTCATATACCCACTTGTAGCTGAATCTTTCAGTAAATCATAAACTTATCAAACCATTCATTATGAAAACCAAATCCAAACGGTCCACCTTTCTTTACTCCCTGGCTTCCACGCTGGCACTGGGAGGCTTTCTGATCCTGGCTACTGGATCGTGGGAGCTTTTCATCCCGTTCGGTATCGATGTACAGAAATTTATGGTGGGAATTGGCATTTACGAAGAGATAGAAACTCACCTGGTGGGTCAGCAGAATATCACCACCATCGGGGCCCAGGATGACAAGGGCAG
>CAZRZY010000019.1:43241-46024 GCA_964604655.1 uncultured Bacteroides sp. | reverse complement strand
GAGTTCTAATCGAATACAGGAATTCAAACAATGAATTTCTCTACGAAGAAAGGGTATATATGGTCCACGGAAGAAGGAACGGACTCTGTACGCGTACTTATCCCGGTGGAAAAGAGGTGGAAGAACATTACCTGAACGGGATGAAAATTGATCTTAAAAAGGCTATTCCGGCGGGACCTGCCGAAGGGCCGGCTTACGAATTGCTCCAGAGCAGACACCCGTGGTACCTTTTCATGCTGGAGGCATTCGGGTATGACGGTTCCTATATGGAAAACTACCTGGACACACTGGAACTGGTGCTGGAATCCTTCACCTTCAGCCTGGTCGATTTCGATCAATACTATGAACAGGCGTTGGATTCCCTGAGCTCAACCCCATATGACAGCATGGTACAATACAGCAATACCCTCACAGGATCCATCGGCATGAGAAGGATGAAGGATGACGAGCTCAGACTGGCAGTGATCGATTATTACCGGTTGGAGGGGGCTTCGACGTTCAGCATCCTTGGTTCTTCATACCCTAATTATATCAAGGATATGGTCGCACAGGAGATCAGTGAAACCGATCTGGAAGCTTTCTGCAATGACCTGGAAGATACCCTTTCGATGCTCGGAAGTGTGAATCCGGAGGACGACTTTTTTGTTGACACAGCGGACTCCCGGTTCTTTATCGCCCTGACCTCTTTCCTGGATATTAAGAAATCACAGCCCGTGCAGAAGAAAAGTACTCCGGTGCGGGAATCCCTGAGCAATATAGGTCTGCAATGGAAAAATGTACAAACCTCAGGGTGGCCGGAGAACGGACAGGCCACTCCCTCGGAGGTTGCGGGTGTCGCGATAAGCGGATTGCTGGGGAATTTACTGGAGGGGGACTATCTAAGAAAGGTGGTCTATGATGCATACCGTGGCGGATTAGGTTTATCCGGCCTCCCAACCACCGGCACGGACTATCTTTCCGGGCCCTCCGCCACCAGTGCAACCCTCGGTGGATACGTGATCGAGGATGGCGGTGCGGAGGTCACTGACCGGGGAATTGCATGGGCGGGACACTACAATCCAACCATGGAGGACAATGCGGAAGCTTCGGGATCGGGGACAGGCAGGTTTACAGTCACCGTGGATGGGCTTACCGAAGGAAATACCTACTTTGCCCGGTCCTACGCCACCAACAGCACCGGGACCGCCTACGGGAATTGTATCAGCTTTGAGGCAAGAAGCACGGTTGGAACTTCACCCCCTTTCGCGGCCTCTTCAAAGCTAAACCTCTATCCCAACCCGGCCTCGGAGATGGTCCAACTAATGATTACGGATCCTCCAGAAGGCATGTTCGAAGTGGTACTGCTTGATATGGGAGGACGAACCGTTTACCGCCAGAGCTCATTGGCGGCGCAGGGCAGTCCACTGAATATTCAGGTGGACCTGGCAGGGATCGCCGAAGGAGTTTACCACTGTCAACTTGTTGAAAACGGAATACTGGTGGCAGGGAGAGCGCTGGTGATCATGCACTAACGCAATTGAAAAGGGCCAGGGTGGGCACCCCCTGTACCTGGTAACGGCCGGTGATCGCGGGATTATTATCCACATCGATCTTGATCACCTTCATTCGCCCGTTCATTTCACGGACCAACTCTACCAGGATAGGCGACTGCATCTTGCGGGGTATTCTTCCTCCATCTCTATCGGCCGGCAGGAAGCTGGACCATCAGAGGCTTGTTCTTCTTGGGTAAAACGGATCTTAATCATGCGAATGCTCCACCCCCTTCGGCTCGATGTGAATGGTGGCCCTGATGTTCAGTTCCCTGAAGATTCCAGATTCAATCCTAGTGGCCAGCTCATGGGCGGTTGAAACCGGCATTTGGTCCTTCACCTTGATGTGGAAGGTCAGTTCCTGGCTGCTGATGTAATTATGGAGATGAAAGTGATGCGGGACGACATCCGCATCAGCCTGCGACCTTACAATCCGTTTCACTTCAGTGATCAGTTCATCACCCGGACTTTCCCCGAGAAGTACAGTAATCGCCTCTTTGATGATTTCGTAGGCCGCATAAAGCAGCATCAGCGCAATGATCATCCCCAGCAAACTGTCGATCCACCAAAAACGATCTTTAAAGAATATCCCGATTAAAAGGATCACGGAGGAGAGCGCATCGGTCCGGTGATGCCAGCCATCCGCTTTGACTGATAGATTCCCGGTTTTTCGTCCGATATGGAAAGCGTACTGCGCAAGTCCTTCCTTGATGATGATAGAGGTAATTACAGCTATCAAAGCCAGTGTGCCAAAATCTGCAGATTCCTTATCCCTGAACTGAATGATAGAGTCCTTTACAAATTCATAGGCAATAATGGCCAGTAAGACCCCTATGAACACCGCAGCGATCTGTTCCCATCTCCCGTGACCGAATGGGTGCTCCTTATCAGGCTTCCTGGACGAGAGTTTCACCCCTGCAATGACAATGATAGAGCTCAATGAATCGGACAGGGTATGCCAGGCATCAGCCGTCAGGGCAATGGAGCCGGAAACAATCCCTGCCCACAATTTGAGTACAAAAAGAGAAGTGTTGGCTGCAATGGAAACCGTGCCTTCCAGGTAGCCGCCTTTATGTTTATCCATATTCAAGTACCCTAAAATTTTCCTCCTTAACAAATGTACATGAAGTATCTGAAATTGGATTGCCAGTTATGACAGAACAAGATTCTAAAAATACCGGTTGTTTGCAGGATAAGGCTGAAGATTTGATCCGCTTTGAAGATTTGATCCGCTTTGAAGATTTGATCCGCTTT
>CAZRZY010000019.1:33608-43141 GCA_964604655.1 uncultured Bacteroides sp. | reverse complement strand
TGAAGATTTGATCCGCTTTGAAGATTTGATCCGCTTTGAAGATTTGATCCGCTTTTTAAATAAGAACCAAACGGTTAGAAAATGCAATGCCTGCCCGTGCTGCATCTTCGGACTGTGGCTCGTCACCGGCAGATAAAACCCCATGACATTGGCCTGATCTTGTCCACTGCCCGAAAACCGGGAATTTCTATCAGACCTGCCGGCACAGAAACTACCAGAGTGTCAAAATCCCTTGCACTGCTATCTGACTCGCATCAATGTTTCGCCTCTCGGCGAGCCGGCAGCATCAATGAAAACATGGAATCCGCTGCAAAAGCAGGGACTTCTTACGCCCATTTCGTATTCGCCTGCGGCAGCCGCCTTCCGTCGATAAAAACCTCCTCCAGTCGTTCCGTAAAAAAGGCCAGCAGGCCTTTGATCTTCGATACCTCCACATAGGGATCTGGATAAGTCCACACCAGGTTTTTTAATACCGCATCCCCCATGTTCACTGAAAAGTAAGAAGCTGTTCCCTTATACGGGCACCCGGTATGATGATCGGTGGGTTCCAGATGCTCCATCTTTACATCGGACCGGGGGATGTAAAACCGCACCGGCAGGCCTGTTTCGAATAGCAAAACCGGGTTCCGGGTTTCGGCGATGGTTTCCCCGGATATGGCAATCCTCACATGCCTGGTGCTGGTACAAACGTCGATCCTGACATAGGGATCGCGGGGATGAACGATCACCTCTTCCTCTTCCTCCAGCCAGGCATCCATGGCACCCCATTTGAATGCCATATATTGACGAAGATTTTCAGGAGCACCCCTGTCCGTTTTTTCATAGCTCCATGCACCATTCTCCACTGTTCTGCTGCTATTTTTTATATGCCAGTATATCTTCTTTCCCCATTCATCGGATTCGGATCTTTGATCCCCCTTTTCCAACCAATCCATATTGATGTCGTACCGTGGAATAAAATAGGCCAGGGGAAATCCGCGCCTGAGCATGACGCGCTGGCTATCGGCCACATATTCGCCATCCAGCCGGACGCGTATCCGTTTTGCAATTGGAACCCACCGGGGCCTGATGGCGGAGGGAGGGTACTTGAAAAAATCGTCTTTGGACTTCTGTTCAAACATGGGCAGTATCATTTTCTGTTCTCTAAATTTTATGGACGGGAAAGATCGGCGCATACCAGCCGCTCATCATTCCGGATGAATACGTGGTTGTTGGCAAAGGCAGGATGCGACCAGGTAACCCCCCGGCCCAGCTGCTTCCGGGTGGGTTCGATGAGCCGGGCCCGGTCGATCTCTCTGAATCCATCGGGCGAAAGTTCGGTAATCAGGAGCTCGCCCTGTTCGTTGAACATCCAGATGCGATCTCCCTGTTGGACAAAATGTATGTTAGCCCAACGGTCCCGTTCCACCGCCGCCTGCTCCTCCCATACCCGATCGCCGGTATAAAGCTCCAGGCATCTCAGTTCGCCGTAACTGTCCACCCCGTAAATGAAGTCGTCTATGATGACCGGGGTGTTCATAACGCAGTGAAGGGCATCGGTGTTGCGTTCATTCTCCCCGCTGCGAAGCCACACCATTTCGGCCGTAGTGTAATCCTCTCCCAGATAAACCAGCAGGGATCCGCTGTAAAAAGCACTTACGAAAATGTAATCCTCATATAACACCGGTGTGGCTATGCTCATCCCCATGCCGGTGCTCCACGGGATGCGCCAGAAGATCTCACCGCTTTCAGGATCGAGGCCCGACAGGCTGTGCTCCGTCCAGTTGATCACCACCCGGATCCCTTTCTTCTCGATCAGGATGGGCGCGGAATATCCGGCCCGGTCATCCAGGCTCTGCCAGATCTCCTTCCCGGTATCCTTGTGAAATGCGACCACACAGGCGTTGTTACTGCCGCTCACCTGTACGATGATCTTCTCATCCACCACCAACGGGGTGGATGAGATCCCCCAGATGGGCATATCGATTTCATATTCGTCCTGAAGATCCTTCATCCAAAGCACCCTTCCTGTTCCTGCATCGAAACAGAACAGGTCTCCCATGGTACCCAGGGAATAGGCTTTTCCACCCCTGTTCACCACCGAAGCCCTCGGTCCTGCCGGATAACCTACGTTTTCATAAACACAATCATACTGATATGCCCAAATCTCTTTACCGGTTTTCTCGTCGAAGCAAAGCACCCGCTCCAACCGGGAAGAACCCTCAGGCCGGTCAGTCACATACACCCTTCCTTCGGCTACCGTCGGCCCGGAATATCCCGGTCCGATGGGGACCGACCATTTCAGTCCGATCACCTCCGAATCAAACTCCTCCATCACCCCGGAGGTCTTCCAGATTCCATCCCTGTTCTCACCCCTCCAATCGGGCCAGTCCTGCGTAAACCCATCCAAATGAACGATTCCCAGCAGCACAAGCAGCAAAACCCTAATCATACCAATTTTTTTCGCAAGATAGCAAGAGGAATCAAACAGTGAGATCTCAGGCATAACAGTTATTATTAAATCAGTGACATTCTAGAGCTTCCGGGAAAGTGCTCTGTCTGAATTTTAAGAATCCCAGTCTGGCCGGTTTCGAACTGACTCTTTTTACGTGCTCGAAAATATTCCTAATGTTTACATAAATTTAATGTTGTATATATACGTCGCGAAAATATATTAGCGTATATTCACGCCACAAAAAAGAGGAGACTTATGGTCCCCATGTTAAACTAGACACAAATACTTTCATGAAAAAAGTGCCTCTAATCATCGTATGGGCAATCTCCCTGGTCTTCTTTTCTCATCAGGCCCTGGCCCAACCATTTAACAAGAACCTCCAGGATTATTCGGTTTCGCTGGAGAAAGATTTCGATTCCATAGAGCAACAACGGAAGGGAAAACTGGCAGACATGGCCGAATACATTGTGCAGTCAAAATCAGACCAGGGAAACAGTAAGGTACTATTCGTCTGCACCCATAATTCACGCAGAAGTCATTTTGCGCAAATCTGGCTGCAAACTGCCGCCTACTATTACGGAGTGGATGATATCCTGACCTATTCAGGTGGAACCGAGGCCACCGCAGCCAATGAAAGGGCCATGGATGCGTTAAAACGGGCGGGTTTTACCGTTTCAGCATCCAAAAGAAAGGATGATAATCATGTATATATGGTAAGTCAGGGAAAAGGATTTGGCTCGAATCTTCTTTTTTCAAAGCAATACAGCGATAAAACCAATCCTCAGGAGGAATTCGGGGCGGTCATGGTCTGTTCGGATGCAGATAAATCATGTCCGGTGGTCTTTGGTGCGGATGCGCGGATTCCTATCCCTTTCGACGATCCCCGGTATTATGATAATACTCCCAGTGAGAGGGAAAAATACGATGAGACCTGCCGGCTTATCGCCACTGAAATGTTCTTTGCAATGAGCCTGGTCAAAGAGAAAGAGATGATTCAGGCGGAAAAATTGAGATAGCATGAAAATTCTGATCCTTTGACAAGCAAAAGTTTCCGCAGCCAGATGGCGGAAGGGATTTATATTCCAATAACTCACTGGACGAAAACAGTGAGGTACAACTCCTGCTACAAATCCTGCTAATCAGTTGCATATCAAATCTTTGATTATGGGATCACTGTTTGCGACAATGCTAAAACGTATCGCTGAGGCTTCCAAAGAATAATTATCCCGGCAGCACCACGAATCTCAAAACCGCTCTTCAAAATTGATATCCAGGGTAAAATAAGAATCCTCATCCATCTCGTAGGTATCCAGCCAGGGGGAGTAGGTAACCATCTGCACCCTGTTATGACCCGGATAGAACTGCATCAGTCTCAGGAATCCCTCTCCCCCGTTCTCCCGGTTCTGATAGTCCTGCAGCAGCTCATAAACCTCCTTCCCGGCATCATTGAGTGAGAGCTGAAGGTGTTCGGCCGAAATGTGGCCGCATGTAACCATAAAGATCTGGTCATTAGGGGCAATCAGCGACGCGAACAGTTCATCGGCCGAGATACCCTCCCACGGCACCGTTCCACCCAGACCGCTCAGATAGGGAACAGGGATCCGGCCATTCTCACGCAGGTAGGCATGGGTGGTGACCAGGGCCGGAATTCCCGGGTGATCGTTAAGTACCTGCTGCGCCCAGCGGACAGTGGGTGGCGGGGAGTCGACTGTAAGGTGAAGGTAGAGGAACGGCCCCTGATCCGTTTCAAAGACCTGAAAGGAGCTTAGCTGGTCCGGAGATCTTTCACCCCACCATGAATAATCGCTGAACCGTGATTCCGGGAAGTATTTCAGAAATAGCGGCGAGCCCAGCTGCAGATTGTTCCATTCGTCCTGGAAATCGTGATTACCGATCACCACACCATACGGGACCTTTCCATCCAGATACCTCATCGCCTCATCTGCAACCTGCCACTCCGATTCCCGGTCCCCATGCTCCACCAGGTCGCCCAGGTGGGAAGCAAACACGAGGTTCCAATCCTCTGCGGAACTGGCCAGGAATTCCGTCTGAGAATAGAAAATCTCTGCATACTCAGGAAATTCTGCATATTTCTGCGTATCAGGGATCAGGGCAATGGTGAAAAAATCACCGGAAGGCTGGAAATCGTGGCTTAACGTTAGATTGTCCAGTAGCATGGAGGCAGTTCCTTCAACCGGAGTTTCCACCGATATCTTCAAGCCCCACACCTCACCCAGCAGTGTCGCGGAGATCCAGTACCATTGATCTTTGACCACCGTTTCGGCATAAGTTGCCGATGCGGGAATGTCCCGAATCGTGCTCAAGACTTCACCGTTCCGGTCCAGCCCTGAGATCATTACACGAAACTGGGGGAGTACCAGGAAAATATCCTCTCCCTGCTGCGGTTCAAGAAGCCTCAGAAGCTCTACTTGTTCGCGGTTCAGACTAATGTGAAATCCCAGGACCGACTGGGCTTCCCCGAAGAAGACCCATGCCTTATCATTCACCCTGAAATGCTCCACCGAACCCATCGTCTCGCAGGATGCCGGGCTCTTACCTGTACAAACCGAAGAGGCGATCCATTCGAACCCTGCTTTATCAGACCTGAGCAACCGGAGTCCACCCGCCACATACTCCTGCGCCATCTCCTCAACCTGCGAAAAATCTTCGGTAAAATAAGAGAAATCATAACCGGCCATCACGCGGTCGAGTTCCTCCCGAATTGTTTCCTCGTAGAAACCATTCTCCAGAATAAGCTCTACCTCCTGCTCCTTTTTGCAACCGGCCAATACTATAACAAAACAGGTGACCAAAAGCCACCTGTAACGGGTATGGGAAAATGATTTCATGGTTTATTCCACGAAGCGGATATTGTCCACGGCTACATAAAGCGGGGTATTAATGCCATAGGTGCCCACATCGCTCGATTCGAATATCACACCCATGCTGCTAACCGGACCCAGTGAACTCAGATCGACCGTTTCCCAGCTGTCAACAATCCCTGTATTGATTCCCATCCGGAAGTCGGCCAGATAGAAGGTGACGCTTCCTGTAGAAGTGCCTTCGGCATCGTATCCCTCAAAGGTGACGCTAAAAAAATCTTCGTCATCCGCGGTAAACTGCTTGGCAAAAGCATCTCCGTCTCTCATGGAAAGAGCGGTATATGTGGTATTGGTCACCTCTATGCTCTCCAAGTTCACTTTTTGATCGAAGGTAATAATGGGATCGTTATTACCCCAGGGCGGATTGACCACCGCAAACTGGGTGCTTCCATCGGCCCCTGACCCCGCAAAGGCGCTGTAGGAATTGGTGAAACCGGCCGTTTCGGTATCGGTCAGAGAACTGATAATGACTCCCGATGAAGAGCCATAGTCTGCATTGTACAGGGCCATAAAGGATACGTTATTAATTACGTGAGCACCTTCGGCGTCCTCGGCACCCAGGTAGCCTTCGTCCGGTAGTGTTACACCATCAAAATCAATAGTATACGTATTATTCTCTTCCTTTTCACAGCTGGCAAGAAACAACATTACCGCAGCAAGAAATCCCAATGCAGGCAACCTCATTGTAAAGTTCATGTTCATCATACACGTGTTTTATTAAACTGTCTGTCTTAAAAGAAAATCCACGTGTAAATATAGAATGCCCACATTAAACGATGAAGAAATTCTCATTACCAATTTATTAATTATAACTTCGGTAACCCAGAAAGTCAGCGGACACGGGAGTCTGCTCGGCTTGATGACCACATATTCGAAAGCCGGATACCGGAGAAACATCGTGGCCTTTCCTGTACCCCTTATACCTTTGATTCCAATCATCCGGTTCCCGTTGTGCATCTCCGGAAAAGAATAAAGATACCAGTCGCCTGAAAGTTTCCCCATAATGACCCTATGGTCTTTCGTGACCCGCTGCATCCGGCGGGCCGCTTCCAAGATAATTCTTCAAAAAGCTATGGTCACTTTGTAAAAACTGCCGGGGGGAATTCCCGAGATAAGCTTTGAAATCGTTGATAAAATGTGAGTGATCGTAGTATCCGTTTTTCAGGGCTAAATCATAGAGCATGCCTTCATTTCCGGTCTGGATAGCTTCAAAGACTGTGTTGAACTGTATAATTTTACAATACTGCTTGGCCCCGATACCGATCACCTTCGAAAACCGACGCCTGAAATGCCTTCCGCTGATGTGGATGGCATCGATGATTTCCCCAACTTCCAAATTGCCGCTTCGACTGTAGATCATATCCAGTGCCTTTTCCACATACGGAATGGGCGGATTGGATCGCGGCAAAAGATCGATCAATATCTGCTGGAGCGATCCGGCAATGACTCCCGGATCTTCTTCTTTTGCATTTGCTTTTCTGAAATTATCGGCAAGCGAAGGTTGCAGTTGCGAAAACACCATACCGGAATCAACCAGTCGCTCACCCGGTATACCGAATAAATACCAGGGAGCTGACGGCATAAGCTCCAACCCAACATGAAAAAACTTTCCCTGCACATCAAAGAAAGGCTGTTCATCTCTTATCTGACCGGTGAGGTATAACTGTTCACCGGATCGAATGACCTCCTTATTGTAATGCAGGACAATGGGATAGCGACTGTATGTAAAATATGCAAACCCGGTGGGGCCGATAGGCATCCTTTCATGGGTGTGCTCATTGCCAATCGTTACCAATACCCTTCTTACGTACTCTTTTAACTGGTCGACAGGGGGGGATATGGCTATGTTCAGATTTGACACAAAGTCAAAATAGAACAATAATCCTTAAAATGCGCCTTCAGATCCTGTTAATTACATTGCGCCAATATTTCTTCAGCCACTTTCTTGACCATCTCCAGATCTTCCTGGTCATTATCAGAAACATCTGCTTCCACTGTAAAAACCACATTCTCATGCAAAACACTCAGGCTGGTCTTTCTCCAGTTTGAATGACCGGCCTGTGAAATAACCGAGGCTACAGCCCTAACCCCAAATCCGCTGATATCCTGCTGTGTATCCTCATTATTGATTGCATAATTGCGGTTGTAATAATCCACGTAGTTCTCATCGTTAAAGTCCAGCAGGTCCTCTTCAGTAATCACTTTCAGGTTCCCTACCAGAACGTTGTTTTTCAGCGTCATATCCGTTTCGACTTCGGTGTCTCCAAGCTTCACGGTCATAACTGATACACGTTCTGAAGGCCACGTATACATGCAATGGACCTGGGTGAATGCTGTTACTTCCTCACCTGGTTCGATATCGGGCGGTTCAACCTCAATGGACTGTTCATCTGCGGCAGCATTTTGCACCAGCCAGGCTTCATCGAGCAGACTGCAGGGTTCGAGTGCAAATTCGGCGAGGCATGAGTCTGTATTCTCCGGAGATAGTGTATCCTTTTCACTGCTATCGCTGCATGCGACTGAAAAAAGCAACACTACAACCAGATTTAATATTCGGTCTATCGAAAGGATTTTCATAGTAGATGGGTGTTTGAATCAATTTGTCAGTTACGGAAATCCTGATATCCAAAATCGGTTAACATCAATTCTAAGGTCACATCTAAACGACCTTCCGCGCTGTCGGTAGAGTTCCCTCCCAGTAACCCTTCACCCTCATAAGTCAATTCGATTTCTGATGTTGTTAACTTATCAACGGATACTATGCCATCAATACAATACTTGATTGCATTGTTGTTGAGGAGTGCTTCATTCGGATCATAGAGCTGTATACTGGCCAGATTCTCCTCTGCTTCAAAGGGAAGATTCGGAATGGCCAGGAATTCCGATGAGCTGCTGTCGTAAATATCCGGACCTGCAAGATCCACCTGGAGGGTGTGTCCGGAACTATTTACGAGTTTAATAATCACACTGCTATTGAAAAAGATAACATTATCCGGGATCTCCTCCCCTGTTAATTCAAAGGCATATTCGGTATCTCCGAACTGGATGCGGGTATCAGACTGAGCAATGCCAGTCCCGTCTTCACCCTTACCATCCTCGCCATTGCCATCTTCCGGATCACCCATTTTCTCGCATGCCGGAAATCCTAGAAAAAGTGCTGACAGCATTAAAGTGAATACGCTTGTCTTCATAGAGTTTTATTTATTATGGTACATTATTTAAGATCACTCCTATTTAAGACCCAAAGGTCTGAAATTCGTTTGTTAAAAAATTGGAAAAAACGGCCAAACGGGAAATGGAAATCTTCGGCTGCCTTTATTGACTTGTTTGCATATGCATGGTAACTTGCATTAAAGCACACGCCATGACGATCTGCCTTACATTGTCACCAGAAGACCGGGCTATATGGAATTGCACGAAAGTTCCTGCTTTGTGGCCATCGTTAAAAAGATGAACCTTCCGCTGCCGGAATAGAAAAGATGCTCTTCTTTGTGTCTTCAATGATACTCTGGTGTAGTATTTTGGTTCACCGGCAGGCTTAGAATAAACCAAGTGGAATCGCTGAGGCATCCATATCTTTCCCGGAAAATAATTCCTAATTTTAATCGATCAGAACCTCTCGATCATGAAGACCCGGACCATCTTCGCCCTGTGGCTGCTTATCACCGTTTTGAAACTGAATGCCCAGGAAGCAACCCCATATAATATCGGAACCTTCAGGTACCTGGAGGAACCTCCCGCCGATTGTCCGCCAGGCTATACCTGCTCCTCTTTCGAAGTGAAATGCGAAGGATCTGCAAATGCAAGAGGAGTCATTGCCTATGCCGCTCAAAGGGGCGATCAGCCCCGAGGGCTGCTGATGCTCTTCAAAGGGGGAAGGAGAACTGCCTACTGGACCCAACCATTCGAAGCCAATCAAATGGCCGAAGAGTTTCGTAAAGAAGGGTTTGGTATTGTGCAGCTGAAGTGGGTGGATTCCAGGCTCCTCTCCTCTCCGGGCTTAGACGCGGGTATTGCACATCTGGCCGCCAGGCCAGCCACGGTGATTCGGCAGGTGTATGAGGACTTTTTTTTGCCTCTTGAAAAAAAGGCGGATCCCCAGAACTTTGACGGATTCTGCCTGACCGGGAACAGCGGAGGCGCATCAGCGCTTCGGGGCGTTCATCAGCGCTTCGGGGCGTTCATCAGCGCTTCGGGGCGTTCATCAGCGCTTCGGG
>CAZRZY010000019.1:32420-33508 GCA_964604655.1 uncultured Bacteroides sp. | reverse complement strand
GCGTTCGACCAAGCCGCGAAAGACGTAAAATATCTTTCTATTAACCTTTTAGCTGTCATTTCAGATAAAAAACATTTTTGGAGAGATGTAAATTATCGGAAAAAAACTTTAAAAGTATAACAAACAGATAATAAAGGTCTCTCTGCCCGCGTGCAGCCTTCACACCCAATTCACACCCAATTCATAACCAATTCATAACCAATTCATAACCAATTCATAACCAATTCATGATCAATTCAGACCCTATCCAGACCCTTTTCAGACCCAATTCATAACCAATTCACACACAATTGAAGAACCTCGAAGCAGAGCTGCGGGGAACCGAGCCTGCGAGCTCGGTGAAGCCAATGCGCGAGCGGGATTCATATCTTTTCCAAGCAGAGATACCCTTTCCAAGCAGAAATACCTGACGATGGAAGGCTCATCATTTTTCTGAGCTTACCACTTCCCCCGAACCTGGAATAAGGCCTGGACAATCCTGAAGAAAAACCAGAGAGAAATATTGGGACATGTCCAACCCTATCCGTTTGACTTACGGCTCTCAATGCGCTAACTTGCAGAAAAGCCCCCAACATGAAGATCTGGTCTTCCGAAATAAGGGAACTGGAAAAACTCCACCAGTCGATAAAGGAGGCATATCCACAAATTGTTAAAGAACTTTCAAAGCTGATCGGGACCGATGACGAGAACATGGCTCTGGTCTATGCCCGCAGATGCCTGGAGATTATCATCACTGACCTTTGCGAATGCGAACTGAAAAGGCCCAGGGGATCCGAACCCCTAAAACGCATTATCGACAAGCTTGGCAGGGAGGAGAAGATTCCTCATAACATCATTGCTTCGATAAATACTATCAACAGCCTCTCCGCCTTTGGCGCCCATCCCAAAGAGTTCGACCCCCAGCAGGTAAAGCCTGTTCTCTTAAGTCTGAACACCACCCTTCACTGGTACCTGAAGTATTCAGAAACCCGGAAGAATTCGGAAACCGGAAGTATTACTGAAACCCGGAAGAATTCGGAAACCGGAAGTATTACAGAAACCCGGAAGAATTCGGAAACCGGAAGTATTACTGAAACCCGGAAGAATTC
>CAZRZY010000019.1:1660-32320 GCA_964604655.1 uncultured Bacteroides sp. | reverse complement strand
CGGAAACCGGAAGTATTACTGAAACCCGGAAGAATTCGGAAACCGGAAGTATTACTGAAAACGGAAGTATTACTGAAACCCGAAAGAATTCGGAAACCGGAAGTACTACTGAAATCCGAAAGAATTCGGAAACCGGAAGTATTACTGAAACCGGAAGAGATGCCAAAACCCGCAATGATGGGATAGATCACGGGAATTACGGAATAGCCCCTCAAGGGAGAAACGAAATTGCAGAAAAAATTGTCAATCCCATGAAAACCTCAGCAGGAGACAGAAACCGGATCCTGCAGATTTCGGCCGTCGTCGTTTTACTCGTGGCCATATGCATTATCATCTACCCCAGGATCTTTAAACAGGATGAGTACAAAGCGTTCCGGAACGAGGCCGGGCAGATCAGCCTGGTAGTGCTGCCTTTCGAGAACATGACCGGTGATCAAGGAATGGATTGGTTCAGCAAGGGAATCTCCTCGCTGCTTACCAACGGGCTGGCCAGCTCGGATCAGCTCCTTGTGTATAACGACCATGGGCTCGTGGAGATTATCGACGGAATGAAGGAGGTCAACATGGCAGGGATTTCCGGTACCCAGGCCAGGGAAATTGCCGGCAAGGCCAGTTCGCAGGCCTATATCACCGGAAGCTTCCAGGGCCGGGGAGATACCTACCGGATACTGGCCAGTCTGGTGGGCACAGAGAGTGGAGATATTTTGCTAACCAGGCAGGTGGAAGGGAACCTGAACTCCGATAATTACCTGGTCCTGGCCGATTCCCTCTGCAACCAGATCAGGGACCAGCTGGAGATCCGGGTGTTGGAGCAGCAGGCTGATTTTGATTTCCGGAAGGCTTTTACCTCCTCGGCCGAAGCTTACCGCAACTATATTGAAGGCATGAACGCCCTTGTTAGGGCGGATTTCGACTATGCGGCAGAGCTCCTGGAAAAGGCCCTGGAGATAGATTCCACCTTTGCCTTTGCAGCCTTTTCCATCGCCATGGCTCATAACTTTAAAACCAACAACATCACAAGAATGGCCAAAGAATGGGTCGAAAGGGCTCATGAATTGAAGTCCTCCCTTCCCATGTTCTACCAGCAATGGATCGATCTCTGGTATAACTGTGCATTCGAGAAAGACCTCCCGAAACTACAAAGACAACTTTCGGCCCTGGAATCGGCCGGAATTGAATCCCGGCTGTTCTGGCATGATATGGGGGTTACTCAAGAAGACTTTGCAGGAAACCTGGAACAGGCGCTGGAGGATTATGAAAAAGTGGCTCTGATCAGTGAAGAAAGGGGGGATCCCTGGCGTTTCTGGCCGTACTATATACGATACGGCCAGGTACTTCGGAAAATGGGCAGATACCAGGAGGAAGAGAAACTATACCGCCAGGCA
This sequence comes from uncultured Bacteroides sp., assembly GCA_964604655.1. Classification (GTDB taxonomy): domain Bacteria; phylum Bacteroidota; class Bacteroidia; order Bacteroidales. Next base: position 30,935 of record CAZRZY010000019.1, on the reverse strand, counting down.
CTGGAAATTTGTAACGAGGAGCGCTACCGGAAAGAGTTCTATTTTGGTTGGGCCATCAACGCTGTCATAAGGGGGGATACAGCCCTGGCTTCACAGATGATCGAGGAGTACCGCAAAACCAAAGAAATACTGGGGGAACTGGAAGGTTACGAGTTTTTCCGATGTGATATTTATTTTCAGGGCAAGGACTACAAGCGGGCAGAAACGAAAGTAAGATCATTCATAAGGAAATTTCCGGACCAAATCAGAGGAAAATACTTATTGGCCAGAATACTGATCGAAGGAGAACTGGATCCGGAGGAGGGCCTCGAGTTGATAATCGCAGGGCTGGAACAGTTCCCCGAAAACCTGTCCCTGCTGGACTGGAAAGCCTATGCCCTCCATAAACTGGGCAGGCACCGGGAGGCCCTGGATCTTTTAGTAATGAACAATAAACAAGATTGGAGAATCATACTGTACCGCTACCAGTGGATGCAGGAGGTGCGGGCGGCATTGTGATCCTTACATTTTCTCGAATACCGGACGTATGAGTTCCGCCTCATAGAACGGAATGCCTATTTTGAAACGCTCTTCGCGGATCAGCTGAAATCCGGATTCTGCCAGCAGGCGGTCGGTGGGCCTGTTCAGGTTGCATCCGTCCGCCACCTTCTTCCAAACCGGGTTGATAATATCCTGGAACCGGGCCCTTCCGTTGTGGTTCGACCGGATGTGCTCCAGGATCACCAGTTTCCCTCCGGGCTTCAGCCATTTCATAAATTCTTCAAGAGCTCTGGAGGGATCAGGAACCGTACAGAGGACCAGGGTGCAGACCACCGCATCGAGGGAATCCTTCTCGATGAGTTTTTCCATTTCGGGATAGCCGCAACCGGTCTCCAGAAGGGTGATCCTGTTCGGAAAGAGCAGCACCTCCCGCTTCTTTTCCGCCCTGGGGATCATGTAGGGTGAAGGTTCGATGCCGATCAGCTCAATATCCTCGCTGTAATGCTCGAAGTTGGTCCCGGTCCCCACCCCCACTTCCAGCACCTTGCCTGACAGGCCCGAAAGAAGCCTTGATCGCCTCTTTTTCAGGTATTTCTCCTCCATGGAGTACATGAAGCGATCGTATACTGTTCCGAAAATTTGCTTGTATATCATCGACAATAATTGCCAAGATAGCATTTATTCAGGTAAAGTATGCGCAACATTCTGTTCGGTGATATGATGGACGAACACATATTATTGCTATTTTCATCGCATCATAAATCCTGCAATAATCGCATCATAAATCCTGCAATAATGGCTCCCAGTCAAAGTGCCCGCCGTCTGAAAAAAATCATCGAAATTGCGATCGACGACCATGTGATCACCCAGTCCGAGATGGATATGATCATGACGATCGCCGCAGAGGACAGCCATATTGATGCTCAGGAACAGCTGTTGCTGAACCAACTGCACGAAATGATCGAGAATAAGATGGTAAGGATCATTCCCGGCTAACCTGCTTTTTAGCGATCGGTCCCACTTCAGCCTGTGCCATACTTTCTTAGAGCTAACTGGTCCTGTCAAGGACCGTTTCGGTTGCTTTTTGATCAAAGATCCGGGCCGTTGACGGATGGCAGGTGAAAACCAGGATCTGCCGGCCGGCGGCGAACTCCTGCAAAATGGCAGCTACCTGTTTCGCCCGCTGAGGATCAAAATTCACCAGTACCTCGTCAACCACGACCGGCAAAGGTTCAGCTTTTCGCTCGTACTCCCGGATAAGACCCAGCCTGAGGCTGATCATCAGCTGCTCCCTGGTACCACGGCTGAGCTGCTCGATCCTTTTCGCAGCCCCGTCAGGACCCGACACCAGGATGTCCCTGTCATCCATGGAAACATGAATGCTGTTGTAGCGTGCGGAGGTGATCCTTTCCAGAAAGACGCCAGAGCTTTTGATCAGTTCCGGCTGTTTCTCCTTCTCGTAGTTGCCTTTAACCTCCTCCAGCAGTTTCCTGGCAGTTTTGTTCACCAGCCATTCCTTGTAGGCGCTCTGCAGCAGATGCTTTTGCGTTTCCAGTGAGGTCAGGCTTTCTGCAAGCTCCGACTGGCCCTCGATCCTTTCGAGTTCATTCTTCGCCTTCCCCACCTGTTCTCTTAACACACTTTGCTCTTCTTCCGCTTCGGATATTCGGACTGTCAGTTCACGCACCTCTTGTTCTAAAAAACCCTTCTCATTTTGTTCCAGGAATTGGATCACCTCAACGGATTTACCCTGACCCGCAATCACCTCTATATTCCTGACGGCCGCTTTTCTTTCCTCCTGTAATGCTCTAACCCTGCTGTTCATTGCATATCTTTCCAGAAACTCTTTCTGGTTACCGGCGCCGATCGGGGCAAACAGCTCCTGTTTTCTTTTTTCCAGAGCATCCATTGCTGATTCGATCCTGGAGTATTCCCTTCGCTTCCTGCCCAGATCCTCCTCCAACCGCAGCTTTTCTTCCCGCATCCTTTTTGCATTCTCAAATTCCTCGGTAATCCGGTGAACGAGCACCTCCATGTTCCCCTCCTCCTTTGGAAGTGCTGACACTTTTTCTCCGATGCGCATTACTTCTGACTCGAATACTGCTATTTTAGGAGTCCGCTCCTTATTCATCCGGTCCATGATCCTTTGCTGTTCGATCATCTCCTTTTTCAAGGATTCAATCTGATCGAGCACTCTCAAAGCGCCGTCGGGAGTAACGGCCGGGGTAAGCCTTAACTTTTGTAACAGGTAATCACCATATGCCTGTTTTATCGCTTTCTCCTCATCCCTCAGGTCCTCTATTTGCTGATCCGGGAGATTCGCTGAGCCGCCGCTTACCAGGTATTTCCTGCTGAAAAAGGTAAGCAGGGCAAGAAGCAGGGTAATGCCCCCCGGCACATAAATCCGGTAAAAGAAGAGCAGCGCGGAACCACACAGCAAGAAGACGGAGATCAGGATGACTGCCGCCTTCACATGGATAGCACTCCGACCGGTCCGCAGGGCATCTGCTTTCGCCTCCAGGGTCCTTTTCCTGTCTGCAATCGACTCAAAATGATCCCTGAACTCTTTGACCCTGTCGCGATGGATGGTGATATCAGTGAATTCCATGACCTGGTTACCGGCCCAGCTGCTGTTGATGTCTGAGATCCCGGTAGAGATGGCCTCTTCCAACTCCCTAACCCGGTTCCTGTCCTTTTCGTTCTCCGCAAAATTGAGTTTGTAGGCTTCCAGCATCTTCTTCAGGTAATCGACTTTTTCCGCATCTGCCAACAGATCTTCATTGAATGAAATATGGCGGATCCTCTTTTCCAGTTCAGCGATTCCCGGTTCTTCCGCGGAACCCTCTTCAAGGTCAATGATCCTGGAATGATATCCCTGCCATTCCTGCTCGATCCTCTGGATCTCTTCCGGCCCGTTTTCCGGATAATCGGCAGAAGCGGGCAACGTCTTTAGTTCCTTTTCTGCATTGGAGACAATGAGAAAACTTTCATAACACTTCAGACGGATCTCCAGCCGGTTCTTCTCCATTTTCTTGGCTTCCAACTGTTCACGTTGCCCTGCCAGACCAACCTGCTTCTCATCAATCTCTCTTTCCAGGCGTTGATACTCCGGCAGGCCCGACCTGATCGTGGAGATCCTTTCATGGATCTTTTCGATCTCACCCATAATGGTGGCAACGGTATGGGTCCTCCCTCTCTTCTTGTAGATCGTATCCGCGTTTTCCGCAAATGTGTCCGCTATATCGCCGATCGATCTCTTTCCCAGTCCCATCCCGATGCTGTAAATCTTATCCTGCATTCCCGATTCGTCCAGTGATCCGATGCCGGTTAATTCGTCCAGCGTGAAAGAATAGATGTTGTTGTAGAGCTCCCTGTGCGCATGACCGAGCAGCTGGTCCCAGAGGCTCTGGTTGCCAGAGGAATTTCCACGGTAAGTTATCAGGATCTCCTCGTTCCCCTTCCGGTCGAAGATCACCTCCTCCCCGGAGGAGATCCTTCCGGTGATCCTGCCACCGTGGCTTCCCCCGTAAAGTGGCGCCATGCGGTCAGCATGAAATCTTGGGTATCCGAACAACGTGAATCGGATGAATTTCAACAATGTCGATTTTCCGGCCTCATTGTTACCTAGAATGACATTCACACCGGACTCCAGACCTTCCACGGCGTAATCCCGGAAGACTCCAAAGCCATCGATATATATATCTTTGATGATCATCCGGTTTCTGTCATCAGGTGGTCCAGCAGGAGCCATTTCGCCCGCTCAATGATCTCCTTCTTCCCCCCGGCCGTCAGAGGAGCGATCTCTCTTCTTGCGCCGGGGCTCACAAAATCTTCATCCATGCTTTCTATGAGTCCGGTGAGCTTTTCTTCTTCCTCCTCGAATTCCTCGATATAAAGCAGGATCTCCGCGATGAAATCTCCAGATTTTCTGATTTTGTCCAGATCAATATCCGGATTGGTCTGCACCTCAATCCGGTCGATAAGAACGAAGTTCGGCTGGTGGATCTGCCCCTCGTTGAATTGTTCTGCCAACTGCTGCATCTCCCCGGACCGTTTCAACACCGTATGCAGGGACGTTCTCCCCCTTACCCGGACCCGGACGATGTAACTGGATTGCTCCTGATAGCCTTCGATTTGTGTAATGGCTTCGTTGATCCGCATGGGGATCCGGTCAATCCGCTCTTCACCCGAAAGATCCAGCTCCACCTCTTCGAAACGGATCGAATGGGTTTCAAGGAACTGAATGGCCGGCGGGCGATTCTCTTCGATCTCGACCAGCAGACATCCTTTCGGTCCTGTTTCGCCAAAATCCCTCCCCTGTGGATTTCCGGGATAGGCGACGGCCGGGTCTGCAGCATGTAAGATCTGCCTTTTGTGGATATGCCCCAGTGCCCAGTAATCGAAGCCTTTGTTTTCGACATCCCGGATCCGGAAGGGAGCGTAGTTTATATGCGGACCCGTTGGCCCAACCGACCCGTGAAGTAATCCAATGGAGACCGGGGCACTATTTCCTGTTATCCCATAGCGAGCGGAAAGGTTCTCATGGACTTCCTTGTCCTGATAACTGATGCCCTGTATGTTAGCCACTAACTGCCCGTGCCTGGAAAACCCATACGTCTCCGGCTGCTCCGAACCAAACCTGAAAACATTCTCCGGCAACTGCAGGCCCTCCATCCAGGAACCCAGCGGATCGTGGTTCCCACAGATGAAATAGGTCGCTATCCCGGTTTCTGAAAGTCTTTTCAGGCCGGAAACAAACCCCAGCTGGGCGGCAAGGCTCTGCATTTCACTGTCGAAAATATCGCCGGAGATCAGCAGGAAGTCGACCCGGTGCCGGATGCACAAGTCGATGATCCTGCGGTAACTCTGGAATGTGGCATCCCGCAGCCGTTTTGCCAGATCCGCGTTCCAAGTGGAAAGCCCCCTGAAAGGCGTATCCAGGTGCAGGTCGGCAGCATGTATGAACTTTACTCTGGCCATACACGATCAGTCGGGTGAATATATGTGTTTTATTGCAATTGATCAGTTATTCATAACGAAATTTAGCCGGACAGGAACATAAAAAATCCACTACACGTACTTCCCTCCGGTCTGATCTGTTGATTATTACATTACTCATCTTCAAAAGCATCGTCCATCAAACTCTTTTGATCCTCCAGAGACTCGTCGTAAGCAGAGCTCACTCCGGTGGTGTCAATTTGATCATAATCATTCTCAAAGTAAGGATAGAAATACTTACCGGCCGGGAGCGCTACGGGAATGGCCATCCCCGGCAACCCAGCATATTTTTCCAGCCACCTCGCAACAGTAAAACCCTCATCAAACATTGGTTACAAGCATTTCAAAAGATAACGATTGCGGAATAACCCGGGGCTGTTTATCACAGAAAAACTGCCGGCCTCCCATCTGGTCCCCCGGAATGCGAGAAAAACGCACGACGAATGTGCTGAATTATCACATCCGAAGAGCACCGAGCAGCTTTTCTTTCAGTTTCCTGAATGATAGCGAGTCGGCCCGGCGCTCTTCCAGGGGTTCATGATATTTTTCACGGGTCAATATTTGCACAGGGGGACGACTGAAAACCACGATTTCGTCGCCCAGGAGGAGGGCCTCATCGATGTCGTGGGTCACAAAAATCACCGTTCGCCGGTCGGATTCCCATATTTGCGAAAACCACCGGATCATGTTCTGCTTCAGGGCGACGTCCAGCCCATTCAATGGCTCATCCATCAGAATAATGTCGGAGGGGCTGGCAAATGCACGTGCGATGGAAACCCGCTGACGCATTCCCCCGCTCAGCTGCGAAGGGTAGTAATCCACAAAACCTTCCAGTTCGACAAGCTCGATGAGCTGCGTCGTCTTTATCTTTCGTTCAATGGCCGGCATGGTTCCGGGTAAAACAAATTCGATGTTTCCTCCCACGGTCTTCCATGGCAACAAACGGGGTTCTTGAAAAATGTATGAAAACAGCTTGTCCTCAAAACCAACCAGGCTGCCGCTGTCGGGGACGGCTGTTTTTCCGAGGACGTTCAACAGGGTGGTTTTACCGCATCCTGAGGGTCCCAGAATACAGGTGATCTTCTCCTCAGGGAAGGTGATGTCAAAATCCCTGAAAAGGACAAAGCCATTGTAGGTTTTATTTAAATTGTTGATTTTCAGGCTCATATTCAGACTTTCCAGACAACAATTCTACGCTCTCCCAGGCGGATGAGTTTCTCAAATCCATAACTGATCAGCACGGCGATCAGGGTCCACGCAATAAGCACATCCACGTTCAAGAAAGTCTGGGCCTCCTGCATCCTTGTGCCGATACCGTAATAAGGCTGGCTGAGCACCTCCCCGATGATGATCGCCCGCCATCCGATTCCCATTGCGCTGGACGCCCCGCTGATGATAAACGGAATAATTGCCGGAATATAAACTTCACCAATGATCCTGCTGCCCGGCACCCTGTAAAGCCGGGCCATCTCTGTAAGGCCCGGGTCCACGCTTCCGATGCCTTCGCTCACATTGGTACAGATAAATGGAAACATCGTGAGCATGGCGATGAAAACAGGAACGGTATCGGGGCTGAACCAGATAAGCGCCAGAAGGATGAGGGAAATGACCGGAACAGAGCGGATGGTGACCAGCCAAGGTGTGATAAATGCATTGAATCCCGGACTCATTCCTGCAACTATTCCAACCCCCAATCCAAGGATTCCCGACAGGATAAAACCGATGACCCCACGCAGTATGGTGGTACCCGCCACCGCAATGAAACCGGTATCGGTGAACAGTTTCCCAACCGTGATGAGCGTATCCTCGGGCTGTGGAAGAATAAAAGCAGAATCCAGAGAAACCGCCAGAATCTTCCAGGTCAGCAGCATCCCCGCGACGGATGCAGAGCCGATATACTGCTTTTTAGTAATAAAAATCTTCATCGGGCATTTTTTCTCCAATGATAACGGGGTTCATCCGATAAAAGACCTCCAGGTACTCCTCTATCTGAGATCTGACATCACCGGCTCTTACAAAATTAAGGTTCGATCTTGGAATGGACCGGCGGGCCACTTCGTGATCGGGCAAAATTTTGTTTCTAACGACGAGCTCCGCAGCACTATCGGGATTTAGGTTGACCCACCGGGATGATCTTTCGTAGGCCGATATCAGCTGCTCTGTCCGCTGCGGATGCTTCAGGGATTCCGCACTGCCCAGAAAAGCCGTCTGGGCCATGGGAATCCCCTGCAGCTTGTTCCATTCACGGTTCAGGTCAAAGAGTGGCCGGATATGGCCGTTTCTATGCATCACCAGGCTCACCAAAGGTTCGGATATCACGGCAAGTTCTGCCCGCCCGGCTGAAAGGGCATTGGCCAGTTCAATGTGGGTAGGGTAACTGTAATCGAGCGTGATGTCCTTCCCGGGGCTTATCCCGTTCTTTTGCAACAGGTGACGAAGCAGCACATCGGGGGTCATCCCCCGGGCCATTGCATAAACCCTTTTATTCCGGAGGTCTTCCCACCGGGTAATAGCCGTATCACTTCCACACAGATACAGAGTGCCCCATACCGGAATCGCGATCAACCTGTAATCCAATCCTTTATTGTACAATACTGCTGCCATTGTGGTGGGAAGAACCGCATAATCTGCACTGCCGTCAAGCATCATTTTACGAACCTGCATGGGCTCGTTCAGTATCTCTATCTTTATGTCCGGACGATCGGCCCTGTTAATGCTGTCGATCAGGTAAATCATTCCCATGGAGGAAGGTCCCTTCAGAGTGGCAATCGTAAGGTGTTCCTCAACGCCGCTCTTTTTTGCCGGATTACCGCAACCTGCCGCGAAAATAAGTATGAGCAGAAAACCGATGATGCGCATGGTATTAAACTTTGGGTAAAAGTATCCAATTCGCAGGATTCGGAACAATATCACATAAAACTCTTTTTACTGTTACAGGAATAACACTATATTTGTAAAGCGGTTCAAACAGGGACCGCAACAGTTCTGAGATTAGGAATCCATTTCTAATCAAGGTTTTAAATAGTATCCACATCTAATCCGGAGGTATTCTGATGGAAAAGAGAACAGGAAAAGCTTTCTCACAGGTTCGCCATTCAAAACAGAGAAGTACGATCTTTACCGGGGCGGGCATCTGCCTGCTCGGTTTCTCATTAGCCGCATTCGGCCAGACCACCCCTGCAGAAGGGACCGGTCCGGATTCGGCCACGCTGTTTTCAACGCCCATTCCCCTGGGAGAGGTGGTGGTCTCCAGTCTCAGGATTAACCGTGAACTAAAAAACGTACCGGCCTCGATGGTGGTGACAGAATCCCGTGATTACCAGAAGCAATCGGCTATTTCCCTTTCCAGTGTTCTTGACAGGGAACCCGGTGTCACCGCCGGAGGCGACGGAGTATGGGCCACCCATATCAACATCCGCGGATTTGGCGAAAACCGGCTGGTTTCTCTCATAGACGGCATCAGGGTGGAGACGGCCACCGATCTGACCGCTTCTCTGAGCATGGTGGATGTCAACGATATCGAACGGGTTGAAATCATCAAGGGCGCGCAGTCGTCACTCTACGGCACCGGAGCCATGGGAGGGATTGTCAACATCATCACGAAAGATGGCCATTTTGCCGACAGGAAATATCTTTCGGGGACCCTCATTTCGGGCTTCGCTTCGGCCAATACCCTTTTCTCCAACCACGCAGCCATTGAAACCGGATCCGGAAAATGGTACGCCAGGATAAGCGGAACGCACAGCGATGCGGATGACATCCGCACCCCGGAAGGCGATCTGCCCAACAGCCAGTATACCATGAATAACATCGCCGCCAGGGCCGGTGTAAAACCTTTTGCCAACCATGTTTTCAAGATACAATACCAGCGTAACTGGTCAGCCGATGTAGGCATTCCCGGAGGAAACGCCTTCCCCGGTCCGGCCGAAGCCACCTACACGGATATCAGCAGGGATCTGCTGGCTGCCAGCTATGAGATAAACGATCTCTCGGACAAACTGGCCTCCCTCCGGTTGAGCTACTTCGCCCAGAATATCATCCGGGATGTCTCCTTGGTGCCGAATACGGTATCGGAAGCCTCCTTGCCCAATGGGAATATCCAGCGCATAACGCCCGAGCTGATCTCACCCGCAGGAACACACCTGACCAACGGGGTCCAATTGCAGAGTACCTGGGAACTGTCTGAAAAGAATACACTTATTGCAGGAATTGATCTCTGGGGGCGCAACCTCAGCACTGAACGTGAAAAATACATCACTGTCGAAGTGTTGAACTCCGAAAATGAGGTCATCCTCACCAATCACCTGGAACGCGGAGAGACGCCAATTCCCGCATCAAGCTTCCATAGCACAGGGATATTTTTACAGGATGAAGCCCATCTGTTGAACGACCGGATCACCCTTATTGCAGGCGGGCGGCTGGATGAGATCCGGGTGCAGAACCAGCGGGGTTTTGATGTGGATTACCTGACCGTGAACGGAAACCGGAACGATTCCCCGCCTGCACAGCGGGTGACTTTTGAGGAGAACAGTGAAAGAGACTTTTCGTGGAGCGCCAATGCAGGTATTCTGTATCATTTATACAAGGAGATCCATGTTTCTCTCAATCTGGCACGTTCATTCAGATCTCCCTCGCTCGAGGAGCGATATAAATACATTGACCTGGGTAACTTCGTCCGGCTGGGCGACCCCTCTCTGGACCCCGAGAAGGGTATTTCCGCAGACCTGGGAGTCAGGGTCTGGAATCCCCGGTTCATCTTCCAGTCATCCATATTCTTGAACAGGATCACGGATATGATCGTGGAGAGTCCCGGTGAATTTATCTATACCCTGACCTCGGGAACCGAACCGGATACGATCCCGGCATTGATCAATTCAAACGTTAGCGAGGCCCTGCTCTACGGATGGGACATGAATTTCGAGTATCATGTGTATAACAATTTCGTACTGTTCGGATCCGGATCCTTTGTGCGCGGTAAAGATACCGGTGCAGGCGTAAACCTCCCTTTGATCCCTCCTCTGAACGGAAAAGCCGGGATCCGCTATACACACCGGAAGGTAGGCTCGGTTGAATTTTCCGTGCGCGGTGCCGCCAAACAGGACCAAATTGCCGAAGGGGAAACGGAGACCGACGGTTACAGCCGGCTGGATCTCTCCCTGAATACCAAAGAGATCAACCTGGCCATTGCCCGTCTGCAGATTTTCATGGGCATCGACAATCTCACAGATACAAGCTATACAAATCACCTCTCCACCAACAGGGGAGCCATCAGCATAGAACCCGGACGCAATATATTCGTACGTTTGAAGCTGGATTTTTAGGGATTACCTCGTTGCGTTAAAGAAATAATGGAAATACAGAATAAAGAAAAATTCATCAAGGGTGTCGAGAGCCTGATCCAGCCCATGAAGGTCAGCAATCTGCTCTTTTTTCAAACTTGCGGTCTCCCAAGAATTTAACACCTTGTCCGCCAGAAGCGTAAACGGTTCAGGTAACGGCTGGAGCGTAAACGGGTCAGGTGACGCCAGAAGCGTAAACGGTTCAGGTAACGGCTGGAGCGTAAACGGTTCAGGTGACGGCAGAAGCGTAAACGGGTCAGGTAACGGCTGGAGGAAAACGACATGCGATGACGAACCTTCAGCGGGGAACAGGGTTTAAATCGGCTATTCTACCTTGATTAGTTTCCTGGTGGCTTCAAAGTCCTTCGACCTGACAGTGATGAAATAGATCCCTTTCCGGAGAGAGGAAAGATCGAGTGTGTGTGCGACTCCTTCCACCTCCTTATGGAGTACTATTTGACCTATAAGGGAGGCAACTATGATGGAATGCGCACCCTCAGCCTTCGTTACGATATGGACGATTGTCGCGGCAGGGTTCGGATATACAGAACAACCCGATTTACCATCCGTACTGCGTTCCATCCAATTTGCCAGATTTTCCCGGGGATTCCAGTATTGAGTGTCAATCAGAAGTTCAGGAGAATCGTTCAGGGCAATATCCTCCCATTTCACCAAATTTACGGTAATGGGTGAATCATCACCGTTGTGGCAGGAGAAAACTCCGGAAGAGAAGGTATTGTTCAAAGAAGCATTCAGGACATCGATACCATCGGTATCCCCTACCCCTGCAATATGAAATTGCTGAACGAATGCATTTTCGCCCTCGCGTTCGAACACAGAAAAATAATCCTGACCCTGGCTGGATGCAATGAGATAGCCCTTCCCGTCGGCAGCATAATAAATCGATAATCCCTCCACATCGGCAGCCAGCGTGTCATCTGCAACCGGCAGAAACCGGACGGGATCAGTGGCCTCGCCCTCGTCAGCCTGATAGACATAAATGCCCTGTTGCTCGTTGCCTGCATACAGAAGCCCTGTTTCAAGGTCAGCTACCATCCCTTCCGTTTCGACTGCGGAACCATTTTGCCAAGTCCTCTTGTGTTCCGTGGAGATATTCCCTGTTCCGTCATCAAATACACGATATTGCTGGATTCTGCTCCGGTAATCGCATCCGAAGGCATAATACTCCTGATTATTGGGGCTGCGATAGAGGCAAAACCCATACAGTTCATCGCTCCAGGGCTCTGTGGTCAATACAGAACCCAGTGATACCAGTTGTCTGGTCTGTTGATCCACTTTGTAGAATACGAATTGAGGCACGCCTGGATCCCTGGCATTAAAACCCACCAGATCGATCCATTCGCCGTTCAGAGGGAAATTGTATATGATGTCGATATTTCCCGGTTTATACCCGATCGGATAGGAATAAAGAATCTCCCCATCGAGATTGAATACGAACAGCTCTGAATTGTTTTTATCACTGGAAATGATCGTGCTTTGTTCCGGATTCTCCGGGTGCAGCCAGATACACATATCATCCTGGTCATTACCCGCCCCTGCATCACAGGAAATGGCAACTTCAATTCCAGCGTTCACGGAAACCGGACTCAAGCCATGAAGGCCTCCCTCCGCAAGGACGGTATTTTCGGCGTTTTTGGTCTCATAGTGCTGACTAATCAAATTCAAGGATAGTGAAGGTAAAAGAATAATGAGCCAGAGTTTTTTCATGAAATTGGAATTTGAGACCAAGATACGACAAGTATATGGCTATCTTTGTCAGAGCAGAAAATACAAGACCTTTCCGGTCAGGAATAATGGACAACGACAAGAAATGGGAATCCCTTCTGAAGATTTCGGAAGAAGCGCATACAGCAAGCAGTGTAGAAGAATTTGTCTCCACGATTCACGAAATCCTGAAGGAGCTGGTCATTGCCAAAAACTTCTTCGTCTGCCTGTTCGATGACTCCACCGGTAAGTATTTCTTCCCGTTTTTTGTGGATGAGAAGGACCGTATTGAGACGGCGGCCCTGCGATATGCCTACGACGAATCCCTGGAAGTGACGCTTTACGATCTGTCCGGAACCCTGACCGATTATGTGCGAAGAACCGGCAAACCCAAGCGGTTTCCCAATCCGAATATTGATAAATTATACCGTTCGGGCGATATTACCCTCTATGGCTCTCAATCCACCTCATGGCTTGGAGTCCCGTTAAAGCTTTCCGGCCAGACCAAAGGAGTGATGGCTGTACAGTGTTATGATCTGAACGATGCATACTCTTCGAAAGACGAAGAACTCATGGTCTTCATCTCCAATCACATCGCCAGGGCTATCGAGAGTGTACGGACGGAAGAAAAGATCAGGAAACAAAACCAGCTGTTACTGCAGCAGAAGCAGGCTATCACCGACAGTTTCAGTTATGCCCGGAGGATCCAGAAGGCCGTGTTGCCAACAGCAACCTACATCGATCTGAGTCTTCCCGACCATTTTACGATCTTCAGACCCAAAGACATCATAGGGGGGGATTTCTACTGGGTCAGAGAAATAGGGGGCAAAAAGGTCATCATTGTTGCTGATTGCACCGGCCACGGGGTGCCCGGTGCGTTGATGAGCATGCTGGGAGTCACCCTCCTCAATGAACATTTCAGGAACTACGGAATCAGGCCTCCGGACCTCATCCTGGGGCACCTTCGGAACAAAGTCAAGGAGATCCTCTACCAGGAAGGATCGGACCAGGATCAGCGGGACGGCATGGACATGGCCATTGCCATCATCGATCCTGAGAAAATGGAACTCCAGTATGCCGGAGCAAACATCCCCCTGTTGATGGTCAGGGATAAGAAGCATGCAACAGCCCCTGATGATGACCTCCAAATCTCCCTGGAGAATAATGAGAGCCAGCTGTACCGGATAAGGGCCGACCTGCAGCCCGTTGGGGTGCACTGGGAAGAGAAAGACTATATCAGTCATACCATACCGCTGTATGAGCAGGATTCGCTGTATATGTTTACGGATGGTTTTGCCGACCAGTTTGGTGGTAAAAGCCGCAGTAAATATAAATCAAGCCGGCTGAAGCAATTACTCCTTTCGGTCCAGGGCGGATCCATGGCCATGCAGAAAAAGGCGATCGAATATGCCTATGAAGGCTGGAAGGGCAGCAACGAACAGATCGACGATGTTTGTGCAGTCGGGGTCCGGATATCCTTCCAGAACCATTGATCCTGAAGTTTACCGCCAGATTCAACGACGAGTGCAGCAAGATCAAGTACTACCTGCTTTTAATAGCCACGTAGGTTTTGTTGGGAATATCAATATCGAATGGATACTTCTTCCTGAATATAATCTCATCGATACTAAAAGGTTCCATCGAGGCAATGACTTTCCGCCCGTCGGCGCATTCAGCCAGATTATTGGCAAGATTTTCAATCTCCTTGCCCCCCTTTCCTGTATTGCAGGCATTCAGAAAAATCAGCGCATCGGGTGTAAGCTTTTTCAGATAGCGCTTCAATTCCTTATCATTCGTGTCAATATAGGTGTTGTCCTCGCTGTGCTGATCGGGCTCATTGAGCATGATCCTGTTCTTTTTTCCATGCCCGGTAATGATGAGTAGCTCTATTCTTTCAACCCTGTTGATTGCTTTGTACAGATCTTTTTCGTTTCGCAAGGTAGAAAAGAAGATATTGTAGGTATCCGATAAGTCCTTGATCATCCTTCGTGCTGCCGGGGAATAGAGCGCCTGGTTAAAATCGATGGAAGGATAGGTAATCAGTAAATTCGGTTTTTCAGAACTCTTAAAATACGCTTGACTTCTTTTAATTAAGCTTAAACTATAGAGCGAACGGAAATTGGCTCTGTTTTTAAATGCTTTTGAAACATTCTTATGCTCCTCCTTCCATGCCTTATAACTGGCTTTATAGAGATGTTTTAACAGGACAGACCGCTCCTGGGGTTTTGCCTTTTTTAACGCATTGGAGAGATTTATTATGGAAATATCGTTCTGATAAAACTTGGCAATATCCCAGTAATCAAAAACGGGGCGGTTTTTCACATCAACAACGGAATTGAAAGCATCCATATACTCAACCGGTATCTCATTCATTAAAAGGTTCTTCAACTCCTTTCCCGTGTTCGGAATGGCCGTATGCATGTGAAGAATATCGGTATAATTATATCCGTTGAACTCATAATTATTGAATATCTGTTTTATCACGAGATCCTGATCCACAGAATCAATCTCATTGAGGTGCCTTTTTTGAGGGACATCCGGCATATCAAAATCCTGCGCGTGGAGGATATCCCTGCCGGAGAAAAATATGATCGCCTCTCCGATGGCAAGATTCAGTATGGTTCTGACGAAACCCATTGGTTATATCATAGTTATACGAAGAAAGGCATTAAAATGATTCACTACTCCCCTACGGTAACTTATCCAATCCTTCCCCGGTGTGGAAAAGTTAATAATTATTCAATTCTGATGTGATCGCACAGGATGTGATCGCACAGGATGGATCTTCCCCTGAATTGACTCGCGTTAGTATGTTGATTAAATTGCAGCAAAGCACCCACCATGACAAATTGGTCCTCCGAAATCAGGGCACTGGAGAAACTCCATCCAACCATCCGGACGTACCATCCCCAACTGAATAGTGAACTTACCCGGCTGCTGAAAACCGATGACGAAAACATCGTTCTCGTCTATGCCAGAAGGTGCCTGGAGATCATCATCTCGGAGCTGTGCGAATGCGAACTCAAAAGAACCCGGGGATCCGAGCCTCTCAAACGTATAATCGACAAACTGAACCGGGAAGAGATCGTTCCGTCCCATATTATCGGGTCGATGAATAACATCAACAGCATCTCCACTTTCGGGGCCCATCCGAAGGAATACGACCCGGAACAGGTGAAACCCGTGTTGCTCGACCTGGCTACCACACTGAAGTGGTATTTGAGGTACAGAGGTCATCAAGATGCCGAGTCAGCTACCATTGATAGCATCAGCGAAGAAGCTGCCGGCGAAGAAGCCGCAGGCGAAGAAGTTGATCCCAAGGGGTCAACTTCACCGCCGTCGCACAATCTCCCCTTACAGCTCACCAGATTCATCGGAAGGGAGAAGGAGACGAAAGAACTGAACAGTCTGGTGGAAAACAACCGGCTGGTCACCATCACCGGCTCCGGAGGGTGTGGCAAAACAAGAATATCCTTACAGATAGCCAGAGAGTATCTCGATAAGTTTCAGGATGGTGTCTGGTTTATCGATCTCTCACCCCTGGAGGATCCTGAGCTAATCCCCCGGGAACTGGCCAATACCCTATCCATCACTGAAGAACCCGGCAAACCGATCACCTCCACCCTGAAGGAACAGATCAGGGATAAAAAATGCCTGTTGCTTCTGGATAATTGTGAACATCTGGTGGATGCCACCAAAGAGCTGGCCCACCAGCTCCTCTCCGGCAGTCCGGATATCAAGGTACTGCCCACCAGCAGGGAGGCCCTTAAGATCAGCGGCGAGGTCTTATGGAGGGTGCCCTCCCTCACCCTTCCGGAGAAAGAGGACCAGGTAGACCTGGAAAAGCTGGAGCACTCGGAAGCGATCCGGTTGTTCCTGGACCGTGCCAGAACAAAAGACCCCGAGTTTACGCTGGATGAGAAAAATGGCCTCACCATTTCACAGATTTGCCACCATCTGTATGGGATCCCGCTGGCCATTGAAATGGCTGCTTCGAGTATCCGGCATATGGATTCCAAAATGATCCTGGAGCGGATCACCCATCGTTTCCAGTTGCTTTCCTCCGATGAAAGAACTTCCACCTCCCGCCAGAAAACATTAAAAGCGACCATCGATTGGGGTTACGAACTGCTCTCCGACAAAGAAAAGCTACTTTTTTCACGCCTCTCGGTTTTTGCGGGTGATTTCTCGGCAGAAGGTGCCGAAGAGATCTGTTCCGACGAAAAACTGGATAAGGCAGAGCCACTTTTTGAGGAAGCTCTGCCGGAGTTTATCAGATTTGATATGAAACGGGATATAGGTATTGCCCGCCATGTACACGCAGATTGTGCCCTGCTTCGTAAAGAATATTCCGAATCTTTTCGAAGGTATAAAACTGCCCTTAAAGCTATTATGCAGGCCAAAGATTATGCTCAAGCCTTTTTTGAACTCCAGGGTATCGCCATGTCATTGGCAGGAGCGGGCCTATTGAAGGATGGCCTCATGCTGAATGGGATCGTATTGTTTATGCATAAGCAATATGGAATTTTCTTAGAAGAAGAAAGTTGGCCCGCCTTCTGGCAACATTGCATCAATGAAACCATTGGTCAGGCAAAAAAAGAAGTGGGTGAAGAACTTGCTCTGCAATATGCGGAAGAAGGCATCGCCATGGGTTTCGAAAGGGCAGTGGAATATGCCTTGAATTTTAAGCTGGGTGAGCGCGGGGACTAACGTGAGGATGAATTGCAGCAAGATACCGCATAACTAAACTAGAATCTTTGATCTAAAAAATTCAACGATAACCAGATTCTCGAACAGACTGCCCCTGTATGGACTCAGCGAAAGCTGTAAGATATTCTCTATACCCAGCAATGCAGCCGCCAGCCCTGTGTCATAAAAATACAATTTCGGTGTTTTGACAATCCTTTTACTGAAATTCCTGTGATATGGCTGGAGCCTGAAAACAATAAAACTTGTTTCAAGTACTCCGATCCAGGAACCAATAGTTTTGCTATTACATCAATATGACAAAAGTAGGATTATTTGGAATTGGCCTCGATACATATTGGGACCAGTTTGAGGGATTGCTCGATAACCTGAAAGGATATCAGAAACAAATTAAAATTGGAATTGAAAACTTTGGAGTAGAGGTTGTTGATGCCGGATTGGTTGATAGTCCGGTGAAAGCAAATGAAGCAGCTGACTTACTGAAGTCACAGGATGTGGCAATTCTATTTTTGTATGTTTCTACCTATGCCCTATCATCAACAGTTTTGCCGGTGGCACAAAAGCTGAAGATTCCCTTTATCATACTGAACCTTCAGCCAGTAGCTCAACTTGATTACACCCAATTCAACCAGCTTGGCGACCGCGGCAAAATGACCGGGGTGTGGCTGGAGCATTGCCAGGCCTGCTCGGTTCCCGAGATTGCCAGCGTTTTTAACCGCTCCGGAATCAGTTACAACATTGTTACTGGACACCTTCAGGATGAAGAGGCGTGGTGTGGGATTGAAGCCTGGACAGAAGCTGCCCGTGTAGCGACGGCTATGCGAAACAACAGGCTCGGTGTGCTTGGCCATTATTACGATGGAATGCTCGATGTCTATACCGACCTCACAAAACAAAGCGCAACATTTGGCACCCACATCGAAATGCTCGAAATGTGCGAACTCAAAAAGTACCGCGATGAAGTTTCCGAAGATGACGTTCAGGCTAAAATTCAGGAATTTAATACTGCTTTTGAAGTAGTCCCGGAGTGCGAGCCTATGGAAATAGAACGTGCCGCACTGACTTCGGTTGCACTCGACAAACTGGTGAAAAAATACAACCTGGGGGCAATGGCTTATTATTATGAAGGCGAAACGGGCAATGAATATGAAAACATCGTGACATCTGTAATAGCCGGAAACACTTTACTAACCGGGAAAAACATTCCCATAGCAGGAGAATGTGAAGTTAAAAATGCACAGGCCATGAAAATTATGGCAGCGTTTGGCGCGGGCGGTTCGTTCTCCGAATTCTACCTGATGGATTTTAAGGACGATGTGGTTTACCTTGGCCACGATGGACCCGCACATTTTGCCATTGCCGAAGGTCGGGTAAAACTGGTGCCGCTGTCCATTTATCATGGTAAACCGGGCAAAGGTTTATCTATTCAAATGACCGTGAAACATGGACCCGTAACGCTGCTTTCAGTAGTCGAAGGCAAGGACGGTGTCTTCCTTCTGGTTGCCGAGGGTGAATCCGTTCCCGGCCCTGTGCTTGAAATTGGAAATACAAACAGTCGCTATAAATTTTCTATTGGAGCCAAATATTTTATAGAAGAATGGTCGAAAAAAGGGCCTGCACACCACTGCGCCATTGGGGTTGGGCATATTTATGGTAAGATTGAAAAGTTAGGGCAAGTTTTGAATGTGAAAGTGGTAAAAATTTGATAAAGTTTAGCCTGGCGCCTGGCTATTTTCTCTTTTAACTTCTTTAGTTTGTACGTAAGATTATCCCGTCTATATCGTATTCTGACCTCACAGAACTAAAAAATTTTCCTGTGACCACCGTGAGAACATATATAAGGCGATCAGGCAAATATGAATACCTGGACATGGGTGAAAAAGAAGAAGCTCTGAAATGGCTGAAAAACGCTGATCAAGAAAGTCAGGGAAGAGTGGAAAAATTACGAAATCTGGTTCCGTAAACAACCGATTGATTCATATCCTCGCAAGGTGTTTACAGGCATGCATTTACAGGCAAGCATCAAGAAAGAGAAATTGACTTCGTGGCTCAGAAGGGCGGAACAGCCAGGTATATTCAGGTTACCTATCAGCTGCCTGATGAAAAGGTCCGGCAAAGAGCTGTTCGGCAACCTCCTGAAGATTCAGGACAACTATGAGAAAATAGTCGTCTCAGCCGATGAATTTACCACAGACTACAGGGAGCCGTTTCACCTGGCAGAGTCCTCTTCCCTTTCCAGTTGTTCTTTGATACTCTTCTCGATACGCTCCTTTAATTCTTCGTTCCTCTTCAAATAGGATTGTATCTTCTTGATCTCCACCTCATCCTTCTGAACTCTCAGTTCCTTCAGTTTCTCCCTGAGAACCTCCTGTCTTTTATCAATCTCTTTCAGAGAATCCTTCTTCTTCTCCATCTTCTCTGATTTGATCGCTTCATCAAATATGAGTTCCTCCGGGGATTTCTCTTCCACTGCTTCCGACTTTGCTATTACCTGTTCCGGTATGAAATCCATTTCATCCACCCGACGCTGATTCATAAAGGTGGGCGAAACAATCTCGATCTTCTCCTCATGGAGTTTATCGATGACCTGAGCATTCAGCTGTGAACTGGTGCTGAAGTATTTGCCAGTATCTTCCAGGAACCCGTGAATCTTGTAGACCACCGAAAAATCACCCAAACTGATGATGTACACATAAGGATCGGATAATCCGGCTTCCATCGCCGCATTTTTAAGCGCTTTTTCAATCTTCCCGTGAGGTATATCGTAACCTAACGAGACGGACGTGGAGATCACGGTATTCGATTTACGTATTAATTTAACCGGATGACTGGCAATAAAGAGATTCGGTATCGTGATAAAATTGCTGTCCTCCAGTTGAATTTCCGTATGAAAGATGCTTTTCCTGATCACTCTTCCGTGAAAGTCCCCGATCTTGATCAGGTCTCCATTTCTGAAACGGTTCATGGAGTTGCTCATGATGCCGGCTATCAGATTCCCCAGTACGGTGGTGGAACTTAAAGCAATCCCGGCACTGATGATGATCCCCAGGAAACCAAGTATCTGTCCTTTCAGAGATTTATCAATGGGCAGCGCAAGTATGAATACCAGCAAACCCATAAGAACCAGAAAAAAAGAAATCACACCTTTCGTAATGGCAGAGTGTGAGGTGGATGATTTGATTCTATTAAAAATCCACGTGTTCAATATCAAAAGAATGACCAGGACAAGCAGAACTACGGATGGTTCGATAAGCGATTCGAAAAGCTCGATGATAGACCTCATATTCAATTTGTTCCGTTATAGTTGGCGTTTGATTCCAATGGTCAATTTAGTGAAATTATATACGGAGTGGTAACGGATCCCGATTCATTCCAGTGCAATTCGGGCGATGTGGGTGGCATGGCTGTCGATGGTGCCGAGAAGCGCCAGGATCTCCAGGTGGGTCTTGCTGCTGTCAATGGATTCCTTCATCCCTTCCAGGATCCTTGCATAATGCTGCTTCTCCAGCTCCTTTGAGAGGTCCCGGTATTCCTTATGTTTCTGCTTCATCTTTGACGCCATTTTCAGGTTGGTTTCCTCAAAAATTTCCAGGGAACGATTCAGTTGTTTTTCGATCTTCCCGTGGAAGCGTATCAGTTCCTTTTTTCCATCTTCAGAAAAATCGAAATCTTTGGCCAGCCACTTCTCGGCCCGATTGGCCATATCGCCGGAAATAATGTCCCCTATCTTTTCGAATTCTTTCATGGAATACAGGAGCAGGAAAGATTCATTGACCCGCTTGCTGCTTACCTGCTCACGATTGATATCCATCAGGTAGGTTTTGATCCTCTCCGCCAGAAAGTCCACTTCGCTCTCCCGGGTGTAGATCCGGTTCAGAGGGGAAGCATCTTTGTCGAGAAATGGAGTGATGATGAGGGCATACATGGAATGGACGATTTTTCCCATCCGGATGATCTCCTGCTTGGCAAGATTCAGTGCCAGCGAGGGTGTACCCAGCATCCCCGGATCCAGGTACCGGGTCGTAAAGGCAGGTTTTTCTGCAGGCGTTTCCCGCCCGACCATCCGGTCAACCAGCCAGGCCACCTGTGGCGAAATAGGCAGGATGATCAGTGTCAGCAACACATTGATCAGGGTATGGGCATTGGCAATCAGCCTCGCCAGGGAAGCTTCGGGCGTCAACTGGACCAGAATCTTCCCCAGGGTAGCGGTCCAGGCTGCAAAGATGAGTACACTCCCCAATTTGATCAGAAGGAAGGCCAGCGCCACCTTTTTGGCTTCACTCCCGGCTTTCAGGCTGGCCAGCAGTGCGGTGACCGGGGTGCCCAGGTTGGAGCCCAGCAGAAGCGGGATGGCTGCGTCCAGGGAGAGCAGTCCCTGGGAGGCCAGAACGATCATAATACCCACAAAGGCAGAACTGGACTGGATCAGGGCGGTAAAGACGGCCCCCACCAGGATTCCCAGAAGGGGATTTTCCAGCCTGAGCAGCAGCTCGATAAAGGGGGACCATTCCCGCAGGGGGACCATCGCATCGGACATAATACTCATCCCGAAAAAAAGTACCCCGAAACCGAAAATAGTGCTGCCGGCCGATTTGAATTCCTCTTTCCGGGAGAACAGCTGGAGGAAATAGCCCCCAGCTACCATCAGCAGGCTGTACTCGGTGATCTTAAAGGCGATGATCTGTGCGGTGATGGTGGTCCCCATGGCCGCCCCAAGCAGCACCGGGATGGTTTGCCGGAACCGGATCAGACCCGCATTCACGAAAGATACCAGCATGACCGAGGTGGCCGAACTGCTCTGGATGATGGTAGTGACCACCGTCCCGATACCCACCCCGACCAGACGGTTCCGGGTAACGTGTTCCAGGATGAAACGCAGCCGCTCTCCGGCCGATTGCTGCATCCCTTCACTCATGGTATGCATCCCGAACAGAAAGAGTCCCAGCCCCCCGAACAGACCGATGAGCAGCATCCAGACCCAGTTCTTCTTGCTGGCTTTGGCCGTAAAAATCACCTCATTGTCGGGGAAACCTCCTTCGATCCGGCAGGATACCAGATAAAGTCCCGGTTCAGAACCCAGGGTGAGCAACGCAGACGCTCTGCCTGTGGAATCGGTCAGGACCATCGATTCACTGAGATCCGCCCCTGCAGCCGTGCCGGGTTCGGACAGGATGCTAAATACCACAGGGTAATCCGCCAGGGGCCGCCCGTACCGGTCCCCTACCCTGACAGCCACCGGTGTGCGCAGGGAACTGCCGCAGATCCCCGTCACAGGACCGGTACTCTCTTCCTCCAGCTCGATCAGGAAACCGGTACTCTCTTCCTCCAGCTCGATCAGGAAACCGGCACTCTCTTCTTCCAGCTCGATCAGGAAACCGGCACTCTCCTCTGAAATACCCGTGGAATCCTGTGCCCTGAGCCCGGGAAATACCAGAAGTACTAATGAGAAATAAAGCAGTGCCCTGAGCATGAATCGGTCCATCGGTGATTCCTCTGTAAGTTACTCAAATTCCGGATTACAGCCATACAGGGATCAGGTAAAAGAATTTCCCCGGACAGCTGTTGTGTTGAATTTCAAACGACCTGCTCTTCACAAGTGCCAGGAAGATCCGGACCGTAGAAAGATCTGAAATTGGTGCATCTATTCTTACCTTGATCTACCCCTGCTCATCCGATGGCAAATTGGAGGCCCCGGTGTTCTCTAAAATCTATATGGAATAGAACCACCCCACCTTCACCCAGAGTCTCTGCCTGACGGAATTCTCCAGCCACCTGTCAAGGCGGTAATCCAATCCCGCCTCCACTTTGTTCGAGTTATTGATAAGGTATCCCAGGGATGTTTTCAACCGGGTCTCCAAATCACTTACGGAGTTTTGCCACGAAAAAATGGGTTCACCGGACAACAGCAGGTAAAATTCTCCGGCGTCCAGCGACTGGCCTTCCAGGGAGATTTCGGCAGACAGGCGATACCTAAGGCGCCACTCTAAAGTTTCTGAAGGGTAAAAGGTTTGATCGGTTCGCAACCGGTGACCCAATCGAAAGCCTGTACCTTTCCGCAGAAATGCAACTTGCTGAATAGTACGATGCGAATTTTCACCTTCCCCTTCCAGGCGGAATTGATACCCTCCGGCAATCCGAATAAATGGATTCAGCCTCCCCTCCAGGAACACCTGAAGATCCGTTTGATCGTAGGAATAGTTCCACATCGAGGGCTCGGTGTGAAAAAATTCATGCATGGACTCGATTTTGACGGTTTGTTTTAACCGGTCAGTCCATCGGTAGCTGATAGCCACTTCGGGTGATATGCCGGCCTGAAAGGACTGGGCCCTTACGCGTGGTGCGGACAGGAACAACAGAATAATAACCAGCAGCAAAGAGCGCATCAGAAATTCAGGTTATCGGTGGGTCTCAGCTTCACCATTCTTTCGTCAAGCATTTTTCCACGGGCATCGAATAATCCTTCCCATAATTCATCATGCCATTCATTCTTCCCGTAATATTCGATTTCGTACCGTATAGTGATATTTTCGCTTTCATCCTCATCGATCAGATCCTCCAGGTCATCGGGGCTCCCTGACCACTGCTGCTGAATTTTCTGGATGTTGTATTTCTGGAAGGTCGAATCCAGGTACCCCAGAATGTTCTGTTGCGCCTCTTCAGGCAATTCCTGCCATTCCACGGAAACTTCAATATCCTGAATAACACCGGTAGTATCAAATTCCACACTATGACGGCGATCCTTCCATTTGAATTTCGCTTCATAACTTTTCAGTCCCGAAGTCTCTTCATAATACCACCTGACTCTTCGGGCCTTTTCGTATGCGTCATCCCGCCATTCGACAGCCCTTTCAGGAACTTCATCGACCTTGACCCGCTGTTCCATCTCCGCTTTTTCCTGCGCACTGACACTGGCAGCGAATAAAAATATCAAGAAACCAAGGCCGGTTTTCAAAGCATCGTTCATGTGAAAAGTAACAGGATACTTACCGATTTGTTGAGTCTGATCAAGACAGGCCAGGAGCCTCTGCATCTGTTAAGCCCGAATTTAAAGGCCAGTTGACTTACACCGCTTTTTTTAATAACTTGTGAGGATATAACCCATCCCAGATACCGTGAGCAGCATACTTCCCGGCTTTGAAAATGACATATTCATCAGCTACCGGCAAAAAGACAATAAGTTCGATGGTTGGGTGAGCCGTTTTTTGGCTGACCTTCAGAATGAACTTGATGCTACCTTCAAAGAGGACATCAGTATCTACTTCGACGAAAATCCGCACGACGGCCTTCTGGAGATGCACCATGTGGACAAGAGTCTCCAGACCAAGATAAATACTTTGATTTTCATCCCGATCCTGTCTCAGACCTATTGTGATCCGAAAAGTTTTGCCTGGGAACACGAATTCAAGGCGTTTAACAAGATGGCCTCGGAGGATGAATTTGGACGGGATATAAAGCTGCAAAGCGGAAACGTCTGCAGCCGCATTATCCCGGTCGTGATAAGGGAACTGGACGAGTCGGATATCCAACTGGTGGAAGATGAGCTGGGCTGCAGGTTTCGTGGCATTGAATTTATCTATTCAGCCGCCGGGGTGAACAGGCCCCTGACTCCTTCAGACAACCCGGAAAAGAATCTTAAAAAGATCTTCTACAGGGACCAGATCAACAAGGTGGCCTATGCAGTGAAGGAAGTCATCTATGGCATGCACCCCGATAAGGTGAAACGCATGTCGAAGACCTATCAATCCTATACTCATTCTCAACCGGACCATGATCACAGCTCTGAATGGAAACCATCCGGTGCAGGATCAAAGCGAAAAAAATGGATCACCAACGGTACGATAGCTGCTGCATTCATCGCCCTGTTCCTGCTATTCGTTTACCCGGGCTGGTTCAAGAGTGGAAATATGCTTTCTGACCGTCTCGGAAGGATCCAGACTGCTTCCCTGGCGATCCTGCCGGTAGCCAACCTTACCGGCGATACCACCCTGGAATGGATTCCCATGTCGGTGCACGACGACATCATCACCCCCCTCAGCTGTACGCGGGATCTGGTGGTCCGGCCCAAACAATCGACCATGCAGTACAGGGACAGCGAGGAACCCATCTCTGCCATTGCGGAGGAACTGCAGGTGGGACACATCCTTGAAGCGGTTGTGAAGGGTAACGAAGAGGAGCTGAGACTGGAGGTTCGTCTGGTGGAAGTGAAGCCCGAAGAGCACTATATCTGGTCCAGGACATACCATACTTCCTGGAATGAACTGGCTGCGCTCTACCCGGAGATCGCCAGCCAGGTCTTCCGTGAATTGCGGATCGGCCTGTCGGAGGACCAGAAAAACAAGGTTCAGCAAACTGAAAAATCCAATCCCGAAATCAAAAAGCTGTGTGCCCGGGGGGAGTATTTCATGAAGAAGTTTACGAAAGAGGATTTCCAGAAGGGACTCACCCTGGTGCAGGAGGCGATCGACCTGGATCCAGCCGATCCCCTCCCTTACATCACCCTTTCCAGGGCATACAGCATTACCAGTCATATAGCTGATATAGACCCGGATGGCCACAGACTTGCCAAAGCATATGCCCAGAAGGCACTGGATCTGGACTCCATGAACATCTATGCCGCCGATGCATATGTATCCCTGGGTTCCAATGCCCTCTACTACGACTGGGAATTCACTCTGGCAAAAAAATACCTGATGCACGCCCTGGAACTGAATCCGAACAGTGCAGCCGCACATTACCATTACGGGTGGTATATCACCCTGGAGGGCTACCAGGACAGCGCCATGAACGAATTCTACCGGAGTATCGAGATCGATCCCCTGAGCCTGTACTTCACCCACAACATTTCATGGTATTATGTTTGGACCGGGGAATTCGAGAAAGCGGTCGAACCAGCCCGGAAAACCCTGGAAATGAATTCCGACTACCCCTACGCAAAAGCAATGCTGGGACTTGCCTACGTGGAACTCGGCAGGTACGAAGAAGGACTTCAGTTGCAGCGTGAGGCAGCGGAAACAGCCCGCACCTTCGAGCATTACCTGGGCATCAGCTATGAGCTTGCCGGCATGCGCGACAGCGCAATGGCAGTAGCAGAGCGACTGGAAACTTATCCTTCCAACTGGTTCAACGCCGGGCTTGCAGAGTTATGGGCCGTTCTGGGGGACCAGGAGAAAGCCATGGAGTACGTTGAAAAAGCCTATGAACTGAAACAGGATTTCGTGGTCTGGTACCAATGGGACTATTACCTGCGATCCCTGTGGGACCATCCCCGCTTCATTGAGATCATGGACAGCATCAATTTGCCGTTCTAAGCCGTTCTAAGCCGTTTTAAGCCTTTTAAGCCTTTTAAGCCGTTCTAAGCCTTTTAAGCCGTTCTAAGCCGGTCAGACTTCAGGTCACAGACTTCAGGTCACAGACTTCAGGTCAGACTTCAGCTTATATGCGTATCCCGATCATGAGCATATCATCGGTTTGCGGTTCCTTTCCTATTTCCTTCCAGTTTTCGATGGCCCGTTCCATTTGCTCTTTCTGCCGGGGCATGGAGAGGGTGCTGATTTCCTGCAACAGTCCTCTCAGGCGGGGTCCGCCATATCGCTTCCTGGGCTTCCCCCCGAACTGATCTGCAAATCCGTCCGATCCCAGGTAGAGCATATCGCCAAAATCCAGCGGGATCTCCAACTCCTCATAATACGGTTCATTCCTGTCCTCTCCCTGTTCAGGCTGGTTCAAGGTCTTGTATCTAATCAACTTCCCGGAAACATGACTGATCCGGTAAAGCGGATTCCCCACTGCCGAGAAACGAATCCGGCGATTGATGTGGTCGTAGGCGCACAGCGCAATATCCAGATCATCGCTCAGGTACGTTCCTTCCTCGTAACGCCTCAGGAACCGGTGGATCCTGGAATAAAGATGGCGGAGGATCATGGAGGGGCCGGATATTCCAAGTTCACTTACGGCCTGGTCCAGAAAGGCATAGCCAATCGTGCTCAGCAGTGCACCGGGTATCCCGTGTCCTGTGCAATCGGCTGCTGCAAAAATACTGATGTCCCCCCGGGTATGGAAATAATAGAAATCACCGCCTACTATATCTTTGGGCCTGTACAAAATAAAGCTTTCGGGAAAACTCTCCCTGACCCTCAGGTCCTCAGGCAAGAAGGTTTCCTGGATATGCCTGGCGTAATCATAACTGTTCTTCAGTTCATCTGCAGCTTTCCCCATCGGACGGACCATATTCTCCAGGATGGTCTTTACCGAACCGGAAGGAAGATTTAAATGAGTTATCTCCTCGTCCAGTTCACGTGCCATTCGCACAATCCGGTTGACCGCACTTTCCGGCCGGATGGCATAGGGAAGACCGCTTATCCGGTCTCTGCCGACAGGAGAAGCTGCCAAATCCATGTCCTGCAACAGCGCGGGGATCAGTCGCACCAGTTCGCGGTCCTTTCTCTTCTCTGTTTCTGAAAGCCTGGAATAGGGAACCAGGCCTGCATGGACCTTTTTATCCGCATCGGTTTCACTCCCGCTGATCCAGCCGTTGATTCGCTTTTCCCAGCACCATCTCATGTGCTCTATCCTTGCCATGGTCTCAATCTCCTCCTCATCCAGAACCAGGGTAGCAGCCCGGTAACCCTCGATTTCTGGTTCGATCCTGTAACCAATGGCCATAAGCTTGGTCGGAATGTGCCGTGCGTTATCCAGATTGGAAGCCTGGGCTTCTTCCGGCAGCCTATCCCAATCTGCATGGATTTCCGTGTTCTTCTTTCCGCCAGATATCCTGCGTGTTTCAGCGATGTATATCGCGTGGATGGCCCTGGCGATCCGGGTAACCATCAATTCGTCGATCTCTGTTCCCTCTCCGGGCCGAAAAACCTCATAATCATACTCCTTCAGAAGGAAGGGAATTTGATAGTTCAGCTCCTTGAAGAAGTTTCTTTTTTCATCGGTCAGATTCTCATAGGAATGGACAGGAGTACTTGCCCCCGAATAAACCTCCATGTAGTTTCTGTAATCGAAACGGGCCAGCTTGTCGATCTCCTCATCGGTAATAATACAGGTTTTATAAAGCGCCTGACACTTCCTGACAGCTAAATTCAGAGAAGATAATTTCAGGGGGATGCCGGAAGCAAAGGACAACCAGGCACCCTGTCCGGCAGTGTCGAGTTCACTGAAGTCCCCTTTCAGCCGATTGGGAACTTCAAGATACTCATTGCGGCGTTCGATCTCGTGGCAGAGCGAAGCCGCCAAAACCCGGTCAGCCGGCAGACCGAAGTTTTCAGGTCCGGACGAACCAGAATTCTGATCGGTACCCTGGATGACCATGCTCCAGCCCTTTCTAATTTCCCCGGAATCCATGAATGTGGTTATTCTTCCCCCTTACTGCCCGCCTGCCATTTGCGGTACTAAATATAAGAAACCTGTCGAAAACGAATACTTCCAAATTTGATTAAATGGTATTAAACACCAGGGTAGAACCCTGGACCCTCTTTTCCAATGCAGAGCATCAGGGAATTTAACCATCAAATGATTAAATCATTGATGCCCTTCTATTATCCAGGTATATTCAGGCCTTAGGTATTGCAGATCAGGCATTAGGTATTGCAGATCAGGCATTAGGTATTGCAGATCAGGCCTTAGGTATTGCAGATCAGGCCTTAGGTATTGCAGATCAGGCCTTAGGTTCAGGTGATTGAAAAATGATGTGCTATATAAAACGGGGATACGTTCACAGGACACCTGAGGAATCACAGCTCAAAGGAATCCTGGTTCCGGGATATGCAGGTTCCGGTTGTTATACCCCACCTTATTTCTTTAAGAAGGGGCCGGAGGGACCTTTTTTATCAGTTTACCACACTTTTTAGGTTAACTATCGATAATAAATATTTGTCGAGAGATGTTTTTTATCCGTAAAAACATTGAAATAGTTAATAAAAAGATAATTTGTATCTGAGATGAATGACGCGAAGCGGAAACGCTGATGACGCGAAGCGGAAACGCTGATGACGCGAAGCGGAAACGCTGATGACGCGAAG
>CAZRZY010000019.1:958-1560 GCA_964604655.1 uncultured Bacteroides sp. | reverse complement strand
CGGAAACGCTGATGACGCGCAGCGGAATCGCCGCTTTCAGGAGATCCTCCCAACAACTTGCGAGGCCATGAGCTCCTCTAAATGCATGATCCCGGGCAGGACAGATACCAATCCCGGGCAGGACAGATACCAATTCCAGGTAGGACAAATACCAATCCCGGGCAGGACAGATACCAATCCCGGGCAGGACAAATACCAATCCCGGGCAGGACAGATACCGATCCCGGGCAGGACAGGTACCAATCCCGGGCAGGACAGATACCAATCCCGAGCAGGACAGATACCGATTCTGGTATGAATACCCGGGATGTTCTGGTTCTGACAGAAAACCTGGATGGACAGATACATAACCGGTCCATATCGGGGAAAAGTGGATCATCAATGGCCCAATGACGGAAACACGCATTGTTCCAACGTCAACTGATTTCCGGGTTCCTGGAAATATTGGGTTATTTCCAAATCCATATACGCTTGACTTACCCCCGCCTATTACGTAATTTGGTCAGGAGCTCAGAAGAAAAATGAAATCCATATTCTCCAGTTTGATATGAAATCCATATTCTCCAGTTTGATATGAAATCCATATTCTCCAGTTTGATATG
>CAZRZY010000019.1:0-858 GCA_964604655.1 uncultured Bacteroides sp. | reverse complement strand
AAATCCATATCCTCCAGTTTGATATGAAATCCAAACACCTCACCAGAAGAAAGTTTATCAAAGAGACCTCGACCGGAGCGGCGGCCACCGTCCTTGCTGGTTCCGTTCCGCTTTTCGGAGGAACGGGTGCCGGTACCGCATCCAAACTGGCCATCCACGGAGGAACGCAGGTGCGGGCTTCCGGAAACGCTCCCAGACTCGCCATCCACGGAGGAACGCAGGTGCGGGCTTCCGGAAACGCTCCCAGACTCGCCATCCACGGAGAAACGCAGGTGCGGGGTGCCGGTACCACTCCCAGACTCGCCATCCACGGTGGAACCCCGGTACGGGCCTCCGGATGGCATGAATGGCCCGTATGGGACCGGAAAGCGGAAGATACCATGCTTCAGGTGCTTCGAAGCGGTAACTGGTACCGGGGGGACGGGAACATGTGTGGCCAGTTCGAAAAGAAGTATGCCGAACTGATCGGAGCCAAACAGGCCCTGGCCACCGCCAGCGGAACCGCGGCCCTGATCACGGCCATGCAGGTGCTGGGCGTAGATGCGGGAGACGAGGTGATTGTATCCCCCTATACGTTTATCGCCACCTACAACGTGGTCTTCAATGCCAGGGCGCTTCCCGTCTTCGCCGATACTAATCCGGAGACCTTCCTGATCGACCCTTCCACCATTGAAGAGAAGATCAACGAACGGACCACCGCCATTCTGCCGGTGCACATATTCGGGCTCCCGGCGGATATGACCCGGATCAACCAGATCGCAAAAAAGCATGACCTCCCGGTCATAGAAGATGCCTGCCAGGCCCGGCAGGGGCACCTTGAAGCTCCCGTTGCTGGACGTGATCTGGAGCCTGTTGTTG
>CAZRZY010000018.1:0-47732 GCA_964604655.1 uncultured Bacteroides sp. | reverse complement strand
TAATTGTTGATAACCCTGGTTTTTCGCTACTTTTGAATAGCAGCTAAACAGTTACAATTTATTGTATTTTTGGAGTCCAAAAATTTAATTGTTATGCAAAAAAGATGGTTGATCGTTTCAGTCTTGGCAACAGGGATGATCTATGGCTGCCAGAACATGGAAGAGGGGTATTCTGTTACCGTGGACCTTGAAGAAGCAGGCGGCAGGTGGGTCCATCTGACCACCCGGGTGGAGAGGCAATACTTGGTGATTGATTCGGTGCTTGCAGAGGCTGGTTTACCTGCTGTAATGACCGGGAAACTGGATGGTTTGAAGACGGTCTACCTGTCTGTGGAAGGTGCCCGGAATACCATACGTCTCCTGCTGGAGAATGGGGACTACTCCATCACCGGAAACCTGGAGGAACCCAGGATCGAAACTACCAGTAAAGCGCAGAATGACCTGAATGTTTACAATGAGAAGGCCGGTGAACTGGATCAATCGCTCACCTCCCTGGTGGAATCCTATTATGGGGCCATGGAAAAGGAGAACCAGCAGGAGGTGGACAGCATCCTGGCTCTTTATGAACAGGTAGCCGGGAAAAAGGAAGAACTGGATTCACTTTTCCTGATTGAAAATCCCTCCTCTTTCGCATCGGTGTTGCTTCTGAGAGGTTCCTTCTATTCACTCGACCTGGAGGAGTTCGAAAAGGCACTGTCCTCATTAGATCCCTCCTTGCGACAGATGGAGGAATATCAGTACATGGCTGAACTCCTGGAACGGCAGAGGGAGGTAGCGGTGGGACAGCCCTACAAGGATTTTGGGCTGAAGACTCCGGAAGGAGATCTGCTACGAATTTCCGATGTCCATCAAGGCAA
Source organism: uncultured Bacteroides sp. (assembly GCA_964604655.1). Classification (GTDB taxonomy): domain Bacteria; phylum Bacteroidota; class Bacteroidia; order Bacteroidales. Next base: position 46,875 of record CAZRZY010000018.1, on the reverse strand, counting down.
TGTATTGCTGATCGATTTCTGGGCCAGCTGGTGCGGACCCTGCAGACGTGCTAATCCGGAACTGGTGCAAATCTACAGTGAATACAGTGAACGTGGATTTGAGATCATCGGTGTCTCCCTCGATCGCGATACGGCAAGCTGGATAAACGCCATTGAAGAGGATCAACTCGCCTGGCATCATATTTCCGATGTGCAGTACTGGGACAGTGAAGGAGCAAAACTATACGGTGTTCCTGCTATACCCCATACGGTAATCATCGACCGGGAAGGGATTATCGCCGCCAAAAAGATCCACGGAAAAGAGCTCCGCCAAACGATAGAATCCCTTCTGTAAGTCCATAAAGTCTGTAAAGGAGTCGAAAGTCCGACTTGATGACTTGACGACTTGACGACTCTGCTGCTTTATGATTTGGTCACTTCGCCCTTGATCCAGAGGATCATTTTACTCTTTTTGGGATCGTTGGTGATGATGGTCACCGTCTTATTCTGGTTTCCCACTTTACCGGCCGAGTTGAAGACGGTCTTGATCTGAACCTTTTCGCCGGGAGCGATGACCCTCTTTTGAGGTTGTACCGCAGTGCATCCACAGGAGGCCTGGACCTTGCGTATATGGAGGTCTGACTTTCCTTCATTGGCCAGAACATATACATGTTCCACTTTTTCTCCCTGCTGGATATTGCCAAACCTGAATTCCGGATCGTCCACCTTGAGCACCGGGGCATTTTGCATCTCTTCGGGTGAGAGTGCAGAAAAGTCCTCTTCGATGTTCGCACTCACCACCAGGCTGTAGTTACGTTCAGACACTCCGTTAACCTTCAGCCTCATGCGGTCAATTACGAAACCCCAGTCGTTCCGCTGTGGAACATTATAAGTGGCCACCAGGAAACCTTTCTGCCCGGCCTCCAGTGAGGCGGGCACCGCCCTGATACTGATATGAGCCGGGACTCCTTCAAATGCCACCTTCACCGGAACGTCTGAATTATTGATCACCTCGAGCCTCTTTTCGGGGACATCGGTGTTCTTCACATTGCCAAAGGCCAGATGGTTCGATTTTAACCTCATGGGGCCCATCGCATACCGGTAGTCATCCTCGATAGTCCTCGGTTTGGGTTCCACCTCCCCGGTGATGGTCAGACGCACATTCCCGGGATTGGAATTGGATATGACAGTAACATACTTGCGGAATGCCCCGGGGCGTCCTGCAGGGTTATAGGTGGCTGCGACAAATCCCTTTCCACCCGGGGGAACAGGCTCCCGGGTCCAGCTCGGCGCGGTACACCCGCAGGAAGCGGTCACTCTGTGTACAATCAGATCGCTGCCACCGGTATTCACAAATTCGAACCGGTACGTTACGTTTCCGTCCGACTCCTTGAATTTTCCAAAGTTATGGGTGGTCTGCTCAAAGGAAATCTTGGGTTGCACAGTCTGGGCGAATGCGGGATACCCTATGACAAAAGCAGTAAAAATCAATAATATACGTTTCATGTCAACTCCTTTTTTTCAATGATTTTCCCAATCAAAAAACGTTTTAGCTCTTAAAACTAACATAAAAAACTCATAAATAGTTGCATAATTTTTGAAGGTTACCCACAGGGACTCATATCTGCCGTCGATTTGAACCTGAATGTATCCAATAATGTTTACTTTTAAGCCGTTAAAAACCTTATGAGTGTCCAATTACGCATCGGATTAGTATTTCTGTCCCTCTGGGTTGCCACTTCTCTTTCTGCCCAGTTTTATAACGGGATGCAGATGAATTTTGGTAAAAACCGGGTCCAGTATAATAATCGCTACTGGAAGTATTACCGGTTCGACAGGTTCGATGTCTATTCCTATGAAAACGGAACCGACCTCTCCCTCTATGTGGCCGATTTCGTGGAGAAGGAACTGGAACTGATCGAGCGGTTTTTCGACTATGATATCGAAAGAAGATTGATATTCCTGGTCTACAACAAACTGTCGGATTTCAGGCAGAGCAACATCGGACTTACCTCAGAAAACGAACAATACAATATTGGCGGGACGACACAGATTATTCAAAATAAAGTATTCCTCTATTTTGAAGGCGACCATGTGGAGTTTGAACGCCAGGTCAGGGCGGCTATCGCCGAAGTGCTGCTGACCGAGATGATGTTTGGTAACGGATTGAGGGACAACCTGACCAACTCCACTATGATCAATCTGCCTGAATGGTACCTGGAGGGCCTGATATCCTTTGTCTCTAATCCATGGGATTATAAACTGGAAAACCGTGTGAAGGACGGAATCGTCTCCGGTAAATACCGGAAATTTGTAAACCTGCAGGATGAGGATGCCCGGTATGCGGGTCACTCTTTTTGGAAGTATATTGCCGATCTGTACGGGGCATCCATTATACCACAGATCCTCTATATCACCAAGATCAATAAAAATGCAGAAAGTGGCTTCCTGTATGTGATCGGCAGTAAATTAAAAGAGCTGTCCATCGACTGGACCGCCTATTACCTGGGGCTGTACACCTCGGTGGAGGAGAATGCTGAATTGCCGGATCCTTCACACAAGCTCCTGAAACGATCCCACAAGAAGCGGGTCTATCAAAACATCAGGCTCAGTCCGGACGGCAATCAGGCGGCCTATGTGACCAATCAGGACGGACAGTATAAAATATGGATCCATGATGACAACACCGGGAAGCGGAAGAGGATCTACAAACGAGGCCAGAAGCTGGAACAGATCAATGATTACTCCTACCCGGTCATTGCGTGGCACCCCTCCTCTCAGATCCTGGGTTTCGTAACGGAGGAGATGGGCCTGCTGAAATTTCACATTTACAATCTGGAGACCCGGGAGATCACCACCAGAAACCTCCTGATCTTCGAAAAGATCCTTGATATGAATTTCTCGCCTGATGCCACCAAGCTGGTCTTTTCAGCTGTGGTGGACGGGCAAACCGATATCTGGGTTTTCGATGTCGCCTCCTCCACCACGGAGCAGGTAACCAATGACCTGGCCGATGATTTTCATCCCCGCTTCATTAACCGGATGCAGAATATCTCGTTTGTATCCAACCGGAGACTGGACACTCTTTTCATTGAGGACGATCCCCCCAATAACAACACCACCGCATTTGCTGTATATGTCTACGATTATCAGGGCAAAAGTCAACAACTCCAGATGATTTCCGAGGGGGAATATATAAACCATTACCAGCCTCTTTCTCCTGCCAGGAATGAGTTTTTCTACCTGAGTGACAAGAATGGGATCGTCAACCGCTACTTCGCCGAATATGACAGTACCATCAGCCTGATCGATACCACGATCCACTACCGCTATTTTGCCAACAGTTACCCGCTGACCAATTACAAGCGCAACATTCTTTCCCACGATATTCATCCGGAAACCGGTGAGATCGGTGAGATCATCTATAACGAGGGCCGCTATCACCTTTACCGGTACCCCATGGACCTGGAGCGGCAATACGGGGACCAGCTGGAACCCACCGAATACAGGGACCGGCACGTGAACCGGCTGATCCAGGAGGATTCTGTGCACCATGTGGAAAAGAGGGTGATTTCGATGAAAGATATTGCCGGCAACCAGCTGATCCTGGACAGGGACACCATCATCCTGCAGCAGTTTCAGATCGATATCAACAACTACATCTTTGAACGGGAAAAACTGAATTTTTACAACAGTCAGCTGCGGAACCGGAATCTGAACCTGGTGCTTGATTCGGTCCAGGACCGAAACATGATGTACATCGATTACACTACGGCCTTCTATCCGAATCAGCTGGTGAATCAGATCGATTTCAGTTTTTTGAATGCCTCCTACCAGGTCTTCACAGGAGGCGCATTTTATTTCAATCCCGGTCTGAACCTACTCTTCAAGGTGGGGGCCAATGACCTCTTCGAGGATTACCGGCTGGTGGGGGGAGTACGCTTTGCCACTGACTTTGACAGCAACGAGTACCTGCTCAGTTTCGAGAATCTGAAGGATCGCCTGGATAAACAGTTGATCTTCCACCGGCAGGTGTTCAAAAATTACAACTTCGAGTCCGAAACCTTTATCAAAACTTACACCCATGAATTGCTGGGTTCCCTGAAGTTTCCGTTCAACCAGACCCTGGCGGTCAAGGGTACCGCCTCCTTCCGTCATGATAATACGGTTTTCCTGGCCTCCGATATCGCCAATCTGAACGAGCCCAGCATCGTAAAAGTCTGGGGGGGACTGAAGGGCGAACTGATATTTGACAATACACGGGTTCTGGGAACCAATCTCTACAGCGGAATGCGCTTTAAGGTCTTCGGGGAAGCTTACAGGCAGATCAATGCTGCCAAATCGGACCTTTTTGTTGTGGGAGGAGATTTCAGGCACTACCTGAGGATCCACCGGAGCCTGATCTGGGCCAATCGCTTTGCCGCCAGCAGTTCGTTTGGCAGGAGTCCGCTGATATACTATCTGGGCAGTGTGGATAATTGGATCAACCTGTTCCAGGGTCGTGTTCCCACGTTCGATCAATCGGTGGATATCGATTACTCACAAAATTACGCCTACCAGGCTTTAGCCACCAATCTCAGAGGTTTTTCGCAAAATATCAGGAACGGGAGAAATTTCGCGGTTTTCAATACCGAGTTGCGCTGGCCTGTTTTTCGTTACCTGGCAGGGCATCCGCTCAGTTCCGGATTCCTGAATAATTTCCAGGTGGTGGGTTTCGCCGATGTGGGAACGGCCTGGACCGGTCTGCATCCCTTTACCGATGAAAATGCCTGGAACAAAGAGGTGATTACCAACGGCCCCATGACCATCACGCTGGATGCCAACAGGGATCCGATCGTAGGGGGATACGGTGTGGGAGTCAGGAGTCAGCTCCTGGGATATTTTATCCGTCTCGACTGGGCATGGGGAGTGGAGAACATGAAGGTCCAGCCCAGGATTTTCTACCTCTCCCTCAGTCTTGATTTTTAAGCCTATGGATATACGCGAACGGATCAGCGAACTGCTGAATAACCAGATGATGGCGGAGATTGTGGGAATCCGGCGCCATCTCCACCAGCATCCCGAACCCTCCTTTAAAGAATTCCATACCTCCTCTTATATCAGGGATATTCTGGATAGTTGGGGGATCCAGTACCGGTTCCCTTTTGTGGAGACCGGTCTGCTGGCCCGGATCCCGGGGGGCGATTCCGGGCCATGTATTGCCTTGCGCGCCGATATGGATGCACTTCCTGTGCAGGAGGAGACCGGGCTCGATTATCAGTCCGTGAATCCCGGATGGATGCATGCCTGCGGGCATGATGTCCATATGGCATCATTGCTGGGAGCCATCCGGTTGCTTGACAGGATGAGGGATCAGATCAGGGGTGAGATCCTTTTTATATTTCAACCGGGTGAAGAGAAGGCACCCGGCGGAGCAAAGTTGATGCTGGAAGAGAAGATTTTCGGGGAGAGAGTTCCGGACCTGATTCTTGCTCAGCATGTTCAACCTGACCTGGAAGCGGGAAAAGTGGGATTCCGTCCGGGAATATACATGGCCTCCAGTGATGAGATCTATCTCAGCGTGCTGGGCAAAGGAGGACATGGTGCCATGCCCAGGCAGGTCCATGATCCGGTTCTCATGGCGTCCCATATTCTGATTGCCCTGCAGCACGAAATTCAACGCAAGGCTCCTGCAGGGGTTCCAACGGTTCTTTCTTTCGGAAAGATCGTGGCTGACGGGGCGGTGAATGTGATCCCCGATATTGTCCGAATGGAAGGTACATTCCGGACCATGAATGAATCATGGAGAAGCGAAGCCCACAACCTGATCGACCAGGTGGCACAGGGCATAGCATCTGGAATGGGAGGCTCCGTTTCGGTAGAGATCAGGCATGGTTACCCGGTGCTGGAGAATCATCAGCACCTTACCAGGGATGCCCGCAAGAAAGCCATCGAATTATTGGGGCCCGAAAATGTAGAGGACCTGGATATCCGCATGACGGCAGAAGATTTCGCCTGGTTTGCCAGGCAGATTCCAGGAATGCTTTACCGGATAGGCACCAGGAATCCCGGCTCCACAGAGTTCCATCCGTTGCATTCGCCAGGCTTCCGGGTAGATGAGGAGGCCTTGAGGACCGGTTCAGCCATGCTGGCCTGGCTGGCCCTTCAACTTGCTCCGGCAGCGCTTACTTATACACAGAAAAAATAAGCACAGATCATTGGTGAAATGAAATTTGACACTAATTTTGTTCCGTTGGATTAAAATTAGATAACTATGGCTTATGTAATTACAGATGAGTGTACAGCATGTGGCACATGCATTGATGAGTGCCCGGTAGAAGCAATCAGTGAAGGAGATATCTACGTGATCGATCCCGAGCTTTGCACAGATTGCGGGGCATGTGCCGATGTGTGTCCAGTTGAAGCGATCCACCCGGAATAGGTTACCTATTATACGTAGACCGCAGAAAATTCAGAGGCTGTCCGTCCGCGGATGGCCTCTTTTTGGTTTCACTGCTATCTGGCACCTGATCGTTTAAAATCATACCTTTGAAAAAATGAAGCTTCGGCGCCGGATCTTTGTCGTTATTTTCGGTACGGAAACTCCGGCCGGGAAAGCTTTTGATGTGGCATTGCTCACATTGATCCTCCTCAGTGTCTCAGCGGTGATTCTGGAAAGTGTCGGTCCTCTCCGTCAGAAATACGATGAATTGTTTTTGTCCGCTGAATGGGTTTTTACCCTGGTCTTCACCCTGGAGTACCTGTTGAGAATCTACAGCTCCCCTCACCCGTTCAGATATATGACCAGCTTCTTTGGTGTGATCGACATTCTGGCCATCCTGCCCACATACCTGAGCCTGTTTTTCGACCAGTCTGCTTTCCTGCTGACCATCAGAGCCCTGAGGTTACTGAGAATGTTCCGAATCTTCAAGCTGGGAAGGTATCTGAAAGAGGCAGTTATACTGGTGCACGCCCTGCGGGCCAGTTTTTACAAGATCATCGTTTTCTTCGGTTCAGTTCTGACCCTGGTGCTCATCCTGGGTTCGCTGCTCTACATGATCGAGGGGGAAGAACACGGATTTACCTCTATCCCTCAGAGCATTTACTGGGCCATAGTGACCATAACTACTGTTGGATACGGGGATTTAGCGCCTGCAACGGTGCTGGGAAAGATCCTTGCTTCGGTGGCCATGCTTACCGGGTATTCCATTATCGCAGTTCCCACCGGGATTATTTCCATTGAACTGGGAAGAGCAGTCAGAGACGGAAAATCGCAGCCCGAAAACCCCTGCAGCAATTGCGGGCACCCCACCCACGACCCGGATGCCCTCTTTTGCAAGATTTGCGGTCAGGAGCTGTAGAAAGGTGCTTTTTACACGCTATTTGATTTCGCTGCCCGCCGAATATTTTGCATTCCTTGCCGGATCCTGAATGCGTACCTCCTTCCGGACCACCCATGCCGCAGGTAAATCCGGTTGCCGGCCCGTGATTTCTCCGGGTAATTCCATCGCACCACGTTTCTATTTGAACCTGGAGAAACGGGAGCGCTGAGCACCGGGATCATCCTCAAAAAAATGCAGGAGCTCCGCAAAATGCAGAAGTTCCGCTTAAACGTTCTATGTTCAGGATTATCTTATTAAATTGTAGTATTCTATGAACGTAAACTGACCCCATTCTCATGAAACATACTTTTCTGATTCCGGTGATCCTGACGGTCATCACAGTTGGTTGCAATCCAAAATACACCGTCGAGGAGAAAAATTCATCGCACCTGGTCATCCATAAAGAGGGGCCAACGCTGGGGATATCTCCCTCTTCGGGTGTGGAGTTACTGACCGAGAACCGGCTGGCATTCAAGGACCTGAACCAGAACGGAAATCTGGATCCCTACGAAGATTGGCGTCTCCCTGCTGAGGAGCGTGCAGCGGACCTGGCAGGACGCCTGTCGGTAGAACAGATGGCGGGCCTCATGCTTTACAGCGGCCATCAGTCGATCCCGTCCAGGGGGATGGGCCGGTTCGGAGGTGCCTACGGGGGCAGGCCCTTCGCCGAGAGCGGGGCTGAACCATCCGATCTTTCGGATGCTCAGCTGAAGTTCTTAACGGAGGATCACCTGCGTCATGTGCTGATCACCTTGGTGGAGAATCCCTCAGTAGCTGCAAAATGGAACAACAAGATGCAGGAGCTGGTGGAAGGAATAGTCCCCGGCATACCTGTGAACACCAGTTCAGATCCCAGACACGGGAGTGATTCAAATGCAGAGTATAATGCCGGCGCCGGAGGAGACATCTCCAAGTGGCCCGGGTCTCTCGGATTAGCAGCTTCATTCGATCCCGGTCTGATGAGGCAGTTCGGTGAGATCGCATCGGCTGAATACCGTGCCCTGGGCATTGCCACGGCTCTGTCTCCCCAGATCGACCTGGCCACCGAGCCACGCTGGAGCCGGTTTGACGGAACCCTGGGAGAAGATCCCGATCTTGCCGCAGATATGGCCAGGGCCTATGTGGATGGTTTTCAGACCTCTTCGGGTGCCATGGAGCTATCAGAGGGATGGGGCTATCACAGTGTCAATGCCATGGTTAAGCACTGGCCGGGCGGGGGACCCGAAGAGGGAGGGCGCGACGGCCATTTCGGATATGGTGCCTATGCGGTCTACCCGGGCAATAACCTGGATGACCACCTGGTCCCTTTCACAAAGGGTGCCTTCCGGCTGAATGGAAAAACCGGTATGGCATCTGCCGTTATGCCCTACTATACCATCTCTTACGGTCTGGATACTGTACACGGGGAGAATGTGGGAAACGGATTCAGCACCTATATTCTCACCGACCTGCTGCGAGAAACCTACGGCTATGACGGGGTGATCTGTTCCGACTGGATGATCACCGCAGATGTGGAATCGGTAGATATGTTCAGAGGGAAGTGCTGGGGGGTGGAAAACCTCTCGGTGGCCGAAAGGCACTACAAGGCCATTGAGGCAGGCATCGACCAGTTCGGGGGAAACAATGAAATGGGTCCGGTGATCGCTGCCTATGAGATGGCGGTCAGCGAACACGGTGAGAGCTGGGCACGGGAACGTTTTGAGCAATCGGCCACCCGGTTGCTGCTGAACATTTTCAGGGTCGGACTCTTTGAGAATCCCTACCTGGATCCGGAAAAATCGGCGCAGACAGTAGGTCATCCCACCTACATGGAGGCTGGTTATAAGGCGCAGCTGCGATCGGTGGTCATGCTGAAGAACCATGCCAGTTCCCTACCGTTGAAGGAGCAGATGAAAGTCTATGTTCCCCGGCGTTATGTGCCGGCGGGCCGCAACTGGTTTGGACGTGAGACTCCCGAGCGGTGGGAGGATCCCTTCCATCCGGAGATTATCGGTAACTATTTTGAACGGGTCGACAGCCCTGAGGAGGCCGACTTTGCCCTGGTGGGGATCCGGAGCCCGGCCGGAGGTCCGGGATACGACCGCGGCGACCTGGAGTCGGGAGGGAACGGTTACGTGCCCATTCCGCTTCAGTATGGAAGCTATACGGCCGAATCGGCAAGGGATATAAGTATCGCCGGAGGTAGTCCGTTTGAGTCATTCACCAACCGCAGCTACCGTGGAAAAACGGTGACTGCCAGCAACCACTCCGACATGGAGTTGGTGCTGCAAACACGGAAAATAATGGCTGATAAACCGGTCATTGTGGTGGTTGATATTTCCAATCCCATGGTTTTCAGAGAGATAGAGCCAGAAGCCGATGCCATCCTGGTCCATATGGGAGTACAGGATCAGGTGCTGATGGATCTGATATCCGGAGCCGAAGAGCCTTCTGCCCTGCTGCCTTTCCAGATGCCGGCTGATATGACTACGGTGGAAGAACAGCTGGAGGATGTTCCCAGGGATATGGTTTGCCATATGGATGAAGATGGAAATAGCTATGATTTCTGTTTCGGGCTCAACTGGAGCGGGGTGATCATGGACGAACGGGTATCGAGGTACCGGTAGCCCATGGCACTGCCGGATAAAGTCCCGGTAAAAGCTGATCCTGCAGCTGAATATGGGCTAAAGGCAGCTTGGACCGCAGATGGCAGACCAGTTATTGACCGCTATGAAACCCTCTTTCCTGATTTTCGCCGTACTCGCTTTCTGAGCGTCTTGGCCTCCCTGGAAAGGTGGAAAAATCAGGGATGATAACGCGAGGAACGCAGCACCTCCTGATAGTCTCTCCGTGACATGATTTGATGCAATCCCAGTTCGGGATTCTCCTTCGCAAAAGCCCGGACGATCTGCCAGCCCTGCCACACAGCTGCCCTGCCGGGTGATTCCAGGGTGTAATAACTGGTATGGGGAGCATCCTCCACCAGTTTCCTGATCACCAGCGCATCGGAAGAGAAGAGTAATTTCTCTTCCACCAGGTGCACCCACATCTGCTCTTCATTGTTCCTGCACCAGGTTAGCTGGTCCCCGGTAAAACCCATTTTCAGGGAGTCCTCCATCTGAGGATACATGGCATCCACGAAATAAGCCAGCATACCCTGGTATACCATCCTGGAGAGCACGTGGTCCAATGAATCGTTAAAGGGATAGATCTGGGTGGCCCAGGCGTACATCACATCCGCCGGGATCCTTTCCGGTACCTTTTTCCATACCAGGTACCGGGGTACCCCCAGATCCCCGTAATACGCGTTTCCGCTGCCCAGGTACTGGTCCAGTCCCACCCCAACGAAACGGCCCACGGTGAATAGTCCCTGGTTAAACCTGCTCACATATCCCACCACCCTGGGCAGGGCCGAATCAGGATAGTGATACAGATAGTGCCTGAATCCTTCGGTGAGTTGATGGTTGATCTGCTCCATCTCCCCGAATTCTTCATTGGTGTATGCATATACCTCCCGGTTGACCGGGTCGTTTACAAACATGGAGAGATAGGAAGTATAATGCCTGGAAGAGGCCGGACCTATACCGATGACATGCACATTGAAAATATCATAGAAATCCCCATAGTTCCTGTAAAAATAGTCCACGGCCGAAGAAACTGTATCCAGATCCAGTTCGAACAGTTCCCGGTCGAAACGTTCCATCTGATACTCCAGTTCGATTCCTGATACATCCACATCCAGAGGATCCCTGTTGCACCCCGCGGTCAGATGCAGGAATGCCAGAAAAATGAGGGTTCCGGAAAGTGATCTCATGATAAGTGTTATTTTTGAACCTGATTACGTGGTCCAAATGTAGAAATTATGAAACGAAAAATAGGATTTCTTCTGTTGCTGATCCTTCCGCTCGCCCTGACCGCCCAGGGAACGGTCGCCTTCAGCCTGCATCTCGATCCGCAGTTTGCCTGGTTCAATTCCGATGAAGAGGAGCTGGATCCTGATGGGTCCATCATGCATCTGCGCGCCGGGTTGCAGATGGATTACTTCTTCCAGCCCAATTATGCGTTCTCGCTCGGGCTCGGAATCAACAATCTGGGCGGAAAATTGCTCTATGCCGATTCGACCAGCTTCTTCACATCCGGTGACACACTCTATGCCACCCCGGGACAGTCGGTCAAGCAGCGTATGCAGTATATCGATATACCGCTGGGACTGAAACTGAAGACAGAGGAGCTGGGCTATTTCACGCTGTTCTTTCAGCTGGGATTCAATCCCATGATCAATATCAATGCATTTGCGTCGGATGATGATGAGGTCTTCGATAAAGAGAATATCAGGGAAAGCATCAACATTTTCAACCTGGGCTACCATGCCGGTTTAGGCGTGGAATACAGGCTCGGGGGTACGACCGCGCTTTTTGGAGGGCTGCGGTGGAATGCCGGTTTGACCGATATGACCGGCAACGATGACGCCAATATAACCCACAGGGCCATCTCGGTCAATCTTGGTATAATATTCTGATCCCCATGAAGATAGCCCTGGCTCAGCTGAATTATATCATTGGCGACTTCGAAGGCAATTCCCGGAACATCGTGGAAGCTGCCAGGCGGGCCGGCAAAGAAGGAGCTGATCTGCTGGTTCTTTCCGAGCTCTCCATCTGCGGTTATCCTCCGCTGGATCTCCTGGAGCGGGAAGATTTTATCCGCACCTGCGAAGTGGCGGTCAGGAGTCTGGCCAGGGAACTTCCGGGTGATCTTGGGGTCCTGGTAGGCGGACCCGAATTCAATCCGGAAAAAGAGGGAAAACTGCTCTTCAATTCAGTATATTTCCTGGAAAACGGAGTGATCCGCAAGGTTTTCAGAAAATCGCTCCTTCCCACTTATGATATTTTCGATGAGTACCGGTATTTCGAACCTAACCGCTTATTCGAATTGCTGGAGTTCCGGGGAAAACGGATTGCTGTGACCATCTGTGAAGATCTATGGGATGAGCAGCCCTTTGAGAGTGAATTCTCCCGCAGCAGGCTCTATACGGTCAATCCCCTCGATGAACTGGTGAAGATGGGAACGGACCTGGTCCTTAACCTGGCGGCCTCCCCCTTTTCCAACAGGAAAGTGGAGGTGAAACAAGGAATATTTACGGGAAAAGCAGCCCGCTACGGTCTGCCGTTGATCTACTGCAACCAGGTGGGTGCCCAGACGGAACTGATCTTTGAAGGAGGTTCCCTGGTGGTGAACAGATATGGGGAGGTTGTCCGGCGACTGGATTTTTTCAGGGAAGATTTCGCTGTAGTGGAAGCGGACTTGCTGGATAACCGGGTCTCCGAGGAAAGTATTCCCGGCATCCCCGACCGGATAGAAATGATCGCTGATGCCGTCGTTTGCGGGATCCGCGATTATTTCAATAAGCTCAAGCTTCCCAGCGCTACCCTCGGCCTTTCCGGTGGCATCGATTCTGCAGTGACGCTGGTCCTGGCAACCAGAGCCCTGGGACCCGAACGGCTTCACGTACTGCTGCTCCCCTCTCCATACTCGTCGGACCATAGTGTCAACGATTCGGTCCAGTTATGTGAGAATCTGGGGGTCAGATACCACATCCTCCCCATATCCACTCTTTTTGCTGAGTTCAGGGTCACCCTGGAACCGTTGTTCGGGAATCTTCCGGAAGATAGTACCGAAGAAAATATCCAGGCCCGGATCAGGTCGACCCTGTTAATGGCGCTGTCCAATAAATTCGGAAACATCCTCCTGAACACCAGTAACAAAAGCGAAACCGCAGTGGGGTACGGAACCCTTTACGGAGATATGAGCGGCGGGCTGTCCGTTCTGGGGGATGTCTACAAGACCGATGTCTACAATCTGGCCCGGTACTTCAACCGGGACCGGGAGGTGGTGCCGCCACACATTATCAGCAAACCCCCGTCGGCCGAGCTGAAACCGGATCAGAAGGATACGGACTCGCTGCCTCCTTACGACCAGCTCGACCTGATCCTGGAGGCCTATATCGAGCAGCAGCTTTCAGCCGAAAAAATAGGTACTGCGGGTATGGCATCCGGGGAGGTGGAACGGATCATTGGGATGGTCAACAGGAATGAGTACAAGCGTTATCAGACACCTCCCATTCTCAGAATCTCCTCCAAGGCATTTGGAGTCGGCAGGCGCATTCCGCTGGTGGCGAGATATGGGCCGGAAAATTGATTTTTTTTCTAATTTTGTGTGTTATTTAGCATAGAGGCACACTAAAACCACTCAACTACGATGCAGGAGAGGAATTATAATGCGGATGATTGCATTGACAATCCAAAGTCTGTATTCACTGTACTCACTCCCAAAGAGAAAGAATTTCTGAAACAAAACTATTCCTGTGCCTTCTACAAAAAAGGGGAGATCATCTTTAAGGAGGGGGACAAACCAATGGGACTGATGATCCTGGCCGAAGGAAAAGTGAAAATATTCAAGGAGGGTGTGGGAGGTAGGGAGCAGATCGTCCGCATGGCCAAGCCGGTTGGATTTATCGGTTACCGTGCGCTGTTCGCCGACGAGAATCACACTGCCACAGCCGTAGCCATTGAAGATTGCGTTGCCTGCATTGTGGACAAGGAGAGTGTCTTCCGGGTGATGCGAAGCAACGCTGAATTAAGCCTCAGCATTATCCAGTCATTCGCCAGTGAACTGGGTTTCTCCCATGACCGAACCGTCACCCTGACCCAGAAGCATATACGGGGCAGACTCGCCGAATCGCTCATATTTCTGAAAGACACCTATGGCTACGAGGACGATCAGAAAACGATTAAAATTTATCTCTCCAGGGAGGATGTGGCCAATCTCTCCAATATGACCACCTCCAATGCCATTCGAACCTTGTCGACCTTCGCCCAGGAAGGGGTCATTTCCATAGACGGACGGAAGATCCGGATCCTCGACCTGCCCAAGCTGGAACGGATCAGTGAGCTGGGGTGACCAATGAAATATCTGGGGTATATTCTTGCTAACGGTCTGATCTGGCTGTTGCACCTCCTGCCCAAGCCCTTGTTTTACCTGGTATCGGATTTCTTGTACCTTCTGGTCAGATATGTGTTCGCCTACCGTAAAAAAGTGGTATATGACAATATTACCAGGGCCTTCCCCGAATTCACCCCCTCCCAGGTCAGACTGACCGCACGGAGATTTTACCATCACCTGTGCGATCTGATCCTGGAATCGGCTGCTGCTCATTTCTATTCGGAATTCCAGATCAACACCCGTTTGACTTATCGAAATCCGGAGGTCATGCAACAACTGTATAATAAAAGAAAACAGGTGATTGCCGTAACAGCCCATTATGGGAACTGGGAGTTACTTACCAATATTGGCCATTTTACGGATCACACCATATTGGCTGCTTACAAGCCTTTGAAAAACAAATATTTTGATAGAATGGCGAGGGAGAACAGGGAGCGTTTCAGGATAGTGGCGGTTCCCATGGACCAGATCGCCAGAAAAATGATCCACCATTTCCGGGAACGGGATCCGGCCCTGACCATCTTTCTTTCCGACCAGCGACCCATGATGCACAATATTCAGTACTGGACCAAATTCCTGGGTCAGGATACTCCCCTCTACATGGGTGCGGAAAAACTGGCCCGGAAGATGGATGCTGCCGTAGTATTCATGAAAATCCGGAGAGTGGCCCGGGGCAGATATGAGGTGGAACTGGAAACCATCTGCGAGGATCCCAAAGGGATAAAACCCTACGAGATCACCGAAGCTCATGTCCGGATCCTGGAGCATCTGATCAGGGAAGAACCGGGCTACTGGCTATGGTCCCACCGCCGCTGGAAACACTCCTACAGGGAGTTCCTCAAGAAAAGGGAAGGAAAGAATCACGCTAACGATCCAGCAGCCCGTTCCGTGGAGTGAGTAGTCTGAGGATCTCCTGCTGGTTCTTTTCAAAGGAAAAAAGCTCCTCCACTCTTTTCCTGCCATTCTCACCCATCCTCTGACGAAGCGCCGGATCCTCGGCCAGCTGACGGACTCTTTGGGCCATCTTACGGGTATCATGGCGGTTGGTCAGATACCCTGTCTCGCCGTCCACCACGATCTCGCTGGAAGATTTGATATCAAAGGCCACTACGGGTATACGGCTTGCCATCGCCTCCGCAATCACATAACCGAACCCCTCGTAGTGGGAGGAGAGAAGGAACACATCCAGCGACCTGAAGAAGGAGGGCATCTGCTCAACAAATCCAAGGAATTCAACCCTGTCAGCCACTCCAAGTCTCCGCGCACGCTTCTGGAGGTTCTGCATCAATCTTCCCTCCCCGGCGATCAGCAACCTGAAAGTAAGACCATTGGCGGAGAGATGCTGCATCATCTCAAGCAGGTACATATGGCCCTTCTCCTCGGAGAGTCTGCCGGCACTCCCCAGTACAATCTCCCCTTTTGGTGCGGTGTAAAGGGGCTTCACATCCTGGTGATACCGGGGAAGATAAACCCCATTATAGATCACTGTGATCTTCTCTTCAGGCACCAGTTGCGGGTTATTGGCAAGGATGGTTCTCCTGGTCTCCTGTGAATTGGCCATGATCTCGTTGATGACCCGGCGGAAAAGGTACCTGTTCAGCGGGGAGTTCCTGATGGGTATGGCGCTGCCTCTTCGATAGATGATCCGGGGCACTCCGGCCAGTTTTCCGGCCAGGCTGGCTATTTTCATATCGCCTGAAAGATTGGAAATCAGCACTCCCACTTTTTCCCGGCGGAGTATCCGGGAAATTCTCCAGACTTTCATGGGATTGAGAAAACTCAGGTTGGCGATATGGATGCCGTAACCGTTCAGGGAGATCTCTTTCAGCTTTTCGGAAAGCGGGCTTCCGGGCGAGGAGATAAAGAGTGCTTTGCGATGCTGTTTCAACAGGTAGGAGGCCACATCGTAATGCCATTTCTCACCGCCACCCCAGGACCGCATCGTATTGAAAAAACAGACGGCCTGCTTCAGATGTCGTCGTTCTTCCTTGTATATGTTATTAAGCTTCACATACTTCAGAAATACTTCGTGGGCCGAGTTAACACTGACAATGAATCCGTAGTACCCGTCCAGGAATCCGGTTCTGATAAAGAAATCCTTTATGAACCTCCAGAGAGGATGAAGCACAATGCTGTAGAAGTAGACCCTGCGTCCCCGCTCGTAATAGGACCTGGCCAGGATAGAAGAAAACGAGTTCATCTGGAGCAGGTGCTCACTCACCGAATAGTAGGAATAATGAAGGATATCCCCCTTCAGGAACTGCCTGGATGCTCCCTTGTGAAGATAGAAACGATCGTGTGGGTTGAATCCTCCCCACCAGCCCTTCCGGGAATCCCACAAACGCAGTTTACGGGAGGGGTACCAGCTGGTATGACGGATCCATTTGCCGCAATAGTTGGTCAGGCGATTGAAATAGTAACCGTCATGCGTCCAGTTCTTCTTAACTTTCAGAATCGTGGACCGCAATTCGTCGGACAAAGCTTCATCGGCGTCCAGCGAAAGGATGTAGGGTGAGCCGGCCTGGAGAATCGCCCAGTTTTTCTGCTGGATGTGACCGACAAAACGGTGTTTGATGAACTTTGCCTGAAAGGATCGGCAGATCTCCTCGGTGCGGTCGGAAGAATAGCTGTCCACTACCACTATTTCATCAGCGATCCCTTTCAGGGAACGAAGGCATCGTTCAATGTTGCGCTCCTCATTGAAGGTAATGATAACAGCAGAGATCCGGACCTCCATAGCTTTCTATTCGTGCAAATATACTCTTTTCACCCGCTCGGGTATCGATGTCAGCAATTCATACGGGATCGTTCCGATCTGACCGGAAACTTCCCGGATCGTATGGTTCTTTCCGAATAGCTCCACCGGATCCCCTTCCGCTACAGGCAACCCGGTTACATCGATCATGGTCATGTCCATACAAATATTTCCAATGGTGGGAGCCAGACTCCCCGATACCCATACCTTCCCCACTCCGTTCCCGAGCCTCCGGTCAAGCCCGTCCGCGTATCCCACCGGGATGGTGGCGATCAGACTCTCTTTTCGAAGCTGTCCACTTCTGGAGTAGCCGACGGTCTCCCCCGGATCAAGCCTCCTCACCTGTGAAATGGTGGTTCGGAATGTGCTCACAGGTTTCAGGCTGTCAGCGCTTCCGATCCCATGCAGTCCGATCCCCAGTCTGACCATACCAAACTGTGCATCAGGGAAACGCTCGATCCCTGCCGAATTGAGAATATGTTTCAGGAACGAATAGTCCAGGGACTCTTCCATCCTCCGGCAGATGCGCTCAAATCGACTGATCTGTGCGGCAGTGAACAGGTCGTGTAAAGATTCATCACTGGCAGCCAGGTGACTGAATACAGAGGTTACCCTGAATTGGGGAAGTGACAGCAGAGGCATCATCTCCTTAAGTTGCTCTTCCTGAAAACCGAGCCTGTGCATCCCTGTATCGAATTTGATGTGTACCGGATAGCGGTCCAGACCACGATAGCGGAGATGGGCCTGAAAGGATTTTAGCACCCTGAAACTGTACAATTCGGGTTCCAGGCCGTAGTCGGTCATCACGGAAAATCCGTCCGGATCTGGATTCAGAACCAGGATCGGCAGGTGAATCCCCGCCTTTCGAAGTTCGACGCCCTCGTCGATAAAAGCCACAGCCAGGTAGTCCACCTGGTGGAACTGCAGCAGCCTGGCGATCTCCACACTGCCGCTGCCATAGGAGAGTGCCTTGACCATGACCATGGTCTTTACACCGGGGGCAAGCAGGGAGCGGAAATAATTCAGGTTCCCTACCATGGTATTCAGGTCAATCTCCAGCATGGTCTGATGGGTCCGCAGTTGAAGATCTGCTGTAATCCGTTCAAATCCGAAATTCCGTGATCCCTTGATCAGCACAGTCCGGTCCCTGAAGAGCGTTCTGTCGATCCGCTCCAGGAACTCACCGGTGCTGCGGAAGAACAGGGCCGAATGATCGAAGAATTCGCGGTTCCTGAGCAGGCAGGGCCCGATCCCGATGAACTGGGCGATGCCCCTTCGGTTGAGGATGGTGGCGATCTCCGAATAAAGGTCGCCTTCCGGCATGCCGCTTTGCAGGAGGTCTGACAGAATCACCACGGTACCCCGACCGCTCTCCTGCTGATCCACCAGATCCAGGGCCGCCAGGAGCCCGCCTGTATCGGAGTTGTAGGTATCATTGATCAGGTTGCTCCGATAGATCCCCCGAAGCATCTGCAGTCTCATATTCACCGGTTCAAGGGTGGAGATCTTCCCGGCCGCATCCCGAAGAGGCAACCCCATTTCCAGTGAGAAGGTGAATGCATGCAGTGCGTTCTCGATGGAAGCCTCATCTCCAAAAGGCAGGGAAAATCCGAGATTGCCTGCCGGGGTGGTTGCCTCGATGGATGTATGGGTCGGAGCCCTGCCTGTGATCTGATACCTGTACGCGGCATCTCCCTTCAGACTCCACTCCACCAGATCGCCTGTGAAATCCTTTAAGAATCCGGATACCCGTTGGGAACCGAGATACTGGTCGGATCGGCAGATCAGTTTCTCACAACTGCGGAACAGGCGGAACTTCTCCTCCAGCTTATCCTGCATATGGGCGAAATGCTCCTGATGGGCGGTCCCAATATTCGTGAAAAGCCCGATCCGGGGACGAATGATCTTTTCCAGCTTCTCCATTTCTCCGGGACGGGAGATCCCCGCCTCAATCACTGCCAGATCATTTTCCTTTCCTGCCATCCACACCGAAAGAGGAACACCCACCTGACTGTTGTAGCTTTTGGGGCTGCGATGCACACGAATATGATCCTGCAGAAGCTGAAAGATCCACTCCTTTACGATGGTCTTTCCGTTACTCCCCGTGATAGCAGCTACGGTTCCCTGAAACTCCTCCCTCCACGCAGAAGCAATTTTCTGCAATCCCTGAAGGGTATCCTCTACCACGCAGAATCCGGCACCGGGATAGGCTGACAGATCGGGGAGACGGGAAACAAGAAAGGTTCGTATTCCAGCCCTGAAGAGTTCAGAGAGGTAATGATGGCCGTCGTGCCTTTCCCCGATCAAGGCAATGAAGAGGGTCTTTGAGGTAGGCAGAACGGTCCTGCTGTCAGTGGCCAGCTTTTCAATAACCCCGGTTCGCTCCCCATGCAACTTGCCATGGCAACAATCATTCACCTTTTTTAGTGTCCATACCGATCCCATCGACTATTTCATTCGTTTTTCCCTGGAGAAACATCCCCTGCACAGGGGCTCATAGAGGTCGGTCTCCCCGAGCATAATCAGTTGTTCATCATCCGACAGGCGGTGGGTATAATTGGCCAGGCTTCCACACCTCATGCAGATAGCATGGACCTTGGTTACATATTCCGATACTGCCATGAGATGCGGAATGGGGCCAAACGGATCCCCTTTAAAGTCCATATCAAGTCCTGCCACAACCACCCTTATCCCATTAATTGCCATCCGGTTACACACGTCTACCAGCCCCATGTCAAAAAACTGGGCTTCATCGATGCCCACCACCTCTACCTGACTGGTCATCAGCAGGATGTTGGATGCGGAATCCACTGCAGTACTATGAATACTATGCTCATCATGGGATACCACCTTCATATCCGAATACCTCTTTTCCATACCCGGCTTAAATATCTCCACCTTCTGTCTGGCGAACCGGGCACGCCTGAGCCGCCTGATAAGCTCTTCTGTCTTTCCTGAAAACATCGATCCGGTGATCACTTCGATCCAACCCTGACCGCTCTTCCTGTCAACTGTGTTTTCAAGAAACATCGTACAAGATTATAAGAAGATTATCGTTAATTTTGTGAGAGCCCCGCTTGCGTAACCGGAGAGATACTATGAAATTCAAAAACACCTTCGAAATCCTGATTAAAGATATACAAGATATAGAAAAACTGGTGGTTAACCTCCAAAATTCTAAGGAGGGCAATACCATCGAACTGGACCTTGCCCTGTCCAAATTGCGTAACGTCTATGAGATCCTGGCACTGATCAGGTCGGATCAGATCCAGCAGCTGAGAAGAGCAGAATCAGGGGATGCGGCAAAGGCCGCCACTCCGGGGGAGGAGGAAGCTGCCGAAAGCCCGGAGGAGGAAGCTGCCAAAAGCCCGGAACGGGAAAGCAGCCTGACTCACATGGGCGAGACCGGGAAGCCGGCTGGCGGGACCGGGAAGCTGGTCACGGGAGTACATGAGGCAAAGGATGAGCCATCAGAGTCATTCAGTGCTGCAAAGTCATCCAGCGCTGCAGAACCATCCATCCTTGCAGAAAGATTCTCTGCAGGTTCCAGCATCAATGACCATATGGCGGGAGACCGTGAAAAGAAACCGGACTCGAAATACCTGGGTCAGCCGATCGAGAGCATCAGCCGGAATATCGGGATCAACGACCGGTTCCTGATCATCCGCGAGCTTTTTGACGGTGATGCTGACCGATTCAGTCATCTGGTACGTCAGCTGGATGAGGCAGAGAACCACGAGCAGGCATCCAGGCTGCTCGATCAGGCTTTTCACGACCACCCTGAACATGATGGAATTGATATCCTGAAGGGTCTGGTCAAACGCAGGTATAGCCTCCAATAGATGTCAAAACTTTACCTGGTCCCTACGCCGCTGGGGAACCTGGGGGATATCACTCACAGGGCCATTGAAATATTGAAAAAGGTGGATCTGATCCTGGCAGAAGATACCCGGAAATCGGCGCATCTCCTGAAGCACTACGATATTCGCAAACCTCTCCGGTCTCACCATAAGTTTAACGAGCACAAAACCCTGCAATCGGTAACCGAACAGCTCGAATCCGGTTCAAATGTGGCTCTGATCACCGATGCCGGTACTCCAGGAATTTCCGACCCGGGTTTCCTGCTTGTCCGCGCATGCCTGGAGAAAGGACTGGAAGTGGAGACCCTGCCCGGGGCAACAGCGTTCCTTCCCGCACTGGTCAACTCTGGAATCCCGTGTGACCGGTTCATTTTCGAGGGGTTCCTTCCACCAAAGAAAGGAAGAATGAAAAGACTGGGAGAGCTGGCTGCGGAGCACCGAACCATGATTTTTTATGAATCCCCTTTCAGACTGGAAAAAACCCTGAGACAGTTTTCTGACCACATGGGTCCCGGCAGACATGCTTCTGTCTCCCGCGAACTTACCAAGGTACACGAAGAAACCGTCAGGGGGAGCCTGGAAGAGTTAATCGAGCATTTCACAGAAACCACACCCAAAGGTGAGATCGTTATTGTATTGCAGGGAGCCCGCCCGGCCGGACGTCAATAAGGACGAAGCCTTCCGGAACCGGCGGCCGTTGCAGAAACTTCAGCAATCATCAGGCCGACGGCATCGATCCGGCCTGAGGAATTTAACTGGTATTCCGCCAGCTGGGCATTTCCCTCCAGGTTGATGCGACCCGATCCCGGGTTGGAGTACTCCACTTCAGATCCAGATGCTGCATCCGCCTCGAGTCTTCCGGGTCCCGACCCGTCTGTGCAGGGTCCAAAATAGTATCATCCTGTCAACCCAAAGGCGATGGCTACCGTCAGTATAATCGACAACTTATTCATATTCACTCAGGTTTAAAATCACAAATACATATCAGCTAACCCTAAATACACCCTCAGGAAACTGTAATAACCAGTAAAGTCTCTTTTTATGATCATTCTTTAAGACATTTTAACACCTTTTCTTAGAACTTTCGTGAAGCATCCTTGTTTAATATTCGTTCATAAACATTAAACACAACGATATGGGAACAAACCAAATGATTCAGTCCGCCCGGGGAGTAATGAAAGCCCTCTGGATTGTATTGATCGCTTTTTCATTAACCTCCCAGGTGAAGGCCGGGAGTCTGGAAGGAGATATTTGTTTGGAGGAGTGGATGACAATTTCTTTCGCAACGACCTTTCAGGATAGCGATATAGAATTGGAATCCTGGATGTCGAATCCGTTTGGGGAAGAGTATTTCGTCTCTGACGAGCAATTGGAAATGGAGCCCTGGATGGAATCCAGCTGGTTTGAAGAGGAAGTTGAAAGCTAAAAAGGCGTGGGGTCGTCAAACCCCTCGTTTACACCCACGTCATTGTGGAAGTCATTCATTTTTGATGGAATGGTGAAGCCATTTTCGTCATCTTCCACCAGCGCCAGCGTATCGTCCAGATCGACAAACTTGGCGTATTCACGTACAAACTTAAGCTGAATATCACCGGTGGGACCATTGCGGTGCTTGGCCACGATTATTTCAGCAATACCCTTCAGTGAATTTCCTTCCTCATCCACATCGATCCCGTAATATTCGGGCCGGTGAATGAAAATGACCAGGTCGGCATCCTGTTCGATGGCTCCGGACTCCCGAAGGTCCGACAATTGCGGACGTTTGTTTCCCGACCTCATCTCCACACTCCTGTTCAATTGTGATAACGCGATGATCGGAATGTCCAGTTCTTTGGCCACACTTTTCAACGAGCGTGAAATGTTGCTGACCTCCTGTTCCCTGCTCCCCGATTCTTTGCTTCCGGTCATCAGTTGCAGGTAGTCGATCACCACGGCCTGTACATCATATTTTTGTTTCAGACGGCGGCATTTGGCCCTGAATTCGAAAATGGAGATAGCGGGTGTATCATCCACATAGATGGGGGCCTGTTCCAGGTCCTTGATCTTATACTCTAACTGCTCCCACTCGTAGTTCTCCAGCCGCCCGGTACGAATCTTATCGGAAGCCAGGTGGGTCTCCCCGATAATCAGCCGGTTCACCAGCTGGATGGATGACATCTCCAGGGAAAAAACCGCTACGGGCCGGCTGTGGTCCACGGCCATGTTCCTGGCCATGGATAATACAAAAGCTGTCTTGCCCATCGAAGGTCGTGCCGCGACGATGACCAGGTCGGATTTTTGCCAGCCTGATGAAAGGCGGTCGAGCCGTGTAAAACCGGATGGTACCCCGCTAAGGCTGTCCTCCCTCTTACCGGCCTCCTCAATCTGCTCAATGGCAGCCTTTAACAGGTGATCCAGTTTTACAGTCTCTTTCTTGATATGTCCTTCGGCAATATTCAGCAGCTCCCGTTCCGAAAAGTCCAGAAGATCGTCCACGTCAATACCCTCATCGAAAGCGCGCTGTTGAATTTCGGAAGAAACCCGGATCAGTTCCCTCTGTATATACTTCTGTGCCACAATACGGGCATGGTACTCCAGATGGGCCGCTGAACCCACCCTGGAAGTGAGCTGGGTAATATAGGCCGCCCCGCCCACGGCTTCCAGCTTCTCAAGCCTCCTCAACTCCTCGATCACCGTTAGCAGGTCGATGGGCTTCTCCTGCTGGGATAGTGAATGGGCCACTTCGAAAATCTGTTGATGGGCTTCCTTATAAAAACTCCCCGGTTCCAGAATATCCAGAACTGAAAGGATGGCATGCTTCTCCAGCATGATCGCACCCAGAACGGCCTCCTCCAGGTCCAGAGCCTGAGGGGGAATTTTACCGTAATCCAGCGCTTCGGATGATTGTTTTCTGGGATTGTTTTGCTGCTGTCTGGCCATAGTCAGAGATTTGCGTTCAAAGGTAACCATCCACTCGTTCCGGGCACCGGTGGAGGGGTTCTAAATTTTGCACATCCACCCTTTAAGTTATTATTCACAAATGTTGAAAAAACGAATACCTTTATCCCCATGATCCTCTTCTCCCCGGCAAAGATCAATTTGGGACTCTGGATCACCTCCAAAAGGAAGGACGGATACCATAATCTCCAGAGCATCATGGTTCCGGTAGACCTCTGTGATATCCTGGAGATCAGGGCCGCCACGAAGCTTTCAGTTCCTCCCTCCCCTCTTCAGATGACACTGAGCGGAATACCAGTAGGGGGTCGACGGAAAGAAAATCTCTGCTTCAGGGCGTGGAAAATGTATGCAGACAGGGTACCCCTTCCGCCCCTGGAGCTGCACCTGCATAAACAGATTCCACCCGGGGCCGGACTGGGGGGAGGCTCATCCAATGCTGCGACTACGCTGATGGCTTTGAACCAGCTTTCCGGATGCCCCCTGGAGAATGCTGAATTGCATACCATGGCAGAAAGGCTGGGCAGTGACTGTCCATTCTTCCTGAAGGGGAGGATCATGATGGCCAGAGGAAGAGGGGAGATTCTTTCAGATATACCCCCGGCAAAGGAATCGCTCCACCTGGTACTTCTCTTCCCCGGCATCCATATTTCCACGGCAGATGCCTACTCTGGCATCGTCCCAAAAGAGAGAAGCAATGACCTGGCCGATCAGATCAGACGCCCGGTGTCAGAATGGACAGATCTTTTACAAAATGATTTCGAGATACCGCTCTTCCAAATCCATCCCCTGTTGAAATCGTTAAAGGAGGAACTGATGGCATCAGGTGCCCTCTTCTCCTCTCTGACCGGCAGCGGTTCGGCGATTTACGGACTGTTCGGCACCCCTGCTCACATTCCGGAAACTCTGCGAAAATACCGGATATGGCAGGGCCCTGTTTTCACAAAAGCCTAAATAAACTCGACCAGTAAGTGTGATTTGGGAACCCTTTCCCCGGCTACCACCGTCACCTTTTTTATCTCACCCTCCAGGGGGGAAACCACTTCATTTCTCATCTTCATGGCTTCCAGGATCAACAGGGGCTCTCCCTGAGGAACCACATCCCCTTCCTTGACCATAACCTTCTGGATGGTACCCGGAATTAATGCCACCACCTGTTTTTCGTTGGGCCTGGACCATTGCTTCCGGTTCAGGAATTTGGAAGTCAGCCGGGTCAGGTAAACGGCGCTTCCTATCTGCAGTTTTTCCATGATCACTTTTTAGAAGGGCGGAACCCCGTGTTTCTTTGCAGGCATGCCCACACTCTTTTCACCGGAAACTTCCAGGGCATGCTGTAAAGATTTCCGTGTTTCCTGAGGTTCGATGACCGCATCGATGTAACCCTTTGCCGCAGCCACGTAAGGATTGGCAAATTTCTCCTTATACTCCTGTACCTTCTGTTTGCG
Source organism: uncultured Bacteroides sp. (assembly GCA_964604655.1). Classification (GTDB taxonomy): domain Bacteria; phylum Bacteroidota; class Bacteroidia; order Bacteroidales. The sequence continues at coordinate 21,563 of CAZRZY010000018.1, read as the reverse complement.
CATGGTTTCCGGATCCTCCGCGGAAGCAATTTCCTTCCGGAAAATAATATTGGCCGCACCTTCCGGTCCCATGACAGCCACTTCAGCATCGGGCCATGCAAAGACAAAATCGGCCCGAAGGTGCCTTGAGCTCATGGCGATATACCCTCCTCCATAGGCCTTTCGAAGGATAACGGTGGTCTTTGGAACCGTAGCCTCGCTGTATGCATAGAGCACCTTGGCACCATGACGGATCACGCCTGCATGCTCCTGATCCACTCCCGGAAGATAACCGGGAAGATCTACGAATGTAACAATGGGGATGTTGAATGCATCGCAAAAGCGGATGAACCTGGCCGACTTATCGGAAGAATCCACGTCGAGGACCCCGGCAAGCACCAGGGGTTGATTGGCTACAAACCCTACCGTCCGTCCGTTGATGGTCCCGAATCCGATCACCATATTGGCCGCCCAGCTTTCCTGGATCTCAATGAAATCGGACCCATCGGTGACAGCCCTGATGACGCTCCGCACATCATATGGTTGTCTGGGATCGTCCGGTACGATCTTGGTGATGTCATACTCTTCCAGCGGCTCACGCAACTCCCTGCGGGCAGGAATATCGGTATTGGACCTGGGCAGATAGCTGAGCAGCGATTTAATCTGTTCGAAACACTCATCCTCGGTCTCGGAAAAGAAGTGAGCATTACCGGTGATCTCACTATGCACCCTGGCACCTCCCAGCTCCTCCATGGAGATGTCCTCGCCCAGGACCGTCTTGATCACCTCGGGTCCGGTGATGAACATTTTGGAGATACTGTCGACCACGAACACAAAATCGGTCAGAGCCGGGGAATAGACCGCACCGCCTGCACACGGTCCAAGGATCACTGAAATCTGCGGAATCACACCCGATGCAAGGGTGTTTCTGAAGAAAATTTCCCCATAACCGGCAAGGGAGTTGACCCCCTCCTGAATCCTGGCCCCACCCGAATCGTTGATCCCGATCAGTGGCATACGCATTTTCAATGAATGATCCATGATCTTGGTGATCTTGCGGGCATGCATGAACCCAAGGGAACCACCTGCCACGGTAAAATCCTGTGCAAAGATACACACCGGTCTTCCCCCGATCGTTCCTGTTCCCGTAATCACCCCATCACCATGCAATTTCTTGCGGTCCATACCGAAATCCTTTGCATCGTGTTCCACGAAGAGATCGTACTCGTTAAACGAACCTTCATCCAGTAATTTGACGATCCGCTCCCGGGCAGTCATTTTTCCCATGGCTACCTGTTTCTGGATCGCTTTCTCTCCCCCGCCCTGCAGAATCTCCTCTCGGCGTTTCTGCAGTTCCTGGACCTTTTTTGATGATGCCATTAATATCTGAGGTTTATTTCCGGATACAATCTTACGAAATATTTTCCTATCTGGGCGCCAGGCGCATCAGGAAGATAGCGACCACCATGAATAGCACATTGGGCAGCCATACGGCGGCCATCACGGGGAGCAACCCGCCGATGGCAAACTGCTTGGAAAACTGCAGGAAAAGGATATAGGTAAAACTGATCACCACTCCGATGGCGATCTGCAATCCGATACCACCCCGGAGTTTCCTGGAGGAGACGGCCACCCCAATCAGAGTGAGGATAAAGGTGGAGAAGGGAAAGGCAATCCGGTTGTGCCGCTCGATCTTATAGGCCGTTACGTTGGTCTCGCCCTGCATTAGCTGCTGATCGATGAAATCATCCAGCTCCTTCAGGCTCATGGTCTCCACAATATTCAGCCTCATTTGAAAATCATCGGGATGCATGGCCAGCGCCGTATCGATCAGCCTTCCTTCCTCAACGGTTTCTGTCAACCCGTCAATGGTGCGGATGTAGTACCTTCGCGCCTGCCATTTATTGGTGGCCGTATCCCAACGGATCTGATCCGCAAACATCTTGGAGACCAGTTTTCCGTCCTCGAATTTCTCAATGGTGAACTGATAACCCACCCTGGACACGTTACTGTAGTTTTGCAGGTAGATAAAAATACCCGGTTCAATCTGCCTGTGGAAATTGGTAGTCTTGAATCGCCTGGGCCTCTTCTGCACATATTGCTCCTCGAATTCCAGTTTCACCTTGTTGGCATCGGGTATGACCCGGTCGCTGAGAAAGAATGCTGCGGAGGCTATCAGGGTGGCAGAGATCATATAGGGCAACAGAAGCCTGCGAAAACTCATCCCGCTGTCAAGAATGGCAATGATCTCGGTATTATAAGCCATTCTCGATGTAAAGTAGATCACTGCAATAAAAGCGAAGAGGGAGCTGAAGAGGACCGCAAAATAGGGGATAAAGTTCAGGTAGTACTCAAAAAGGATCGCCCCAAGATGGGCACCGTTCTCAATAAAATCGTCGATCTTCTCCGAGAGGTCGAAGATCACCGCAATAGACAGGATCAGTGCAATGGAAAGGAAAAAGGAGCTCAGGAACTTCCTGATCACATAAATGTCAAAGATCTTCAGTCCGAGGAACCTTACAATCTTGTACTTAAGGCGGGTATTATCCTTTCCTTCCATGCAGTAAATGTGCCGTTGTCAATTTCTTCGCGGGCTTTCCGCGTCAGCCACAGATAAAACGCCAGGTTGTGCAGACTGGCAATCTGAGCCCCCAGCATCTCCCCTGATATGATTAAATGACGCAGGTAAGCCCTGGAATATTGCCGGTCCACCTGGCTGGTTCCTGCCGGATCCACCGGACTGAAATCATTCATCCATTTCCTGTTCCTAATATTGATCACCCCCTCCCTGGTGAAAAGCATCCCGTTCCGTCCGTTCCGTGTAGGCATGACACAATCGAACATGTCCACCCCCAACGAGATGGCTTCCAGGATGTTGGCCGGTGTTCCGACACCCATGAGGTACCTGGGCCTGTCATCAGGCAGAATGGCATTCACCTCGGCCACCATGGCGTACATCTCCTCTGCGGGCTCACCCACGGAAAGTCCGCCGATGGCATTTCCCGCTGCCTGTTTACCTGCAATGTAATGAGCCGATTCTCTTCTCAATTCGCTGTAGACGCTCCCCTGTACAATGGGGAAAAAGGCCTGCGGATAACCGTAAAGAGGTTCACCCTCGCCAAACCTCCGCCACCCCCGGTCCAGCCAATGATGCGTCAGTTCCAGAGACTTTCTTGCGTACGCTTTGTCGCAGGGCCAGGGCGTGCACTCATCAAATGCCATCATGATATCGGCACCGATGGCCCGCTGGATATCCACGATATTTTCAGGGGTGAAAAAGTGCCTGGATCCGTCAATATGTGACTGAAAACGCGCACCCTCCGGAGTGAGCTTCCTGTTTGCTGCCAGAGAGAACACCTGATAACCCCCGCTATCGGTGAGTATGGCCCGGCGCCAGTTCATGAACCGGTGCAACCCGCCGGCCTCTGCGATCGTTTCCATCCCTGGCCGCAGGTAGAGGTGATAGGTATTGCCCAGGATAATAGAGGCATCCAGATCCTCTTCGAGCTCCTGCTGATGGATCCCCTTAACGCTTCCTGAGGTTCCCACAGGCATGAAGACAGGGGTCCGGATCTCCGAATGAGCGGTTCGCAGGATTCCCGCACGGGCGCTGCTTCGCCCGTCCCGACTGCTAATGGTAAACTCCAGGGGATCCATACGACCTGGCAAAGATACGCAATTGTTGAAAACCTCCGTTTCTCCATAATGCTTCCAGGGTTAACTTTACAGTCAATGAATCCAGGGGATATCCTATCCGCAGCCGATCCATTGCTGCTCACTGTTTGGGCCCTCTTTTTCGTGGCTGTTGCAACCCAGGTTTATTACCTGCTTGGGATACAGCTCCGACTGGGACTGTACCGGCCGGAAGAGCCTCCACTGTCAGAGGCAGGAATCAGCGTGGTGATATGTGCCAGGAATGAAAAGGAGAACCTGGAACGATTTCTGCCCCTGATCCTGAAACAGGATTATCCGGAATTTGAGGTGGTGGTGGTCGACGATGCGTCCTCAGACGGCACCGGGGAATTCCTGGCTTTCCTGAGTCTCAGCCACACCCGGCTCAGGCACACTTCAATCCCCGTCAATGATCAATTCCGACACGGAAAAAAGCTGGCGCTGACCATTGGCTTGAAAGCTGCAAGGTACGATCATGTATTGCTCACAGATGCTGATTGCTATCCGGATAGCGGGCAGTGGATCCGGAGAATGGCCTCCCGTCTGGACGGGGATAAAACAATCGTACTGGGCTACGGAGCCTATGAACACCAAAAGGGAGTGCTTAACCTGCTGATCAGATACGAGACGGTGGTTACAGCCATGATGTATCTGTCCTGCGCGCTGAAGGGACGGCCATACATGGGAGTAGGCAGGAATCTGGGATACGATAAATCCCTCTACTTCAGAAACCAGGGATTCAAAAACCACTATCACCTCCCCTCGGGTGATGACGATCTCTTTGTGAATGCACATGCTTCTGGCGAAAACACTGCAGTGGAACTGCGCAGAGACAGCTTCACCCGTTCGCTTCCGAAAACCTCGGCAGGCAGCTGGTTCAGACAGAAAAGACGCCATCTGACCGCAGGAGTCCATTATAACAGGCATACCCGGATGCTTCTGGCAGGTGACTGGGTGAGCAGATTGCTCATCTATGCAGGCTTCATTCTGTGCCTCTCCGTCACCCCCTGGAAATGGGCTGCCGCCGCTCTCTTCCTGCTTTACACAGCTATACGAATGGTGGTCCTGAAATTGGGAATGCGCCGTTTGTACGAAAAGTATTTATTAGTACCTTCGCTGCTGTTCGACCTGATCTTGCCGCTGTTGCTTGGAATCATCTGGTTGAGCAGCCTCTTAGATTCAAAGTATCGAGCATGGAATTGAATTCCAACCTTTCCCTGAAGGCCCAACATGACATTGAATTGGTAGAAAAAGCCCGGAAGGGAGACCAGCTGGCCTATGGCGAATTGCTCGGCCGGTACCGGGACGCCATATATTTCATGCTTCTGAAGATGGTGAACAGCCCGGTGGATGCCGAAGATCTGACCATAGAAGCATTCGGAAAAGCTTTCAAGAATATCGACCAGTATACCCCCAATTTTGCCTTCTCCACCTGGCTGTTCAAGATCGCCACCAACAATTGCATCGATTTCATCCGTAAGAAAAGGGCCAGCCATGTATCGATCGATCAGACAGTGGACGGAGAGGACTCCCTTTCACCCTCTTCTCTGATCCAGTCCGACTCCCCCGATCCTGAGTCCACGATGATCAACCAGCAGAAGGTGAAACACATGCGAAATGTGGTTTCGAAGTTGAAACCCAGGTACCGGAAACTGGTGGAGCTTCGATATTTCAAGGAGTACTCCTACGAGGAGATTGCCGAAGAGCTGGACATTCCAATAGGAACGGTCAAGGCCCAGCTTTTCCGGGCACGGGAATTGCTTTTCAATATTTTAAACCGCTCCAGGGAAAAGCCCTAGGATGCAGCTGATCCGGAAATACTTCCCATCGCTCGAACGGGAACAGACCCTGCGTTTCAAAGAGCTGCTCAGGATGGTTCCCGGGGTCAATGAAAAAGTCAACATCATCTCCAGGAAGGATATAGAGCACCTGGAGGAAAGGCACCTGCTCCATTCACTGGCCATTGCAAAAAAATTCACGTTTCCTGCAGGCAGCACCATAGTCGATGCAGGTACCGGAGGAGGCTTCCCCGGAATCCCCCTGGCCATCCTCTTTCCTGCGGCACATTTCATACTGGTCGACTCCATCGGGAAAAAGATCCGGATGGTGGAAAAGGTGGCAGATGCGCTCGGACTTGTCCATGTGACTCCTCTGTGGAAGCGGGTCGAGGATCTGGACATGCAGGCAGATTATGTGGTATCCAGGGCGGTGGCGCCTCTGCCCAGACTGCACGAATGGACGCGAAGCCTGCTGGAATCCTCCCCCTTTGGGAAAAGACCTGACGGAGGACTGATCAGCCTGAAAGGAGGCAACCTGGAAGAGGAATTGAAGCCATTTGGCCGGAGGGCGGAGTGTTACCCAATTTATGACTGGTTTTCCGAGCCGTTTTTTTTAACCAAAACCGTTGTTTATCTGAAAAAATAACTACTTTTGCACTCTTGAATTTATAACGGCAGTCATGAAACGTACATTCCAGCCATCCAACAGGAAAAGAAAGAATAAGCACGGGTTCAGGGAGCGCATGTCTTCGGCAAGTGGTCGTAATGTACTTGCCGGCCGAAGGAAAAAAGGCCGGAAGAAACTATCCGTATCCGACGAATCCAGGCATAAAGCCTGACAGGATAGAACCTGCCCCGGAGAAAGAGGTATTCGTTTCTCCCCTGACATACTCAATACACGCTTTTATTTGTATTTTCGAACCGATTTGAAACCGGTTCCATGTCCAGAAACAAACCTGACAAAAGAAGGAAGAAAGCCCCGAAAAATCAACACCCTCTGAAGTCAAGGTACGAGCTTCGGTTTCTTTTCGAGTCCAGCGGTTCCCGCCGGGTGGGGGCCGATTACTGTACCGAACTCACCTCCAGGATCAAACCGGAGAATCTCTCCCGTGGCGGGGTCATCCACCGGAAAGAGGAGGAGCCCGTCGAACTGCCGGAAAAGAACGGCTACCTGATGCTGATGGACCAGCGTTTCCTCGGGCAGCTTTTTAATCCCAATGAATTTTACCAGCTGGACCTGTCCTCCGATTCCCGGAAGCTTCTGTTCTACGATCTCTTTTTCCAGGGCAGAAGTGAAAGGGAGCATGCAGGGATACTGATTCCGGACGGGTGTCTCCCCTATCTTACGGGTATTTCCGGGGTAACCGGAACGATGGACCCGGATGGTGTAGCCAGGATCCTGGAGAAACAGGGATTTCGGAAAGAAACGATACAGGTTCACCAGAATCCGCCTCCATCAGACCGCCCCCCACCGTCCCCTGTCTCGCGAATCGTCAGCAGGGCCAGAATTGCCATGACCTGGAACACCCTTCTTCCCCTGAAAGAGGTAAAAATTCCCGGAATAAGGGACCTGTTCTTCATCCGGGAAAGCCCCCTTTTCAGGCTGGCTTTCTTATTATCCACCCTGGCTGTTTTTATACTATTGCCGATTCTGAGCCTCGATGCGGGCCTCTCCGGGGATGATGAAAAGCATTATGAACACGCCAAAAAGGTGTACAGGTACTACTCCGAAGACGACCCATCGGCGCTGGATGACCCCCGTTTAAAACTCAACTATTACGGGCAATCCTTCGACTTCTTCACCTATCTGGTCATCCGCTGGTTCCATCTGGAAGAGCATCCTTATGAGACCAGGCACGTCCTGGTGGCCCTGACCGGTGCCGGTGCCATTCTCTGTACAGGTCTCCTTGTAAAGCTGTTTGCCGGCTACTCGGGGGCCTGGCTGGCAATTATGCTGATGTTTCTCTCTCCCCGGTTTCTGGGACACTCTTTTAACAATCCGATGGATATTCCCTTCGCTCTCGGGAACATCTTCACGATCTATCATCTCATTCTTTTCCTGAGGAAACTACCCAGGATCAGTACCAGATCGGCCCTGATGATCGCATTGGGAATCGCGTGGACCAACGGAATCCGGATCGGGGGACTCTTGCTGATTCCCTATCTGTTCATGTTTTCAGGCCTCTACCTGCTGATCCACCCGTGGCCGTGGCGTTTTTTTTCGGCCCACTGGTGGAGATTTGCCGGGAAAGGATTACTCACCCTGGTATTGATCTCTGCCTCAGGGTATCTTCTGAGCCTGCTGACCTGGCCTTATGCTCTGGAAGACATAATCAACCATCCGATCCAGGCATTCAAGGTCATGACCGACATTCAGGTTTCGATCCGTGTGCTCTACGACGGATTGATCAACTGGTCCGATAAGCTCCCCTGGCATTATATCCCCCAACATATTCTGTACACTGTCCCCGCACTGGTACTTGCGGGCTGTATCCTGTCCCTGGCTGCCTGGTATCTGGAGCGAAAAAGGGAAACCGCCTACTGGTATTTCATGCTCTGGTTCACCGTACTATTCCCGGTCATCTTTATCATCATCAGGGAATCGAATGTCTATGGAGGCTGGAGACACATGATGTTTATCTACCCCTCCCTGCTGGCACTTGCGGCTGCAGGAATCACCTGCCTCATCAGGAGGGTCGGCCACACCTGGCTCCGGAGGGGGCTAGTGATCCTGCTGGTGGCGGGTATGATGCACCCCCTTCGTCACATTGCCGTGAATCATCCTCACACCTACGTATATTTCAACGAATTGCTGGGAGGTGTGAAAAACGCTTACGGAAGATTTGAAACCGACTACTACGCCAACAGCCTGGGTCCGGCCTCCGGGCAGTTCATCGGAGAGATCCTGCCCGCTGCTGACACAATCCCGGGGGATCCCGTGACCGTGGTTAGCAATTCAGATATCAGCTACTATTTCAGGAATCAACAGGACCGTGTATCCACATTTTACAGCCGGTATTACGACAGGGGCAAGAACGACTGGGATTATGCCATCCTTTACTGTAATTATATTCATCCCTATCAGCTCAATAACGGTTACTGGCCTCCGAAGAATACCATTCGAGAGCTCAAGGTGGATGACGTGGTGGTGGCTGCCATTGTGAAACGGGAGAACCGGGATGATTATCTGGGGGCCTCACTGCTGCAGGAAGGAATCAGGGAAGAAGATCCCGGTAAACTCCAGAGGGCGGTCAACCACCTGGAGCAGGCAGTGGAGTACGATCCGGAAAATGTGGCAGCGCTGATGGAACTGGGCAATGCCTACACTGCTTTCCTTAGATTCGGGGAGGCCAGAAGCACCTTGGACCGGTTGCTGGAGTTCTATCCGGAATATGACAAAGCTCTGAACCTGAAGGGATATACATACCTGATCGAATCGGAGGTAAGCGGCGACCCGCAACTAATCGATGAAGCTATTCGCCTCATTAATAAAGCCATTAGTTCCAATATGAAGTTTTACTCCGGATACTATAATCTGGGCCTGTGTTACACGTTGAAAAATGATACGGACAATGCCATTCACAATTATCGCCAGGCTATCCGTTATAATGGTAGATTTATCCCCGCATACGAAAAACTGGCCGAACTCTACGAATTCACCGGGGATATGGAGATGGCCAGAACAGTGAGGGCCCGGTTAAACAGTATTCGTCCATGAAAGTTGCAGTGATCGGAGGTGGTCCGGCGGGAATGACTGCCGCATATCAGATATCCAAGCACCTGGGCAAAGGGGTGGATAGCCTGGATGTCTTTGAAAAGGGTGACCGGGTGGGCGGTCTTTCCAAATCTCTGGATCTCTGGGGGCAGCGGGTCGATCTGGGACCACACCGTTTCTTCAGTCAGGATACCCGGATCAACTCTCTCTGGCTGGAGGTTGTGGAGGACCGGTATGACATCGTGGACCGGCAGACGAGGATCTATTACAACAGGAAATTTTTCGACTATCCCATCCGAGCCTTTAATGCCCTGGCGGGACTGGGGATCTTCGAGGCTGCCCGATGCCTGTTCAGTTATATGATGGAGCGGTTCTTCCCTGCCAGGGATACCTCCACATTTGAGGGATGGGTCACCAGCCGGTTCGGAAAGCGGCTCTATACTATATTTTTTAAAACCTACTCGGAGAAACTCTGGGGCATCCCCTGTACGGAGCTCGATTCTGATTTCGCCGCCCAGAGGATCAAAAAACTCTCCCTGATGGAAGCCATCAAGAACGCCCTCAGGCAGGGAAAGGGGAACACCCATGCCACACTGGTAGAACAGTTCGCCTACCCCATCGGGGGAACCGGGAGGGTGTATGAGACCATGCAGGAGAAGATCGAGGCGAGGGGAGGGAAGATTTGGCTTGAGAAAGGTGTTGAGCGGGTTCTGACCTCCGAAGGAAAAGTTACTTCCATTGAACTGGAGGATGGCCGGGTAAGCACGTATGACCATGTGATATCGACCATGCCGATCTCCCTGCTGGTGGAAAGATTGCCGGAGGTACCTGAAAGCGTGGTGAAGAACTCGAAGAAACTCACCTTCAGGAACACCATCCTGGTCTACCTGAAGGTTAACCGTACCGACCTGTTCTCCGATCAGTGGCTCTACATCCACGAACCTTCAGTAATGGTGGGCAGAGTCACCAATTTCAGGAACTGGCTGCCCTCGGTATACGGGGCATCCGGGGCATCCGTCCTTTGCCTGGAATACTGGTGCTACTTCGAGGATGATCTCTGGAAGCGGGATCATGAGGAGCTGATAAAGATCGCTGGTGAGGAGATCGTTCGAACAGGACTCGTGGGACCGGGAGAGGTGAAGGATGGCCATGTGGTGAGGCTTCCCAGATGCTATCCGGTATACTTCAGCGGATACCGGGAGGTGATCAGGCCGGTGGAACAGTACCTCTCCTCGGTAGAAGGGCTCCATGTCATTGGACGGTATGGGGCGTACAAGTATAACAACCAGGATCACAGTATCCTGATGGGAATAAGAGCCTCTGAAAACATCCTGGAAGATGCGGGACACGACCTCTGGTCCATCAATACCGACTATGAGGTGTATCAGGAGTCCTCTTTTATTACCAGAACGGGGTTGGTCACCAGCGATTTGCAATAATACTCTTGTGAACTACCAGTATAAACATCACACTATCCATGGATTTTCTTAAGTTCCTGAAAACCAAAAAATTTTTTCGGCACCTGGGCCTTGCAGCAGCCATAGGGATCGTACTGTTGCTTGGCACTTTGCTCTGGCTGAGAATTTATACCCATCACGGTCAGACTATTACGGTACCCGACCTGACCGGACTCACCAAAGAGGAAGTTTCCGATGTTGTCTCCTCCAGGCAGTTGCGTTACGAAGTGGTGGATTCCATTTTTTCAGACGAATTGCCACGGGGAACGGTTCTGAAACAGAACCCTTCGGCTCATTCAGCGGTCAAGAAAAACCGCAGGATCTTTCTCACCATGAATGCAGAGAATCCGGAGACCGTGACCATGCCCAGACTGGTGGGACTCTCGATCCGCCAGGCGCGACTGGCCCTTCAGAATGCCGGTCTGGTCCTGGGAGAGATCGAGTACCGTCCCGATTATGCCATCAACAATGTTCTACAACAAAAGCATAACGACTCCGTTATTATGGAGGGAACCGAGATCCTTAAAGGTTCGGGGATCGATCTGGTTCTGGGTATGGGATTAAGCAATGAGACCACACGGGTTCCGCAACTAATTGGATTGAGTCTCGATCTGGCCAGGGAGCGGATCGCCGACTACTACCTGAATATCGGAGCCATCACCTATGATGAGGAACTGGAAGAAAAGATGCTGGAAAGAGAATCAGTCACATTCACCGGGGAGGATCCATCCGACACTATTCAGCCTTTCGTCTGGAGACAGTACCCCGAATATGATGAGTTGCGGAGGTTAAAAATGGGAATGGAAATAGATATCTGGCTCACCACCGATTCATCGTTTCTCCCGGAACCCGACACCATCCTTTCGGGATTGGAGAGAGAAGTTAACGAATGAGAAGAGCTGCCACCGTATACCGGCTGATGTGGTGCATACTGATTGGGTGCGTGCTGATCTTCTCAGGACCTGGTGCACTGGTTTCCCTCCGGGGCCAGGAAGTGATCCTGCCACCCGGAAGAAACCCCCATCTATCGGGAGACCATCTGAACCAGACCATGAAGGACAAAGGGAACTCCATGCAGACATCCTCCATCCAGCAGCTGGAGCTGCCGTTTTTCGACGATTTCTCCTCCGGGGGACCGGTTCCCGACAAGGGGTTGTGGAGTGACCGTGATGCCTTTGTCAACCATAATTTCTGTATCAACCCGGTATCCATCGGCGTAGCCACGCTCGATGCGCTGGCATCCGACGGGAGCCTGTATCCCAACGCCACCCTCTCTCCCGCCACTTTCGAGGCCGACCGGTTAACCAGTCAACCCATCAACCTGGAATATGATCTCTCGGACAGTCTCTATTTTAGTTTTCTTTACCAACCGGGTGGCCTGGGCGATCTCCCGGAAGGCCAGGACTCACTTATTGTCGATTTTTATGCCCCTGATTCGTCCATCTGGATCACCGTGTGGCAAACGGAAGGAAGCGACATGCAACCCTTCCGCCAGGTAATGATCCCCGTGCGGAACGAGTGGTTCCTGAGGCCCGGGTTCAGATTCAGGTTCCGGAACCTGGCCAGTCTCTCCAGGAGCAATGATTATCCGGACCTGAGAAACAATGTGGATTTCTGGCACATTGATTATATTCGCCTGGACCGTCAGCGGTTTGCCGGCGATACCATTCTCAGGGATGTGGCTTTTCACGAGCCGCTTGGCTCCTTTCTGAAGGTGCTGACCTCCGTCCCATGGCCCCATTTTGAGGCAGCATACAATACCGTACTCGATCCCATTATTACCGCCAGGTACCGAAATAACGACTCCATCACCCGGAATGTGACCCGCTCCCTGCTCATTGAAGAACCCTTATATGGGGAGCGTTCCACACCCGAGTCCCCCACCGCTCAGGACCTCCCGGCATCACTCGACACCTCGGTAGCTTTCAACTATATCTATCCGCTCGATTTTCAGCGGGGCGATTCGGCACTCATCCGCCTGAAGGCCTCTATCCGCACCGATGCTTTTGACCCCAGGATGAACGATACAGTGGTACATGACCAGTATTTCCGTGACTATTATTCGTACGATGACGGAACCGCGGAAGCTGGTTATGGATTACGTGGAGGAGGTACGGCCAATGGCCTGGCCGCCATGAGGTTCAACTCTTATCTTCCGGACCTGCTGGGTGGGGTATATATCTATTTTAATCAGGTATACGACTCTCTGAACCTGGGATACTACTTCAACCTTCTGATATGGGACGACAATGAAGGGGTTCCGGGAACGTTACTTTGGGATGGCGAAGAAGAATACCGTGTCCGTTATACCACTGCCTACCCGGGTTTTGTGAAGTATGAATTCAGCACACCGGTGGAGGTGGACGGACCGTTTTACGCAGGCTGGAGGCAATACAACGAATACCTGCTGAATGTGGGGCTGGACCTGAACCACCGGCCTTCTCCACATGTCATGTTCTACAACATCCAGGGAACCTGGCAACCATCGGATGCTCCAGGGGTGATGCTCATCAGGCCGTTCCTCCACCGTGAGCCCACCGGAAACAGAAATAGCGGTACCTGTGATGACGGTCTGAAGCTTTTCCCCAATCCCGCTCAGGATAGACTGCAGCTGATTCTCCCGCAGGAAACTTCCTCCTCCCTCCTGGAGATGGAGATTTTTGACAGTTCGGGGAGGCTCGCCGGCCGGGAATCCAGCCGGGAACCTGTACTGGATGTATCCTTCCTTCCCAATGGAATCTATTACCTCCGGCTGAAGGGGGGTAACAGGCTGTACCGGTCGAAATTCCTGATCCAGCGCTGAAAATGACAACGGATTTTAATGAGCAGTCCGAGCTCTTCGAACACTTTCGTTTTTCCGCGGATCCTGGTCAGGCATTGCTGCGCATAGACAAGTTTCTGGGAAACAAACTGGAGGGGACCTCCAGAAGCAGAATTCAGGCAGCAGCTCATGCCGGAAATATCCGGGTGAATGGATCACCGGTCAAACCCAGTTACAAGATCAGGCCGGGCGATCAGGTGACCATCCTCCTTCCCCATCCTCCCCGGAAAATAGAACTGATCCCCGAGGCGATCCCCCTGGAGATCATCCATGAAGACGAAGATCTGATCGTGATCCATAAACCTGCAGGCATGGTGGTTCATCCCGGTTTTGGCAACTTTACCGGAACCATGGTCAATGCACTGTTGCATCACCTGCGGGGTAATCTCCTTTTTGAAAGCGGCGAGGAGAGACCCGGACTGGTTCACAGGATCGATAAGAATACCTCCGGACTGCTGGTGGTGGCCAAAAATGAACTCTCCCTTTCCAGGCTGGCCAGTCAGTTCTACCATAAGACTACGGAAAGAAAATACCTGGCACTGGTATGGGGGAATCTGGAAAATGAGTCTGGGACCGTGGAGGGCCACATTGGCCGAAATCCCAGAGATCGCAAAGTGATGCGGGTATTTCCCGACGCTGCGGAGGGAAAAGAGGCTATCACCCACTACCGGGTGGTGGAAAGGCTGGGGTATGTGAACCTGGTAGAGTGCCGGCTGGAGACCGGGAGAACTCACCAGATCAGGGTCCATTTCCAGTATTTGGGTCACCCTCTTTTTAACGACCCCGAATACGGAGGCGACCGCATACTCAGGGGAACCACATTCACTAAATACAGGCAGTTCGTTCAAAATTGCTTTAACCTGTTGCCGGGCCAGGCACTCCATGCCGCTACCCTGGGATTCATCCATCCATCCACCTCCGAAGAGGTGAAATACGAGGCCCCCCCTTCCCCCGGATATCTTCAGCTGCTTGAAAAATGGAGGCAATATATCGCCGGGCGCCAGGAGGAAAAGTGAAATGATCCCCCAAAATGACCCGTTTATGGATGATTGCCTCCATTCATCAAAATCGAACCGCCCCATCTCTGTTTCATTCGCATAAAAGATCGTATCTTTATGTTCAGGGTATCAGTTCCATACCGAGATATATGAACATCGCCATCTTTGCAGGAGGAGATTCTTCCGAATACGAAATCTCCATGAAAAGCGCAGCCCAGGTTCGTAAATGGCTGGAGCATTCAGGCCATCTTTGTTACCTGGTGGAAGTGAGGGGAGGCCAATGGACGGTTCTTCATAAAGAGAAGAAAATTCCCCTGGATAAGAACAAACTCAGTTTCAGGTCCGGAAAGTCGGAGACCGTGATCGACTTCTGCTGGAATACCATTCACGGGACTCCCGGGGAGGATGGAAAGCTGCAGGGCTATTTCGACATGATGGGGATTCCCTACAACACGTCCAACCAGCACTCCTCGGCATTGACCTTCAATAAATACACCTGTAAAAGTTTCCTGAAACAGCACCAGGTCCTTACTCCGGAGGCGAGTCTTGTAAGGAAGAATATGGAAACAGACCTGGAGGCGGTGGCAGAGCTGGTGGGTATGCCGTGCTTCGTGAAACCCAACAACGGCGGATCCAGTTTCGGTATTGCAAAGGTGGTGAGGTCCGACCAGCTGAAGAATGCGGTGGACGGAGCTCTGAAGGAGGATACAGAAGCAATCGTAGAGCGATACATTAAAGGGACCGAAGTGACCTGCGGATTGATGAAAACGCGGAAAGGATTTACTGTTTTCCCACTGACCGAAATCGTATCTAAGAATGATTTCTTTGACTATGAGGCCAAATACACTCCAGGAAAAGCAGACGAAATTACTCCGGCTCGTATAGGCGAAGATCTCGAAAGAAGGTGCTCTGATCTGGCCATGCTTATCTACAATCTGACCGACTCGGGCGGTATTGTGAGGGTCGACTTCATTATCAAAGGTAACCAGATCTATTTTCTGGAACTTAACTCTATCCCGGGGATGACCAAAGAAAGCATCATCCCGCAACAAGTGGAAAGCATGGGAAAGTCCATGGAGGATGTTTTAGATGAGGTGATTTGGGAGTCCCTGAACGGACACCGGAAAAGATTTTAATCCCTGCTCAGGTGCACATCCAGTTTCACCACCATCAGATCATCAATGAATTTATCCTTCATCCCGCCAAAAACCGACTTGGACATATGATTGACATCCCACCTGGTCCGTTCCAGACTAATTTTGTCAGTATTTACATGGATCATCCGGTCATCCATGGTGATCTCGGCAGGAAAAGAAATCTCATGGGTATTTCCCCGAATGGTCAGATTTCCAATCACCATATGGTTTGAACCCGAGGTCTGTTCCACCCTGGTGATGTCAAAAGCAGCCTTTGGAAACTTCTCCACGTAAAAGAAATCCTCCGATTTCAGGTACTCTAACAGTTTGGCCTTCATCGATTCACTGCTAATATCGGTATTCTGGATGGAAAACATATCGATTTCAAAGGAGCCTCCGATAATCCGGTCATCGTCGGTCCGGGCAGTTCCATTGATCACTTCAATGGTTCCGTAATGCATCTTGCCGGGACGCGCTCCCTCCCAGTAGAGGGTGCTTTTAGCGTTGTTGAAGGAGTAGGCGGGTCCGCTTTCGGAATCCTCTTCGCTACTCTCCTGCTTATTTGCATCAGAACCGTTCAATGCAGTGCCTGCCGCAAGAAAGACAATCAACATAATCCAGCTGTTATTCTTCATGATTTTTTTGTTTAATGTTTTTTTATGATCTTTAAACATTTGTTTTCTGAATTTGTTGAAAATGTGTAAAAATTTCACCTATTTTGCATCATGTCTGGCCTACTTAACCTGCGCTTTCTGAGCTTATCAATTCTTTCAGCGCTGTTCCCGCTCTCGCCGTCATGTGTCTATTCGGATGATGGCATCTACCGCGTAGATCCGGTACCCGGAGTGCAGTCCGTTTTTTCCGTTTCCACCAGTCTCGATACACTCACCCAGGTCCAGGTCTCTGACAGTCTCAGGGTGACCTATGATGGAACCATCAGCAACGGAGAGTTTTACCAGGTGGAAGGATACCTGGACGGCGAGGGAGTCTTTTTGTCCGACTCCATTAGCGGGTCTTTCTGGCTCCGGACTTCCATGACTGATCTCCCGGGTTCGAAGATCCTTTCCCTTTATTTCCTGTACAGCACCAATTCCAACAGCCTGGCCGACTTAGTAGGTGCTGAGGCATACAGCGAACAACGCAATTTTTCCATCGAATTTCTATACAGCGGGACACCATGAAGGAGGCCGGAAATACCTGGAGCGTGCTGATGGCCGTGCTCCTTTTCTCTTTGCCGCTCAGGGCACAGGACCTGGGAGTTTTTACCACCTTTGGAGGGGCTGCCTACCGGATGGATGAAATGAAATACCTTCAGGAGTTTCTGCTGGATCAATACCCGGTGGAAGGCCGCATCACCAGCTCCTTCCCGCCTTACGGATCGGCATCAGTGGGGCTGCTCAGAAAGTTCCTGCCACAGATCAGGGGCGGACTGGGTTACTCATACACCACCACGGGGGGAAGATCCAATTATACCGACTATTCCGGTCGGGTCACTACCGAGCTCACACTGGTTTCCCACAGCCTGGGCGCCTGGCTCTCCTACTCCTTTCTGAATCCGGAACCCTTCGAATTTATCGTTTATGGGGGGGTAGACGGCAGCGTCACATCCTTGGATCTGCAGTCGGCCATCTTTGTTCCGGGTTACACCAATGGCGTCCGGCAGGATTTCAGGTCCTTCAGTCCGCGTATCTCATCCGGCCTGGAGCTGGATGTGCATATCAAGGAAATTTCACTGGGACTTTTCGGAGGATACCATGTGGACCTCACCGGCGAGCTGAAAGACCGGGATTCGGGAATTCCGCTGGAAGATCCGGCGGAAAGGGGGCGTTCCCTGCATAGTGACTGGTCCGGATGGCGTGCCGGACTGAGGATTATCCTCTGGTTCCCCGGATAGAGGAGATAAAACGGCCTGTCTTTTCTTCAAGTGTACCTCCTTCGCCCAGTGACCGGATAAAGGCACTGCCGATGATTCCTCCCCTGGCATACCGGCAGGCGGTGCTGAACGTTTCATGGGTGGAGATGCCGAATCCGATCAATCCGGGTACGGGCAGGTTCATGTTCCTGATCCGTTCGAAATATTCGACCTGGTGTTCACCGATCCGATCCCGTACCCCGGTGGTAGCAGCATCAGCCACCATATATAGGAAACCACCGGAAAGTCCGGCAATATAACGGATCCTCGCTTCGCTGGTATGAGGGGTGATCAGCAGACTATGGCAGATTCCGTAATCCCTGAACAGATCCCGGAAATCCGATTCATACTCCCTGGGAGGGAGATCGGGGATGATCATGCCATCAATCCCTGTCTGCCGGCATTTTTCCAGTACTTTTTCCATTCCCATCCGGAGGACGGGATTCAGGTACCCCATGATAACCAGGGGGAGGTTTACCGACTTCCTGATATCCCTGAGCTGTTCAAACAGATACTCCATGCTTATCCCGTTCTTCAATGCCACCTGGCTGCTTTGCTGGATCACCGGTCCGTCGGCAAGAGGGTCCGAAAACGGGATGCCGATCTCGATCATGTCGACCCCGTTCTCCTGCAGGATTTCCAGGATCCGGGGGGTATCGTCCAGACGGGGGTAACCGGCCGTCAGATAAATGGAAAGTATTCCATCCTGCTTCTCCCTGAACAATTGTTCGATTCGATTCATAGGGCTCTTATTAAATTCCGAGTTCCACTATGTAGGTCTCCATATCTTTGTCACCCCGGCCCGACAGATTGACCACCACCGTCTGGTCAGGCCCTGCCTGAATTCTTCCAAGGACCGCCAGGGCGTGGGCCGTTTCAAGCGCCGGAATGATCCCTTCCTTCCGGGAGCAGAGCAATGCAGCCTCCAGGGCCTCTTCATCGGTTACCGCCATCACTTCCGCCCTGCCGGTCCTGGCAAGCCATGCATGCAGCGGGCCTACCCCGGGATAATCCAATCCGGCCGATAGCGAATAGGGCTCCTCGATCTGGCCATCCCCGTCCTGCATGAGCAATGTCCTGCTGCCATGAATGATCCCGCTGCTCCCTATCAGTGAAGTGGCTGCGGTCTCTCCGCTATCCACTCCCTTTCCGGCTGCCTCCACCGAGACCAGCTTCACCCTCAGGTCGTCCAGGTAATGATAATAGGCTCCGGCAGCATTACTTCCGCCTCCCACACAGGCAAGCAGAAAATCGGGATAATCCCGGCCGGTCTTAGCTGTCAGCTGCCCCTTCATCTCTTCCGAGATCACCGACTGGAAGCGGGTCACCATATCGGGATATGGATGAGGACCCACCACCGAACCAATAATGTAGTGGGTATCCACAGGATGGTTGATCCAGTCCCGGATGGCCTCGTTGGTGGCATCCTTGAGGGTCATGTTCCCGCTGTGAACCGGGATCACCTCTGCTCCCAGCATCTTCATCTTCTTGACATTGGGCGCCTGCCTCTCCACATCCAGTGCCCCCATGTATACAATGCACCGGAGACCGGAAAGCGCACACACCGTGGCGGTGGCTACTCCGTGCTGACCTGCACCGGTTTCAGCGATGATCCTCTTTTTGCCAAGGTGCCTTGCCAGAATGATCTGTCCCAGCGTATTGGTAATCTTATGGGCCCCGGTATGGTTCAGATCCTCCCGTTTGAGAAAGATCCGTGTCCCGAACTGTTCGGACAGCCGGGCCGCTTCGAATAACGGGGTGGGTCGGCCGGCATAATCTTCCAGAAGTCCGCGAAACTCCTTCCGGAATGCTTCCGATCCGATAATGGCCAGATATTTTTCCTCCAGCTCCCTGATATTGGGGTAGAGCATTTCAGGTACGTAAGCACCTCCGAATTCTCCATAAAATCCTTCACGATCCACTTGATATCCCATCGCTCTCCATTTTTCTGATCTCCAAAATAAACTTTTCCAGGAGTCCCGTATCTTTCCTTCCGGGCAACTGTTCGAACCGGCTGTTCACATCCACTCCCGTCCACATGGGGTGGCGGATTACCTCCAGATTTCCGGTATCGGCGGGTCCTATCCCTCCCCCTACCAGAAAAGGTGCGCTGGCCTCCTGCCGGTTCAGCAGCTGCCAGTTGAATTTCCTCCCGGTTCCCCCGAATTCTTTTCCAGGGGTGTCAAACAGAAAGTAGCGGACCGCTCCCCTGACCGCGTCCGATCCAAACTCCCCCAGGGGTGTTCCGGCATGAAGCGTCTTGATCACTTCGATTCCCTCCTCCTGCAGTTGCCTGCAATAGGTGAGAGACTCACCCCCGTGCAGCTGAACCATATCGAGCCGGTACTTTTCCGCCGCTGTTCTGACGACTCTCTGATCTTCGTTAACGAAAACCCCCACCTTCCTTATCCGGTTGCCCGGAATGGAAAAAAGAGCCGGATCGGGCTGCCGTCCCACAAATCTTTTCGAATCCGGATAGAAAATAAATCCTATCCAATCGGGACCCAGCGCACATACCTGCTCCAGGTTCCGGGGTTCCCTCATTCCACATACCTTGATGATCAATGGCTTATTCATTCTGTCCAAACTGACTGATCCATTGGCGGCAGGCGTGTCCGGGATCGCCGCTCTTCATGAACCGCTCCCCCATCAGGAAAAAACGGTAGCCTGCTTCAAAAAGAGCATCCACCTCCTCTTTTCGGTGCAGTCCGCTCTCCGAGACAGGAACAGCACTCCCGGGCAGATCTCCGATCAGGGAAAGGCTGATCCGGGTGTCGACCTGAAAGGTCTTCAGATCCCGGTTGTTGACCCCAACCCAACCGATGGAGGGGTGGTATTTCTCCAGGTCTTCCGATCCATGCACTTCGAAGAGCACCTGAAGATCCAGATCTCCGGCCTGCAGCGCCAGTTCCTCCACCTCTGATTTATCCAGGATACCTGCAATAAGAAGTACCATATCGGCACCGTACGCCCTGGCCTCATGCAGCTGGTACGGGTCGAGGATGAAATCTTTCCTCAACAGGACCAGGTCCGGATAAGTCTCTCTGACCCGCTGAATATCTGCAAATGATCCGCCGAAAAAAATCCGGTCGGTGAGGATGCTCATGGCCGCCACGCCCGCCGAAAGGTAGTGCCCTGCCACTTCCACCGGGTCGGCGGTGTTGTTGATCACTCCCCTGGAAGGCGATTTTCGTTTGAATTCGGCCATAAAACCGGGTCGCCCGGCATACCGGGACAAATCAATCCGGTTCGTCCTTCTGCCATAGGATTCAAATGTTTCCAGGTTTGATAGCGGCCTTTTCATTTTCCGTTTCAAAACCTCCATCTTTTTCTGTTCCACTATTCCCTGCAGCAGGTTCATGACTTATCCCTCCACCAGTTTCGTGAAACAGTTCCATGCCGCACCCGATTCCAGAGAGATCCTTGCACGCTCCAGCCCTGCTTCCAGCCCCCTGGACTCATCCATGCAATGCAGGGCATATGCCGCGTTGGCGATCACCACATTCTGCTGTGCCTCGGTGCCCTCCCCTGTCAGGACTCTTTTGAAGACTGCGGCTGCTTCTTTCACTGTTGTTCCGCCATAAAGATCCTGGGGATCCACCCGCGGCATAGCAAGGTCGGAAGGATCGCACAGCCGGTCTGACGCTCTTGTAAATACTTTGAATTTACCGGTCAGGGAGATCTCATCATACCTGTCCAGGGAGTGAATGATGGAGTACCTGACCTGCGAACCCTGGTAGAGGTAATTATACAGCCGGGCCACATCGAGGCTGTAAACTCCCACCAGCTGGTTTCTGGGGAACGATGGATTGACCATAGGCCCCAGCATGTTGAAAAAGGTCTTGATCCGAAGGCTCCGCCGAACGGGTGCCACATTCTTCATGGCTGGATTGAAGAGGGGGGCGTGCAGAAAACAGATGTTACACCGGTCTATCTCCCGTTTCAACTGATCTGCGTCGCTTGAAAAATGGTACCCGAAATACTCCATCACGTTGGACGAGCCACATGCGGAGGAAACACTGTAGTTGCCATGCTTGGCCACCTTCTCACCCGCTCCGGCCACCACAAAGGAAGAAAGGGTGGCGCTGTTGAAGG
>CAZRZY010000017.1:23007-51691 GCA_964604655.1 uncultured Bacteroides sp. | reverse complement strand
GGAGCCGCTTTCTTCACCTCTTTCGGAGCTACTTTCTTCTCCTCTTCCGGAGCCGCTTTCTTCACCTCAGCTTCGGGCTTAGCTTCCTCCTTACTCGCGGCCTTCGGTTCGCTCGTGGGCTCGACGCTTTCGGCGGCTGTGCCGGCTTCCGGCCTGGTTTCCTCCTTACTCGCGGCCTTCGGTTCGCTCGTGGGCTCGACGCCTTCGGCGGCTGTGCCGGCTTCCGGCTTGGATGCTGCCTTTACGTCTTCGCCGGTTTCCGGCTTGGCTTCCGGTTTGGCCTTCTTATTCACTTCTGTCGTGGGTTCAGCCTTGGCTTCGGCTTTCTTTGCCGGTGCATCCTTGGGTTGGGCATTGGATTTAACGGAAGCCTTCGACTCGTTCCTGATCCTGCCACCATCGGCGGTTCGGTTGGTTTCTGCCTTAACTCGCTTGCCTCCATCTCCCTTAGCACTGGCCTCGTTTTCCTTCTTTTCTTCTCTGGCCTTTTGACTTTCAGCTTTTTTAGCCTTGGACTCGGCAGCTTCTTTCTCCTTCTCCATCTTACGCTCGTTGAGACCCTCTGCTACTGCATCACAGACATAGTTGATGATCAGGGATATGGACTTGGAAGCATCATCATTGGCTGGAATGGGAAAATCAATGTTCCTGGGATCCGAATTGGTATCGATCATGGCAAATACGGGAATATTGAGTCTGTTGGCTTCCCTAACGGCAATGTATTCCTTGTGCACGTCCACGATGAACATGGCAGCAGGCAGGCGGGTAAGGTCTGCGATACTTCCGAGGTTCTTCTCCAGTTTGGCGCGTTGACGGGTAATCTGAAGGCGCTCACGCTTGGATAGGGTATCGAAGGTGCCGTCACTGGCCATTTTATCGATAGCCGACATTTTCTTGACCGCCTTCCGGATGGTGGGAAAATTGGTCAGCATTCCACCGGGCCAGCGCTCAGTCACGTAAGGCATGTTAATCTCTTTCACCTTTTCGGCCACGATCTCCTTGGCCTGTTTCTTGGTAGCCACGAAGAGAATTTTACGTCCGCTCTTGGCAATTTGCTTCATGGCTGAGGATGCTTCCTTGAGCTTGGCCTCGGTCTTATTCAGATCAATGATGTGGATGCCATTTTTCTCCATGAAAATAAAGGGAGACATGGCAGGATTCCACTTTCTTTTCAGGTGACCAAAATGGACACCTGCATCCAATAATTCTTTAAAACTTGTTTCTGGCATTTCTCTTTAGTTTGCTGGTCAACCAACAGGTAGCCCCGACCGGGAGTCCTGCAGGTTTCGCAATGTGAATGAATAGATTTTAACGCTTACTGAACTGGAAGCGCTTCCGTGCTTTGGGTTGCCCCGGTTTCTTCCGCTCGATCACTCTCGGATCGCGGGTAACGAAGCCTTCGGCTTTCAGTGCAGCTTTATATTCAGGATTTACCTTGATCAGCGCCCTGGTGATTGCCAGGCGAAGAGCCTCGGCCTGCCCGGACATACCGCCGCCATCCAGGTTCACTTTGATGTCGTAGCTGCCCTTAACCTCCAGAAGGTTCAGCGGCTGATCAACAATATAAAGCAGCTGCTTATCGGGAAAATAATCTTTGTAATCACGGTTATTGATGGTGATCTGGCCTTTACCCTCGCTCATGTAAATTCTGGCGATGGCTTCTTTCCTTCTTCCGATCGAATTGATGACTTCCATTCTTATTATTTGATAGTATTAAGATCCAGATTTTTGGGTTGCTGTGCTTCGTGGGGGTGGCTTTCACCCACATATACAAACAAGTTTCTGAAGAGCTCACTTCCCAGTCTGTTTTTGGGAAGCATTCCCTTGATAGCCCTCTCAACTATGGCCTGCGGCTTCTTTCCCAGCAGTTGTTCAGGAGTTTCGGTGCGCTGACCCCCGGGATATCCCGAATGGCGTACATATTGTTTAGTGGCCATTTTCTGACCGGTCATCTTCACCTTTTCGGCATTGATAACGATCACATTGTCGCCACAATCGACATGCGGTGTGAAGCTGGGCTTGTGTTTTCCCCTGAGGATCTTGGCGACCTTCGAGGCGAGCCTTCCGAGTATCTCGTCCTTCGCATCTACCACGAACCACTCCTTCTCTACGGTGGCTTTGTTTGCCGAAACGGTTTTGTAACTTAATGTATTCACCTCTTTATCGTTTTGTGCCTAAATTTGTGGATCGCAAAAATACAATTAATTTCCTTAAAACAAGAAGATATAAACAATTAATTTATTGAATTGTTAATATACAGTAAATCAACGGTATATATTCACCCATAGATGGCATTACAGAGGATGCAACCTCTTGTTTTATGATTCAGTTTCTTTACTGAACATGATCATAATAAAAGAGGTGTTTAACACAATAGAAACCCTGCACTTCAGTTAATAATATCAGGATTGCTGCTAATCCATGAAACTAACCCGATCACAATTTCATAAGCAGGTATATTTCTATACCCTGGGTTTTGTGGCGATCAGCCTTCCCCTCTCGGTTTACACCACCTCGGTCTTCCAGATTCTATTATTGTTGAATTGGCTGGCAGAAGCGGAGTTCAGGCTCAAGTGGGAACGATTCCGGTCCAACCGGGCGCTATGGGTCCTTCTGATATTCTACTTGATCCATTTGCTCGGACTGCTCTGGTCGGAAGATATGGCCTACGGGCTGAAAGATATTCGTATCAAGCTGCCACTATTTGTACTTCCGCTTATTGTGGCCACTTCCCCGCCATTGAACAGGCCACAACTGAACAGGTTGTTGCTGGTGTTTACCATGGGGGTGTTCATTGCGTCCATGGCCTCGGTACTGAAACTGATCGGTCTTCTTCCCGGTGAAGTGCAGGGCTACCGCGACCTGTCACTTTTCATGAGCCATATCCGTTTCTCCCTGATGATCGTGCTGGCACTTCTCATATGTGTCTGGTTTATCTTTATTATGCGCAACACGATTACCACTGCCGAACGAATGTTTTACCTGGTATGCCTGATCTGGCTTCCCGTTTTTCTGATATTGCTGAAATCGCTTTCAGGGATCTTTATTGCCGTTTTCCTTGCCTTCTTTATCCTGGTTCGGGGCGTTCTGGAGATCCGCGACCCGGTAATCCGTTTCATGGTCCTGGTACCCGTTATTCTTCTTCCGGTATTTTCTCTGATCTACCTGGGGCATGCCGTTAACAAGTTCTACAGGTTCGAATCTTTGGAGACCGGCGCACTTGACGAGTATACCAGGGAAGGAAATAAATATCTTCACAAGAAGAATCCCAGGGAGGTGGAGAACGGGAACTACATCTGGGTGTATGTATGCGATAAGGAGCTGGAAAGGGATTGGAATAAGGTGAGTGAGATCGACTACAGGGGGAAGACCAAAAACGAGAATACCATCCGTGGAACACTGATCCGTTTCCTTACCTCCAAAGGGTTGAGGAAAGATGCGGCGGGTCTTAGCCAGCTGACGCATGAAGAGATAGAGGCGGTGGAACACGGTCTGGCCAATTACATATATATGCAGCGTTTCAGGCTCTATCCAAGGATCTACGAGGTGATCTGGGAGATCGACCGCTACCGGATGGGGTTCAGTCCGAACGAAAAATCGGTGGTTCAGCGCTATTTGTATCTGGAGGCAGGCTGGAAAATTGCCCGGGATCATCTTTGGGTCGGAGTGGGCAATGGAGACGTAAAACAGGGATTTCAAACCTACTATGATCAGAGTCATTCCCCCCTGGTGGAGAAGTGGAGGCGCAGGGCGCACAATCAGTTTTTGACATTCCTGATCGGGTTTGGCATCCCGGGATTGCTTATTTGTCTCTTTGCCCTGGTGGCACCTTTATTTCTTGCACGAAGAAACCGCTCGTTCCTGGCCGTTGGTTTTCTGATACTGATCCTGCTTTCCATGCTGAATGAGGATACACTGGAGACAGCTACAGGCGTGGCTTTTACGGCCTTTTTCTATACACTGTTCCTCTTTGGGCCCGATTTCCCCTGGCTTCGCCGCAATTTGTTGCGGAAAGACCAACCTCCCGATCCCAGGCGGTCTGCCTATGGCTGATTCCTGTCAAAATAGCCGGCTCGCAAGGGAGTTTTTCTCCCGGGATGTACTGGAGGTAGCGCCCGAACTTCTGGGGAAAAAGCTGATCCGGATCTGGCCTGATGGTTCACGGTCCACCTATACCATCACCGAGACCGAAGCATACCGTGGAGAAGAGGACCTGGCCTGCCATGCCAGTAAAGGAAAAACCTCCAGGACCCGGGTGATGTATGGTCCCGGAGGACACCTCTATATTTACCTGATCTACGGGATCCACTGGATGTTGAATGTGGTTACTGCAGAGGCGGGCAATCCTCAGGCGGTCTTGTTCAGGGGACTGCTGGAATCATCGGGACCGGGCAGGCTGACGCGGCTGATGGGGGTTGATCGCGGATTTTACGGAGAGGACCTGGTCCAATCCGAACGGATATGGATCGAGAAAGGGATGGAATCGCCGGACTACCGCACCGCTCCCCGTGTGGGGATCGATTTTGCAGGCGAGCCCTGGAAGAAGAAGCCATGGCGATTCCTGTTGAACCTCTGAAATGGACCTACATCCCTATAAATTATTATATATTTGCGTCACTTTGTAGTATTACATTTCTCTGATTGAATGGAAAAGTACCGGCTTTATAACCTCGTTCTCGGCTGGGGGGTCTTTCTGGTCTCCCTTGTTGTATACATGCTGACCATCGAACCCACAGCCAGTTTCTGGGACTGTGGGGAATTTATCGCTACTGCCTATAAACTGGAAGTGGGACATCCCCCGGGGGCTCCCTTCTTCATGGTGCTCGGGCGCTTCTTTACTCTTTTTGCGGGAAGTGATGTGACCAGAGTAGCGGTTACTATGAATATCCTTTCCGGAATGGCCAGTGCATTTACTATCCTTTTTCTTTTCTGGACCATCAGTCACCTGGTCAGGAAGTTTTTTCCCAGGGAGGATTGGACCAGCCCCGTGGCCATGATTACCATCTTCGGTTCCGCCCTGGTGGGTTCCCTGGCCTACACATTCACCGACTCCTTCTGGTTTTCAGCCGTAGAGGCGGAGGTCTATTCCACCTCTTCGCTCTTTACCGCAGTGGTCTTCTGGTCGATCCTCAAATGGGAAAACATTGCCGATCAGCCGGGAGCTAATCGCTGGATCATCCTGATCGCATATCTTATGGGTCTTTCCATCGGAGTGCACCTGCTGAACCTGCTCACCATCCCCGCCATCATCATGGTTTATTTTTTCAGGAAATACACCATTTCATTGAGGGGCGTGATCGCTGCCATGGCCGTTTCGGTGGGGATCCTGGGAGTGATCAACTACATGCTGATTCCCGGGCTCACTGCCATCGCAGGCAAGTTCGAGCTGGCCTTTGTGAATGGGATGGGACTTCCCTTCAATTCAGGAGTGCTGGTCTATGTGGCATTGCTTTTCGGAGCCATCATTTTTGGGATCTACTATACTCATGCCAAAGGGAAGATGCTCTGGAACACCATTTTACTGGGACTTTTTGTGGTAGTCATTGGCTACTCCTCCTACGCCGTGATCGTGATTCGCTCGGCAGCTAACACCCCGCTGGACGAAAGTAATCCCGATACGGTCTTTTCGCTTCTGAGCTATCTGAACAGGGAGCAGTATGGGGACAATCCGCTGGTATATGGAGCATTCTTCAACTCCAGGCCCACAGGGGTGGAGGATGACAAACCCAGCTATTATAAGGGCGAAGAGGAATATTACAAGGTGAATAAGAACCGGAAATATATCTACGACGGCGAAGCCAAAGGGGTTTTTCCAAGGATGTGGAGCACCCAGGACCGTCATGCCAACGAATACATCTATTGGGGGAAGATGGACGAGTCGAAGCTCTACGATGTCCGCCGCGACCAGGAGGGGAATCCTTCGATGAACCAGTTTGGTGAATACAGTTATGACCGCTCCAGGCCCATTGCCATCCCCTCCTTCGGAGAGAACCTTCGATTCTTTTTCCGCTACCAGATCGGGTATATGTACCTTCGATACTTCATGTGGAACTTTGCCGGCAGGCAGAATGATGTCCAGGGGCATGGCGAGCTGACCAAAGGTAATTGGATCAGCGGGATCAAGTTGGTCGATCAGGTAAGACTGGGGCCCCAGCGCAATATGCCGGATTCGATCGTTGAGAATAAGGCGCACAATAAATATTACATGCTTCCGCTTCTTCTGGGGCTGATCGGAGCCTATTTCCATTACAAGAAACACAACAAAGACTTCTGGGTGGTTACCCTTCTGTTCCTGCTGACCGGGATGGCCATTGTGGTCTACCTCAACCAGTATCCGCTTCAGCCGAGAGAACGCGATTATGCCTATGCGGGATCGTTCTATGCCTTCTCCATCTGGATCGGGATCGGAGTGGCCGGACTGATCGAATGGTTATCCAAAAGAAAACGTTCGGTGGTAACCGCTTCTCTGGTGGTTCTCTCCACCCTCATACTGGTTCCGGGAATCCTGGCCAGAGAGAACTGGGATGACCATGACCGTTCCCACCGGTACACAGCACCTGCTTTCGCACGGAACTTCCTCCATTCATGCCTGCCGGGGGGGATCATGTTTACCAACGGGGACAATGATACTTTCCCGCTATGGTATCTGCAGGAGGTGGAAGGAGTACGAACCGATGTACGGATTGTCAACCTGAGTTATTTGACCGCCGACTGGTATATCGAGCAGATGCAACATACTTTCTACGATTCCTATGCACTCCCCATCAGCATGTCGAAGGAACAGTACCAGCAGGGCAACCGCGATTACGCCTACCTGGTGGATAACGCAGGAGTGCTGATCAAGGAGAAATATGAATTGAACAGGGAGCGCCACGAACCTGAGGTTATGGGCATCTACGATGAGCTGTTGCAGATCCTCAGGGGATCACTGCTTCCGGTCAACCATTCCAACGACTACAATGCCATCCTGGCTCTGGAGTCGAATATGGATCCCCTCCGCTTGTACAGCTATATGCGTACTTTTAACTCCGACGAGGTTGCCGACCGGATCGAACTGGACCGGACGGAACTGCAGCTGCTGAACAGCCGGATGGACCGCCTGATCAAAGACATTGACGCCGATTTTGCCCCCTTAAGGGAAGCATTTGATTTCTTCCTTTCGGACGATCCCAGGTTCCGCCAGGGGCAATACTTCATTCCGGCCAAGAAGTTTGTGATCCCGGCCGATTCCGCAGCGCTGCCCGAATGGGTGGTTCCGGAGGAATTCGTGGAGAACAGGGTGGACGAAGTACGTTTCACGGTGAATGAACAGGTGCTTTACAAGAACCTGTTGACCGTGATGGACCTGCTGGGACACAATGAGTGGGGTCGCCCGGTCTATTTCTCCACCACGGTCTCGTCCGACAATTATCTGAACCTGGAGAATTACTTTCTGAGGGAGGGCCTCGGTCTTCGTGTGTCCCCGGTGCGGAATGACAACAACAATTACCTGGGCAAGGTAAAAACCGATGTCATGTATCACCAGTTGATGGAAGATTTCGACTGGGGGGGTATGGATAATCCGGGGATCTATATGGACGAGAACAATCTGCGGATGACGATCCACTACCGGTATGCATTCTCGGTGCTGGCCGGTGCACTGAACGATGAAGGGAAGACCGACAGTGCGAAAGCGGTATTAGACCGATGCATGACCATGATGCCCGAGGAGACGATCCCTTACAATGCCGGAATCACTCCGATCATCCAGGGCTATTTCAGTGTGGGGGATACAGCCACCGCCTTATCCATGGTGCGAAAATACGAGGAGAAGCTGGAAAGCGAACTGGATTACTACATGCTCCTTTCTGATGCCAAAAAGCCCAGGTTTTCCAAGACCAGCAATGATTTTCTGGCGGCTGTCAGGGACATCAACGCCCTTCGAAGCATGTGTGTGGGCTATGGAGAATTGGAAGAAGCACGCAGGCTGGAAGAAAAGCTGACCCTGTACGGGCAAGAATTTGACCGGTTATTCCGTTAATATAATCGGGAGCTTGTTGGTCGCACGAGCTCCTGTTGCGCTATGCTGATTGTACGTCCACCTTCCTTACTTACGCGTGCACTGCACCGGATGACCTGGGACTTCCACGGGAACCAGCAGGAAGTATTTCTCACCTTTGATGACGGTCCCACACCAGTCGTTACTCCTTGGGTGCTGAAACAGCTGGAGGAGGCCGGGGCAAAGGCTACTTTTTTCTGCCTGGGGCGCAATGTCGACAAATACCCGGATCTATATACCCAGATTCTTGCTGCGGGCCATTCGGTGGGCAATCACAGTTACAGTCATCTGAAGGGATTCCGTTCCAGTATCAGGCGCTACATGGACGATATCCGCCTCGCCTCCGACATGATCGATACCAAGCTCTTTCGCCCCCCCTACGGCCGCATCCTGCCCGGCCAGGTCCGTGCCGTTCTGGAACAGTACGATATCATCATGTGGGACGTGCTCAGCATCGACTACAATACCGGTCTTACCGGCGACCGGGTCCTTCAAAACGTCACCAACAATGTCCGTCCCGGCTCCATCATCGTCTTCCACGATTCCGACAAGGCCGCCGACAACCTCTACTTCGCACTTCCCCGCACACTGGAATTCCTGCAGGAATCGGGCTATGCCATGCGGGCGATTCCCAGCAGCGGGCTGGGAAACCTGCAGATGCCGAACTAGCGGGCGGGGAACCTACATTTTGTGAAGCAAAATTCAGAGATAAGGCCGGACCCGTAAAAGGAGATCTGAATGAAATGAATCTCATTCAGGAGAGGGAGAGGGAGTATTGCATGAAAACGAGAAGGCCGATGAGAATCCAGAGGGCCAGTTCGTGGGTCCAGGGGTTTTTTCGGCGGTGGAAGTAGTTGGAGAGGATGAAAGCTACCGGAAAGGCAATGAAAATCAGGGAGGTGGAATCGAACCGGGTGATCAGGACATAGAAGAGGATCCCCGCTAAGAACATGTAAAACATCACCTGGTAGATGTTCTGTATCACCGTTTTGCGGGCCTGGAAACGGTAGATCATGTATAAGCTGGCGGCAAAAACAAGCAAAAGGAAGAATCCATAGTATAGATATACACTATAATGGGTCGGGTGCATCCGGGTGCGGAAAGAAAGGTTATCCCTGAAAAGCTCAGCAAACCGGTCCGCATGATCCATCACTCCCCAGTACCAGGCAAAAAGGAACAATATCAATAACAGGAATGCGACAACCGGATAAAGGATTTCCCTTCCCGTCACAGGCCTCATGGTCCAGAGGCTCAACCAAATCAATGGCAGGAACCAAATCAACTTCAGATAAAATAATCCTCCCAGAGCCAGGACCAGTCCCGCATTGAATACACTGTAGGTGTCCGGTTTCTTATCCTGTACGTCAAACAGGATGTAATAAGTGACCATATAAAATGTAAATCCGAGAAGGGCAGGGGAGACCTGCTGGGTGGACGGAAGTGCCACCGTAAACAGGAGGAAGAAATAGGCCGGCATCACCGAGCGGTATTCGATCAACCCGTAACTGACACTCACTCTGGTCATAATATACATATTGACCAGCAGGAGCACCATGGCCACGATCCTGTTCCATACCGGAAGGGACTCAAGGGGTGAGAAAATCAGGCCGTAGAGAGGCATGGCCGTGAAAGAGCGAAGTTCTTCGGCCGAATCGGGACGTAAAAAAGAATTCAGAAACAGGGCTACCGTTAGAATCACCAGTCCGATCACCCCCGGAGCCCGGCTGTGTTTGAAGAGGCGCAGGAAAATCATAGATCAAACCCGATATCCCGGCGGTAATACTTGCCTTCGAAATCGATCAACTCCGCATTTTTATAGGAGATCTCCAGGGCCTCCTTCATATCCTTTCCGAAGGAGCTGACAGCGATCACCCTGCCTCCGCTGGTCACCACGCTCCCATCCGCACCCTTCGTACCCGCATGAAAAGCGATGCTTTCCTTGACCAGGTCGAGCCCGCTGATCTTTTTCCCTTTCTCATAACTCCCCGGATAGCCTCCGGAAACCAGCATGACTGTCGTCACTGTTTGGCTGTCAAACTCTACCTTCACTTCAGACAAACCGCCGCCGGCAGTAGCAACCATTAAGTCTACCAGGTCCGATTTTATCCGCGGAAGCACCACTTCTGCCTCCGGATCACCCATGCGGACGTTGTACTCCACCACATATGGATCCCCATCTCGATTCATCAACCCAATGAAAAGAAACCCTTTATAATCAATCCCTTCATCCTTCATGCCCTCCATAGTGGGAATGACAATGCGTTCCTCCACTTTCCTCAGAAAAACCTCATCAGCAAAAGGGACTGGTGAGACAGCCCCCATTCCTCCTGTATTCAGTCCTGTATCCCCTTCGCCAATCCGTTTATAATCCTTTGCTTCCGGCAGGATTGCATAATTTTTTCCGTCTGTCAAAACGAAAACAGAAAGCTCGATACCTTTCATGAATTCCTCGATCACCACCTTTTTTGAAGCCTGCCCGAATTTTCCCTGAAGCATTCTCTCCAGCTCATCCTGTGCCTCCTTGAGATCATTCAGAATCAATACCCCTTTCCCTGCTGCCAGTCCATCTGCCTTCAGCACATAAGGCGGCTTCAGAGTCTCCAGAAATGCTTTTCCCTCCGGCAGGCTGTAGTCAATAATGGTCCTGAACTCCGCTGTTGGAATCTTATTCTTACGCATGAACATCTTCGCGAAATCCTTGCTCCCCTCCAGTTGGGCACCTGCTTTGGTGGGTCCTACTAATTTCACATCCCGAAGCTTCGGATCCTCCCTGAAGAGATCTGCCAACCCTGCCACCAGTGGTGCTTCAGGCCCCACCACTACCAGCTCTATCTTTTTCTCCAGCACCAGCTTTTTTATACCTTCAAAATCATCTGCCCCAACAGGCACATTGGTCCCCAATTCCGATGTCCCTGCATTTCCCGGTGCAATAAAAAGCTGATCCAATTTCGGGCTCTGTGCCATCTTCCAGGCCAGTGCATGCTCCCGGCCCCCGCCGCCAATGATCAAGATGTTCATATTGCAATTATTGATGAAAACTCGAAACCAAAGGTACTGCGAAACTCCTAAATGAAAAAACCCTGCTATAATGCAGGGCTTTTTCAATAATTTGGCTAATTGCGGTAAGGGTATTTCGTATATGGTGTTTTAATGGATGACTATTCCTGACCGTAAGGTCTGACCATCCATCCGAATCATATACATACCTTTACCCTGGTCACCAAGGTCGATCACTTCTTCTATTTCTCCCCCTGATGTAAAGACCCTTCGGCTCCAGACCACCTGTCCTGTGATATTCAGCACTTCCATCAGGCAATCAGGTTTGTCATAAGCCATCTCCACGGTCACCTGACCAGAGGTCGGGTTCGGATAAATGCGCGCGTTAAGCAGATCATATTCACTGATTTTAAGAACAAATTGTCTGCTTGGAGACCCTATCGGTCCACAACCATTTGCATCCGTAACCTCGACCATCAGATATAGCCCATCGTACTCGACACCAATTTCAAACCTCGCATTACCAACCTGTTCTGATAGAACTTCCGATTGCAATTCCTCTTTCAATTGGTATGTATAGGGCTCCATTCCTCCGGATATGGTTACTTCGAGATAAGCGCCAGCACTGTCAAAATAATTCTGATATTCCAATGCATCCACTTTTAACTCTTCTGGCTCAGTTAGCTCCTCGTCGACCATTTCCGATACACATGAACTGTCATCCATGATGGCCAGTTGAACAGCACCAGGTGTAAGATCAGTAAATAAAGGATCAGGCTGGTAATTCTCACCGCCGTCAATGGAGAACATGAATGAACCGCTACCACCTGATGAATTCAGGAATTGGATCGCTCCATTGTCATCACCAAAGCAACTAATATCACTGAGATCATACTCAAATACCAGAGTATCCGGCTCCTCCAGAAGTGTGTCTGTTTGTACAGAAAGACATCCATTAGCGTCCCGGACGATGATACAGTAACTTCCGCCTGCCAGGCCGCTGAATAAAGAATCAGTCTGGAAATCAGTTCCACAATTGACAGAATACTGAAAAGGAGCTGCTCCGACAGCAGGAGTGATGGCTATGGATCCGGTATTTGCATCCGGACACACCAAATGTTCCACAGTGAAATTGTATTCTATGGAATCGGGTTCGACTAGGGTGGTGTCCAGGGGAGCAGTCTGACATCCATTGGCATCCTCCACCAGGATACAATATGCACCTGGAGGTAGCCCACTGAATTCGGATTCGTTTTGAAAATCAGCTCCACAATTGATCGAATACCGATAAGGTTCGGTACCACCTGAAGGAGTAATGGCGATGGACCCCGAGGAGGCTCCGTAACAATCTGGCTGGATCACCTCATAAGTATACTCCAGGGAATCCGGTTCAGTGATGACCTCCTGAGAAGTGCCGATAAGGCAATTGGCATTGTCATATACGGTAATATTCCACGTCCCGCCACTATACCCAATAATGGTTGTATCGCCGTCAAACCGGACCGTATCCCCGCCAAGGCCATTTTCAATGTAGGCTTTATAGGCATATCGATAATGCATATTGGTGAAACCACCGGTAGCGGTCAGGGTCAACTCGCCCAAACCGTCATTATAGCAAAGGAAATCTTTTGAAGTAGTGATAAGGTTACCATCACTTTTGCAACCATACTGGGCGACAAATAAACTGGCATCTCCCACAGTCTCATTCGATAGAATCGAGTCTTCAAAATTCACAAATTCGGATCGGTACACCCCGGTAACTATCACATCACCATTCTGGTTCTGAGCAATCTGATATCCCTGGTCGCTGAATCGTTCCGGATCGCTGAATGCATCGCGGGCATGAAGAATTTTTCCGTTTGCGTCATGCTCTACGATGAAAATATCTTTTGTTCTTGGGGTATTTTTAAGAGTATCGTCCTTGAAGGTGTAGTTGCTCAAATAAAAGCCCGTGGATATAATGCGATCCGGTAAGATCAAGGTACTGTATAACGCATCATCTCGATTCGATCCGTCGATGTTGTACCATAATAAATTACCGGAGTCATTCTCGTATTTCATTAAGAAAAAATCCCCTCCTTCTTTCATTGGAACTGTAATACTTTCATCAGCAGTGGAATCAATATCAATTGTAAGGCCGGATATTTTTCCTACCAGATAAATGCCTCCCGAATTGTCGCTTTTAACATTATAACCCACATTCTCACCACTCGTACTGGTAGTGCGTCTCAGCCATTGGCCACTGAGCGTTTTATCGGTCTTGTAGAGATAAATATCAGAACTGGGGTTACTACTGGCATTAAATACTGAATCAATATCAAGGAACAATGAGTCTCTGAAGTACCCTGAGATTACAAATCCATTGGAGGTTGAGGCGATACTGGTGGGTAACCCGATATCTTTAAAACCTATGATATTGTGGTCGAGATGGTTTCCATCCAAATCGAAAGAGGATATATGGGTGAAAAAACCAGCATACCCTACCCGTTCATCTTCATAAATAACAGAATCTCTTGCCAGCCCGGCAATAACCACCCTTTGATCATCGATGGCCATGGCCTCGGCTCGCTGGTTGAGCGGGCCGCCAGCGGCAATCCTGACCCAGTTCAGGGAACCGTCCGAATTAAAGTTTGCCAGAAAAGCATCGGCATTGTTTGTCGTGATGGGGGTGAGAGCATCGAAAAAAATGGTTCCGTTCACAGATCCTGACAGATAAATGGTTTGATCCGGTCCCACGACCACATTCCCCGGAAGATCCGGGAAATTACCTCCAAAGCTCTTAATCCAGTTATGAGTCCCGTCGCTGTTGATCTTCATCAGAAATATGTCGTAGTCTCCTGCTGAGGTGACGGTCCCCACATCCGAGACAATTTCATCGTTGAACCATCCGGAAATGAAGATGTCGTTGTTATTATCGATAGCCATCTTCGTTACGATAATGTCACCGCTACCGGTGATGTTAGATGCACTTAGCCAGCTTCCCTGCCCATAGGAAAGACTCGAAATGGCCAACATGAATCCGATAGAAAAGCCGAAAATATTTTTCATTTTGGTCAGTTTTGTGCCTAAAATTATGAAAAATAGATAGGTTCTTAACGTTTGGTTATATTTAACTTTACACAGCAAGATTCTATTTAGTTGCAAACAGGCCTTTATGGAGCGAAGAGATTACCTGGGTTCAGCATTATTTAAAGAGAATTCATCTCGGAAAACAGGGTCGATCCAGGCTAATAAAGGACATATGTTTTCTGAAGTGGTTGATGGGGTGTATATCACAGAAAATCAATTGCTAACTTATCAGGACGACAGAAACTGGCTGCTCATTGATGGGTATATTCATCTTTATAATAACCTTCCATTTCAAAAGAAGCGTTTAGCTAAATTGGCTGCCGGCTTATCTGAAGATCTTGAAAATACGTTAATGCAATTGGATGGGGAGTATACCATCATTATTGTTAATAAAATTAGGAACACTCTGGTTTCTATTTGCAGTGAAACAGGTTCCAGTGCCTTCTTTTATCAATTTCTCGATCAAGAAATAGTTTTTGGAAATTCATTCAGTTCAATGAGGAAGTTACTGGAAGGTCGGAACGCACTGAACTTTCAACGGGTTTATCAGGTAGCCGCTGGCATTGAGCTGGGATCTGAAGAAACCTTCCTGACTGGAATTAAGAAAGTACTTCCCGGGTATTATTTGATTTTTAGTGCCGAAGGTCATAAGGTAGTTAAGTACTCCTCACTACTTGAAATCCACATACGAAAAGAACCTGCAGACATGGATTACTATGAATCTTTTCGCTCCATATTTACCAGTAGTCTTTTGAGGCGCAGTAATTATAAAACAATAGGAATAGCTCTCTCTGGAGGCAGGGATTCATCTGCTATTGCCTCTATGATGGCGCGGTTACAGCCTCAGGAACAAAAGATATATACGTTTACCTTTAAGCCTCAATATGT
The DNA here is from genome assembly GCA_964604655.1 of uncultured Bacteroides sp. GTDB lineage: Bacteria > Bacteroidota > Bacteroidia > Bacteroidales. The sequence goes on along the minus strand of CAZRZY010000017.1, from coordinate 36,699 downwards.
AACAAAAACAATAAGGTCTGTAACCAAATGGGACGAGTCTCCTATGGTAGAGGAACTGATCAGGCAATATCCTGCTTTGACATCACAATATTTGGGAGATAGAAAGACCCTATTGTTAGATGGGTTAATCAGGTCCCTTACCACATATGGAGAACCCGTGTACGGAGCATCCAATCAGTTCTGGATCCATGAATTGCACAACCGGATGTTATCAGAACAGATACAGGTATTGTTCACGGGACAGGGTGGAAATTACACGCTTTCATGGCCCCCCCCCGAGCTCGTCAATGGAAAGAGGAAGAATCCTGTATATTTACTGAGAAGGTTAGTTAGAAAGAGCGTCACCAGGACAGATCCTCTATTTTTAGCAGATAGCTTCCTGGATGAAGTGAACGATACACATGAGAGGGATGCTGGGCTTACAACAGATTTGGAGACCCTTCAAACCAGGCTTCTAAGAAATAGTATCTATTATGTAAGCTCATTACAGAAGCAGGTGTTTATAAAGCATGGATTTCGTGTATCAGATCCAACCGTGGACAGAGAACTGGTAGCTTTTTGTTTAAGCCTTCCTTTGAACTTTTACCATGATAGTCATTTCACCAGAAAACTAGTAAACGTCGGTCTCAAAGGTATTGTACCTGAAAGTATTCTGAGTAATACCGTCAGGGGGATACAGTCCTCAGATTTACCCTTTAGGCTGGAGATGGAACGGGATGCTATCTATGAAAAGCTCAGGTTTTTAAATACCAATTATTTGGTTAAATTTGTGTTTGATATTGAAAGTCTCGTAAAAGAATGGAAATATTTCGACTTCTTTCAATTCAAGCGCAGGGAACTGAATTCGTTATTACGATTACTTTTGCTTAGTATATTTATCGAGCAATTTGAACATCGTTGACCGATGACCAAGAAGTCTAAAAAGAAAAGCTGGAAAAAGCCAGAAATAATCTTCGAGCAGTCATTTGTAAAGACTGCGGCAGGTAATCCGGGTGGTGGTGATGATTATGTCACTTTCGGGTTTAGTGAGTCCTGATCAGTTTCCTAAAGTTTACAGTAGGTCCACCAATAACTGTCTTCTCTTCCAAAGTAACCCAGGCATGGGTTTGAATTGATTCTTTCACTTTTCTTGCCCCAAAATGCAGATTTGCATTTATATCAAATTGTTTGAGAACATCAAATACTATTAAGGATTCTACCAGGCATCTTCTGCTTTTTTGAAACAGAAATCGAATGGTTCGAGTGCCCTTCACCACTTTCTTTGAAATGGTCCATTGTTTTTCAGTAATGCGTGGTGCCGATGGGGCTTGAGGATTCAGAGTCTCCAAATATTCTGCTGGATTGCGGAAATGAATTTGAAAGAACACCTTTAACCAGGAAATCAGAATGAAATACAGAATGTTGAAATTCTGACTATTGAGCCTCATCGATAATTACAATAAGATTCCTTTCAAAAAGCTCGTTCAGAAAGGCAAGTGTTTCTGTTTTCATCTCCTTCCGGTTTCCCTCGTAGATTTTACTTAGTCGGAGAATTAGCTCCCTGATGCGAATGGGCCGCTGTATGATGCTCCAAATTTCGGTGGCCGTTTCGTCGAATCCATAGTATTTTCCACTGGTAATTCCCAGGACCACTGCCTCATTGTCAATTTCAGAGGCTAAAACGTCAGGTGCAACCTTGACCGTATCATTTTCAGACAGCATTCCTATCAAATTAAGTATCCAAATCTATTCATTAATTCTTGATGTTTATTACAGATTTCTTTGATTTGAGCCGGATCTAGTTTTTCATGGTAGATCCCTTTCTTTCCCTCTCTGAAGAATTTCTTTGATTGAATAGGTTTCTCCCTGAATCCATGTCTAAGTTCAAGAGATTGAAGGTGCTTGAAATCACAATTCTTCTGTGCAAACTCAAAGCCCCTATTTGTATAGCGAATGTCAAGCTGCTCTAAGATTCGAAGAAACTCCTTCTCACTGTCGGAAAGAAGGTCTTCGTATTTTACCATGACTGCAGGTATCGAGGTTTGGTTTATCCAGCTATTAACATGATCACTCCAGGAACCCAGGTGTTGGGGAACCTGTGCTTTGAAATCCTGGCCCATTGAAGCGATGGAATAACCGGGATCATTCAGGGAATGAACACAACTTGATAGGGATCGACCAGTATGGTAGGAGTAGGAGACTGCCACATCAAGCGGATTTCTTACGATATATACAGCAGCTCTCGTTACATCAGGAGGAAATATTGGATTACCGTCAACGGTATAACCAAATGCATCGTGTACCTTAAAAAGCGCCATTCCTTCTGAATTCCTTGAAGCCTCCCTGTAAATGAGCGGTCGCAGTTTACTTATCTCTTCGTTGGTAAGGTCAGAACTATTCACACCCAGGTATTCGTCGAAAAGCAATCTGTTACTGGCTATGGGAATTTCGTGGAGTGAAGGAAACGTATTCACTAATCCTTCCATACGGTTTAAGATGAAATGAAGAAAAAGCCTTACCCATGTATTTCCGGATTTAGGATAGGATACGACCCAGATTATATTTCCTTCCGGATTTATCATTAATCAAGAATTTCTTTTATTACGAAATTCTTTAATTCCTTAATTAATAAAGGTTTTTGAGGTCTGTACAAACGAAATATTTTTGTTTGTTCAGCTAAATCTGCTAACTGTCTGAAATGGTGCTCCACTACACCCAGCCCCTTGATCAAAGGATCACGATAGATATGATTTCTTAGCTCAATCACTTTTTGTGCACCGTGGATCTCCTCCAAATAGAAATCCTTCTCATTTCTTGAATTGAGAATCATGATGTTTGATATTCTGTAGGAGCGATAGTCTTTTTCTTGGATGGGAATAGGGATATAGAATTTTTCGAGTTCAGGTCTGACACGCATAAACGAAACCCCCGGGTAAAGATAATCAGCAACGTCTCTCCATAGCTTAACCATTCTATGTCCGGGGAAAATCATAAATCTGTCCTGACCACTCCTGGAAAATACGGAAATATCATCAGCCAGATGTGTAAATCCGGATAATGCCAGGGAGGCGCTCAGAGTTGATTTGCCCGAAGCGGAACTTCCCACAATACAAGTTGCATTTTCTCCCTTTACAATTGTGCTGCCGTGTAGCGGCAGTGCATTTCGCTGATGAAAAAGTGCACCCATTACAGAACCAAGCAAAAATAGCCTGACCTTTTCAGGATGGACATTTTCGGCTGGCATTAAGGTAATTCTTCTACCTTTCTCCACTCTGTAGGAGCATATCGACGGAAGATGCAACAGAAAATCACCTGGGGAGGCTTCAAATAGCACACCTGTGGCTGAGGGATTATCTAAATGAGGTGGAACATGGCCGATTTGTACGGTTACCTGTGGCTGTTCAAAAGGTGAAGGGTATAATTCAGTCAATTCAACCTCGGACAGAATAGTAGTCCCAAAATGTCTGTATCTAAACTGTGCCAATCAGTTAGTGGAATCCCAAATACGTTGCAATGGTCAATAAATCGGAAAAATCCTTTGTGCTGGTTTATTTAGTCACATGACTCATGATCCCCACCGCCTCGCCGGCTTTGCCGTCGCGCTCGGTGATCACGATGAGGTATTGGCCGGTTTTGCGGCAGAGGAAGTTAATGGGGTTGTACTCCTTTTCAGACTTGTTGTCGTAGGAGGAGAGGAGCATGTTGGTGTCGTCGTAGATGCGCATGACCGCGTGGCCTTTCTCATTGCAGACATTAAAGCGGTAGATATTGTTGCCGCGCAGGATCACTGCCTGGCGGTAGATGGGGGGACGTTCGTCCCTGCCTGCTTTGGGGAGGCTTACTACGAATTCTTTCAGATATATGGCACCGTCGCCGGCTTTGGCGGCACAATCCTGGACTCGTTCTTTCCGGTCGCTCTGCACCATGGATACAGTGAGCAGGAAGAAGATAACGGCTATGACAGGATTCAGGATCTTCATGGCAATCACGATTTTATATTCATTTGCATATTCCGGATCTGTGCAGTGACCTCAATGAGTTGCTGCAGGATCTCTTCACTCATATTCACATGGGAGGTTTCGCTCTGGACCACCATCAGCATGCCATCCTTTTCAATGGTCTGTGGTTCACCCACCTCGTAGGTGATCTTCACATCGTCGTATAAACTTTTGATAATTTCAAAGTCATCGATATAACTCTGAATAACCGTTTGATTATCATAATTTTTCAGAACCAGCAGAAGATCATTGAGGATCAGTTTCTGTTCACCGATCATCGATTTCAAATCTTCATTGCTGTTCTGGGAAGCCACCTGGGTGGCCAGATAGAGGCCTTCGATCCACACTCCCGCAACCATCAGTGCGCTCAGGTTGCTTCGACCGGTCTCCCGAAGGTAGTCATCCATGTTGTTGAAACTGTTTATGGAAATGAACATCAGAGAATCCAGGTCCGAGCTGGTGGTGGCCAATCGCTTGATGGTATTGAAATCGAAGAACTGACCGATCTGCAGTGCATCGGCCAGCCGGTTGATGCTCGAAAGATAGTTGACAGCCGTACCGGTTTTTTCGTACATGTTCAGATAGCCCAGGTCGGCACTCAACGCTCCCAGGGTATAGGCCATCTCGAAACTGGTGGTGCTGGTGGAAAGCACCTCGGGATCGGCCAGGTAGGTTGTGGAAAACGGGACATGGAGCGAATTGATCAGTGCAGCCACTTCAATAGGGGAAGCAAGGTTCTGTATGATCTCGTTCATGGTCTCGGAAGAGATCTGGAGCTCACTGGGCTCTATCTGATCCATATCTACTTCCAGGGTCTCGGAAGGGCGCTGTCCGCAGGAGGTAACCACCCATGCAGCGATCCATAAAAGGGCTAGGTTCTTGATCATGGCAAATGTGCTCTTAAGCATTATAAAGTTCAGTATTTGTTCCCTAAAATTAAGGATTCTTTTTCAACAAACGGCTCCTGACCAACCTTCCTGTCAGGTCATAGTACAAGATAAGATAGCCCGCCACGGTCAGGAACCAGATGAATCCTATGTTAAATTGGAAGGTATCATAATAACTTCCCAGGAAATACTTTCTGGGGGCGAAAAAATGGGAACGGATTCCGGGGAATCCTTCCGGTGCCGGGTTCAGGAATATGGGATCGATCTGCTGATAGAGCCTTCCCTCGTATTCCACGATCTGGTTTTTCTCGTAAATCTTTTTTACATGGTCGGCTACACTTTCATTATGATACCTGTTGAGCATGGAAAAGTAGACCGACTGCCGCTCCTTCATCAGGATGCCCAGATGCTGCTCCTTGGCCCGGCTGGCAATAGAGAACTGGTTGATGTAGTATTGTTTTAGTTCCGATAGGAACCTGCCGATCTTCAGAACCATATTTTCATTGAAAGCCTCCGGTTCCCACTCTTCCGGCCTGAAAACAATATCCGGGACCAGGTGCCGGACCCTCATGATCTCATTGCGCAAAACATCCAGAGCCTTTCGGCTCTCTTCGATGGCCCCCTCTTCCCTGAGCTCGTAGATGCAGGAATTCAGCCGTTCTTCCAGTTCGGGGATCAGGTAGGCTGAACGAAAATTGTTGAAGCTGATCTTCTCATCGTATTCGAAGAAATGCTTTTCGAATTCATTCTCTTTGAACTGATGAACCATCAATGCTTCATAGGACCATTTGGTGGGCATCAGCTCGGCGATTAACGGCACCTTATCCACGGTGGTGATCTTCCGGTTCAGTTTCTCAAAGGAGAACATGGCTCCGCTGAGCACCATCATGGGGATCATGACAAGCGGGATCACGATATAGATGGAGACGGCCGAGCTGAATGACGAGGAGATAATCAGGCCGATCATGTTGGCGCATACCGCAGTGGAAAAAAGGGCAAGCCAGTAAGCCAGGGTCATTTTCCGGATTTCCAGGATCCCATTGGCGATCAGAACGAAAGTGAGGGCCTGTATGGCAGAAATGGCCACGAGAGTGCCTATTTTCGCCAGAAGATAGGAGGAGCGGCTCAGGTGAAGGAATTTTTCTCTCTTCAGGATCTTCCGGTCCCTGAAAATTTCTTCGGCACTGACGATCAGTCCCAGGAAAAGGGCCACGATCAGTGCCATAAAGATGTAGATGGGAATGTTTTCGTTCTCCCGGAAAATGTAGGTATTGCTGGCGGGATCTGCCACATACCGGATAATGTAGGCCAGGATCAGGGCCAGGACGGGGCTGACCAGCAGTGTCAGAAGAAGGTACTGTTGGTTGTTGATCTTGGACTGCAGGTCGCGCCGGAGATAGTTGAAAAACTGGCTGAACCAGCCGGGTACCTGTAAATTGGTAGGTGGCAGGTCCTCCTGCACGGTAGTTTTATGGAGAGGCCCTGCAGAGGCCGGATTATTTTTCCTGTAGATCTCTTCCCAGGTCTCGGGACGGATCTTTCGCTGGTCGGTATAATTGCCGTATTCGTCGATCTGGCGGGCCTCCATGATATTGAAGATCAGCTCGGGGTTGACGTTTCCGCAGACAGGGCATTCACCCATCCGTGCATTGACCTGCCGGTCCACCTCCTTGAAATGGATCACCGCTTCTACGGGATTTCCATAAAAGACCATCCGGCCCCCTTCGTCGAGGATGACCACCCGGTCAAACATTTTAAAAAGCTCGGAGGATGGCTGGTGGATCACCACGAAGACCAGCTTGCCTTTCAGGGTCAGTTCCCGCAACAGGTCCATCACGTTTTCCGAGTCCCTGGAGGAGAGACCCGAGGTGGGTTCGTCCAGGAAAAGGATGGAGGGTTCGCGGATCAGTTCCAGTGCAATATTCAGGCGCTTGCGCTGTCCCCCGCTGATGGTCTTGTTCATCACGGATCCTACCCTCAGGTCTCTTTTTTCCAGGAGTCCCAGGCTGGAAAGGGTCTCATCGACTTTTAGCCGTACATCGCGGTCGTTCATTTGCTTAAAGCAGAACTTGGCGTTGTAGAAAAGGTTTTCGAAAACGGTGAGCTCTTCGATCAGCAGGTCGTCCTGTGGAACAAATCCGTAAATGCCGGAAAGTTGCTTCGCGTCTTTCCAGAGATCCAGACCGTTGATACGGATCGACCCGGAGTCGGGCCTGTAGATCCCTGAAAGTGTATTCAGCAATGTCGTCTTTCCGGAGCCGCTGGATCCCATAATGCCTGCCAGGTTTCCCTGCTCGGCGGAAAAGGAGATGTCGTGCAGCCCTTTTACCCCGCCCGGGAACTGATAGGAGAGCCGGTCGGCTTCCAGGATAATGCGGTCGGGGCGTTCCCCGGCCATAAACCGGGTGGCGATATCACTGTAATAGATGGGCTGACCCATGGACAGCCGTAGGGAGGATCCGCTGGCGAACAGGTAAATTGCACGCGGCCGGATCGCCAGACCGTTCAGGAGGCCCTCCAGATCACCGGTGTATTTCATAAAATAGAGCCCCACGGAGGGCACCCGCAAAAAGAAAAGCGGGGTGTGAGCGAAGACCAGGTGGTGTCTGACGGCATTCTGATTTCCATCTGCAGCTCCTTCCCTGAAATCGTCAGGACGCTCGGAAGTAACAAACGTGAAAATGCTTTCGTACTCTTCCTTCTCAATGCGGAAGATGTCGGATACGGTACGCACAATCCCCAGGCGCTGTTCCGTAAGATTGTATTCAGCATTGATCAGCTCCAGGATGCGCACCAGTACCACCACCTTCTGACGCTGGTTGATGGTCCGGCTGATCTGTTTACAGAGTTTCAGCACACGGACCGAATCCAGTACGGAGGTCAATTTCTTTTTGGAGCCCTTTACGGGTGCTGGTGTACCGGGGTCCGGACCGTCGGCAGCCTGCGCCAGAATGTGATCCTCTTCGTCTTTGGCGGCGGTGGATTGGTACAGTTCCAGGTATTCTCCGGAAGAGTCAACACCGATCTGCTGTTGGAGGAATCCGTTCACATAATCGATCTCTTTCTGGCCGATTCCTCCGTCCTGTTTGGTGATCAGGGCGAACAGCTGCATCAGGGCCTTGAGGATCTCTTCACTCATATCTCAAAACACCTACTTCGAATACGTTTCATGCACAAAAGGAACCTCGATCATCTCTTCATATTCCTTGCCGGCCTCCTGCATATCCTCGTCCGATTCCAGGGAAAGCCAGCGGACCTCCACTTCATGGCCTTCGTCGGCTATCTCCTCCAGAATCACAAGAATATCCAGGATCAGCTTGGAGGAGGCTGTGTTGAAGTAGATCAGCCGGAAGGCAAAATCGGTCTTCGGAAGGGGGTCTTCTTTATACTTCTGGAGCCAGTCGAGCACCGGCTGGTAAAAATCGACCACATCCTCGGGAAGAGATTTACCCGAGATCTCGAATTGGTTTCCGTCGCGGTCGAGTACCACTTCGGGGCTGTCGTCGGTCTGTGCTATCCGTAATGCTTCCATAGGTGCTATCGGGTAATGGTTGAGGTGAATATAAAGACGGAAGATTCGTCATCGATCCTGACAAAACTATAATCCAGCGGATTGCCGGTCTTTCTGCGAATGTCGATAAACCCCAGTCCAGCTCCTCCCTTGGCCGAAATCGCCCCTTCCCTCATCTGTTTTTTGTAGAGATCGTCCAGGGTGTCTCCATCCATATTGTTCAGTTTTCCAAGGAACATGGAGATCTCCTCCACGTTACTGTTCTCGATGATATTACCGGTAATTACCTGAAACCGGCTTGGGTTTTTGGCTACCAGGATCACCCCCACACCCGGATAGGGGTAACCTGCATCTTCAAAGGCTTCGGCGTGACGGTTAATGTTCTGCAGAGACTCCACCATGACGTGGTAGACCCGGCGCAAAACCCGGTCGTCCTCCACTTCGTCCAGCTGATCTTCCACCAGACCGGTAAGGGTTTTCATGACCTGGTGGGTGATCTGACCTTCGTATACCAGGGATATATCTTTGATCGTCAGATTTTTATATCGGTCATAGAGGTAGTTGATAAAGCCTTTGTTTTCACCTGAGAATCCCATAACACCCTAAATATATGGAATAACCCTTAAACTATGATCCACTATAACCAATTTACCGGATTCATTGACAGAGTCATCCCCAAAATCAATTAACAGGCGATCCTTACCGTTCGATCCCGATCAGCAACAGGTCGTCCAGCTGGCGCTCCTTTCCCATCCAGGCAGAGAAGTCGTTGCTGAAAAGATCGTGGAACTGGTGAATGGTACTCCCGGCGTGTTCCAGCAAAAGTTGCCGGACGCGGGCTGAACCGAACTTCAGCCCCTCCGGACCGCCCATCTGGTCGGTGAGACCGTCGGTGAAGAAAAAGAACTGGTCCCCCGGCTGAATGGGTATCATCTGGTTCCGGAACGGATCTTCCGGTTTTTTGAGGTGTTTTAACCCCCCGATTGCTTTTCGGTCACCCTTGTAAACGGTGACCTCCCCTTCGGTCAGGACATAGAGGGGGCGATGGGCTCCCGCAAACTCCAGCTGCGGGGTTTTTTTGCGGAACCGGCAAAGGGCCATGTCCATTCCATCGCGGGTATCGGGTTTTACCTGGTCCTGTCTGAGGGTTTTTCGCACCTCTTGGTGAAGCCGGTCGCAAAGTTCTCCGGCCGAAATCCCGGGATGGAGACTGACCAGGTTGTTCATCAGGAAGTATCCGACCATGGATAGCAGTGCCCCCGGCACTCCATGTCCGGTGCAATCCACTGCGGCGATGTACCAGGAATCGGCAGTCTCGAAAAACCAGGGGAAGTCGCCCGAGATAACGTCCCTGGGTTTGTAGTAGACGAAACTTTTGGGGAATGCTTTTCGGATTCGGCTGATCTCGGGCAGAATGGAGGACTGGATCCGCTCGGCATAGTTGATACTGTCCTGAACTTTCCGGTTCTGGATCTTGATTTCCTTCTCGATGCGTTTCGACTCGGTGATATCGTGGCCCACCACCAGGATGGTCTCCAGTTCCCGGTCCTGGAACTCCGGGATGGCCGCAACGTTAAGGATACGGTCGGTCTTGTAGTCGCCCATTTCCATAGGAAGAGTGACCTGGAAATTCTTTTTCACCGGGCCGGAGGACATGGCGGAAAGGATATCCGTGAGCAGGTCACGGAAAACCTCGCTGAAGGGTACCTCGTTCAAGTTTCGGTTGACCATGGAACCGGGAGCGATATCCGTGTAGTCTTCCACGACGGGATTGGCGTAGTAAAGATCTCCCGAAAGGCTGATGCGAATGATCAGATCGAGGGAGTTTTCCGAAAGGGACTGCATGCGGGTCTTCAGGCGTTGTTCCCGCTCCATTCGCTTCGATTCGGTAATATCGGTGGTGTTCAGCACAAACCCCCGGATAGCGGAATCCTCCAGCATGTTCCGGCAATGGGTACGAAGGAAGATCCGCTCCCCGTTTTTTCTGATAAAGGTATACTCCAGCCGCGCGCTTCCCCCCGGGTTGTCCTTCAATTGTTCCAGGGTGCGGCGCAGCTGACTGGCACTATCCCTTCCCATGCGTTCCAGGTCTTTGCCCGACATCATCTCTTCGGGAGTGTATCCCAGAATCCGGTTAACGGACGGACTGATGTAAGAAAGACGGTAGTCGCGATCGTAGATGGAAATAATCTCGGAGGCATATTCAAGCATCAGTGCCAGCCGGTCCTGGGCATTCCGGGCCTCTTCGATTTTCCGCTCCAGCTGGATGTTGGCCTTCTCCAGTTCTTTCTGGGAAGATTCCATCTCCCGTGCATTCTCCTGGAGTTTCAGTTCGTTCTCTCGCAGTTCATCGGTCATTTTCCGCGACTCTTCCAATAGCCGGGCAGTGCGGAGATTCATCTTCAGGTTCATCAGGGTGCGGGCGATGATCTCTCCCAGCTCCAGCAGAAACTGGATCGTCAGTTTGGGCACCCTTTCCTGGAGAAAGGCGAATTCCACGATCCCTTCCAGCGACTCATTGGTAATCAGGGGAATCAGCAAGATACTGGACGGTTTCTGATCACCCAGTATTCCTGAAGTAATGGTCACATACTCTTCCGGAATTTCTGTGCGGTATATATAATCCATTTCGAAAGCGCACTGACCCACCAACCCTTCTCCTATCTGAAATTGCTGCCGGATATACTTCCTGCGATTATAAGCATAGGTGGAAGTATTGGTGAGGACCCTGGTTTCATCGTCATACAGGTAGAAGGCTCCCTGAACCGAACCGATATAATCGTTCAGCGCTTTGAGGATCCGGTAGGAAAGCTCTTCCAGGTCCTGGTGTTCCCGCAGGATTTTCGATACGATATCTTTCCCTTCGGTAATCCAGGACTGTTCCCGGTCTTTTCTTCGGTTTGATTTAATGTTGAGCTGGATCAACCGGAGCGCCTTTCCCATGTCGGAGTTCATGATTTCCTCGTGCGGATCCGGGTTTTCTCCCTCGGACAGGGATACGGCGTACTCGGTATTTCTGGCCAGCAACCTGCTGGAGGCCTTGACTCGTTTTTCGTACCGATGGATGGTTTTGTTCATCATGCGGTGCATGGGGAAAAGGAAAATGAAGATCCAGAGGGGAAGGAGGTCTACGAGCACCAACGAGGGGTGTTCCCGGTGGAGTATGGCCAGGCTGCGGAAACCAACAGGAAGATCCTTGTCCATCATAAAGGTAAAGAGGATCATGACCACCAGTAGCGCACTGATCACCGTGACGGTGATGACTCTCCGGAAGTTGATGCGCTGAATGATATGTGGATCTGCTCCGGGCATTTCAAATGATAAGGTGGGGTGAGATTTTCTCCATCAGATCCCTCGAAAAGATCCTGAACATATTCTCAATGTCGTGTGGATCGTAGCGGTAACCGGCACACTCGATCAGTGCCACTGTCCTCTGATGGTGCAGCAGGGGCACCATCGCCAGATAAGCGGGAGGAGCCTGGCCCAGGCCTGAGATGGTTTTCCGGTATCCTTCCGGGAGGCGGGTCAGGACCATCAATTGACCGTTACGGACCACCTGACCGGTTAGTCCCTCCCCCGGCCCAAACGTGTATGAATCCTCTGTGGGTTGGACCGCATAGGAGGAGCTGATCTCAAAACGGCCCTCTTTTTCCAGATAGAACAGCCCGGACATGATCTCCAGTTCCCTGGCCAGGTTTTTCAATATCAGTGGTCCCAATTCTGCCAGGGAGGTGTTTTCCGGGACCCGGCGGACAAGTTTCCTGGCCACGGAGGTGAAATCCAGGAGATGATCCTCCCTTTTCGCTCCTTTCCTGGTCTTCGCATTTTCCTGTATTCGATCATTTGTCTCCCTGGATTCGGTCTGGTCATTGATCCATTGCCTGTGCGCATGGCCGGCTGCCTGGAGGAAGAGATAGATTCCTGATGCGCAAAGGACTACCCAGGTAATGACCAGAAGGCTTCGGGAAGCCAGAGCGCCCATCGAGCTGTTCCATGAAAGTGCCATTAACAGGATGCCGGTAACCAGCATCAGGGTGGCGGCTACCCAGGTCAGGATATAGTTGGTCTTTCCCGATCCTTTCTTCATATCTTAATCTCCTTTCAGCCTGAGTTGCTCCTTTAACCGTTCGATCTCCTGATTGGCATCTTCCAGCAGCTGATATTTTAATTTCTTTTCCGTGATATCGAGCCCCATGAAATAGACCTTGTAGATCACGCCCGATTCATCCCTGACCGGCGAGAAAGTGGAGACCAGCCATACTTCTTCCCCGGTGGGTTTGGAACGGCGGATCACCCCTTCGTAAACTTTCTCTTTTTTCACTTCTTTCCAGATCTTCTCAAACTGCTCCTTTTCGGTATCCTTGAGGAACAACCGGTAGTTTCTGCCCAGCAGTTCCTTGCGGCTGTATCCGGTCACTTCGGTGTAATTTTCATTCACCTCCGTGATGATCCCTTCACCGTCCAGTTCGCATTTAATCAGAGCGCTGTTCACCGCCTCGTTGAGCGTCTTCATCTCCAGCTGACTTCGGGCGATCTCCTGCTCCCGGCTATTCAGGCGATCCTGCATTTGATGGCTTTCCGTGATATCATGAGCAATCAGCAGGACCTTGTAAACCCTTCCTTCGTTATTGGTTAGGGGGGTGAAGGTTTGCTGGAGCCACACCTCCTTTCCTGAATAGAGGCGGTACTTTTCGATATTGGCAATACTTCCCCCGTTGCGCAATGATTCCCAGAATCCTTTGTATTCCTCTGAATAGGGATCGGTCTGTGCAAACTCGGTGTAGACTTTCCCCAGCACCTGTTCGCGGGAAGATTCCAGCAGAAACAGGAACCGGTCATTGATATCGGAGAACCGCTTGTTGAGTCCCAGTTCCGCCACCAGCGAGGATTGATTCATGGCGAGGACGATGCCGCTGATCTCGGTCTCTTTTCTCCTCGACTCTTCCTGGGCATGCTCCAGTTTCCTGACACTCTCACGCATGGCGTTCTCTTTATCCTGAAGGGCATCAGCCTGGGCACGCGACTGTCTGAGCAACTGGGTGGTCCGTTCACTGTTTTTGACCGCCATCAGGGAAGAGGCTATGCTTTCTGCCAGTGACTCCACGAATTCGATCTCAAAAGGCCTGAGCAGTTTGATGGTGGCCAGCTCGATCACCCCGGTCACCCGGTCGTCGATCTTCAGAGGGACCAGCAGCAGACAATTGGGTTTCGATGCCCCGGCTCCGGATGCGATTTCGAAATAGTCATCCGGGACAGCAGATAAAAAGATCCGCTCCCCCTCCTGGGCACAGGTGCCAGGTAACCCACTGCCCCACTC
>CAZRZY010000017.1:0-22997 GCA_964604655.1 uncultured Bacteroides sp. | reverse complement strand
CAGGTTCATGTATTTTCTGCGGTCGTAGGCATAGGAGGCGGCCAGATGAAGGGAAGGTTTTTCAGGATCGCTGTCGTCGGTGATGAAAAGGGCACCCATTTCCAGGTCCATGTAGGTGACCAGCTTCTGGATGATCAGGAAAGAGAGCCCGGTGACATTCTCTCGTTCGGACCGCAGGATATCACCCATCTGAGCCATTCCCTCTGAGATCCAGTTCTGTTTTTTATCCTCCCTGTTCCTGGTAATCTCCTCCAGTTCTTTTTTTGTCAGGTATTCGGAGAGCACCCGCAGCGAATTACCCAGATCGTCCCCGGGAGCCGGTTGGTAGATCTCCCCGTACCCTTCCGAAGAAAGGGACCGGATATGGCTGACCTTTCTTTCCAGGCCGTCCAGATGCTTGTTCAGTGCTCCGGCCAACTGGCCGAATTCATTTCCCGGATGGGATTCCAGGGGAGGGGGGAACTTGCCCGAGGCCAGTTCCCTGGTATGGGCAAGCAGCTGATTGAAATTTGAATGGAGACCCCATGCCAGCATGAAGAGGACACCGGCAATCAGCAGCAGACCGGTTAAAATGGTGATCCAACCCCTGGTGGAGAGGCGTCCGAGTGCCGCATCCCCCGTGGTGCTGAATCCCCGGTCGATCGACTGAACCAGCTCTTCGATCCAGACGGCGTTGGCCTCCACCTGTTGCCGTGTCCGGGGATCCACGCCGGAAGTGCCCACCAGGGTTTCAGTCAGCCTCTCCAGGGAGAGGAGGAGTTCCTCCCGGCTTTTTCGGGATGATTGGTTTTCTGAGAGGATTTCCGTTATTCTCTCATTTTGCAGATTCTCACTGAAACTGCGGATGCACCGCAATACACCGGTGACATCCTGGTCCCGTTTCCACTTCGCCAATTCCAGCTGCAGGGCCATATATTCGGTCTGAAGAAGCGTACGCTGATCCAGCTGTTGTGATGTCTTCTTCAGCCGGTTGACTCCATCCATATTGAACAATCCCAGTATGAACAGGATAAATATGACCAACAGAGTGGTTATGACCAACTGAGCACGGATGGATATGGAGCGTACGATCATTCCTGTTCCTTGAAATAAAATGGCCCCCTTTTCAGAAACCGCTTTGCAAATGGCCCCATGATCGATTCATGGACACCCAGCAGCAGGGTGCCGCGGTCGTTCAGGTTATTGAAGAACAGTTCGAACACCCTGTTTTGGAGATCACCGTTGAAGTAGATGATCACATTCCGGCAGACGATCAAATCGAATTTAACCAAAAAGAGATTAGGATCTTTTACCAGATCCAGTTTCTTATAAACAGGCTTCTCCCTTAGGAACTCCCTCATCCGGATCCGGTCGTACGCTTCGTCAATCTGGAAATACTTCCTCCAGAACTTTCGTTGCACCCGGATCTCCTCTTCGGTGCCATTGAGCATGACCTTGTCAAAGTTTTCCAGGTAACTCTGGTTGAACCGGTACCGGTAGGTCCCGCTTTCTGCTTGATCAAGGACATCCCTGCTGAGGTCGCTGCCATAGATTTCACTTTTATGGAGCAGGCCCAGATGGTCCAGTACCATCATCATGGAGTAGACCTCCTGTCCTGTAGAACAGCCCGGGTGCCATATTCTGATTACGTTCTGTTCCGCATAGATGGGAAGAAGCTCCTGTCTGATTTTTTTCCAGATGTCGGGATCTCGGAACAGCTCGGTGGTATGGACGGTCACCTTTTTGATCACAGATTCCAGAAATGCAGGATCGGACCGCATCTTTTCGGTGAGCTGGTCCATGGTGGTCTCATATTCCAGCAGGATGCGGGTGAGGCGCCTTTTCAGGGAAGTGTGGGAGTACTGGGTGAAATCGTATGCTGAGTGCGTTCGAACGGTCTCCTGAAAGTTCCGGATATCCATTCCAATCACCTCCTCTGGACGATCCATCGTCTGATGCGCTTTGTTTCACGTAAATCTAGCGATTTAATAATTACCTTCAAATTTGGATAAAATCGTTTTCTGGCTAACTTTGGATGGCACTTTTTTCCCTGACAAATGACCTTCGGCATACTCATATTTCCCGGAGCCCATGGCGATAAGGAGTTAATTCGGGTTATCGGGCAGGTATACGGAAAGAGTGTAAAACCCATCTGGAACAGTGAGAACAACCTGAACGGGATCGACGTGCTGTTCATTCCCGGTGGATTCACCTGCAAAGGCAGTTCCAATTCATCCTGTATCAAAGATTCACCGGTGATCGACTCCATGATCGAGTTCGCAGAGCGAGGAAAGATCCTTGTAGGGATCGGGAATGGTTTCCGGCTGCTGTGCGAAACAGATCTGGTCCCCGGGATGCTGAGGATGAATAAGTCCCAGCGTTTCATATGTAAGGATACCTATATCAAGCCCGACAACGACTCTTCGGTAATGACCCAGCGCCTTTCGGGCGACAGGGCATACTGCATCCCTATTGCCACCGGTTATGGACGGTATTCTGCCAGGGATGAAGTGCTGGTTCGCATGCGATATAATGAGCAGATTCTCTTCCGCTATTGCGACCAGTATGCCCGGATCACCGAATCGATCAACTACACCGGATCGGTGGATAACATTGCAGGGGTTTGTAATGAAAAGAAAAATGTGATCGGGATCATGCCACAACCCGAGAGAGCAATTTTCCCCTACAGCAGGAATACCGACGGAAGGCATCTGTTCGATTCACTCCTTCAATACCTCTGAGTGGTGATCAACCATTCATGGAGAAGCCTTTTTCAGTGCTCCCCGTAAATCTATTCCATTTTCCCGTAAAATCTATTCCATTTCTCCGGGACGCTCCTTCAGCATAAACCGGTCCTCCCCATCATTGAAGTACATGCCAACCACATCAAACCGGACCAGCCTGGTCAAAATGGTTATCAACTCTTTTCTCCTGTATCCGGTATCCTGCTGTATATCTTTCAGGGGGTTTCCGGGTGAGTTTTCCAGATAACTGAGCAGGATCTCCTCACGTCTCGTAAACCGGAGCAATCTGCCCCGGCGTTTGTTCTCCTCCTTCCATACCTGGAGCCGGATGATGCTTGCCTGGATATTCTGATCGGCAACCCTGTGATAGGCCATCCAGCGGTTAGCGTCGTCTCTGGCGTAGACCGGTTTCCTCTCCACCTCCGGAATATAGATCTCCAGTACCGTTTTCCCTTCGATATCATAGGTTCGGCTTTCGAACCTCACTTCGGGCCTGCTGAACAGAAAAGCGGCCGATTCCACCATGTAGAACTCTTCGTCCGAACGGATCCCGCTGATGCGCCCGTTGTCCTTGACCCCGATCAGGAGTCTGCCGCCGTCGGTATTGGAAAATGCGGATAGTGTTCGCGCGATTTTGCGTGCATCACTGATCTCGAATTTAAAATCGAGTTCCTGGTGTTCTCCCTGGGCGATCAGTGACCTGAGATATTTCTGGTCAGAACGGGACATCCTCTGCAAAAATACAAGTTCCGGATTGAAAGGATGGCATTTTCTGATCCGATTTGCTAACTTGAAAACCGGAATCATGGAAAAGAGCCGAACCTCCCTGAAACTTCTTCTTGCACGTATATGTAAGACCTGGTCGGCATTCCGTTCCTGGATCTCTGAAGTAGGGGTGCTCAGTTTGGGACACTGGAGATGGGCTGTATTCGGTACCCTCACTATCATGGTGCTAATGATGATCGGGCTCTGGTTCGATCTCATAAGTGTCCTTCATCCAGGAGTCTGCCTGGCTGCCCTGGGCTTCCTGCTGGGACTTCCCATTCTTTCAGGTTTGGGCGTAAAACTGGGACTGAAGATCCTGAATCTGTTGCCCACCCGGTACAATTGGTTTTTCTTCGGCACGGTCTTTTTTGTGCTGTTCAACTTTCATTTTCCTGACAAAGCACGGATTCTGATCCTGCTGGTCCTGCTTATCAGTGGTTCGTTGACAGGGTCCGGACTCTATAATCTTACCGGGAATCGGTGGAGTTCCCTGAAGAAGGGGCAACGGGTCCTTACATTGGTCTTCTTCTCCGTGGGTGTGCTATTTTTTGCCGCCAGCGTGGTGTTTCTGGCCTATCCCGGAAGGCAGCCCGAAAAGGTGACAGCCTGGTCGATGGAGGTTGCGAATGTCCCATCTCCACTATCTGTTGTAGATCCTTCGCACCCGGGATCCTTCCGGGTCGATTCCCTGACCTATGGGTGGGGCAGGGACCGCAGGCGCCCTGAATATGGCGAAGAAGCAGATTTAATCACACCTTTGGTAGATGGGAGCAGTTTCCTCGACGGCTGGGAGAAATTCTCCGGAAAGATGCGAAGTTTATACTGGAAGATGTCGCCCGATTCCCTGGCATTGAATGGCCGGGTTTGGCACCCCGTTGGAAAGGGTCCTTTCCCGCTGGTGCTGATGGTACACGGGAACCATCTGGACCGGGATTTCTCGGATCCGGGATACGGTTACCTGTGTAGGCATTTTGCCTCTCACGGCATCATTGCGGTCAGTGTGGATGAGAATTTCCTGAACGGTGCATGGTCTGATATGGGAGGCCGGCTGGAGACCGAAAACGATTGCCGGGGCTGGTTGCTTCTTAAACATCTGGAACAGTGGAAGCATTGGAACCAGGTCGATACGTCACTTTTCCACCAAAAGGTGGACATGGAACGGGTGGTCCTCATCGGGCATTCCCGGGGAGGAGAGGCGGCAGCTATTGCAGCCCTGTTCAACCGGCTGCCTTTTTACCCGGATAATTCAAAAGAGATATTTCATTTCGGATTTGGCATCAGAGGTGTGGGGGCCATTGCACCGGTGGACGGGCAATACTGGCCCGGCGGCATGGCCACTTCGTTATGCGATGTGAACTACTTCACTATCCACGGATCGATGGATGGGGACCTGCGCTCCTTCGACGGTCTGCGGCAGATGCGCAGGGTGGGATTTGCCGATTCTTCCTACCATTTCGCTTCCGGATTATACGTGCACGGGGCCAACCACGGCCAGTTCAACACCAGCTGGGGGATTTTTGATATGGGTTATCCGCAATACCTGATGCTGAACAGGAGAGGAATCATATCCAAGGAACAGCAGGAAAAAACAGCCGTGGTTTACCTTTCCGCATTTGTTCTGGAAAGTGTGGATCCCGGCAGGGGATATCTTCCTCTTTTCAGGGATTACAGAGTGGGAAGGGAGTGGCTGCCCGATCTTGTCTTCCTGAACCAGTTCCATGAATCCACCGCGAACATAGTGTGTGAATATGACGAAGATCTGGACCTGACCACCGGTACTGAGGTCATCGATACGATCATTGCCGATGGGTTGGCACTCTGGAAGGAGGGACGCCTGCCCAAGAAATGGGGTGATCTTCGAAACAACGGCGTATTTCTAGGCTGGAACAACGATACCGACTCTGTACCTGGGAGATACCGGCTGGTGCTTGATACGGCCGGATCCTCTGACCTGGAGGGATACACCCACCTTACCTTTCTTGCTGCAGATGCCCAGACGGATCCCGGCGAACGCCCGGATACCACCGGACAGCAAAGCGGGTCAATGAACAATGCGTCGGGGCCTGCAAATGATGAAGGCACTGCAGGTAGTGGCGAATCGATCACTAACGAAGATGATCAGGAACCGCTGGATTTCTCCATCCAACTGATCGGCAGGGAGGGGAAAGAATTTCAGATACGTGTGGGAGACTATCAGAAGTTGCAACCGGCCATCAAACCGCAGGTTTTCAAGTCGAAGATCTTCTGGGAGGATCCCGAGTCGGAAGTGATCCTTCAGTATTTTGCTCTCCCGCTGAACGAGTTCCGTAACGACTCCATGGAGATCATCGCGCCAGCAAAGATCCGGGCCATCGAGTTCCTTTTCGACGGAGAGCGGAACGGGACCATCGTCCTGGACCAGGTGGGCTTTTCAATGAACAGGTCCGGGGAGGATTACAATCATATTGACTGGTAGGGAGTGAACAAAAGGTGTCCTGGTTCCTTTAATAGATATGAAAAAGAATATGGGAGGCATGGACAGGATTATTCGTATCCTTCTTGCCGCACTGGTAGCCGTACTGTTCTTTACCGATGTGATCGGTGGAACGCTGGGTATAATTCTGTTGGTAGTCGCAGGCGTGTTCCTGATGACCAGCTTTTTGAGTTTCTGCCCGCTATATTTACCCTTTGGGATAAAAACCTGCCCTGCCAGCAAGGATAAGGCCTGAGTTTTAAAGGAGAGGTACCCTGCCTGTAAAAGCTATTGAACACGCTTGACCACCGACAGGAAAAGTGGAATGTCCACCGATCCGGTTGTGGCCAGGCGTTCCATGATCCGGTGGTATAGCGGACTTCCAGCGGGAATTCCGGCCTTTTCCAGAAGATTGGCGGCCTCTTTTTTCAGTTCACCCCATCCTTCGGCCGATTTCTTCAGCTCCTTTCCCGGTTTCTTCAGGGAATTCAGTGCAGAGAGTTCGTAGGCGATCACCATCACCGACTGTGCCAGATTCAGGGAGGGGTAGGAAGAAGACATGGGAATGGTCACTGCCAGGTCGGACTTCCATATCAACGAATTGGGAAGTCCGCTTTCCTCCGTTCCGAAGAGGACCCCAACAGTTCCAAGATGAGCGGATTTGCGCCGGATCAGATCCGGAAGTTCACGGCTCGTGTGATAATCGTGTTTGGCCGTGCGCTCTTTGGCGGTGGTGCAGATCAGCAGGTCAATGCCGGCTGCCGCAGCTTCAAAATTATCGACTACACGCGCTGATTCCAGGATATCGTTTGCACCGTGTGCCAGCATGCGGGCTTCCTGTCCCAGATGATCGCACGGATCGATCAGAAGGAGATGACGGAACCCCATGGTCTTTATGGCGCGGGCAGCGGCTCCCACATTGGCAGGTACAGCCGGTCTGTACAGTATAAACCAAATCTCCATTTACAGCTATCAGATCTTTTCCAGTTGCTGCATGATCCTTTTCCCCCTCGATTTGAATCCCACGCTGTTGTTGACTATCTGGTCCTCGATCACGGTGATCAGTTCTTCCTTCAACTCAGGATATATCAGTACATGGTTATAGATGATCTGCATGGCATGCACCTTTACGGCAACGGGATAGAGCTCTGAAATCAGGTAGCTGAAGCAGCAGTCGATGAGTGATCCCTGATCTTTTTCAGGGATCCGGTGCCGGCAGAGCAACCTTAACAAACTGCGGAGCGCACCCTCGGACTGGAGTTCTGGCAAAGACTGAACGATGGCGGAGATATGAGAATCGGCGAGTCCGGGTCTGGCCTCATCGCTTCCGTCAAGGATCCAGGCAGCACGCCAGGAAACCGGATCAGGATCATGAATGACCAGGTCAAGCAGGGAACGGAATTTCTCTTTAGAATCTCCCACAGCCTTGATGTAGAGTTCCTTCTCCAGCCCCGAAGGGAACCTGGTCAGTAACGACCTGAAATCCATCACTCCTCTTCCGGAATGTCCTCCTCTTCGGCTTCCTGTTCGCTGTTACGCATGGTCAGGACCGCATACTCACGGGTCGAAACGGTATGGGAACGGTCCAGATCCAGGCCGGTTACCTCCATCACCCATCGGTCTCCCTCCTCTTTATCGGTATAGTCGTACTCCATCACCATACCTTTGAAATATGCGGCGTGGTAAAAGGAAGTGCCAAAGACCTGGTTGTTCCGGAGCATGGTCTTGTGTACCTCTTTTCCCAGTTTTTCGGAGACCCATATACGGGCTTCCATGTTCTCGTCATCGATCAGGTATTCATCACAGGTATACCCGAGGATCTTCTTTGTTTTACCCGTCTTCTTAGCATTCGCAGGATTTGTCTCCGAATCTTCGGCATATTCCCGAGCCTGTGCTGCAACAGTTTCCGGATCTATCTCCATGGCGATCCCGGTTTTGGCATCATCGTCAGCGGTCAGGACAAGCATCACATTGTTACCGGCATCGAAAATGAAGGTGGTCTCCACATCCTTATCCCGGTATATCATCGCATAATCGATCTCATCCTTTCTGATGTATGAGTCATACACCATCTCATCCTTTACCTTGCCCTTGTCATTGTATTCCGATACCTGCATCTGAAGATAGGCGTTGAAGGGATATCTGGA
Source organism: uncultured Bacteroides sp. (assembly GCA_964604655.1). Taxonomy (GTDB): domain Bacteria; phylum Bacteroidota; class Bacteroidia; order Bacteroidales. Next base: position 14,910 of record CAZRZY010000017.1, on the reverse strand, counting down.
TTCATACGCCACATTGTCCGATAATCCCAGGGCATCCATATACACGTGGGTCATAGTGGTGTTGGGTGATTGGTCCGGTTCCCGGCCCTCTTCCACCGCACGGATACTGTCCCTCTCAGCCTGTGCTTCCAGGTTGTCCTCAATGATTTTTTTCTTGACAATGGAGCGCAGACTCTGGGCGGAAGCGTCATGCGCTGTAAAAATCAGTGCAGTCACAGCGAAAATGAGAATGAAACGTTTCATGGGAAGGAATCTTATTTAAGCATACAAGGTAGTAACAAAATAAGATATAATAATCATCTGTTATATCTTTGAGGGTAGACAAATACGTTCCCCTTGAAGTTCAAAGAAAAGTTGATTCAGGGCAGACTGATCTCCCGGTATAAAAGATTTCTGGCCGTTGTAATCCTGGAGGATGGAAAGGAGATTACTGCACATTGTCCCAATTCAGGCTCCATGAAAAGCTGTGTGGAAGAGGGTGCGGAGGTTCGGCTGTCCCCGGTAAACGATCCCCGGAGAAAGACGCAGTATACCTGGGAAATGATCCGGATCGGAGGAGACTGGGTGGGTATCAACACCGGAAACCCCAACCTGCTGGTACATGAATGGATAGGGGAGAATTTGATACCGGGACTGGAGCATCTGAAGTGGCTGCGGCGGGAGGTAAAGTGGGAAGACAGCCGTTTCGACCTCTGCGGGGAGGGACCGGATGGCGCCATTTTCATAGAAGTAAAGAATGTGACCCTGAAAGAGGGCCGGATGGCACTGTTCCCCGATTCAGTGACCGAACGGGGAAGGAAACATCTTCAGACCCTGATCAGGGTGAAGCAATCCGGAATGCGAGCGGTGATGTGCTACGTAGTGCAGCGAATGGACGTAGAGCTGTTTGCTCCGGCCCGGGAGATCGATCCGGATTATGCCTCCGCCCTTCAAGAAGCAGTTGCCCGGGGGGTGGAAGTGTTGGTGGTTCAGGCAAGGGTCACCCCAGAAGGCATAAGCTTCCACCGGATGCTCCCGGCAACACTGACTTAAACCGTTCGCTCTATACCTGGAATGTCTGGGCCGGACTGAGCTTGTTCAGGTCTTTTTCTTCGGCATACTGGTGCGCCTGGTGCATGAAGGCCTGGATCCTGAGTTCGATGGATACATCTTCCTGACCATCGTAGGCAATGCTCACGTAAGGGATTCCTCCCTTATCCTGCCGAAGCTGATCCGATAACGAAGTGACAAGGGTACCGGGCATGCAGGTAAAGGGAAGAATATTGGCAATCCCCGCAATCCCCTTATCGGCCAAAATTGCCGAAGTCCCCAGATTCAGTGCCGGGTCACCGTCATAATGCCGGTGGACGTAAGGTCCGCATGCATTCAGCATATCCTTCACTGCCACCTCCTTATCGGAGTCGAATAATCCATGAAACTGGTTGGTGATCTTTTTAGCGGTCGCTTCCTGGAAGTGCTCCTGGACCTTTGATTTAATGACCCCTTTAAAATCGCCTTTCCACCGGCTGTCCCTCGTGTAGCGAATAGTGGAATAGGAAAGCCATTCCGCGAAGGGTGCGATCCAGGTCTCGGCACCAAAACGTTCCAGACGGGAAACCAGGTGACCGCTGCAAAAATCGTTGTCACGCATGAAGATCTCGCCTACCACTGCCACTACCGGCTTTCGTTTACCGTTGGACAGGGGGATCTCCGTAAATGTCCTGGCGATTCCCGCCAGGGTGTCGGTTAGTTCCTTTCCCCCGTTCTCCATGCAACGGACCAGGTCGGCCAGTGCCCGCTGGTAGACTTTTTCCACCGTTCCGGGTACCAGCTCGTAAGGTTTCCGCTCCTGTTTCAGTTTCCGGATCATATCGACAGCCACAAATCCTTTCCAGGCGTTCATCCGGAATTTTGAACCGTGGCCGCCGGAAATATCTTCATAGGAGCTGTCGTTGCTGGGAGCGATGATCTCCGTCTTGTCAAATCCCAGGCGATCGAACAATACCCGCTGGAAGCGATTATACTGCCCGAAACGGCAGGGTCCGTTGTGATCGGGCATAAAGAAACTCACCCTGGCCGGGTCCACTCCGGGTTCCATAAGTTTTTTCAGGAAGCTCCCCGTAGTGCAGATCATCGGGAAACACTCCCTGGCCGAAGTATGTTTTCGGGCCAGGTCCAGATCCTCCTGGTTCTGCATGGGGAGCGATTCGGAGTTGATTCCGAAGCTCCGGCAAACGGCAGCTATTACATGGGAGGCATCATTCATGTAGGGGAAATAGAGCACCCTGTCCTTCATGGGCGATGCAGTCATGGCACCGGGCACATAGATCCGTTTATCCCTGGGCTCACCCTGCCTGGATCCTTTCAGGCTGTCGAGGAACGCTTCATACCGGGTGATCATCCCTGCATCGGCCCCATGTTCGTCAATTTCGATCTCCATATAGGGTTTCCCTGCCATCTCTTCATGTACAAAGTGGGCCAGGAAGGAATCGGGCCCGCATCGGAAGTTACCCATGTAAATCCCATGGAGCCGGTCGTCACGGGCGATGATGCGGACTGCGGACAGAATTTTCTGCCCGTTGGGCCAGTACATTTTATTGTAGTCCCTGGTGATCCTTTCCTCCGAAAGGGGAAGGTAATCCATGGGGATGGGCAGTACATCCAGGTTGATCAGTTTATCCACCATGCTGAGGTTTAGCGCCGGATCCCCTGTGTTGTAAGGTCTTCCAATAATCACCAGGCACTCTTTGTCCTCGGGCAGATTAGCCATCACTTCACGTCCGCGCTCTTTCACCCGTGCTTCGAAACTATTCTGCCGCTCATCGGCCCGTTGCATGGCTTTAGCGATCTGCTTTCGGGTAAGATGAAACCGTTTGCCAAAGTAGTCGTATAGCTCCTTTTCCACCACCTTCCCGTAATACCTGAAGTTGAGCGCGGGAGCAAGAAGCTTGTTGCGTTTCTCTTCGGGCAGAGAAGCCTTGACCATAAATGGCACAGTTTGTACCCAGGGGCAGTTGCAGTTGGAGGTGGGGTTGTCTTCATCCGCTTTGGAGTTGATCATAAACGGAGTGAAAACATAGTCGCTCTCCCCCTCGAGCATCTCGTAGATATGCCCGTGCATCACCTCCACCGGAAAACAGGTTTCGGCCACGATCATGCTGAGTGACTTCTTGATGGTCTGGTTATTGGTTTCTTCCGAGACCACCACATTAAATCCCAGCTCTTTGAAGAAGGTGCTCCAGTAAGGAAATTGCTGGTAGAAGACCATCAATCCTCTGGGGATACCAATGGTGATCTTTTCCGGATTTACCTCCGGATCGAAGCCCTCGGTAAGCATCCCGATACGTTCTTCGAAATAGTTGGGGATCCCCACCCCTAGGCCTTTTCGTTCATCCAGCTCGTACTTCTCGCACCGGCCCCCGTAAAAGAGTGGTTTTTTCTCTCCTTCAATCCGCACCCGTCTGATCTCGCACTGGTTGGAGCAGGCTTTACAGGTGAATTTATCCACCTTATATGGGATCTTGCTGATATCAAATCCTTTGAACCGTGTCTCCAGGTTGTTCTTCTGTACATGGTCCCTGGCCAGCATGGCGGCTCCGATGGCGCCGGTCACATCGAAATGGGGGGGGATGTGGATTTTCTTCCCGGTAACTTTTTCAAAGGCTGCAACCACGGCCTTGTTATTGGTCACTCCGCCCTGGAAGAGAATATGGTTCCCGATCCGTTTTTTCCGGACCACCTTCTGGATGTAATTGTGTACGATGGAATAGGCCAATCCTCCCACCAGGTTCCTGGTTTCCACCCCTTTCTGCTGAAAGGCGTTCAGGTCCGATTCCATGAATACCGTACACCGGTCGCCCAGTCCGGCAGGCCTCTCGGCCTTGAGGCCCAGCTCCCCGAATTCCTTAACAATGTTGATATTTAGTTTTTCGGCCTGCTCCTCCAGAAAGGAGCCGGTGCCGGCCGCGCAAACCTTGTTCATCTCAAAGTCGACCACCACCCCGTTATCGATGCTGATATACTTGGAGTCCTGACCGCCTATCTCAAAAATGGTATCAACTTCGGGATCGAAAGCGATGGCTGCGGTGGCCTGGGCGGTGATCTCATTGCGGATCAGGTCCGCACCGATAAAGTCTCCGGTCAGGTAACGTCCCGAACCGGTGGTGCCGGCAGCTTTGACCACCACACGGTTGCCCACCTCCTCAAAAATTTCGGACATACCGCGGCGGATCGCCTCGAGAGGCTTGCTGGCAGTGGGAAGATACCGCCGTGAAACCACCCGGTTCTCGTCATCGATCAGCACCACGTTAGTGCTGAGTGAGCCGATATCCAGACCCAGGTATACTTCGTATTTTTCCTCCGATTCAGGGATCGGGTGAACCTTTTTCAGGAGCTTGGCCTTTGATTCCACCAGTGGTTCGAAGAACTTGCCTCTCGATTTTTCTCCGTGGATATATTCATCCAGCTTCCCGGTGCCCTGATATCCCTGGGTATCCGATTTTCCATTTTCCAGATAGTGCAACACAGCTCCCATGGCGCCCATGGAGGCGTTATGTTCCGGAATCAGAAGCTGGTTCTCATCCGCGGCCAGCAATTCCCGGAATGCACGAACCATTCCGATATTGGAGGAGACTCCTCCCTGGAATATGGCCGGAAACTGGATAGTTTTTCCCCTTCCGAGGGAACTGATGAAATTCCTTGCCACAGCAAAACAGAGTCCCGCTACGATATCGTGGACCGGCGTGGCGATCTGCTGCAGGTGGATCATGTCACTTTTGGCAAATACACTGCACCGGCCTGCAATACGGGGGGGGGCTTTCGATTTCAGTGATAGTTCCCCGAATTCCTTTTCGATGGATATACCGATCCGTTTTGCCTGCTGGTCCAGGAAGGAGCCGGTCCCTGCCGCACAGAGGGTATTGAGCTCAAAATCGGAAAGCCTGGAAGAGTGATCGTCCAGCTCATCCATGAAGATCAGCTTGGAATCTTCACCGCCCATCTCAATGATCGTCCGCACTTTGGGGTAGAGACGGGCAACAGAGGTAGACTGAGCAACGATCTCATTAACAAAAGTGCCTCCCACCAGTTCCGCCCCTAGCTTTCCTCCGGTGCCTGTGAAGCTGATATGACCGCACTGGTCCCTGGAATAGGTTGATTCCAGTTCATCGAGGATCTCCCTCAGTCTTTCAAAGGGTTTACCATGACAGTAATCATAGCGATCTTCTATCACCTTCCCTTGCTGATCCATCACCACGGTATTTATCGAGATGGATCCGATATCAAATCCTAATAGGTAGATAGGTTTCATAGACGCCGGTTGTAGTTTCTACGGATATAGTCAATTGGTTATCAGTGACTGTTGAGGTGTCTAATTATCTGATTATCATATGTTGAAGACCAAATTATAAAAAAACAGTGGAATCGGCAGGTTTCTTCCATGGAATCGCCCTGTAATTAGAATTAATATAAATAACGTAGCTTCTAAATCACAGGGGTGATAGCCGGAGTCAAATGGGAAGAACGACTGATCAAAGAGAAGACAGGAACGATACTACCTTCTGGCTATCCTGTGTCGCGTCCACTTCCGAGTCCTTATATATGAGTTTCCCTTTTTTGTCAAGAATAAAGGTCCATCGCTGAATGGTGGTTGCCCTGGTCAGATCCAGGGACCGGCCATTCACCTCCCGGGTGATGGTGCCGCCTTCGTTGTGAGGTACATCAAATAGCCTGGCGATTTCACCTTCTTCATCCGAAAGAAGGGTGAAATTGAGTTGATTTTCCAGGGCAAAAAGCCCCAGCGTTTCAGGTTCGTCACCCGATACGCCCACTACCTGAGCCCCTGCATCGGACAGTTCTCCTTTCTGATCCCGGTAAGTACAGGCCTGTTTGGTACATCCCCCGGTGAAGGCAGCCGGATAGAAATAGATAACTAAATAATCGGCATCATGGAGATGCTTGTTCAGGGTCCATTTTTCACCATCCTGATTGATGGCGCTGAAATTGGGAACATTATCACCCAAACTGACCTGGGCCAGCAGGGTAATGGGTAGGAGGGCCAGAAGCAAAAATACCGTTAGTTGTCGTTTCATATCAGCTGAGTTTTGAAATTTATCCCCAATTTAAGGTAAAAACGCAACGATTTCACCTTGCTTTTATTTAGTTTGCATAAAATTAACAATCTTCACACACAAATCCTATGTATACGCACCTATTTGGTCCGGTACCCTCGCGCAGACTGGGAATGTCACTGGGAGTTGACCTGGTGCCCCACAAAGTTTGTTCGCTGAATTGTGTCTACTGCGAATGCGGTCCCACCACCAGACTGACCGATCAGAGAAAGGAATATGTTCTGCTGGAAGAGATCACCGCAGAGCTGGAAGACTTTTTTGAGCATCATCCCGACCCGGATTATATCACTTTCTCAGGTGCCGGTGAACCTACCTTGAATTCCCGGATAGGCGAGGTGCTTCAGCTTATTAAACATCACAGGCCCGGGCTTCCTGTGGCGGTGCTGACCAATGGAACGCTTTTCAGAGATCCTAGGGTCAGGCAGGAAATCCAGAGGGCAGATCTGGTCTTACCTTCCCTGGATGCGGCCACCGATGCAGCCCTGCGAAAAATCAACCGGCCTCTCAGGCAATTCACCGTGGGGGAGTATCTAGAGGGGCTGGTCAGTTTCAGAAAGGAATACTCCGGTGAGATGTGGCTGGAGGTCCTGATCCTTCCCGGTTACAACGATGATCGTGAAAATCTGCTTGCCCTGAAAGAAGCGTTCCAACGGATCGCTCCGGACCGGATCCAGCTCAACACCCTGGACCGGCCCGGTGCCGTAAAGGGACTGAGGGCTGCCACGGCCGGCGAACTGAACAGGATCATCCGCCTCTGGGAACTGCCGAATGTGGAGATTATTGCACCGGTGACAGATCGGAAGAAGACCGTCGCTTACCGGAGCGACATGCAGGAGACTATCCTGGAGACCATCTCGCGAAGACCCTGTACCCTGGAGGACCTGCACCGCATCCTGGGATTGCATGTCAACGAGATCAACAAGTATCTGGGGGTACTCGAGGAAGAGGGGAAGATCAAGGTCACGCCGCTGGAACGGGGGAACTTTTACCAGGTGAAAAATCCGTAAAGGATTTACTGATAAGCATTAACTTCTTGCGAACAATCCACGTCATAAGGTGTTTCTGAGTCCAGAATAATCCTATCACACTTTTCCCATGAAGAAGTTCGTTTTCCTTTCTTTTCTCTACCTGGTCTCCTGTGCCACGGTGCCGATGACCGGACGGAAACAACTGGTGGCCATTCCTTCGTCACAGATGATCACCCTGAGTGATGAGAGTTATGCCCAGGTAATGAAAGAGAACCAGGTGTCGGGAAATTATGCCTACGTTTCGATGATCAATTCGGTGGGGCAGAAGCTCACTGCTGCTGTGGAACGTTATCTGAAAGATCATGGATTGGGGTCGACGACCGGGAACTACGACTGGACATTCAATGTACTGGTATCGGAAGAACTGAACGCCTGGTGCATGCCCGGAGGCCAGATCGCTTTTTATGAAGGGATCATGCCGGTATGCCGGGATGAGGAAGGGGTAGCCGTTGTGATGGGCCATGAGATAGCTCACGCGGTGGCCCAGCACGGGAATGAGCGTATGTCCCAGCAGCTGGCCATCCAGCTGGGAGGGATGGCACTTTCCGAAGCGCTGAAGAATCAGAAGGAGGAGACGATCAACCTTGCTCTTCTCGCTTTCGGGGTTGGTTCCAAGGTGGGAGTGCAACTTCCCTACTCCCGAACCCACGAAAGTGAGGCGGATGAGTTGGGTTTATATTTTATGGCCATGGCCGGTTACGATCCACGGACTGCTCCGGAGTTCTGGCAGAGAATGGAAGCACGCGGAGGGCAGCGCCCCCCCGAATTCCTCTCCACCCATCCCGATCCGGCCAACCGGATAAAAAAGCTGGAACAGCTGATGCCGAAAGCCCTGGAGTATTACCACAATCACTGAACTCCCGAAGGATTCGCGGATCACAGTCAAGAATTGATCCGAGGTTTTTAATACAGCCTCACCTTTAGCTCGATTCAGTCAATGCGCTCGCGTATTTTAAAGCTCCAAACCGAGGGTGAAACGGAAGGTGTTGCTCAGCGGTGAATTCTGCCCGTTGGCAGGATAGAGGTAGGAAACATCGATTCGAAGGACTTCCAGGTTGACACCGATCCCAAAGGTGAGGTTCTTCCTGTTTCCCTTGCTGGCGTGTTCGTGGAAATAGCCTGCCCGCAGGGCCAGCCAGTCTTCAAATATGAATTCCGTTCCCAGGCTCCAGCTGATTTCGTTCAGCTCTTCCGCGGAAACACTGTAGGTGCCATCCCCTTTCTGAACTCCGGGAGCATCCCAGAATGAGCGCATCATACCCCATAGCCAGGAGTCCGTATAGGGTTTTCCGCGGATGACACGAGGCTCACCGGTAGTGGTATCCACGGATACGACAGGCGGAGTGGGGACCATCAGTTTATTCAGGTCGGTCAGCAAAGACAGCTTGGCTTTTGTCCCCATATCCATAGTGACTCTCCCCCCTGCCCGGAGGTTGGTCGGCATGGGATCGGAACGCACTCTATCCGTGTAAGAAACAGGAGGACCCAGATTTGAAATCAGGAATCCAAGCGCCCACTCTCCCGTTCTGCCTGCCGGTGAAAGATCATTCTGGTAGTAAAAACCCAGATCCCCGGTAACGGTTATTCCCGGTTGCGAGCGATCTCCCGAAGAGGAAGTGCTGGAGGGTGCCAGGCTGGAGTTGATATACCGGACCACTATTCCACCCGAAAGATGCTCGTTGAATTTCCTGGAATATCCTGCATCGATGGCATATTCCCTGGGATGGAATGTACTGAAACGGGATCCTGCCGGTATGCCGGAGAAATGAATCTCACCCAGGGTGAAATACCGTACCGAACTGCTGATGGTGTTTTGCTCCCCCCATTTGTAGTATGCGGAAGTGTAAAAATGGAAGATATCGGGAACGAGATTAATCAGCCATGGTGTCAGGGTAAAATTGATCCCGGCACGACCTTTCGTGAAGGCATACTTAGCCACATTCCAGTGCTGGGACTGCACATCGGGATGTGATGCTGCTCCTGCATCACCCATGGAAGAAGACCGTGCGTCGGGTGCGATCAGAAGAAAAGGTACAGAGGCCGGTATACTATTCCCGCTGGCACCGAGAATGGAAGAACTGCCTATTTGCCCCCGGGAAAGGGAATTACCCGTATGCAGAATAAGAAAGATCAGCCCCAGGTGAAACGCTGCCTTTAAAGATGGGGGAGATTCACGTTTTTTGGAACGGAAGGGTTGTTTCATCGGTTGCAGGTTGTCTCAGCCAGAAGGCCGGTGATGTCCACCACTCTGTAAGAACGATAAATCCGGGAGGATTATTGAATGGAATAATCGATCTGCAGATTTTCTTTGAGGATCCCGGCGATTTTTAACGCCCTTTTCAGGTCTGTTTTGATGATGGGTATTGCGCCTTTCCTTGTGGCAAAATAGACATCGCTTGAATGCACCGTGTATCCGAAACCAACAACCGCCTGAACATATCCCCTGCCTTGTTTCGTTTTTTGTTGAATGATCACGTGAGTCGCATTTCCCGGTATTTTCACTTTCTCCCTGGAAAGCAGAAATCCGAACGCCCTGTATTCTTTCAGGATTTGCATGGTTTCATTTTCCACCTGAAACCGTCCCCTGAATGTGACCGGAACCAACCCTATCAGCCCGAATCCAAGGGCGCCAACCAGTTGCTGGTACTCCTCATGGAGATTGGAGTACTCTACCGAGAATACTGATAAATAGATTGACAACCCAATGGCTGCAACACCCAGAATGATGAACAGGGGCGGGAACAAAAAATATGATATCTGTTTCAATGCAGTGATCCTTAAATTATATTTGAACAGCTTCTCCGGCCTGTTTTCGAAAATTTCCGATCCCTTTCATCCTCCTGGCTGCCTCCCCGATCCCTTTCATTCTCCTGGCTGCCTTTCCGATCCCTTTCATTCTCCTGGCTGCCTCCCCGCCTGACACATTCTCAAAGGCGATATACAGGTGAAGGTCTCCGATCATCTCTCTTTCCAGCTGCTACAGGACAGGCTTGCCTTTGCCTTCTCCTTTGTTGTTGATGATCTGAATATCAATCTGGTTGGGAACCACTTTCAGCTCAGCCCTGCCGGTACCCTCTGCAAAGTTCTGATCAATGAGGTTTTTCTGAAGATTCTGAGCGGAAAGAATGATTGGAAAACTGAAGACAACCAACAGAAAAGCCCGGCTCATAATATGTTGATATTTAGTGGTTATCAATATAATTTCCCATGTAATTTAGACATTTTTCGTGAGTGCGCTAGTTACTCTGCCTTTACAGAAATGAAATCAATACCGATTTCCTCACCCGGCTCTCCCTCAAAAATAAACTCCAGTTCGTTTTCTGTCATGGCAGTGCCCTTTGGGAGTCGCATTTCTCTTGAAAGTGTCCTGTAGTCTGTTCGAAGGTCAAAGGAATCGTCACCCGATTCCTCACCGTTCAGGCTGACGCGGACACGGCCGCTGTTGGGCGACATTTTAAAGGCAATGAAAACTTCCAGTGGACCTTCTTCAATATTTACAGGGAGATGGAGTACGAGTCGGTCTCCCTTGGTTTCCGGAGCCCAAATCATTAAATGGTTATCCGACCAGAGATATCCTTTTTCTTCGGAAAGGTCCGAACCCTCCTTCAACACATCCTGCGGCTCATGGAAGACGAAGTCCCTGGAGGAGAAATAGGCTTTAGGTTGCCAGCTTTCCGGCATTTCGAGTATCCTGACATCACCGGGGGAGATGGCCTGGTGATCGTCGTATATGCCCGGAAGGCCGTAGTAGTATACAATGCGGCTGTAAGAGAAATCCGGAACGGAATCGTGGTGAAGCAGTTCCATAAAGAAATTGAGGGTCCTGTCAAAACGAAGATCATCTAAAATATGGTAACGATAGTTGGTGACGAATCCTCTGTTACCGGGCCCGTCATTCTGCGGCTGACCTATAAAGGCATGATTGAAAATCGCCCGGTCGCTCCAGGCGTATCCGAAATAATCCTCCGAACCTGTACCGAAGACTGCAGGAAAATCATGGCTGTCAATATAAATCTTTTCATCGCCCTCTCCCCACCAGTTTCCGCCACTTCTGGGCGCTGATGCAGGATTCATCAGATATACGGCTGTACCTACATGCCGCCCTTTTCCACTGGCCATGAGAAAGACCATGTCTTTCGGAGTCTTATTGGTGGCGATGACCTTATGATCGGCCCTCCATTTCGCATGAAAGTACATGGAACGTTCATCCTCCCATTTATACGTGCTTATTTCGGCACTCCCCTGCAGAGAAAGAACTTCATCGGACAAATTGTCGATGTATATTTTGCAGGAACTTTGGAAGGGCATCACAAAACGGCATACCAAAGTGCCATCGGCATAAACCGTAAACGGCAATGAATTGGTAGGATGGATGCCCTGTGAAGTACAAAAGAAATCGCCGACGGGAGCCTGAACCTGTCCCCAGGTGTAATTGTCAAAGACAATACGCAAAACGTTTTTCCTCAACGCTTTGGCCAGGTTTCCGGATTGGATCTTCAGTCGTAGCTCCGTGATAACAGCCGGGCCTTCCAGTTTAATGATCTCCCTGCTTTTTCCGGCGGCGATACGGGATTCGATAGTTACAGTTTCATCCGATGAATTATCCAGCTGACTCCCGGGATCGTTTAATATTTCCTGTATCTCTTCAATCTTGCTGCGGTTTTCATCGATATCCCGGAGAGAAAAAGTCTGTATGGAGGTTTCGGGGGCATACTTCCGAACCTGCAGGTAATAGAAGTGTAAGGTGTTAATGTCTCCCGTCCACATGATTTTACATCTGCCCGAAAAGGGGATGGGATAATAGCCTGCAGAGTGCTGAGAAAAGCTTTCCGAAAGAACCGGTTTATCGGTTTGTTTCAACGCATCATACGTTTGTTTGAAGAACCGTTCTGCTGCCCCTTCATAAACCGGATCTGCCATATCATCCAGATAGACTTCCAACCGGCCGGTCATCCGGGCAGTCCATAATCGAACGATGGCCCCGGGTCCCTCCACGTTGCATATAAGGTATTTCCCAATATCATCCCCATCGGGCTCTTCAAGGATTCGTTCGAAGTTTGGAACGGGCTCCCTGCCAAATCCATCGGAATTACTGTACCAGCCATCCTCATCCCGGGCTTTTCCTAAGCTGGATCTGTCGAAGGAGGAGAAGTGGAGGATCGAATAATCGGGAGCGCTTAAACGGGAAAGGCGCTCCAGGTCGATCAGTTCGTCAAGCAGGGATGCGGTCGTCACTGTCTGCCCCACCAGGAGGGAAGCAAACAGAACAGACATTGTAAGAATCGTTAGAAATTTGGTTCTCATGGTTTTCATTAATGGATGACAAGGATTCGAGTAATTCCCTTAAAGTAGTGAATATTCTGCAAGGAGATGGCAGGAAACGAATCGGAAGCAGGCAAAAAAAAGAAACCACTGAGCCGTGACCCTGTAACTGGTTCTTTTGGCTGTGGAGTATACCGGAATGCTTGCTGTACTCGTGATCCAATGGTCACCCGTTCTGCAAATACAAAAAACAACATTTAATTTTTGCTCAAGTGGTGTTTGATCGTGGAGCATATCGCAATCGAACCGATGATTTAGACATCGGAATTTTACTCCGGTATTCAGGCTCATTACGCTTACGCGTAACTTTTGTCTGCCCGCTGCTTCGCAGCTCCCGCATCCAAAAGGAATGTGCCTGAATGTAGCGCTAAACAAAATCGCATTTATAACCCACAGAATAATTGAGATTATGGCCGTAACTTGTATCAACAATATTTGAACGTGCCCGAACATGCCGTTATACGCAATTGGCCGAGCTCCGGTTTTATTCCGCACTTGCGGGCTCCCGAGTCTGCCTGAGCAAGCTCAGCAGACTGCGCCCTCAGTGGCGGAACTATGTTTAGCGCTGCATTATGGGAACCAAAAATTCGCTGGTTTTGGACCACATTCTGAATTTATCATCAGGGACATTCAGACCGTTCATTAATATATGGTAATAAATTGGTATTAAACCCCGGGGTAGAAGCCTGGACCCTCTTTTCCAATGCAGAGCATCGGGATATTTAACCATCAAATGATTCAAATTCTAGCAAAAATGACCGACCAGCTTTTTAATACCGACCAGCCCTTTTAATGCCGATCAGACTTTTAATGTCGATCAGACTTTTAATACCGATCAGCCCTTTTTTGCCGATCAGCCCTATTAATCTCTTCAGGGTTTAATTCCCCGCCGCTTGCGGCGAATAAGAAATAATTCCCGAAGATACCCTGCTGCTTGCGGCGGGGAGTTTCATTACCGACCAGCCTTTTAATACCGATCAGCCCTTTTAATGCCGATCAGCCCCTGGCGATGGGTAAAGCAAGAAAATTGCGTGCGCTCATCGACACTTCAGGGCATTCACCGACACTTCAGGGCATTCACCGACATTTCAGGGCGTTTATCGACACCTCAGGGCGTTTGGAGAAGTCACGAAAGACATAAAATATCCTGCTATTAACCTTTTAGCTGTCTTTTCAGATAAAGAACATTTGCAGACGGATGTAAATTATCGGAAAAAAACTTAAAAAGTATACTAAACAGATAAAAAAGGTCTCTCTGCCTGCGTCCAGTCCTCAAACCCAATTCAAACCCAATTCATACTTTTTTCAAGCAGAGCTACCTTTTTCAAGCAGAAATACCTAACGATGGAAGGCTCATCATTTTCCTGAGCTTTGCACTTCTCTTTCACCTGGAATCAAGGCCCGGACAATCCTGGAATCAAGGCCCGGACAATCCTGAAGAAAAATCAGAGAGAAATATTGGGGTCCAAAACCGATGAATTCTTGGTTGGCGAAAATAAGGAATTCGGATCCGTATATTATCGTCATAGGTCCGGGTGCTAAGGATACTGAATGCGGCAGTCGTAAATGCTGGGATCATAAAAATGATTGCCCTAAGGATGACCGTGGTTTAATTGATACGTTATGCACATTTGCCTCAAATCCGGATGTGTACATATGCGCCCCTTCTCCGATGGAGATTGAAACATCAGGACTGCACAGTGCCCGACTGGTCAACCTGCAGGAGAGACAGCCAAGGTTTCAGGAGCTGATTGTAGTGATACAGTAAATACTTAAAGAGAAGAAAAACTACTATATCGACTTGAATACACTCATGGCAGACAAACCCGAATTGTTTACATTTACAGAAAAAGATGGTATCCATCCAAATAGGGAGGGTTACCTGTTCATGGCCGGGTTGGTATACAATGTGATCCGGGAATCATCGGACCGGTTCTGAAATTGTACTTCCAGGTAACAGAGATCCCGATGTCATTTCCCGGATCACTCCTCTGGAAAACTTTCTTGATCCTTTGGGCCAGCCTCCTGGCTTTAGGCGAAGAGATTTTTAAGAAAACGCATTCGAAAAGAAAGAGTACGAAACAGTGTGCGAATGAAGAGAAAAAGCAGAATGTTTGTGCTCCGCTCTCGCCCTGCACACTCACTCTGCTTTTCGTGGAGCATATCGCAATCGAACCGACGACCTCTTGATTGCCAGAGAAGTTCCCAGTATAGCAAACCCGATGGAAATCAAGTACATAACAAAGACACAGGAACGTAAAACATTACAAAATGAGGCAGGAGGACGCTTAAAAAGGACACTTAAAAGATTCTTTCTGCAATCCAATCCGATAAACAAGATTAAAGGAGTAACTATAATATGAATGTATCTATCCTTAGATCGAGTTATACAATGAAGTAACTTAAGTTTCCTACTTGTTAATGTATTGTTATTCAACTAGATAGAATTTCGA
>CAZRZY010000016.1:0-52278 GCA_964604655.1 uncultured Bacteroides sp. | reverse complement strand
CTGTAGTAAACCGGAGCGATTTGCTGGTTGCGGAGAGACGAACCGGTATTCAGCGGATAGGTCTTGAATGGCTCCAGCAGCTGGCCGTTCATGTACAGTTCGGTCTGTCCCACATACTTCACAAAGTATAAATTGGCCGAGTATACATGAATAAACCGGATCTGTCCCGCCAGGTTCTCCCTGTAGATGTGTTTGGTTCTTTTTCCGGAGGACGGATCCCGCCTGTCATCCACCAGAAGGTATTCCGGTTTGTCTTCCAGTACGTCGTCAGCGAGGACAAAGGTCCGGATCGATTCAAAGTCATCCTCGGGAACGTGAAAGGTATCCGCCACCGTGGTGATGAATTCCATCTCCTGAGAGGCCTGTGCATGGGGTTCGGATTTAATAAACTCCAGAAGCTGGAACAGAACGATCACTTTCTGGGGCTGTGCCAGTTCCTCATTAATGACTGTACAGATCTTCAGGACCCTGACAGACCGCCTGGAGAGCAACCGCTCTTTCTTGGTGACCTTGGCATCCTCTTCCATCACCTGACTGAAAAAGCGATCGAATACATTCAGGTAGGTTTCCACCAGTTCCTGGTTCAGTTGCCGGTTCAGAAAGGACTCCACTACAAGCCTGCGTTCCGATGCATTACTGCCGGGATGTGAGATAATGGCAAACAGCTGCATCAGGGCTTTCAGGATCTCTTCACTCATGGGGAGGGAGGATTAACCAAGGTTATCCGAATATAGCAATTAATCAATTATCATCACTCAAAACCACAGATAGAACGCAAGGAAAATAAGGGGGATCACCAGACCTGCCACCACCAGTACCCACCCTCTTCCGAACAATCCATTTTTCCCTTTGACCAGGAAGAGACCCGTGACAGCCAGAAGTACCAGGCTGAAGGCAAAGAGGTCCGAGATCCACGTCCAGGCTCTTTTGGGCTTATTATAGTGCAGGTAGTTCAACTCACTGAAGAATGGCCTGCTGCGAACCCTGGTTACCTGAATGACACCAGTGGGGATATCCACATCAATATGTCCGCCCCGCAGATAGATCATCATATGGTCGCTGGATGGAAAAAAAAACTGTTTGTACCGGTCTTTTTCACCGGTTATGGCGAGTATCTCCTCAACCATCTCTCTTCCTGCCTGTTCAGGATTGATAGTGCCGGGATATTGATAGACGGACATACGACTGATCACACCCGGATCCCAGTGCCGGGCCACATGGTGGTTGAGGGCGATCCCTGAGATTCCGTAGATGAGCGACATCCCAAAGAACAGGTAGCCCAGTTCACGGTGGACCCACCGGTTCCACTTATTCCAGTTCATACAGGCTACCGGACCAGCTCGCGGAAATCAGTGGCCTGGATAAAAAAGTCAGCCTTCTCGGCCTCGGTGTGCGACATTTCATGATCGTGGTGTTCATGGGCTTCATGTTCGGCCAGGTGCTTCTCAGACTGCTCTGTTTTCAGGACCCGGAATACTCCTCGAAAAGCCACTTCTGAACCTTCAAGCCCGACCTCAAATTCATCTATCTCACCGCCTGGTTCAATCCTGATCTGGGTCTCTCCGTTCTCACCGACCACAAAACACTTCTGGCCTCCATGCCTGCAAACATGCGTCACTATTCCTGAAATGGCCACCTCTTTGCCTTCATATGCGGAGGGTTGTGCCAGGATATCCTCTATGGTGGCCGAAACCACTTGTTCCATCCTGCTTCCTTGTGATTCTGTTCCCGCCTGCTGACCTCCCTGGCTGCAGGATCCGATTAAAAGGGCTGCCAGGCCCCATAACATCCAATTTTGCATGTATTTCTTCTTCTTTTTATGTTGTAAAACTCTCAATGCACTCTTTCAGACTGGTATATATTTCAAAGACATGATGCAGTTGCAGGAGACTGAAAAGTTGCATCACCTCCTTTCCCGCATTGCAAATCTTAAGTGTTCCGTGATGGTTATTGGCCTCTCTCAGGGTCTGCAGCAACAGGCTGAATCCGGTGCTGTCGATGTAGGTGATGCCTTCCATATCGAATACCAGGCTGGTCCCCGGGCGTCCAAAAAACTCAAGGAGTTGCGGTTTGATCTCATCCGCGATGGCAGATGAAAGTCTGTTGGAATCCTTCAAATGGACTACATGTACCTCATTGATTAATCTGGATTCCAGCATGAATAACAATTTTCGGATTATTCTGTTCCCTGCAATTCCTCAATAGCCAACTGGCTCTGGTCCAGAAATTCCTGGATCATCCCCTCATATCGTTTAACCTGCTTCCCCTCCTGGGCGAGCAGTTCCAGTTCCTTCAGCAAGTCTGCCACCTGATTCATACCCATGACCGAAACGGACGATTTGGCTTTATGGGCCATTTTTGAAAGCCCGTCGTAATTTCCGGATCGAAGAAGTTCAGGCATTTGCTGCCGGTACTCATCGATCTGCTCTCGGAAGAGTTCAATCATCTCCCGGATGAAATTTGAATCGCCGCCCGACATGGTTTTCAGATAGTTCAGATCGGTAATCATGCTGCAATGATGCTAGGTTGATAACTTCCTTCGACCGCTAAAATTATTTATTTTATTTTTAGAAATGAAACCCTTACACCCTTTTTTATCAAAGGTATGGAGATGTTGAGAGTGCGCATGGCAATCATCGTGGCCGGGTTGGTTATTCCTTTTCTATCGTTTGGTCAGCCATCCTTCAGTGAACTCAGAGAAAGGAATCAATTGTACAATGAGGGGATCGCCCTGATTGGTGAACAGCAATTTGAACTGGCGGCAGTGAAATTTACCCGCTGTCTGGAGCTGGATTCCACTTTCGCTCCGGCCTATCTGCAACGCGGAAAGGTATGGATCGAATGGGGAGCCACGGAGGAAGCAATCCAGGATTTAGACAGCGCCCTTGAACGGAATCCTTCCTTTGGTGAGGCGTTGTTTTACAAAGGCTACCTGTTATATGACCCGGATTCAACGGACCGCGCCCTTGTCTATTTCAATCAGGCTTTAGAAAGCGGATACCGGGATGCCTGGGTATATTACTTCAGGGCTCTGGTCAGGATCGGTGAGGGGAACTATGGAATGGCCACGAATGATTTGAATAATGCCATCTCGGCCAGAAATGATTTCGCCCTCGCCTATCATGAACGGGCGGGTGTGAAAAGAGTGACAGGGGATTTGCAGGGCGCCCATTTTGATTATCAGACTGCACTTGAATACCGGCCGCAGTTTCCACTTGCATACAGCAACAGGGGGTCGGTCAGGATTCTTCTGGGTGATTATGAAGGCGCGGTGGATGATTATACCTCGGCCCTGAAGCTGGATTCTTCCATGGTAATGGCTTGGAACAACAGGGGGTATGCCAGAAATTTCCTGGGTAATACCGAAAAGGCGCTGCAAGATTTTGATGCCGCCATTGCCCTGAGTGAGGGTTCTTCGGTGGCCCGGATGAGTGAGGGTTCTTCGGTGGCCCGGATGAGTGAGAGTTCTTCGGTGGCCCGGATGAACAAGGCTTCTTTGATGGCCTCCCAGGACCAGCTTATTCCTGCACTTTCCCTGATGGACCAGGCGTTGGAGGAGTCTCCGGACAAGGCATTGCTTTATCTGAACCGGGGATTGATACGTGAGTTGACCGGGGACCTGAATGGTGCCTGTGAAGACTGGACCAAGGCCAGCGAGCTGGGTTCCGGGGAAGCCTCGGAGTTTCTGGATGAATGCAAAAATCTATGAGGAGGAGAAGATGATGAAGAATCGGATCTTTGCCGGGATTCTCATGTGGTTGTTCCCTTTCATGCTCCATGGACAGGAGGAGGTAAAGATCTCCAAAAGGGAATTTCGCACAGGTGTTGAAACCGGTTTCACAGAAGCATGGAAAAGCATCAAAAAGGGGGACCAGTATTACAAGGATGGTCTGGGGACCTATCACCTGGCCAGGGACCTCTATCTTTTCGCCCACATGTACAATCCGGAGAATGCCGCCCTGAATTATAAGATCGGGGCTTGCTACCTGTTCACGGATGAAAAATATGAAGCGATCAAGTACCTGAGGAAGGCCTATGAGCTGAATGCCGGGGTGAGCCCGGATATCCATTTCCTACTGGGCAAAGCCTACCAGCTGGTGCTGGAATTTGACAGGGCGGTGGAGCACTATAACGCTCATATGGAGACCCTCGAACCGGAAGAAAAGATGGAATACACCGACAGGGTCACCAAACATCTGGCCGAGTGCCAGCATGGAAGGGAGCTGGCCAGGGAACCGGTTCGTGTGATCATTCAGAATCTGGGGGAAGAGATAAACTCCCGTTACGACGAATACAGCCCCGTGTTTGCCTATGAAGACACGGCCCTATTCTTTACCTCGCGAAGGCCGGTTGAACGATCCAAACGCAATCCTGTAGACAATAAATTCAATGAGGATATATACCGGTCCGCTGTGGATGGCCGGAAGTTCGATCAGGCTGTCCGGCTTGAAAAACCTTTCAATACAAAGCACAACGATGCATTGGTTGGAATGGGGGAGCAGGGAAGTACCCTGTTGATCTACCGTGGTCATATCAGCGGGGGGCAGATCCAGTCATCCACCTTTCATACTGATAAAGGTCGCTGGAGCAGACCTTCGAATCTGAGCAGCAGGTTGAACAGCAAGGAGGGGGAGACTTCCGCCACCTTATCACCGGACGGACGGGAGATCTATTTTGTTTCAAGGAATGAGAAACTGACCCTGGGAGGGAAAGATATTCTGTTTTCACAATTGGATGAGAGGGGCAAATGGAGCAAACCGGTCAATTTAGGAAGTCCGGTTAATACGGGGTTTGATGAGGAGGGGGTCTTTATGACCCCCGACGGGCAGTTCCTCTATTTTGCTTCTCAGGGACACAACAGCATGGGCGGATATGATATCTTCCGTACGGAAAGGCAGCCCAATGGTGGTTGGTCAGAGCCGGAAAACCTGGGTTACCCTATCAATACTCCCGACGATGAACTCTTCTATATCACGGACCGCAACGGCACCTTTGGGTATTATTCCGCCATCCGGGACGGGGGTTATGGAGCCAGGGACCTCTACAGGGTAGTCTATCTGGGATCAGAAAAAGAGCTGATTTTCAGAACGCAGGACCAGCTTATCGCAGGAATTGGTGAAAAGAAGACCGGATTTCTTTCTCCCCCGCAGCCGATGGTGCTCGATACGACATTCGTGGTTACCGGTCAGGTGCTCGATACCATGAACGGCCGGGTGCCGATCGTGGCGAAAATGGCTTTTCTGGACCCCGGTACCGGGGAGCGGGATGCTTTTGTGATTTCCGATACTTCAGGAACCTACACGGCAAGGCTGCCGCAGCCCAAAGTTTACGGTGTGGAGATCAACGCGCCGGGATACCTCTATTTTCTGGACATCCTGGATCTCACAAGCGAAACCAATGAGGAGAAACTTCGGCGCAGTTTTTATCTGCGCAAAGTGGAAGTGGGTACCAGGGTAGTGCTGGATAATATCTATTTTGAGACCGGAAAAGCAGTTCTCCGATCCGAATCCTTCGAAGCCCTCGACCAGGTATACCGTTTCCTGGAGAATAATCCGGACCTGAAGCTGGAGATATCCGGGCATACCGACAATACCGGCTCACTCAGGGTCAATGAAAGACTTTCGAAGGCCAGGGCCAAAGCAGTGGTCGATTATCTGTTGGAACGCGGACTTCCGTCCGAAATGCTGATCTACGAAGGATATGCCGATACCCAGCCGGTGGCTCCCAACGATACCGCTGAAGGAAGAGAAAGGAACAGGAGGGTCGAGTTTAAGGTGATCTCCAAGTAAGTGGTGTTGTGCAGCAATTCCAGTCCTGCCGGAAAGTGTTACATTTGTCGGTGTTATCAACCAAAATAGCTGATCGGTTTTGAAAAGAACGGTCTTTTATGAGCAACACCTGAAGTTGGGGGCGAAAATGGTTCCCTTTGCAGGATTTGAAATGCCGGTGGAATACTCCGGTGTGAAAATGGAACATCTCAGAGTCAGGGAGAATATCGGGCTATTCGATGTTTCCCACATGGGAGAGATCCGGATTACAGGAAAAGGAGCTTATCACCTGGTTCAGAAACTCACCTCCAATGACGCGGCAAGACTGGTCCCGGGGATGGTCCAATACACCTGTATGCCTAACGAAAAAGGGGGAATTGTGGATGATCTGCTGGTTTACTGCGAATCGGAGCAGGAGTATATGCTGGTGGTCAATGCTTCCAATGTGAAGAAGGATCATCAGTGGATCCTGGGCCATCAGACAGAAGAGACCCAGGTGGACAATCTCTCCGACCAGATCTCCCTGCTGGCAGTGCAGGGCCCGAGAGCCGGTGAACTGTTGGCAAGATTGACCCCCGCAGACCTGGATTCCATTCCCTATTACCATTTTACCCATGGCGAAGTGGCAGGTGTAAACGATGTGATCATCAGCCACACCGGATATACAGGGGCCGGAGGGTATGAGTTATATATGGCCAATGATTCCGCATTGAATGTCTGGAAAGCGCTTTTTGAGGAAGGGAAGGATTTGGGATTGCTACCGGCAGGACTGGCGGCCCGCGATACTCTGAGGCTGGAAATGGGCTATTGCCTCTACGGGAACGATATTGACGAGACCACTTCACCCATCGAAGCCGGCCTTGGATGGATCACCAGGTTCACGGAAGGCAATGACTTCATCAATCGGCCTGCACTGGAGAAACAAAAAGCGGACGGCCCGAAGCGCAGGCTCACAGGTTTTACAATGCTGGAAAGAGGAATCCCCCGGCAACATTATCCCATTCTGGATTCCGAAGGGAAATCCATCGGGGAGGTGACCTCGGGGACCATGTCTCCCATGCTGCAAAGAGGGATCGGTATGGGATATGTGGATACCGCTTATTCCAGGGTTGATACGGAGATACGGATCGGCATCAGGAACAAACAGCTTCGGGCTGTGACAGAGAGGCCCCCCTTTTACAGGCCCGAGTCATAATCCTGCTGGGATGGAACAGCGAAAGATCGAGGTGTGCCTTTCACCGGCACTTTATCCAAATTATGAGAGCAGCGAAGCAGTGGTGGTGGTCACGGATATCCTCCGTGCCAGCACAGCCATTGTAACGGCTTTCATGAACGGGGTGGAGCGGATCATCCCGGTCGGGACTCTGGAGGAGGCCCGGGCATACAAAGAGATGGGATATATGGTTGCCGCTGAGCGGGATGGCCTGGTTCGAGATTTTGCCGATTTCGGGAACTCGCCCTTCAATTTCACTCCCGAAAGAGTCCGGGGTAACCAGATCGTATACAGCACCACCAACGGAACTCAGGCCATACATCTCGCTTCCAGCGGGAAGAAGGTACTGATCGGGGCTTACCTGAATCTGACAGCTGTGGCCGGGTATGTCCTGAAGGAGGGCAGAGACCTGCTGATCCTTTGTGCCGGCTGGAAGAACAAATTCAACCTGGAGGATACTCTGTTTGCCGGGGCACTTTCCCGGATCGTGCTGGAGGATGAACGTTATCATACCATCTGTGATGCGACCCTGGGTTCCATGGATCTGTATGAAATGGCCAGTCAGGATATGATGGGGTATATCGAAAAAGTGGCCCAGCGCCATCGGCTGAAGAAAAACAATCTGGATGATGTGATAGGCTACTGCCACGAACTGGATCTGACCGGTCATGTGCCCATTCTGGAGCAGAACTACCTGGTCCTGCCCGAAGCGGTTTTTTCGCGCTAAAGTTTTCCACAATGCTTGGTGGGGAATGGGATTAAGTGTACTTTTATTTGCTAGTTAAATAACAGATAATGAGTTGAATTAACCAACCAAAACCAGAACGATGAAAAAACATAATTTCGCCGCAGGACCCTCCATTCTCTCTCCCTACACCATCCAACATACAGCGGAGGGGATCCTGGATCTCGACCACTCGGGACTTTCAGTTATGGAAATTTCCCATCGAAGCAAGGAGTTCATGGCGATCATGGAGGAGACACAGCAGCTTTTCGTGGAATTGCTTGATATCCCGGAGAGCTACAGTGTCCTGTTACTCCAGGGAGGAGCCAGCATGCAGTTCTGTATGGTGCCTTACAACCTGCTGAAGAATAAGGCAGCCTATCTGGACACCGGGTCCTGGTCAAGCAAGGCCATCAAGGAGGCGAAACTATTTGGAGAGGTGGACGTGGTAGCCTCCTCCAAAGAGACCACATACTCTTATATCCCTAAGGATTACGAGGTGCCTGCGGATGCGGATTATTTCCATATTACCACCAACAATACCATCTATGGTACCGAGATAAAAAAGGATTTGGAGGTTCCGGTACCTTTGGTGGCCGATATGTCGTCCGATATCTTCAGCCGGCCGATGGATGTCTCGAGATATGCCCTGATCTACGGGGGAGCCCAAAAGAATCTGGCACCCTCCGGTGTTACCTTTGTGATCATCCGGGATGATGTCCTGGGTGGGGTGGACAGGCCCATTCCCACCATGCTCGATTATCAGACGCAAATCGACAAGGGATCCATGTTCAACACTCCTCCGGTGGTTGCGATCTTTGCTGCCCTTCATACCCTTCGCTGGTACAAACAGGAGGGTGGAGTAGCCGGCATGTATCAGCGAAATTTAGAAAAGGCTGGTATCCTGTATGATGAAATAGAACGGAATCCCCTTTTCGTTTCCAATATCAAAAATGAGGAGGACCGGTCCATTATGAACGCGACGTTCGTCATGAGTGATGCCTATAAAGATAAGGAGGCTGAATTCCTCTCTTTTGCCACTGAAAGAGGCATGTCGGGGATCAAAGGACACCGGTCGGTGGGCGGATTCAGGGCTTCCATCTACAATGCCATGCCCCGCTCCTCCGTAGAGGCCCTGATTGAAACCATGCAGGAATTCGAAAAGAAGATATAATTCAACAGTAATTTTAAAGAATCATGCCAAAAATACTCATAGCAACAGTAAAACCCTTCTCCGATGCAGCAGTGGAGGAGGTAAAAGGAGTTTTCAACAAGGTCGGATATGAAACGGAAGTGCTTGCCAAGTACCCCGATCAGTCCGATCTGATCCGCGCGGTGGCAGACAAGGATGCGCTGATCGTCCGCAGCGACAAAGTCGACCGGGAAGTCCTGGAGGCAGCCAAAAATCTAAAGATTGTGGTACGGGCAGGTGCCGGGTATGACAATGTGGACCTGGAGCCGGCCACAGCCCGCGGAATCACCGTGATGAACACTCCCGGACAAAATTCCAATGCTGTGGCCGAACTGGCCATGGGTATGCTGGTGTATATGAACAGGAACCGTTTTACTCCAACCGCTGGTTCCGAGTTAAGAGGGAAGAAACTTGGCATTCATGCCTACGGTTTTGTGGGCAGGATCGTAGGAATGATCGGTAAGGGTTTTGGCATGAAGGTTTATGCATTCGATCCATACATCGATCCGGTGATCATCACCAATGATGGCGTGGTCTGTGAGGAGAGTGCCGAGAGCCTTTACAGTAAATGTCCCTACATTTCTCTTCATATTCCGGCCAATTCGGAGACAAAGGGGTCCGTCAATTATGAGTTGCTCCAAAAGATGCCTGAAAATGCCACCCTGGTCAATACTGCCAGGAAGGAGGTGATCGACGAGGAGGGGCTGCTGCGAATATTCAGCGAGCGGAACGATTTCAGGTACCTTTCCGATATTGCACCCGATTGCCAGCAGGAGCTTCTGGAGAAATATGGCGGCCGGATCTTTTTTACCCCCAAAAAGATGGGGGCACAGACCGCGGAGGCAAACCGGAATGCCGGAGTGGCTGCAGCCAAGCAGATCGTCCAGTTCCTTGAGAATGGAGATACCACCTTTAAAGTGAACTGATCCATGGCACAATTGCATGCATTCAGGGGATACCGTCCACTCAGGGAACATGTGGCCCGGGTTGCCTCCAGACCGTATGATGTTCTTAATTCCCGGGAGGCCAGGGAGGAGGTGAAAGACAATCCACTCTCCTTTCTGCATGTGGTGAAACCGGAAGTGGACCTGCCGGGGGATACCGGTCTCTATTCAGGTCAGGTATATGAGAAGGGCAGGGAGAACCTGGAAAAACTGATTAGAAAGGGACACTTTGTACAGGACGATTCGGAGTTGCTCTATGTATATGGTCAGACCATGTTCGGACGGACGCAATACGGGATCGTGGGCTGTGCTGCCGTCGATGACTACCTGAACGATGTAATTAAAAAGCATGAACTGACCCGGCCCGACAAGGAGGAGGACCGGATGAAACATATCCGGGTAACCGGTTTCAATGCAGAACCGGTCTTTTTTGCCTATCCTGATCACTCTGAGCTGGATTCTGTCGTGGAGAAGGTGGTGTCGGAACCAGCTGAATATGATTTCACCACGGATGACGGGGTCGGACACCATTTCTGGCTGATCCGCGAACATAAGGATATCAACAGGATCATCGAGCTCTTTGATCGTGAAATAAGGAATACCTATGTGGCCGACGGGCATCACCGGACGGCTGCGGCTGCCCTGGTGGGGCAGGAGAGAAGGGAAAAGAATCCGGATCACCGGGGAGATGAAGAATATAACTTTTTTCTGGCGGTTCATTTTCCCGCTTCCCAGCTCACGATTATCGACTACAACCGCGTAGTAAAGGACCTGAACGGCATGTCCCCGCGGGAGTTCCTGGAGGAGCTGGAGCAATCCTTTGTGGTGCAGGAGGAAGGCCCCGCGCCCTTTAAGCCGGCTCAGTTGCACCAATTCGGTGTGTATCTCGATCATACATGGTATTCCCTGACGGCAAAGCCGGGGACGTACCGGGATGAAGACCCCATCGGCTGCCTGGATGTAACCGTCCTTTCAGAGCAGGTTCTTGGACCGCTGTTGAATATCACGGATCTCAGAAAATCAAAAAGGATCGATTTTGTAGGGGGGATACGGGGATTGGAGGAGTTGAGTAAACGGGTCGACAGTGGAGAGATGGCAGTGGCTTTTGCCCTTTTCCCGGTGACCATGAAACAACTGATGGATATCGCCGACAGTGGCATGATCATGCCTCCCAAGACCACCTGGTTCGAGCCAAAGCTCAGAAGCGGATTGGTGATCCATTCCCTGGAGTAGAAAAAATGGGCTGATTATGAGTGTGAAAGAGAATCTTCTGGCGCTTCTTTCAAAATTGCCTCCCGAGGTCACCCTTGTGGCGGTTTCCAAGACCAAACCGGACGAAATGGTCCTGGAGGCCTATAAGGCAGGACACCGGGATTTCGGGGAGAATAAGGTTCAGGACCTGGTCTCCAGAAAGGAGCGCCTGCCTGAAGATATCCGCTGGCACATGATCGGACATCTGCAATCCAACAAGGTCAAATACCTGGCGCCATTTGTACATCTCATCCATGGGGCGGACAGTATGAAGCTTCTGAAAGTCATTGAAAAGGAAGCGATTAAAAATGAACGGACCATCGACTGTTTAATGCAGGTCCACATTGCCAGCGAGGAGAGTAAATTCGGACTGCCGGAAGAGGAGCTGGAGAAGATCCTTCGGAGCGAAGCCTTCGGAAGGCTTTCCCATATAAGGATCAGGGGGCTGATGGGAATGGCTTCCTTTACAGAAGATTTAGATCAGGTCAGAAAGGAATTCAGAAAGCTAAAACGTATATTTGATTCAGTGAGGGCCGCCCGGTTTGCCGAACAGGAGCACTTTGACACCTGTTCATTCGGAATGTCGGGTGACTACCAGTTGGCTATTGAGGAGGGGACCACCATGGTGCGAATAGGCAGCCTTATTTTCGGACCCAGGAATTATTGAACCTCAATGATATGACAGATCTGACAACCAGTTATGCAGGACTCCGTTTAAAAAGTCCGGTCATTGTTAGCAGCAGCGGCCTTTCCAATTCGGTCAGCAGGATCGCGAAGATGGCAAAAGCCGGGGCCGGAGCTGTGGTCATGAAATCACTCTTCGAGGAGCAGATCCGGTGGGAAGCGGGTAATCTTTCCGGGGGAAGCGACTATCCGGAGGCAGGAGACTATCTTCAGGCCTATTCCCGGGAAAATTCGCTCGATACTTACCTGTCTGTTATCAGGGAGGCAAAAGAGAAGGTGGACCTGCCCGTGATCGCCAGTATCAACTGTGTTACTTCAGCGGAATGGACCGGTTTTGCCGCTTCCATTGAAGAGTCGGGTGCAGATGCCCTCGAACTGAACATCTATTTCCTTCCCATTGATAAGGACAAGGACCCCCGGAAATATGAGAGAGCATACCTCGACCTGGTTTCGGAGGTGAGGTCCAGGACCCGGTTGCCGGTTATTGTCAAATTGGGAAACGGCTTTTCCAATGTCACCTGGATGGTCCAACAGCTCCAGCAACGCGGGGTGGTGGCAGTGGTACTTTTCAACCGTTTCTACGCCCCCGATATTGATACGGATGAACTGAGTTTTACCTCCTCCGAGGTCCTCAGTTCACCGGCAGACCTGAGAGATTCTCTTCGATGGATAGGGATCGTCTCTTCACAGGTCAGGAATATCGAACTGGCTGCTTCCACAGGAGTACACAGCGGGTTGGCGGTGATTAAACAGATTCTTGCGGGTGCCACAGCAGTTCAGGTTTGTTCCGTTCTCTACCGGAACGGAATCGACTACCTGAAAGACATGCATTCCGAGATGATGAAATGGATGGAAAAGCATCAGTTCACATCCCCGGATGAATTCAGGGGAAGAATGAACTATGCCAACCTGAAAGATCCCACTGTATACGAACGGGCCCAATTCATCAGGTACTTTTCAAAGATGCATTAATAGCTTTCGATTACTTTCACCAGTTCATTGACCAGGGGCCTTTTCAAAGAGTCCACCTCACCCATTCTGTTCACCAGTTCAGACTGCAGTCTCTCCCTTTGGGTCAGTCCGATCTCCCCTATGCTCCCTTCGATGACGGTGAAAGCTTCTATGGCTGCCTCGTAGGGTCCGCTGACTACCACCTCCACAAAGGTCTCTATGTGATCCGAATAGGATAGTCCATTTTGCCAGCAGGCAGCCACCAGTTGCGTGGTGATGGATTGGTATTCCGGGTTGGCAATAGCACCTGCCAGCATCGCTGCTGCCTCCTGTTCTTTCAGGTCATTCAGAAGGTTGCAAATTTCACCACTGATCTGCTCATCCTCCTGTTCGGATAACAATTCAAATAGCTCCGGAAGGACCGATACACTTCCTGAATTGCGCAATTTCCGCAGTGTGGTGACGATGACTGAACGGTTGCCGGACCTCAGGGCACGGATCTGTGCTTTGAGGATCGCATTTCTATTTCCGGATTCATTCATGATTATTTGTTGCAGCGGGTATCCAGGTACTCCCGTGCCTCATAGACTCCATACTGAAGCGCTTTACGGAAACAGTGACAGGCATCGCGCCGATTACCCAGCTTTTCCGAAAGCTGTCCTTTCTCGTACCAGATGTCCCCGTCGAAGGGGGATAGATCCAGGGCCATGGACATATCCCGGTCGGCATACCGGTAGGTACCGGTAGTGGCATAGGTGCGTCCCCGTGCGAAATAGTATTCGGCCCTGCCGACGTCCAGCTCCAGTGCCCGGTTAAAGGACTGTATGGCATGGAGGTATTTTCCGTTGCGGTACTGGATCAATCCCTTCCTGTAAATGGCCCGGTCATCCTCTGGAAAATATCTCAGGTAAAGATCGGTGTCAGTCATCGCCTTTACCGTCTCACCCAGCTGCCCGTAGGCTTCCGCCCTGTCGAGGTATGCATCAAACCTGGCCGGATCCTGTCTGATTAACCGGTTCAATCCTTCCAGCGCTTTTTCAGATTCGCCTTCCGCCAGCTGCATCAGAGACAGCCTGTAGAGTGCTTCCAGGTTACGTACATCACTCCTCAGTGCCGCCCTCAGCGATGATCTGGCCGCTCTTGCATTGCCCAGCGTATCATAGATGGAGGCCATTGCCAGTTGAACTTCGCTGCGCCTGAAGCCCTGATTTTCCAACTCATTCAGCTGGTTGATCGCTTCCAGGTAATCTCCATGCTCCTTTTTAAAAAGAGCTTCCTGGAAGGCCCGGTCCCGGCTATGATACCACTCCTTCTCATTCCAGAGTGATTGCCAGCCGGGAAGGTTTTGTAACCGGGAGAGGTCGGAATCAAGAAGTAGTTCCTTCTCTTCCGCCCGATACCGGGATGAAAGGTGTATCCTGAGGTATTTGAGCGCCTGCTGCGGACGGTTCAGTCTGGATTCGATCCTGGCCAGATAGAGACTTCCGAGACCGGTCCTCCGTCGCTCAGCCTCGTAGAAAGCGTCTCTGGCACCTATGTAGTCCTGGCCCTCGAACAGGGCCATTCCCAGGTAGTAGAGATATTCGGAATCGCCCGGCCTCTCATTCAGAGCAGCTTTAAGATGGTAGGCGGCCGAATCATAGCGCTCCTGAAGAATGCATGCCCTTCCTGCCAGATAGTGATCCGTGTTCGGCTGACCGCTGACCGTCAGAGATAATGGGAGAAGGGCCAGCACTGTACAGAGGCCGAAAAGGATCCTATTTCGTTTCGATAAACACATCATTGTCGTCGCCGGAATAAACATAGATGAATCCAGTAAGGGCATATACCTCGATACCACTGAGGCGGTATTCGTAAACATCACATATATAGTAGTATACTCCCGGGGCCACCAGCTGGTCGGTGTCAGAGATCTTACCGTCCCAGTTGATGTCGGGATCTTCGGTTTCAAAAACCTGGATTCCCCAGCGGTTGAAGATCTTCATTTCGACCCGTTCCACATAAGAGGTACGCTGTGGACGGTAGATGTCATTGATGCCGTCTCCGTTGGGAGAGAAGACATTGGGAAGGATGTAGTTGGAACATTCATCCAAACAAAGCCTAACCGAGGGGACCGATTCGTTGCCGAAAGAATCGATGGCCGTGATGAAATAGCATCCTGTCAGTGAGTTCTCCGGGAAATGATCGTAGGAGGAGTCTTCTCGGTTGTTGAAGTCGGCTATGGGTAAAGGAGCCACTTCGAAGGTCGGACTGAAATAGAGCCGGTATCCGACCACATCGAGTGCACATGATACATCATCCTCATATTTCCAGGACAGGTGGTTGTATCCGCTGTCACACAACGAAAAGCCGTCCAGGTCGGGGGGACAGGGAGCAATAGAATCCACCGGGGTGGTGCACGCAGTGTGGCTGAAGTTCACATTCTCATACAGTTTTCCGTTCAGCAGCCGCCAGCCGGTGCTGGTGACCCGGTAGCAGTATTCGGTCCCGTTGGCAAGTCCCTCATCCACAAATGACTCCTCGGTGGTGAAACCGATGGAATCGTAGGTGCCGTTTGCAGGATTCTCACGGTAGATTGTATAGTCGTAGTTGATCCAGGGCACGTTCTTTCTCATATGTATCACCACCCGGTTGTCTTCTCCCTTCAGTTCAGGATAGAGGGAAGATGCAGCCTCCGGTTCGCCTATCAGGAACCGGTTGCCTGGGGCGTTGTTGTAGAGCTCCACTCCGTAGGACCAGGGGAAACGGTTGGTATTCACATTTTCATCCAGCCATACGGTGTCGTTCAGATCGGAGGTCTCCAGGGTACCCGCCTGCTGCAGATTCTGCCCCAGCAGATCATCTGAACGGTAGATCACATATTCGTAGGGTCCGGTTGCGGGGATGGTATCCAGCCTCTCGGGCCGGGCCCATGAGAGCCTGATGGTGCCGTTGTCGGAGTGTTCTGTTACGCTCACCTCCAGGATGGAAGGAGATCCTTCGACCAGAGGGGTACAATTCTCCGGTGACGGGTAGCTCAATGCGCCGTCGGGATAGACCGAAACGATCAGATAGCAGTATTCATTTCCCTGCAGCAATCCATTCCCGTTGTTATCATCCACAAAAATAGTTTCCAGTCTGCTATCCGTGCTCCCGATCCATTCATACCCGGTGGAGGCAGGGATACCCTCCTGGCAGCTGTCGGGAACATAACCGGCCGGGCCGATCTTTCGGTATATCCGGTACCCGGTCACCGGAATACAGGTGTCGGCGGGCCAGGTGACGGTAACCGTATTGCTTCCCGGGATCAGGGTGGGCATGCCTGGGGAGGGTCCGAGGACCTTGATATTTACATTGCGGATATCCACCAGCGGTGTCTCGGGGTGACTGTCCTCGGCCTTGAATACTACGGTATAGTACTGTTGACGCACATGGCTGCAGGAGGTTCTCCATTCAAACCGTGACTTGCTGTACCCCAGCGTGCTGGATAGGTCGTCAAGGGTATAGGTGGCCGGCTGGTCTTCCACCACAAAAGGTCCTCCGGAAGCAGTCTGGTAGACGGAATCGTTGTCCTCATCGGTTGCCACCACATCGAAGGAAAGGACAGTTCCCGCCTCCACACAGAAATCCCCGGGATCATTCTGTACGGGCGGATGATTATCGGTGTTGTAGACTTCGATCTGCATGTCTCTGACGATATTCCCGATCTTTACCCCGTTGCGCCACTCCTCCACATCCATGGCAATATTGTAGATACCGGAATCGGATGGCGTGATCCAGGTCAGATCACCGGTCAGGGGATCCACAAAAAGGGTATCGCTGGATGGGGGGAGGGTGTACCCTTCAATGGGGCGTCCGTCCTGCTCGGTACAGACAGTGAGGCGATAGGAGAGGCTGTCACCGTCGGGATCGTAGGCCGCCGGATTATGGATGAAGATCTGACCGAAAGCTGCCCGGTCGATAGGTGGATTCAGAAGTACGGGCGAGGAGTTGCTGCCCAGGGAGGAATTGATCAGGATGGTGGTTTTGATGGAGAAAATCACATTGACCGAGTTGGGGATGTTTTTCACCCCCTCGTTCCGGTTGGGATCCTGCACCACGATCTCGAAAACGCCCGGGCCGGGAAACGTATGCTGGGTCACGTAAGTGTTCTTCTGATAGAAGTATGGGAGTTTAATAGCCTGGGACCTTTCCGCATAAGAGAAGGTATTGTCGCCCCATTGCACCTCCAGACGCTGACGGTCGGCCTGACTCAGGGTGTAGGTAAAAGTGGTGATCGTGATCTCATAGGTGAGCTCATCGATCTGAGTCAGGGTGATCTCTCCGGCCCGGTTATGGGTGGCCTCTGCGTGAGAGAAAAAGCAGGCCAGGAACAGTATGGGAAGCCAGATTCTCTTCATCCTATCCATTCAACATCACTTCAGCATCGTGCTTCTTCATGTCAAATTTTATACCAGTATGCCTTTTTTCGAACCCAAATATCACCAGATTGCTCTGATCGGGGTAAATATCGGTCAGCAAGGAGTGGTAAAGGTACAAAGAATTTGGCATCAATGGGACTTCTGCTTCCATCTCGATGGTCATCGCATCCTCCTCGATAACAACCTTCTTGATCAGGAGAGGGTATGGCGGGGTCTCTTTACCGGCGGAGATCCTGAATCTGTTAAACAGGTAATCACTGAACCAGGGAATTTGCCGGTTTTCCTCCTGCCGGAGATCGATGATCTGGCTGTGGTAGTGAAAATAGGCCACCTCCCAGTCATCCCGGAATGTTTTCATCCGAATATTGAGCTTTCCGTTCTCATATGTTATATTCGTAACGGAAAGATGAAGCGGATGGTACGGCAGGCAGGGAGCCATAGCGGAAGGTGAAGCGCCCGACACCGATACCGGAACTATGGTGTGAAGAATCATAAATACGGACCAGAATACCAGGTTTTTCATCGCTCCAAAATTAATCAAACTTCCGTTGCGCCATGTCTGTTTTTGAGCTTTATTTCAACCTGGGACTGCAGCACATTGCTGATCTGAAAGGGTATGATCACATTCTGTTTATTTTGACCCTATGTGCCGTATACCGGGCCAGGGAGTGGAAACGTGTGCTGATCCTGGTCACCGCTTTCACCATCGGTCATTCCCTTACACTGGCACTGGCCACCCTGGACCTGTTGAGGGTGAATGGCGATCTGATCGAGTTCCTGATTCCGCTGACCATCTTCCTGACGGCACTGGCCAATGTCCTTACACGCAAGTCAAAAGTTCCGGCCTCCCTCCATTATCTCAAGTATGCGGCGGCCCTTTTCTTCGGACTGATACACGGGCTCGGTTTCTCCAACTATCTCCGTTCGTTGCTCGGTGCAGAATCGAGTATCCTGGTGCCGCTCCTCTCCTTCAATCTGGGGATAGAGGCCGGTCAGATCCTGATGGTGGCATTGATTATGTTGCTTACCCTGCTCATTGTGGACCTGCTTCATTACACGAGGCGTGAATGGCATGTCCTGCTCTCGGGAGCAGGACTGGGAATCTCTCTGGTATTGATGGTCGAAAGATTTCCCTTCGGATGAAATGGCAGACACTACTGAAGTCCTATGAAGGGTTTCTGAAACTGGAGAAAGGACTTTCCCTCCATTCCGTGGATGCCTACATGAGGGATCTGGGGAAACTGATTCAGTATATGGAAATCCAGGGTATTTCCGGAGGTCCTGAAACGCTGGAGCATAATGATCTTCACCGATTTCTTGTCTGGATCAGCGAACTGGGGTTATCGGCCAGATCCCAGGGAAGGCTTCTTTCGGGGATCAAGGCGTTTTACCGGTTCCTTCTTCTGGAGGGGCAAATTGAAAAGAATCCCACTGCACTCCTGGAGGGACCCCGGCTGGGGAGAAAACTTCCCGAGGTACTCACGGTGGAAGAGATTGACCGGATGCTGTCCAGGATCGATCTCAGCAAAACGGAAGGAAGGAGGAACAAAGCGATGCTGGAGACCCTTTACAGTTGCGGATTACGTGTCACCGAACTGGTGGGGTTGCGAATTTCAGGGATCTACCGTGCCGAATCGTTCATACGGATCATAGGGAAGGGGAATAAAGAGCGGCTGGTTCCCATCAGCGGACGCGCACTCAGGGAGATCGATCTTTATCTTCCGGACAGGAATGGAATCCAGATCCAGCCCGGTCATGAGGATACCCTTTTCCTGAACCGGAGGGGGTCCATGCTCTCAAGGGTCATGGTTTTCAGAATTATTCAGGATCTGGCATCTTTAGCGGGGATCAGCAAGAGTGTTAGTCCCCATACTTTCCGTCACTCTTTTGCCACCCACCTGATTGAGGGAGGGGCCGACCTGAGGGCGGTTCAGGAGATGCTGGGGCACGAGTCGATCATTACCACGGAGATCTATACCCACCTGGACCGGGAATTTCTCAGGGAGGCGATCATTAGTCATCATCCGCGCCATCAGCGTGGGCGCGGATGATCAAGTCTTTGAAGTCTGTAAAGTGGAAAGTGGGGGAGTTTTGCTAATTTTAGAGTTTCAACAAAGGAAGGAAGAAGAATGAAGGCGATGATGCTGACCGGAATCCGGGAGATGGAAATGCGGGAGGTTCCCACCCCGATGATCGTCAATGATAAAGATGTGCTGATCAGGCTGAAGACTCTTGGAGTATGCGGATCAGATATTCATTATTACGTTTCGGGCAAGATCGGCAGCCAGGTGGTCTCCTATCCCTTTACCGTTGGGCATGAATGTGCCGGTCAGGTGGAGGCTGTGGGAAGGAGTGTGACCCGGGTTGAGCCGGGCGACCGGGTGGCCATTGAACCGGCCATGCCCTGCTGGAAATGTGACCAGTGCATGACGGGCAGGCCCCATACCTGCAGGAGCCTTCGCTTTCTGGGGTGCCCGGGTCAGGCCGAGGGATCCCTGTCGGAATTCATTGTTATGCCCGAGACCAGCTGCTTTCCCGTTCCCGACCAGATGAGTTATGATGAAGCGGCCATCTCCGAGCCTCTGGCCATCGGGCTATATGCTGTTCGCCAGTCGGTTCCGATGGAGGACGCTACTGTGGGAATCCTCGGATATGGTCCCATCGGGATGAGTGTGATGCTGCCGGCCATGGCCATGGGGGCGAAGAGGGTTTTTGTTACCGATAAAATCGATGAGCGGTTAAGCATAGCCGCCAGTCAGGGCGCGGAGCTGACCGCCAACCCGGAAAAAGAGGATGTGGTGGAGAAGATCACCGGCCGGGTGCCGGAACTGCTCGATGTGGTCTTTGAATGCTGCGGGCAGCAGGATGCCGCAGATAACGCGGTGGACCTGCTGAAACCTGGTGGTAAGCTGATGATCATCGGAATTCCCGAGTTTGACCGCTGGAGTTTCGAAGTGGACAAATCGAGGCATAAGGAACTTTGTATTCAGCATGTGCGGCGCCAGAATGAAGCGGTTCAGCCCGCACTGGATATGATGGCCTCCGGCAAGGTTGCCGTGGAAGCCATGGCCACCCACCGTTTCCCTTTCCGTGATACGAAAGCCGCATTTGACCTGGTGGCAGCTTACGGGGATGGAGTGATGAAAGCCATGATCGACTTTGACTAAACGACTCTATGATGAAAAAGGTTGATTGTATTTCTGCCACACTGGTGAGTTTCTTACTCATCCTGGCGACCCCTCTGTTGGCACAACCTGTAGTGCCGGTAGAGGAATGGACCGGCAAGACCATCCTGTTGATCGGGGCACATCCGGACGACGATTCTTACTCCATGGGGACCCTCGGGTTGTTAAATGCCAACGGTAACGAGGTATATATTGCCATTCTGACCACCGGTAACGTGGGTACACAGGATCCGGATCTCTCCATGGTCGACCTGGCCCTCATCAGAAAACAGGAGGAGCAGGACGCACTGGAGACCATGGGTATCCCCAGGGGCCATTACATCAATCTTGGCTATGATGACGGGATGCTGGAATATGAAGACGCCAAGGAGGTAGTGGCCAAATTAGTCAGGATCATTCGTCAGATCAAACCCGATATACTCTTTTCCTTTGATCCCGGAAAGGGAAGTCAACGCTGGCACAAAGCAGACCACAGGGCTTCTGCGTATCTTTCCGCCGATGCGGCCCGTGCGGCCATGTGGCCGCTGATGTTCCAGGGGCAAATTACGGTGGAGGGACTGGAAGCACATACGATTCCCGCATATATGCTGTATGATTCTGCCGGGGAGGACAAGAACACCTGGGTGGATATTTCCGATTTTTCAGAGCGGAAAGTGGAGGCCATGTCCAAATATGTAAGTCAGTTCAGTTCCGGCTGGTATGATTACCGGGGACCTGAGCTTTCCGGGGAGGAGGAGAAGGAGGTGAAAGAGCAGCTGAGGGAATGGATCGATTACCGGGAGGGTGTACCCATGGAGGGATTCCGGTATTACGAGGGATTGCCGGACAATATTGGCCGTTAACGCGTGACAACCGTTTTTCAAATACCAACTAAACCACCAGAGCAATGAGAAAAAAACAGATTTCCCCGTTTATTTATCTGACCCTCCTTATGGGGTTGATTCTTCTTTTCGGATGCAGTCAACCCAGAATAGGGATGGGCGCCAGGCCGCCGGCCGGGGCTGAAATGCTATTCGACGGATCCCGTGAAATGCTGGATGAAAAGTGGGAATACTGGGAGGGTCCCAGGTTCGCTGCCGAGATGCCCATCAAATGGGAGATCGTTGAAGATCCCGTGAATGAGGGTAGCGTGCTTTCCAGCGACGATCCGGCAGCTCAAGGAGGTCTCTACGGATCGGCCGATATCGTTACCAGAGAAAAGTACCGCGATTTCCGGCTCCATTTGGAGTTCCTCGTGGAGCATGAAGGAGGCAATTCAGGGGTCTATCTGCAGAACCGGTACGAGATTCAGATACTTGACGGAGATACCACCATGCATGGCATGGGTGCGGTGATCAACGAGATCCAATCGCCCTATTATGCTTACAATGGGACCGGGAAGTGGAACTCCTATGATATCATGTTTCGCGCTGCCAGGTTTGAAGATGGGAAAAGGGTGGAAAAAGCTCTGGTGACCAATTATTTCAATGGCACGAAGGTCTACTCCAATATCGGCATCAACCAGGTTTGGGGGGGGGCCAATTCAGGTATCGACGGAGGCAACAATGGTGGAAAAGGGATCACCGATACACCCGGAGGGATTAAACTGCAGGCCGAAGGCCATCCGGTCCTTTACCGGAACATCTGGATTCAGGAAATGGATCTGGAGGAGGCCGATACCGATTTCTAGTTCCAGAGCTTTTCGATCTCTTCCAGGCTTTTCCCGCGGGTCTCCTTCAGCAGGAAGCGGGCCATTAACAGCTGCAGGACCGACATGACCGACAGGAAAATGAAGGTGGTGGCTCCTCCCAGTGCGTCCAGTACATAAGGGAACAGCAGTACTACCAGGAAATTGAAGACCCACTGGGTAAAGGAGGCCAGCGCCACTGCCTGACCCCGGATCCTGTTGGGGAACATTTCCGCCACCAGCGTCCAGAATGCCGGCCCGATGCATGAGGCGAAGAAGGCAATGAAAAGCATAATGCAGACCGTGGTGAAAATGGGATCCATCTGGAAGAAGAATGCGGATGCTATCAGGAGCAGCGTTAGTGCCATGCCTGATGATCCGATCAGGTAGAAAGTCCTCCTGCCCAGCCGGTCGATCAGCCACACGGCAAAAAACGTGAAGGCAAAATTCACCAGCCCGATCAGGGAGGTCTGCAGCAGTGCATTCCTGATCTCCAGGCCGGCGGTCATCAGGATCTTGGGAGCATAGTCCACCACAGTGTTAATTCCGGTGATCTGAACAAAGACAGCCAGAAGCAGTCCCAGGGTGATCACCCGGCGGTACCTGCGGGAGAAAAGTAAACGGAATCCTCCGCCGGTACCCTGGTCCCGCAGGCTTTTCTCCATCTCCGTCATTTCCCCGGCAGCAAAATCATCCCCCCCAATCCGTCTCAAAACTCTTGCTGCCTGGTCCCTGAAGCCCGCCCTTACAAGCCATCTGGGACTTTCCGGAATAAAGAGCAGTCCGGTGAAAAAGATGACCGACGGGACCAGGCCGGTGGCAAACATCCATCGCCAGTTGTTATCGATCTCATGCAGTGCGAAATTGATCACGTAGGATACCAGGATCCCGAAGGTGATGGCCAGCTGATAGATGGTGATGAGGGTACCACGTACTCGAGGCGGGGAGACCTCTGCCACATACATGGGGGAAAGGACAGAAACGGCCCCGACGGCCAGTCCGCCGATCACCCGGAATGCAATGAACGAAAGCGGGGTCCTGGCCAGGGCCATCCCAGCGCAGGAAAAGGCAAAGAGAAGCGCCACCGTAATCAAGAGTCTTTTGCGCCCGTACCTTTCGGTTAAAAATCCGGTACCAAAAGCGCCGGCAATACAGCCCACCAGTATGGAGCTAACCCCCCAACCCAACTGAAGTTCGTCCCATCCGAAATACGGCTGTATAAACGGGATTGCACCGGAAATAATACCTATGTCGAATCCGAACATCAAGCCCCCGATCGTGGCAACCAAGCTGATAAAGAAGAGGTATCCCCGGTTTTTCACTAGAGCTCTTTTAGTTTAATGTTTCGGAACCAAACCTTGCTTCCGTGGTCCTGGAGGCAGATATTACCCGACCTGGCCAGACCATAGTCGGGATAGTGATCCCACTTTCCGCTATTGCGCCGCTCGTGCCACTCATCGCTCCAGGGAACGAATTCCACTACTTTCCGGCCGTTCAGCCAGTGCTCCACCTTTTCGGGGGTAAAGACGATCCTGGAGTTGTTCCAATCCCTCACATTGACCTGCTTCCCTTCGCTGGCCACATACATGGCATAATCGGCAGCCGTCTCCTGCCAGGGCTCCAGGGGATAGGGCTTTCCATTTTCATCCACAAAGTTGCCGTCTTCGATCAGCTGATACTCCGGTCCCGTTTCGTAAGCGGCTGCATATTTTTCTCCTTCCAGCACATGGTACATAACCCCGCTGTTTCCTTGCGGCCCCAGCTTCCACTCCCACTCCAGGATAAAGTTATCATACTCATCCCGGGTCACGATATCACCCCCGATATCACCTCCCAGTCCCAGACCGACCAGGCAACCATTCTCCACCACCCATCCGGTTACAGTGTCGTCATTGAAGCTTTTCCAACCCTCGGTGGTCTCCCCGTCGAAAAGCAGGATCCAGCCATCGGCCTTCTCCTCCCCGGTAAGGGTGTTTACGGGGATTGGTTCAGCATTCGAGTCAGACATTTCCATGTCAGAGGATCCTGGCTGATTCTCATCGGAGGAGCTTTGCTGCGTGTTGCAGGACACGGCAATCATCACAAAAAGAGCCAGGATCGTGATTCGGTTGGTCTTCGCAGTAGTATTC
This sequence comes from uncultured Bacteroides sp., assembly GCA_964604655.1. GTDB lineage: Bacteria > Bacteroidota > Bacteroidia > Bacteroidales. The sequence continues at coordinate 28,171 of CAZRZY010000016.1, read as the reverse complement.
TTCATTGCTGTTGTTTTTGGAATTCCCTGGTTTCAGGCTAAGATTTCATTGATGCGAGATACAGGATAAATGCGGTTATTGTCCGGAAAGATCCCACCCTTCGCGGTAGGTATGACGGATCCATTCGGTTACCGCTTCCTCTGCATTCATGGTAACGTAGCGGGTATTAAAATGGGGATGTCCGTCGATTACCTGGAAATCATCCGATTCAACGATGCGCAGGAGGTCCGAAGGGCCGATATTGGTAAAACGCATCGCCTCCCCATCCCAGTCCAGAGCCCGATCCATGCTTTGCAGCCGTACAGCCAGCACTCCCATGACCACCATTTCATTGAATGGTCCGGCCAACTCAAAATTCGACATGGGCTCCACCCGGTTTTCGGGGTTCTCCTTACATGCCCTTATCCAGTCCTGTTCATGGGGTCCATCCATGATTCCGCCTTTTTCGTATCCAGCCACCCGACGGAGGGTTTCAGGAACAGAGGGCTCTCTACCCGACAGAAGTCGTGGATTGATACCACCGAGATTGCAGATCAGCTTGTCTTTGCTGCCGATGAAAATGCACCCTCCCATGCCATCTTCCATGATCGGGGCTCCATCGGCCATCTCTTCCGGTCGGGGAGGCATCATTCCACCATCGTACCAGGTAACCTTTACCTCCGGCATCGCTGTTCTGACCGATGCAGGCAAGTTTTCCCGCTCAGGGAAGGTGTAGGTGACCACTTCCGCCTGGGGAGCCGACTCGGTATTTACCAGAGTGGAGGAACCTTCCAGTTTGACCGGATATTGTAGCTGCAACGAGGAGAAGACCGGATTGAGAATATGGCATGCCATATCGCCCAGGGCTCCGGTGCCGAAATCCCACCATCCCCGCCAGTTCCAGGGAGTGTAGATATCGTGGTAGGGCCGCATGGGAGCCGGACCGATAAAGAGGTCCCAGTTCATGGTTTGCGGCGGGTTCATTACCTCACCGGGCCTTTCCAGCCCCTGGGGCCAGATGGGGCGGTTGGTCCATGCATGGACTTCGGTCACCTCACCGATCTCTCCAGCCCAAATCCACTCCTCCACCGTCCGGGCCTCCGGTGCGCTGTTCCCCTGGTTTCCCATCTGGGTGGCCACCCGGTACTCCCTGGCCAGTCTGGTCAGAAGCCTCGATTCGTAGACCGAATGGGTCAGCGGTTTCTGACAGAAGACATGCATGCCCATGGTCATGGCAGCTGCAGCTATGGCTGCATGGGTATGATCGGAGGTGGCAATCATTACCGCATCGATCTCCCCTCCCATCTCTTCGAACATCCGGCGCCAGTCCCAGTAACGCCTGGCCCTTGGATAGTCGTTGAAACAGTCACCGGCATAATCCCAGTCCACGTCGCAGAGTGCAACGATATTCTCCGTGCTCATGGCCTCCAGGTTGATCCTTCCTTTTCCCCCGATTCCTATACCGGCAATATTCAGTTTATCACTGGGTGGCGTATGACCGAGGGTTTTTCCCATGACATGACTGGGAATAATAGTAACAGCGGCGGATGCAGTGGCGGCAGACTTCAGGAAATCACGCCTCTTGATGGGTGTTGTTTTCATGGGATGGATCATTAAATTTAGAGAGCATCATCTGTATAGATAATTTTCCGATGGTTGATTTCGTCTAAAGGCTCCCCGCAGCTTGCTGTCAGGGGAGTCAAGTAGTTCTGCTCATAAATGTAATAATATCCAGGTATAATATAAGGGAAGAATAAGAGAAAGAATTGATCAAGGCGTCTCCTCATTTATCCTATCTTCGTTCTATCTCTGTCGTTTCAGAGATTTTTTATTCAGGCAGATTTACTATCTGAAGGAAGTCTAAACTGCATCATCGAATGAAAAGACGGAAATTCATCCAACAGGCGGTCGCCGGAGCATCAGGCGTTGCTCTCTTGCCATCCATGGGAACGGGGTGCGCCTCATCCAACGATCCACTGCATGATTTCGGACTCATTACCAATGTGGTACGTGAAATGATCAAAGCGGACCACCGGGGCACCATGTCTCTCCTGGCTGAAATGGGCTACAGGTACCTGGAATTCGGCGGTACATTCGGTGAGAACCCTGCAGAGCTGAAGCAATTCATGCAACGTATCGGATTGATCCCCCTTGCCGGCGGAACCAGCCTGAGCGGATTGCAGGGAGATGGTTTGAGCGAGGCCATCGAAGGATGCCTGGAAATGGATAAGAAATTCCTGGTTTGCTACTGGCCCTGGATGACCAGTGCCGAGGAGGTCGATTCCGGGCAGGTCCAATTTTCGGTGGATGAGTGCCACCGGATCGGGGAAGAGTGCAACAGGAACGGACTTCGATTTGCCTTCCATAACCACGACCATGAATTCGGCACGATCGACGGCCGTGTGATCTACGATCTGATCCTGGAGAAGACCGACCCGGAACTGGTGACCATGGAGATCGATCTCTACTGGGCATATAAAGGGGGGGCAGATATCCGCGACTATTTTCGACGGTACCCCGGAAGGTTTGAACTGGTCCATGTGAAAGATTCCTATGATTTACCGGACCGGCGCAGTTTTGCATGCGTGGGATCGGGGATTCTCGATTTTCCGGATCTCTTCTCCTTCAGGGAGGTGGCTGGTTTCAAGCACCTGATCGTGGAGCATGACGACCCGGATGAGGAGGAGGCTTGTGCCCGCAGCAGCATTGAATACCTGCGGTCGCTGGACTTTTAATATCTTTATTCCCGGTAATCCATTTTCGATTTTGGACTTTAGACTTTTGACTATGAACTTACATCGACGAGCGTTTCTAAAGACTACCGCCCTGGGAACGGCCGGAATTGGCCTGGCAGGAACTGCGGCAGGCTCAGCTTTATTCCCGGGATCGGTCCTGGGAGCCAATGAGAAGATCATTGTGGCATTGATCGGGGCTCGCAACATGGGCTGGAACAATCTGAGGGACCTGCTGCAACAACCCAATGTGGAGTGCAAGACCCTGTGTGATGTGGACAATCAGGTACTGGCCGACCAATCGGCCGAGCTGATCAAAATGGGCCACAGAAAACCCAAATTGCAGAAGGACTACCGAAAGGTGGTCGGCGACCGCGACATTGATGTGGTGATCGTCGGCACACCCGATCACTGGCACTGTCTTCCCATGGTGGATGCGTGTGCCGAGGGCAAGCATGTCTATGTGGAAAAACCTCTGGCCAACTCCATCGGAGAGATCAATGTCATGCTGGATGCCGCCCGTCAATACGGTACCCTGGTGCAGGTAGGCCAGCAACAGCGTAGCGGAATCCACTGGAGATCGGCCATCGATTTTGTCCGGTCCGGCAAGCTGGGGAAGATCCGGCAGGTGAAGGTCTGGGCTAATTTCAACTACGGAGCGGGTAATATGCCCGTCCCCGATTCGGATCCGCCCCCCGGAGTGGATTATGACCGGTGGCTTGGACCTGCTCCCCGACGCCCCTTCAACAGGAACCGGTTCCATGGTTCCTGGAGGATGTTCAGGGATTATGGCGGAGGATTGATGACCGACTGGGGAGTTCATCTGATCGATATGGGGCTCTGGGCCATGCAAGTAAAGACCCCGCCCCGTTCGGTTCGTTCCATGGGAGGAAATTTCGCCAATAAGGATCGCGCACTGGAGATGCCGGATACCCTGCATGTACTTTACGATATGGAGGATTATTTGATGACATGGGAGCATAACGGAGGCGTTCAGCACGGGCCGTATGACCAGCTATACGGTGTCAAGTTCCTGGGAACCCAGGGAAGTCTGGTGGCCGACAGGGACAAATGGCGGGTGTTCCCTGAATGGGGCGGGGAAGACTGGCGCATGGAAGAGGTACCCGAACAGCCCAAGGAGAACAACTCTCACCTGGATCACTGCGAGAATTTCATCCGGGCTATCCGGTACGGGGATCCTCTGGCCGCAGGGATCGAAGTGGGTTATCGGGCCGCACTGTTCGCCCACCTGGGCAATATCTCCTACTGGGCCGGTGAGGAACTGGTCTATGAGGAAAAATCCCGCACGATTACCAGTTCAGAGAAGGCTAATCGGTTGATTACCCCTTCCTATCGCGATCCCTGGAAATTGCCAGTGGTTTAATATCCTGATCAGATCTTTATAAAGATCTTTTTCCGGTAGAGCCAGTAGCAGAGTCCCCAGGCCATACCAAGGACCACCAGGGAGTTGATGAAAAGGGCCAGGCTTTCTCCTGTTCCCAGCCGCACCAATGCATCCGCCACGAAGGATGCGGTGAAATCCACCAGCCACTGTTTCCCTGCGGTCTCCATGAATAGGTAGATGAAGATGGGATTCATTCCCACGATGGCGAAGAACCGGACCCACCTCTTGACACCGGCCATATCCACCAGCCAGTAGAAGAATGCCAGGGTCAGCAGGGCCCAACCGCCGGAGGCAAGCACGAACGATGCGGTACAGATCCGTTTGATGATCGGATCAGTGCCCGTCCAGTCGAGTCCGTATCCCAGGATCAACGCTGCACCGCCGAAAACAGCCAGGGAGCGGACCTTGATCCACGGGTTTCTCTTTGAGTCCAGTAGTTTTCCGGCCAGTACCCCCCAGATGGTATGAGCAGCGGTTGGAATAAAGTTGATGGCCACCCATCCGCCACCGTCATTGATCTTTCCCATCAGCACCATGTCCATGAAGGATCCGAAATTCTGGTCTTTCACGAAAGGCTGGTCATATCCCGGAATTCCCGTGAAGCGGTAAAGCGATTCACTTAGCAGCAGTAACCCCAGCGAGATGAGCAGCTGGGATCGGCCCGGGAGTCGTATGAGGATATAGGCGATCAGGATGGTCATGGAAAGCTGGGAAAGGACATTCCAGAGCTCCCAAACCAGCTTTCCGCTGTAACCGATATGCAGGCCCACGCCGAAGGAGAGCAGGAGCAGGCAGCGCCGCAGGATATGGAGGGTGACCGACCTGCCGGAATCTCCGCGTCCCAGCCGTTTGTTCACCGAAAACCACATGGCCACCCCCACGATGAACATGAAATAAGGCTGCACCAGGTCCCAGAACCGGAGGCCGTTCCAGGGGTGGTGATGGAATTGCAGAGCCATCCCGTGCAGCAGGGTTCCGTCCTGTGTGGCTTGAAGCCAGGTATGATATAGCCCGGCCCCTTCAGCCACCAGGAGGAACATGACCATTCCGCGGAAAAGGTCCAGGGAGAGCAGGCGTTCTTTCATCATCCCTGGTTATCCGGGTTTTTTTTCTTTTTTCCCAGCCAAGGTATGGCTCCTGAAAACCAGATCATGGTACCGATGAACATGAGTAATTTCATCCGTTCCTCCTCTATCGAGCCGAAATAGAACATCAGTGCAGGGATCAAAAGAAGTAATAGGCCGGCAGCAGTCAGAACTACATAAAATGGTTTCATAGCAACGGAGGTTTTCGGTTATTCTGAAGCAGTTTGCTCAGAAGCAGATACGCTCCCAGGGAAAGGATCCAGATGGGAACGGGCAGGAAATAGAGTTCGATCCGGAAGTGGAGGTGCAGAAACAGGGCCAGGGCCAGCAACAAAAACCAGGTGGCTCCTGCGGCGCTGTTAAAGCCGATGCCTCGTTTCTCTGCATAATACTGAGTCAGGCCCAGTCGCGGAATGAAATAGTGATCGGCCAGTATGACTGCGCCCATGGGGATCAGCACCAGTCCGTAGAGCGCCACAAAATCGAGGAGTTTCATGACCAGTGCAGGGAAAAGGGCTGCAATGGTGGTGATGGCTCCTGCCAGAAAGGTTACTTTCCAGCGGGACCATCCGAAGGCCACCTGAAGGGCCATTCCGGCCCTGTATAGGGTGGGATTGGCAGTGGTCCATCCAGCGATCACCACACAGGCGGCTCCGGCCAGTCCAATGGCTTCGTAGGCCACTACCCCGGGAGCATCTGAATTGGCTGCCGCATAGAGTATGCCGGAGGCAATCCAGGCCACATAGTGTCCCAGAAACATGCCGACGGCCGATGCAAAACCGTAGTACCATTTCTTCGCGTAACGCAGGATGGTCAGATCGGACATACCCAGGTGCATGGCTGCATTGGCCAGCCAGGTGAAGAAAATGACATGCCAAATGGTGAATTGTGACTGGCCTTGCTTCGCCACTCCTGTCCATATTCGTTCACTGGCCACCTCCCAGAAGTTCCCTTCGCCGGGGGTCACTCCCAGCTCCGGAAGAACAGCAATGGCAGCTGTCACGAAAATGAAGAACATCCACGGGGCCGCCACCTTGGCAAACCTGGCCAATGCATCGAATCCCAGGATCGCCATGGCAGTGATCACCACTCCCACACCCATAACGGTCAGTACCCAGCCTGCACTGTTCGGATACATGTCCTCCAGGGAGGGCATTTGAATATCAAATGGAATCCCCACCGCAGTGGCAGCCACTGCCACCATGGCTCCCGCCAGGAAGCAGAACATCAGGGCGTTGACTATGTTATAGATAAATACAAGAAGTGAACCACATATCTTCTTCAGTTGCCAGTAAAGGGAAAGCCTCACCTTTACGGCAATGGGGGAGGTCAGAAATGCCCAGCTGAAGACTGCAAGGAGATTCCCGATGAGCCCGCCCACGAACATATCGGTTACCGAAACACCGTGGGCTACAAACAGCATTCCTATAACGAACTCCGTACCTGCCACATGTTCCCCTGCATACATGCCAAGAAAGTTTCCTATTCCCTGCAGCTTATTCTTTGTGACGGGCTCCCGGTCGAATTCATAGAGGCTGTCGAGACGCCTGGAGATGGTCGATTGAGCAGTCATATGGTAGTCATGTGGTAGTCAGTCAAAATGTACAAACAATATAGGAATTATTTATTTTTTCTGAGTTCAGATGGTGAAATCCCGGTTTTTTTCTTGAAGATCCGGCTGAAATAGTGAATCGAATGAAAACCAAGGGCAAATGCAATCTCTTTGATGCTCCGGTCTGTGGATACCAGCATTTCTCTGGCCTGACGGATTCTCAGGTCCAGCTGATATCGGGCAGGTGCCACCCCGGTATACTGTTTGAACATTTTCCGGAAGTAGGAGTATCCGATCTGGTGCCTTTCCGCATAATCCTTGAAATCCAGTGGCCGGCTGACATTTTCCCGAATCTCAAAACACGCCTCACGAATGATCCTTTCCACCCGTTTTCCAGTAAAATTGCGCTGTTTTTCAAAGGAAACCATATAGCCCAGCAGCTTCATGATCATCCCTGAAGCCACCTGCTGAAATCCCGGTCTCTCCTCCCGGACAATTTGGAATATTTTCAAATAGGTATCGATGAATTCCTCCCTGTTTCCGATGGAGTGAACCGGCCTGAGTGCCCATGGCCGCTGCTGTCCGAACAGCTCCCTGGGAATCGGGCCGTCAAAACCCACATAATTCTCCACCCAGCCCGTTTTAACCTCCGGCCGGTAACGGTGCCAGATCCCCGGCCTGGTGATCATCAGCGAACCCGGTTTGACCGGATAGCGAGTATCCATCGATTCGTAAATACCCGATCCATGCGTTACATAGTTGATCTGGAACTCTTTCAGGATCCGGCCTCTGTCCCACGTGAAATGGTACTCCGATGGATGTTCCGTGCCCGGATAGCCGGAATGTCCCGGCAGTATGGTCGCTTTTCCTGCTGCATTAACATAGATTCCCCAGGCTAAGTCCTCTTCTCCGGGGGTCAGGTATTTGAAGAAATCGTCCATCCCTTAAAAGTAGAATGAATCTGTCACAAATTGTGCAAATAAATGCTCAAATAATCCATTGAACCCGGGAGGGCGATCCGCTACTTTTACACCAGATGTTAAAAGTATCCATATGGAGGATGTAATCACCAGAATGTATGAATTGTCCAGAGATGCCTATGCCCGGGTCGGAGTAGACACGGATGCTGCATTGGACCGGCTGGACCGGTTAGAGATCTCGCTTCACTGCTGGCAGGCGGATGATGTGGGCGGATTCGAACGTCCGGAGGCGATACTGGACGGAGGCGGGATTGCGGTCACAGGCAATTATCCCGGAAAAGCCCGCAACCTGGGGGAGGTCCGCCGGGACCTGGAGCAGGTAATGTCCCTGCTGCCGGGCAGACAGAGACTGAATCTCCATGCCAGCTATGGGGAGTTCGGAGGTACATTTGTGGACCGGGACCAGATCGAACCGAACCACTTCCAGGGCTGGATCGACTGGGCCAAACAGCAGGGGATCGCCCTTGATTTTAACTGTACCTGTTTCTCACATCCCATGGCGGCAACCGGGTTTACCCTTTCCAGCAAGGATGAATCGGTCCGCAGTTTCTGGGTGGAGCATACACGCAGATGCCGGAAGATAGGGGCGGAAATGGGGAAGCAGCTCGGGAAGACCTGCATTCACAACATCTGGATCCCCGACGGATCGAAGGATGAACCGGTGGACCGGTATTCCCACAGGGCACTTTTAAAGAAGTCGCTGGATGAGATTTTCCAGGTGGACTACCCTGCTGAATTTTTAAAGGATTCGGTCGAGAGCAAATTGTTTGGGATAGGGGCTGAGTCGATGACCGTAGGCTCACACGATTTTTATCTGGCCTATGCGGTGAAGAATCACAAGTTGATCTGTCTGGACAGCGGCCATTTTCACCCCACCGAACAGGTGGGCGACAAGATTTCGGCCTGTCTGCAATTTGTGGATGAACTGATGCTTCATGTGACCCGGCCGGTACGGTGGGATAGTGACCATGTGGTGACTCTGAATGATGATGTACTTATGATTACCAGAGAGATTGTTCGTTCGGATGCCCTGGATAGGGTTCACCTGGGACTCGATTTCTTCGATGCCAGCATCAACCGGATAGGGGCTTATGTGGTGGGCACCCGTGCGGCCCAGCAGGCATTACTGGTGGCGCTGCTGGAACCATTGGCGACCCTGAGGAAGTATGAAGAGGAAGGGAATAACTTCGAGAGGCTGGCATTGTTGGAGATTATGAAGAGCATGCCCTTCGGTGCGGTATGGGATTACTACTGTCAGCGGGAGGGAGTGCCGGTTGGGATCTCCTACATCGGCGATGTGAAAAAGTATGAAAAGGAAGTGCTGTCAAAACGATAACCCCATGGAAAGACTGGATGAATTAATCGCTATTTCAAGATATTACGGTCAGAATCCCGAATATGTGATCGCAGGGGGCGGGAATACCTCATTTAAGGATCCGGATACCATCTGGATCAAGGCCAGTGGAATTCCCCTGGCAGGGATCGGAACCGACGGTTTCGTTTCACTTTCCAGAAAGAAACTGGGAGTGGTCGAGAAGAAGACCTACAGCAGTGATCCCGTTGAGCGTGAAGAGCAGGTTAAGGCTGATCTGACTGATGCCATCATCACCCCCAAAGATCTGAGGCCTTCGGTCGAAACCTCCCTTCACAACCTGATCGGATACTCCTTTGTGATCCACACGCATCCCACACGGGTCAACGGGTTGATGTGCGCTCGGGATGCGGGCCCGGAGGTGAAGGGCCGGTTTGGAGAAGAGGCATTGTACGTGGAGTATACCGATCCGGGTTTCATCCTGTTCAAACAGTTGCAACAACAGATAACAGCCTATCATGGTAAGCACGGCCGGGATCCGCAGATCATTTTTCTTCAGAACCATGGTGTTTTCGTAGGAGCTGACAGCACGGAGGAGGTAAAGGAGCTCTACCAACTCATCGGCCGTAAATTAAGCAAAGGAACCGATCTGAGTCTGCCTTCCTGTGAGCCGGAAGAAGAAGAGACGGCGATCGCGGAAGCCGTTCACCGTTTTTTCCAATCCAAAGAGCTCCTGTGCCGCTCCTATACCTGTGAACTGATCCGTCATTTCACCGCTGACAGCGAACGCCTCGGGAACGTATCCAGGCCATTTACACCGGATATCATCGTCTACTGCAAATCCAATTATCTGGTGGTTGAAGCGGATGTTCATCCCGACCACCTTCCGGAACTGATAGCCACGTTCGAAGGGGAAAACGGGTATTATCCCCGGATCATTTTACAGGAAAAGGGAGGGCTGATGGCAGTGGAAGACAGCGAGCGATCGCTGCGCACCGCCCTGGAGGTGTTTCTGGATCTGATGAAGATCAGCTACCTCTCCCGGCAATTCGGAGGTCCTCACTTTATGACCGATGAACAGATCCGGTTCATCGATAACTGGGAGGTAGAACACTACCGCCGAAAAATAGCGAAAAGCTAACCTCATGAAAGGAAGTTGAAGATCACACGCGGATGAAACAAGAGGTGATCCTGATCTTCGATATTGGTAAAACCAATAAAAAAGCGTTGCTGTTTGACCGGTATCTGGGGAGGGTTGACCAGCACGAACAGACCATGCAAGAAGCGGTGGATGAGGACGGTTTCCCCTGTGAAAACGCAAAACTTCTGGAGGAGTGGATCGACGCCCGGATCGAAGAGATTCGAACGGGTGACCGATACCTGATCAGGGGGATCAATTTCTCCACCTACGGGGCCACCCTGGTCTATCTGGACCGGGAAGGAAAACGGTGTGCACCCATCTATAATTACCTGAAACCGTTACACCGTAGTGTCACGGAGGGATTCTACGAACGATACGGCGGTGTGGAAGAGTTTTCCCGGAAGACGGCATCACCCGTCCTTGGTATGCTCAATGCCGGCCTGCAGCTCCTGTGGGTCAGTCAGTGCCGGCCCGGAATACTCGCACAGATGGATTCGATCCTGCATTTTCCCCAGTATCTTTCATACCGGCTGACCGGAAAGATGACGACCGAACACACTTCTCTGGGATGCCATACCGCATTATGGGACTTCGATCAGATGGAGTATCATCCCTGGGTTGCTGAACATGGTTTTTATCTGCCCGAACCGGGTGATGTAAAAGAGACCTTTCCTGTAGAAATCGGAAAGTGGACGGTCCGGTCAGGCAAGGGAATCCATGACAGTTCAGCAGCCCTGGCACCTTACCTGCTGCATGCCCCGGCACCTTTTATGCTGGTATCGACCGGAACCTGGTGCATTACCATGAATCCCTTCAACAGGGAGGTGCTCACTTCGGAAGAGCTGCGGCAGGATTGTCTCAGCTTCCTTAGTATCGCCGGTCATCCGGTTAAATCGTCCCGTTTTTTTCTGGGGCATATACATGACCGGAATGTGGAACAGATGGAAACCTATTTCCAGGTAGAAAAGGGGTTCTTCCGACAGGTGCAGCCGGACCCCGCTATCCTTCAAATGGAGTGGGAGAGGGGGAGTGAACGGCTCTTTTTCCGGAACTGGTCCCCCACCGGTCCGGACCATGGCAGTAAGGAAAATGATCCCTATCTGATTTCCAACCTGGAACTTTTGCTGGAACCGTTTTCCTCCTTTGAAGAAGCATATGTCCGTTTTATGACAGAATTGGCAGGTCTGGCCGGAGAAGCTGTCCGGTTGGTTGTTCCGGGAGATGATACCATCCCCCATCTCTATATCACAGGAGGTTTTGCCAGAAATCCCATCTTCACCACTATTCTCGCTTCTTATTTTCCGAAAAAGCAAGTCTTTACATCCCAGGTGGATAATGCCAGTTCCCTGGGTGCAGCCATGGTAATACACCAGGGGATCTGGGGGGCTGCAAAGCGGTCCTATGATCTGAAATTAAAAGCGGTTAGAAAATTAAACAGATAACAATGAGAAAGTTGGATACCAGGCTGATGCACCCCAGGGATCAGATCACCGAAGTAATCTCCAGGATCTACCTGCAGGATATTCAGTGCCAAATGCCTGGTGATGGGTCATCCGCTCGGAGATCTGGTGTCCATTAACCGGGGGCAGATCGAGGACCTGAGGAAAAAAAAACTCTTCTCCTGATAAGTTATATTCTCTTCTGATCAATCAAATGAATACTATGAGAACAATGTGTACTCCTACAGCTGCAGAAAACCCCGTTTTATTCCTGATTGCCGGATTGCTCATCCTCTTTGGTCTGACCTCATGTGATTCCGGATCATCTTCCACGGAAGAAAGAGACCCTGAAAACAAGAATCCGGAATATCAGGTGGCTGCCTATATATGGCCATCCTGTCATCACGATGAGCGGTTTGGGGATATGCTCTGGCCGGATGGAACGGGTGAATGGGAGATCATCAAAAAGGGAACTCCAAGGTTTAAAGGGCATTTTCATCCTTTCTCTATCAGGCCAAAGCGTATTGTGATGATCATCCGGATCAGACGAATCTGATAACAGTATTCTCCTGGAATGAATGGGTGGAAGGAGGATATCTTCTCCCTGATATCAAATACGGTTTTGGTCACCTGAAAGCTGTAAAAGAGGTTTTCGGTGAAAAGGGCTCACCATTCTAGCACCAGGCTGTCTGCTTCAGCCAGCGTGGCCGCGATCCAGTCGGCCTGGCTGAGCTCCTCTGTCTTAAAGGAGGTGGTCAGGGCCAGCACCCTTGCACCGGCAGCCTTCCCGGCCGCTACCCCGCTCACTGCATCTTCCACCACCAGGCACCGGGAGGGGGCTACCTCCAGGTTGGCAGCTGCTTTCAGGAATACATCGGGAGCGGGTTTCTTCTTCTCGATATCGAGCCCGCTGACCACGGTTTGAAAGGTATCCGAAGGAATCCCGGTCTCCCGCAGGTTGATATCGATCTTGATCCTGTCCGCACTGGAAGCCAGGGCCATCTTCAGCCCCCTGTCCCTGCACTTCTTTATGAAATCTCTGACACCGGGCAAAAGGGTGAGCTTGCCTTTCACCATACGGGCATAGATTTCGTAGGTCCGGGCTTTATCTTTCTCCACCTCGAACGGGATCCCGCGTTTGGCGGCTACTCCCCCCAGGTACCGGTTCTCTCCCATACCGGTGAAAGGGATGAAATCCTCGGGTGCCACTTCATATCCCTTTTCCAGGAACATCTCCATCCCGGCCCGGCAAATGTAAGCTTCGGAGTCCAGCAGGACTCCGTCCATATCGAACAGTACGGCTGTCAGTTTTTTTGTCCTACTCATCTCTTCAGTCAGGTTCTCAGGGACTCCGGTCGGGATGCCTTCCCCACTCATGACGCCGTTCAGGGTCGAAATCCGGATTGGGGACCGGAAGCCGGGCGTTGCAATCCTCCCTCCAGCGCTCCAGCAATTCATGGAGCTCGGAGGCAACCCCGGGATATTCTCCGCTCAGATCCTGCTTTTCACCCGGATCCTCCTTCAGATTGAAAAGCAGTCTTTCTCCGTCGGGAAGATAGTGCAGCAGCTTCCATTCTCCCCTTCGAACGGCACTTGCCGGCCGGTCGTGATGATAGACCGGGTAGTGCCAGAACAGGGCCCTGCCGGGATCCTCCCGGGCTCCTTCCAGGAGTCCTGTCAGGCTGATTCCGTCGTATATCTGTTGTGCCGGAAGCTCCATTCCCGCAAGGTCTGCAAAGGTAGGCAGGAAATCCACACTGGACACCAGCGCATGGCTGACCCTGCCGCCCTCGATTTTGCCGGGCCACCGGACCACCATGGGTTCACGGATCCCTCCCTCGAAGAGGGTTCCTTTCTCAGCCCGGAGCGGAGCATTGGAGGATGCCACATAAAGCAAAGTGTCTCCCTGGTAGATATGTTGTTTGGAACCGGCAATCAGGGGAATCCGGTCGAAGCGGCTGACAAGCCCGCCATTGTCCGAGAAGAACACCACCATGGTATGATCCGAGAGCTCCAACTCCTCCAGTTTCTCCATGATCCTGCCCACACTGTTGTCCAGGTGGCTCACCATGGCTGCGTAAACGGCGTTGCATGGATACCCCTCTGCTTTCGGCTTCTGCAGGAACTGATCGATCAGTACCGAATCGGCGTCCAGCTGGACATGCACATCGTAGTGGGCCAGGAAAAGAAAGAAAGGATGGTCCCTGTGTGTTTCCATGAATTCCAGGCCGAGACCGGTCAACGCCTCCGATAAAACAGTACCGGGCTCCACCTGAATGGGAGTGCTCATACGGTCCGGGTATCCAAAATATCCACCTCCCTGGTAAACGTTCACCTCATCGAATCCCTGTGTTTCGGGATAGTAGCCCGTGCCTCCCAGGTGCCATTTTCCAAAATAGCCCGTGGCATAACCCGCTTCCTTCATAATCTCTCCCATGGTATGGAGCTCAAGTGGCAGATACTGTGTCCTGTTGATGGGAACAGTCCACTCTTCAAAGGGACGCCAGTGTCCGGTAATGAAGTCGATGAGCCCCACCCTTGCGGGATACTGACCCGATATGATGCTGGCCCTGGTGGGGGAGCAGACCGGACAGGCGGCGTAGGCATCAGTGAAGCGAATGCCTTCCCGGGCCAAACGGTCCAGATTCGGCGCCTCATTGAACCGATTTCCATAGGCTGGGAGGTCTGCCCATCCCAGATCGTCTGCCAGGATAAAAATGATATTGGGCCTGCTTCCGTTGAGCTCGGTTTGACGGTTTGACTTACAACCTGTTATCAATGCGCAGAACAGGCCAATAGAGAAAAGGACCGGTGGGGTGCTCACTCGAAAATACATAGCGGAATGGTTTACCCTCATAAAGATAATCAAAGAGGTGGGATGTACATCACTGTTATATGGGAGAAAAGTACTATCTTAAAAAGCCTGTACGGATTAAATTTACCGGAATATACTTACCTGAAAGCAATACTATGGAAAACAGAAGAACTTTTATCAAGAAGACCGCCCTTGGTACAGCCGGGGCCTCACTGGGTCTCTCCGCTGTATCAGCGGCCTCCTACAAACGAATTATCGGGGCAAACGAACGGATCAATGTAGCAGTCATCGGTCTGAGAGGCCGGGGAAGGTCCCTTATGGATGCGTTCTCTTCCATGAATGATAAAGGGGTTTACGTTACTGCTGTATGTGACGTGGACACCCAGTTTTTAGATCCGTCGGTTAAACAGGTCTCTGAGAACCAGAACGGGATGAAACCTTCTGCCAAACAGGACCTGCGGGAGGTATTCACGGATCCTGATATCGATGCGGTGGCCATGGCTACCCCGAACCACTGGCATGCCCTGGGAACGGTATGGGCCTGTCAGGCAGGAAAACATGTCTATGTGGAGAAACCGAGTTCCCACAACATCTGGGAAGGCCGTAAAATGGTGGAAGCTGCCAGGAAATACAACGTGGTAGTGCAGGTGGGATTCCAGAACCGTTCCATCCCCAATGTGATGCAGGCCATGCAGTTCCTTCATGACGGTGGCATAGGAGAGGTCTTTATGGCCAGGGGGCTCTGCTTCAAGCCGAGAGATTCTTTCGGCATTTCCGGGGACAGCGAACCACCGGCCACGCTGAATTACGACCTCTGGCTAGGGCCTGCCAAATACAGGCCCTACAATGAAAAGCGGGGCCACTACAACTGGCACTGGCACTGGAATACCGGAAACGGAGACACCGGCAACCAGGGACCCCACCAGTTCGATATTGCCCGCTGGGGACTGGGAAAGAAGGTTCATCCTGCCAAAGTACAATCCATGGGAGGAATATTCGGTATCTCCCCCCGCGAGTGTTCCCAGGAAACACCCAATACCCAGACCTCCATCTTCGAATACGGGGATGGGAAGATCCTCGAATTCGAGACCAGGGGAAGGTACACCAACCGCGAGGCGAACCTGGGCGTCCGCATCGGAAATCTGTTCTATGGAACAGAGGGGTGGATGGAAGTGAATGGTTCCAACTGGAAAGCGTATCGTGAAAAGGAGGAGGAACCTTTTGCCGGTTCTGGTATGGAGGCCGAGGGTGCTGCGGTTGGCGGGGACAAAACCTTCCGTGCCGCTCCCAGCAGCGGAGGGCATTTTGCCAATTTCATCGAAGCGGTAAAATCGGGGAATCATTTCGACCTGAACTGCGACATCCTGGAGGGTCATATGTCCTCGGTGCTGCCTCATCTGGGGAATGTCGCTTACCGGGTGGGAGAAACCCTGGAATTCAACGGAGAGTTTGAGAAATTCATCGATCATGATGAGGCCAACATGCTGGTCACCAGGAACTACAGACATCCGTATGTCATCCCGAAAGAAGTCTAAGCCTGTATATAAAGTCTGTAAAGCAAATGAGAACAACCGTTTTATTGGGATTGGCGGTGATTCTGTCCCAGATGACGGGAGGCTGCGACTCCGGCTACCAGTCTGTTTTTGACGGTCAGTCCCTGGGGGGCTGGGAGTGTGACCCGCCGGAGCTGATCAGCCACTGGAAGGCGGAAGAGGGTTTGCTGGTGGGAGAGAATACGGATATGGAGGGTTCGATTCTCTGGACGACCCGTCCCTATACCGATTTTGAGATCGATCTGGAGTACAGGGTGCTGTCGGACGATTACGACTCCGGTATCTTTATCCGGGGATTGAGCCACCAGGTGCAGATCGGGATCTCCCGCTCCCTGCAGGAGGATCTGACCGCCTGTATCTATGCTCCCACGGATGATCGCGGCAAATATCCGGGGAAGACCGACCGTGTGCCGGAGGTCCACCGACCGGGTGAGTGGAACCAGCTGAGGGTGATCGCCACCGGCAAACGGATCCAGACCTTTCTGAACGATGAACCCATGGTGGACTACACGGGAGTGGTCCTGGAAGAAGAGGGCCCCATCGGACTGCAGCTTCATGGCGGCGTTCATATGGCCATCCAGTTCAGGGATGTGAGGATTCGGGAGCTGAGCGGGGAGTCATCAGGGAAGTGACCTGCGGATCGCTCAGGATCTTCCGATTCACTTCTTCCAGAGCTTTCTTCATAGCCTCCTGGTGGGCTTTCCGTCCGGCATTTCCGCTGCTGTATAGGGTTACCAGCTTCTTGCCCCGACCTACACCACGCTGGGAGGAGAAGAGCTGTTCCTCCTGGTCGAAAAGACGAATCTCGATCTCCACATCGGCAATGGAGGTATGGGTGGGCACCCCCAGAAGTGCCGCTAATCCGAAGGTCAGTACCGCAAATGCCGATCCCGGATTCATCCGGTTGCTCTCGTCATAATAGATAACACTCATTTCAGAGCTGCCGGCAGTGGGTTCACCGGGAGTGACAAGCTGTTCCTTCATATAGAACTCCATCAGGCGCACAGCGTCCACCACCAGGGGATTGGAGATATAGCTGGAAGAGGTCTGTTCCATGGTCTGATCATCGAAGCTGATGATCTCGGTGGTATAGATATTTCCCACGGTCTGGTATGAGGCACTGATCTCCTCTATGCTCACCGCTGCTTCCATGGGTGGAAGCCGGTGGCTGTTTTCGAAAGGAAGATCGTAGATAGACCGCTGGCCCGAGAGGTGTACATACGGGAAACCAGCCAGTCCTATGATGGCAAAGATGATACGATGGTTCATGGCAGGTGGTTTATGGGTTCAGGTACCACATCACAAAAACTATTCCGTAAATACCGGAAGGATTTTCACCGGGCTGCCAGCAAACGGACCGGCCCGGTGAGGCCCATCGACTCAGGTTCTTCCAGGTGGATCCACCTTTGGGCCACCCGGTTGTCCTTCAGTGAATATGCATAGTTTGCCAGGGTGGTGGTATATCGGACCTCCAGGGTATTGGTTCCCGTTTTCAGGTCTCCCTCCTTCAGGGAGTAGAGGTGCCTCCCGTACCAGCGGCTGCCCAGCTCCCTTCCATTGAGGATCACGGAGGTAATATGTTTTTCCGTTCCCAGGTCCAGGAATTTCCAGCGGGACCCTGCATCATGAAACCGGGTGGAGTACCGGACCTCTCCCGCAAAAGATCTCATACGGGGGTCTTCTGAAGCTGCGTAGTCGAAAAGCGTGGCACTGTCGAGAAGAAAAGGCTCCCCGTGAACCGGAATGCACTTCATTTGCCAGAGGGCGGATATTTTCAGGTCTTGCTCTTCATCCGGTAACGGTTGCTCCTGAACACTGTCTTTTCGGGATTTCTCCAGAACGATCAGGGCCGATTCGACGGGTTGCAGGGTGAGTGTCACCGTCCCGCTGCCTTCGACCCGAAGGATCGTGCGCTTTCCGCTTTCCGGATCCCACCGCCAGGGGTCCATACCCGAGAGTTCCAGCTTCAACTCCACCATCCGGGCTGAATCCTCATGCTGGTTCGAAATAAAGAAAACAGGATGATCCCCGTAGGTGTATTTCGAGATATATACGGACCGGTCGACACGGACCGGTTCAATGGCGGTATGAACCCTGTACTGCCTGGCAATCCTGCCGGTCCACCCGGTTACATCTACGGCATCAGCTGGCGGATCGACCAGGTGTACAGCGGGAAGTTCCCTGAGGGACTTCACCAGACTCCTCACCTCTGAGTCCAGTTTCACTTTTTCAAAGTAACCGGGCGAAGCCGACGGAAAGTGCTCCACGAACAGGAAGGTGACCCCTTCTTCTGATAAGCTCCGGATCGCCTCAAGGGTGGCCGGTTCCATGTGCCGGGGGGAGGAGAGAATCACCAGCTGGTAGCTGCATGATTCACTGTTCATCCGTCCTTCCGTTACTGAGGCTCTCTGAATAACACCTTCGTTGATATAGTCAGCCGAGATCCCCTGCCGGCTGAATCCTTCCCAGAGATCGTGGTGGTACCAGGGATTCATGTAGAAGGGATAGCGGTTCAGCCCGTGGTTTTGCCAGATATCCGCCTCCGGCGTAACGATCGCTATGTCCACCACGGGATCAGCGTTCTGAAAAACTGCCGACAAACGGGCATTGTAGGAAGACCACTGGTGAAAAAAGGGCCACCAGGAGTTCTGCTCGCTGAAGTAGGCCCCGTAGCGGATCCACCCGGGGAAACCGGCCTCCGGCGGGGAATAGTTGAACCCGTGTAAGACTGTATGGTTCATACCAGTGATGAAATTGAAATCGTCGTTCTTCTTGATCATCTGAAGGGTGGTTTGGAACACCCCCCTCGTATTGGTCATTGCTTCGCATGCCACGAGCCGGCTTCCGGAAAGATGGGCTCCCGAGGCGCAATACTTGTTCCAGATCCAGTACCCATGGCTTTTGGCATCCCCGGAGAATAACCAGTTGTTGCTTTCCGGGATATCCACCATCCGGTAGCCATCCAGCATCCCCATGAGCCAGGGCATTCCGTAAGCCTGGTAGCGGCTCTGCATGCCGTGAACATTGGCCCATTGGTCGAAAGTGGCGGTAAACTCCTCCAGGAAAAGCTCCACCAGGGTCCTGTTGAAGTCATAGCGGAGCCGCCGGATATCCTTGTTCATTTCCTCCGAATACCGGAGAGTATCGGTATATCCTTCATAGGGATGGTAATAGACCAGGGGCAAAAAGGGTTCCAGGCGATACCCGCGCCTGCCGGCAAATTCCTCCAGAAAATCGTCGGTGAAGTTGGCTCCCGACAGTTCAATGCTGTCGCAGAACAGTGCCCTGATATGGTCACCCAATTTTCCTTCCAGCACCTTCCCCAGGGCATCGGCCAGCCGGTCCATATAAGCCTCCACATCCTCCCGGTCGTAATGATCCACCACAGGCCCCTTTGAGCCGGGAGCCCCGTGCATGACCAGTCGATATGCCTTTTGAAAGGTTCCGATGTAAAGGTCGTGTTGCCCATCCGGCACTGAAACACGGATCCGGCCATCTTCATCCACTCTTTCCAGGAGGTCTTTCATTTCAGTGATCCCTTCCGCACCGTGAGGGATCATCCGGAGGAAAAATAGCTCAGGATCAGGCGCCTCCCCGTTGTCGTAGGTCCCGAAATCACGCCCCGGCAGCTGCCGGTGTTCTTCCAGATGAAGGCTGATCTCGGCCGGACCTTCCAGGATGATCTTCCGGATCCCCACACCCTGAATTAGCTGGTCCTCTTTCAGGAACTCGCCGCCGAATGGCCATCCTGAGCCCATGATCAGATCGACGATCATGTCCCTTTCACGGGCCATTTCCACCGTGGCCCTGACCCTTTGGTTCCATGGGAGACTGAGCCACTCATAGCATTTGAGGGTGTCGGCTGCCTCCTGCAGCGGGTGGGCAATGGGGTTGATCTCCACACCGCCGATACCCGCAGCTTTCAATACATCCATTTCCCGTTCCAGCTCTTCCAGCTCCACGCAATCACCGTTCCACCACCACCGGACAAAAGGCCGGCTCTCCGCGGGAGGGTTGGTGAAGATGCTGTATAAGGTGTCCGTGGATGGACCGGAGTTTTTTCGGGATTCGCAACCACCCGCGGTCATCAGCAGGGACGCCGTGGAGAGCAGTAAAATCCGGAGGGATAGTTGTTTTTTTTGCATACCTTTCCGTTCAATCAATACCGGATGTCAAGATAATGAAACCAGGACAATCACTTCCCATCCTTCTGACGTTAATGATCCTTTCTTTACTTTTCAGCGGATGTCCATCCTCTTCGAACCGCTCAGAACCGTCTGTTCCGAATATCATACTGATCATTTCCGACGATCAGAGCTGGACCGATTACAGCTTCATGGGGCATCCGCATGTACAGACGCCCCACATGGACCGGCTGGCCCGGGAAGGGTTGACGCTCACCAGAGGCTATACAGTAGCTCCGCTTTGCAGACCGTCCCTGGCCTCCATTATTACAGGGCTCTATCCGCATCAGCACGGAATACTCGGGAACGATCCGGTATTTGCCTACACCGGAGCGCAGAAATGGGGAGCTGACTGGTTGCAGGAAAGGGCCGTTTACAATGAAGCAGTGGTTGCACGGATCGAAACAGGTCCCTGCCTTCCGGCAATTCTGGAGGAGGCCGGATACCGGACTCTGCAGACTGGCAAATGGTGGGAAGGGCACTTCAGCAGGGGTGGATTCACCGAAGGAATGACCCATGGAGATCCATTGCGCGAGGGACGGCATGGAGATGAGGGGTTGTCAATCGGACGCCAGGGCCTTGAGCGGATTTACCGGTTCATTGACCGGAGTGAAGCGGCAGGTGAACCATTCTTCGTCTGGTATGCCCCTTTTATGCCTCATGCGCCTCATACACCCCCCGACAGCCTGGAAGAGAAGTACCTTTCTGTTGCTCCCACACCTGCAGTGGCCAGGTACTGGGCTATGTGTGAGTGGTTTGATATGACATGCGGACAACTGGCCGATTATATCGACCGGAAGGGGCTGTCGGAGGAGACCCTCATTATCTTTGTGGCAGACAATGGCTGGATTCAGGACCCGGAAAGGCCCAACCGTTATGCTGCCCGTTCCAAGCGGTCGCCCTATGATACCGGGATACGCACTCCGATCATCTTCCGCTTGAAAAACAGGATTTTGCCCGAGCTGGACACTGTTTACCCCGCTGTATCCATCGATATTTTACCCACGTTGCTGCACAGCTGCGGATTGGAAGTGCCGGATCAGTTGCCGGGTATCGATCTCCTGGACATCCATGAAAGGAAGGAGAGGCAGGCTGTTTTTGCTGAGAATTATACGCACGATTTCACATACGCCGACTCCAGCCTCCTGGAGCGGGTGGTGATTTCGGACCGGTGGAAACTGATCCTTCCGGAAAAAGGGCGCAGCGGCCTCACCGGACCGGAGCTGTATGACCTGACAGATGATCCCATGGAAAGGAGGAATCTTGCAGATCAGTTTCCGGAAAGGGTAGCCGGTATGACCGTCCTATTGGAATCCCGTCCGCGCATTGGCTTCACCGAGCTCGCAGGCTCGGTTCCCCGCAGCTCGGCTGCGGGAAACTTCCGCCATGGTGGGAGCCCAATTCATCGGAAACTGCAGGAAAATTATTAAATTAGGACTTATTCATTCACATCATACCATTATGAAAAGACGATCATTCATTCATAACGGGGTGGCTGCCACTGCCGGTGCTGCCATTCTTTCCTCTATTCCCGTCACTGCCGCAGCCTCCTCCCGGATCATTGGGGCCAATAACCGGATACGGTTCGGGGCAATCGGTGTCAACGGAATGGGGATGTCCAATGTCCGCTCCTTTTTAAAGAACGAAGGAATCGAATGCGTGGCCATCAGCGATGTGGACCAGAATGTGCTGGAAAAGAGAGCCGCGGAGGCAGGAGAGATCCAGGGAAAGAATCCGGCCCTTTATGGCGACTACAGAAAGATGCTGGAGAAAGAAAATCTGGATGCTGTGATCATTGGCACTCCCGACCACTGGCATTGCCTTCCCATGGTGGAAGCGTGCCAGGCCGGAGTGGATGTGTACGTGGAAAAGCCCATTGCCAATTCCATTGAGGAGATCGATCTGATGATCGCCGCACAGAGAAGGTACGGAACGGTAGTCCAGGTGAACCAGTGGCAGCGAAGTGATCCCCACTGGAAGAAGGCAGTGGATTTTGTCCATAGTGGAGAACTGGGAAAGATCCGCACCGTGAAATCATGGGTATATCTGGACTGGAAACATCGTCTTCCCGTGGAGCCGGACGCCCCGGTACCTGAAGGTGTGGATTACGATTTCTGGCTCGGGCCCGCCCCCAGGAGGCCGTTTAATGTCAACCGGTTTCATTTCAACTTCCGCTGGTACTGGGATTATGCCGGCGGCCTGATGACCGACTGGGGGGTACACCTGCTCGATTATGCGCTTTACGGCATAAATCAATATGTCCCTAAATCGGTCATGTCGTCCGGGGGCAAGTACGCATTCCCCACGGATGCCAGAGAGACCCCTGATACGCAGTATGCCATCTACGAGTTTGACAATATCGGGCTTATCTGGGAGTCGACCCTGGGAATCGGCAAAGGCAACTATGGAAGAGCCCACGGAGTGGCATTCATCGGGCACAACGGTACGCTGGTAGTGGACCGTGGAGGTTGGGAGGTGATCGCAGAATCTCCCCAGGGAAATAAAAGAATGGAGCCGGTGCCGCTTATTGAAAAAGGAGGAGAGAGCGGACTGGACCTGCATGTAAAAAACTTTCTGGAATGCATGAAGACCAGAAATTCTCCCAATGCAGATATTGAGATCGGCGGTCATATCGCCAGAGTTGCTCAGCTGGGGAACATTGCTCTGAGGACAGGAAGGAAGATTTTCTGGGACGGGCAACAGGGGAAAATTATCGGTGACCCGGAAGCCAGCCAGTTGACACGGGCCAGCTACCGGGCTCCATGGAAGCTTCCGGAATTCTAGTTGACAGAAAAATTCTAGTTGACAGAAAAGTTATACGTAAACAATTCATTATCGGCATAGAAATCGAGCGAGTATTCTCCTTGGAGAACTGATCCAGCGAAAATGCCCGGCTGAATACTCCGAATAAATGGATCTGTTCCACCGATCATATAATTGAATATCAAAAGACTGCAGAGGGGACGCAAGGGTTTCAATTTTAACCATCCGACTGTTTCCGATGGGGGTTACCTCAAGAATTTCCGACGCTTTGAGCTCAGAAATTCCTCCACCCAAATAAATGCTTAGTGTACGTGTTAGTTTGATTGCTTTCATATTTCCCGATGGCTAAAAGCGTCCAATGAGACTGTAATCTGCCGTATTGCAGTAGATCTGACTGAAGAATGAGAATCCCGGCCGGTTGGTATCCATCTTTCGGTCGAGCCGGAGTATGGGATGATCTCTTTTTACCCTGAAGTGATGATGGATGCGTTCGTCCGCTTTGATGGCCAGGATTTTTTGCTCACCTCCCTTGACCTGAAGCTGATAGTGTTTCCTGAGAATCTCGAACAGGGAGCGGTTTTCAAAAGTCCGGGCAGTCAAACGGGGCAGATTCAGGTTGGGGATCATGGTAATGTCGTAGAATACAGGTTGATTATTGATTAAACGCAACCGTTCCATGTATATGCAGCCCACACTTCGGTACTGCTCACTGATTTCATACCCGAATGCCTGCTTCCAGCTGCGGATTTCAGGTTTTACAATGATGCTGGTGGTCAGGTTTTTCCGGCCAATAGCCGAGGTAGTCCCGCTGAGTGAAAGGATCCCAATCCCCTTGGGCTGGCCCTGAACAATGCTTCCCTTGCCCTGGTGCCGGACGATGAATCCATCATTGACCAGCATATCCAGCGCATTCCTGACGGTGGGTCTGGTCAGGTGATGCGCGGCACACAACTCATTTTCGGAAGGTAAAAGATCACCGTTCCGGTACGTTCCTTCCTCGATGAGTTTTCGTAGTTTTTCGTAGAGCTGACGATATTGAGGAGTTTCTCGCATTGCCGTGGCTCTATTCAGTTATTTGTCAGTACAATATTTCTAACATGTAAATATATGTAAAGCTCAGTAATGTACAAATTTTGTTCTGGATAATCATTTATCAAATTGATAATGATATGGTAACAAAATAGTAGCGGGAATATAAAGTTTCTTTTTGGATAATAAAAATAGTTGTTATATTTGTACTTGTATATACAAGTTAGATATCTGACAAACATATGGCTACCCCTGTGATCATGCCCCGCCAGGGTCAATCTGTAGAGAGTTGTATCCTTACAGAATGGTATAAAGATGAAGGAGATACTGTTGAACCGGGTGACCTGCTGTTCGCCTACGAAACCGATAAAGCAGCCTTCGAAGAGGAGGCGCCTTCAAAAGGGATTCTTCTTGCAAAACTTTTTCAGGAGGGAGATGAAGTACCGGTGTTGAATAATGTGGCGGTGATCGGGGAGAAGGGAGAGAACATTGACCAGTTCAAATCGGGAGAGCCCCTGGATAAGGCCGAAGCAGCAATCCCGGATCCCCCCTCCGGTGACAGTATGGGTACTGATCAAGAACCGGAAATGCCTGAAAAGGAACCCGTCGTTTCCAGCGGTTCATCATTGGATAAAAGGGCCATATCCCCGAGGGCCAGGAACCTGGCAGAGAAGAGGCGGATTATCTGGGAGGGGATCGAAGGCACCGGACCCGGTGGCCGGATCATTGAACGGGATATTCAGAGAGAGATCGAAAGCGGTAAACGTCTGACTCCGCTGGCCCGGAAAAAACTGGATCAGGCAGGTTTAACGGTTCCCGTCTCAGGGAAAGCTCCCTTCGGAAAGATTTCCTCCAAAGAACTGGTAAAGTCATCCGAAATCAAAAAGGGGAAATTCACAACGGATACAGAAGATTACACGGACCGCCCGCTCACCAATATCAGAAAGATTATTGCGGAGGCGATGCACCGTTCATTGAGCGAATCGGCCCAGCTCACCCACCATCTGAGTGCCAATGCTTCCGGAATGTTGCAGCTGAGGGCGGAGGTAAAGAAACGTGCAGCTGAAGGCAGCACCCGGAACATCACACTGAACGATATGGTCTGTTTTGCTGTGATCAGGGCACTGAAGAAAAACCCGGAGGCCAATGCGCATTTTCTGGACGGCACGATCCGGCAGTTTCATCATGTGAACCTGGGTCTTGCGGTGGATACCGGCAGGGGATTGCTGGTACCGGTACTGCCCCATGCAGATGACTTCTCACTTTCGGGGTTATCTTCACAGCTGCTAAACCTGGCAGGTTCGGCACGTGAAGGAAGTCTCTCACCAGATCTGCTTGCACCCGATATGGCCTCGTTTACGGTCTCCAACCTGGGGAACTATGGTGTGGAGATGTTCACCCCGGTGATCAATCTGCCTCAGGTGGCCATCCTGGGTGTCAATACCATCCTTCAACGACCTGCCGTATTTCCGGACGGTAATTTTGGTTTCCTGCCGTTTATCGGGCTCTCCCTGACCTATGATCACAGGGCGATCGATGGCGGACCGGCAACACGTTTCCTGGCGGAGATTAAAACAGAGATCGAACAACTTTCGCCCGACCACCTGAAGGCCTGATAACTTTACAGACTTTACGACTTTACAGACTAATATATTATGCCGAAAACACAATTTATCAACCCCGAAAAGGTTCGTCAATCCAGTACTCTGGAGCTGGGCTCCATCCCGGTGAACAGCTACGATAAATCGATAAAGGAGGAGCTCTCCCGCTATTCGGGCGAGGACCTCATAAGGATCTACCGGGATATGTTGATCATCCGGGAGTTCGAGACCATGCTGAACCTGATCAAAACCAAGGGGGAGTATCATGGGATCCCCTACTCCCATCCCGGTCCGGCCCATCTCTCCATCGGACAGGAGGCCGCCGCAGTGGGTATGGCCTTTCTGTTGGGTGTGGATGACTACATTTTCGGATCCCACCGTTCGCACGGGGAGATTCTGGCTAAAGGACTGTCCGCCATCCATAAGCTGGAGGAGGCAAAACTCCATGAAATTATGAAATCGTTCTTCGACGGCCGGATTCTCTCCATCGTGGAGAAAGGTTTCAAGGGGGATATCAGGGAGCTGGCGCTACGGTTTCTTACCTATGGCACCCTGGCGGAGATCTTCGCCAGGGAGACCGGATTTAATAAGGGGCTCGGTGGATCGATGCATGCCTTTTTCACCCCATTCGGTATCTACCCGAACAATGCCATCGTAGGCGGATCGGGCGACATTGCGGTCGGTGCTGCACTCTTTAAAAAAGTGAACCGGAAACCAGGGATCGTGGTAGCCAATATCGGGGATGCTTCCCTTGGATGCGGACCAGTATGGGAAGGAATGACCTTCGCCACCATGGACCAGTACCGGGAGCTGTGGGAAGGAGAGATGGCAGGAGGCCTGCCGGTGATCTTCAACATTATGAATAACCAGTACGGCATGGGAGGACAGACGTGCGGAGAAACGATGGGGTATACCATTGCCGCACGAGTGGGAGCCGCCCTGAACCGTGAAAATATGCATGCGGAAAGAGTGGATGGATATAATCCACTGGCCGTAATCGATGCCTACGATCGTAAGATGAAGATTTTGAAAGAAAAAAAAGGTCCGGCGTTCCTGGATGTACTCACCTACCGGTTCAGCGGCCACTCTCCGTCCGACTCCTCTTCCTATCGTTCCAAAGAGGAGGTTGAAGCCTGGGAATCGGTCGATTCGATCCTTTCGTTCGGAAGAGGTTTGGTGGAATCAGGGGTGGCCGATCAGGCGCTACTCGACCGGATGGGAGAGCAGACTTCGAAACTGGTGCTGGATGCATTTAAGCTCTCCATCGATGATGATGTGTCGCCCAGAATGGACCTGGTAACTCATCCAGGGTTGATCGGCGAAATGATGTTTTCCAATCAATCGGTCGATGCCATGGAGGAGGGAGAGCCTGAGGTGCTGATGCCTGCCAGGGAGAACCCACGGGTTAAGCAGATCTCCCGGAAGGAGCGCTATGCATTCGATCCTGAGGGAAAACCCCACTCTGCCATGAAACAGTTTCAGTTTCGTGACGCCATCTTTGAGGCGGTTCTGGACCGTTTCTACAAGGATCCGACACTGATTGCCTACGGCGAGGAAAACCGTGACTGGGGAGGAGCATTTGCCGTTTACCGCGGACTGACCGAAGCGCTTCCCTACCACAGGTTGTTTAATTCCCCCATATCTGAAGGGGCCATAGCGGGAACGGCCATTGGCTACGGAATGTGTGGCGGTCGGGTGATCCCCGAGATCATGTATTGCGACTTCCTGGGTCGCTCCGGCGATGAAGTGTTCAACCAGCTGCCCAAATGGCAGTCCATGAGCGGAAATCTGATTAAAATGCCGGTGGTACTGCGGGTTTCGGTGGGATCCAAATACGGGGCCCAGCACTCACAGGACTGGTCCTCCCTGGTGGCCCACATACCCGGGATTAAAGTGGTGTTCCCTGCCACACCTTATGATGCCAAGGGATTGATGAATGCCGCACTCCAGGGAACCGATCCGGTCATTTATTTTGAAAGTCAGCGTCTCTATGGAGTAGGGGAAGAGTTTCATGAGGAGGGAGTACCGGAAGGGTATTATGAAATCCCGCTTGGTGAACCCGACGTCAAACGGAATGGTAAGGACATCACCATCCTGACCATCGGAGCCACTCTCTACAGGGCCCGGGAAGCGGCAGATATGATGGAGGAGAAATACGGTATGAGCGCAGAGTTGATCGATGCCCGAACCCTGGTCCCCTTTAATTACGAAACGGTTTTGAAATCGATCCGGAAAACTGGCCGTATTATCCTGGTGAGCGATGCTACCGAAAGGGGATCCTATCTGAAGGACCTGGCCCATCATATTACGGAGCTGGGCTTTGATGATCTGGATGCACCTCCGGTGGTGGTGGGTTCGCGTAACTGGATCACCCCTGCCTATGAGCTGGAGGATTATTTCTTCCCCCAGTCTTCATGGATCCTGGATGCGATCCATGAAAAGATTATTCCCCTGAAAGGGCACCGGACTTCCAACGATTTCACCACAGCGGAGCAGTTGCGAAGAGCCAGATGGGGAGTGTAAAAGTCCATAAAGTTCATAAAGTTCAGACCTCTCGAAAATTCAATCACCCAACCACGTAGATTCGTTGCCTGAACAGCC
>CAZRZY010000015.1:0-52657 GCA_964604655.1 uncultured Bacteroides sp. | reverse complement strand
GAGATCAAATCAGACTTTGGAGATCAAATCAGACTTTGGAGATCAAATCAGACTTCAACCATGGAACAGCTCAAGCTTGACATCAGCAGGATCTGCGATGATATCTCTGTCGAAGAAATCAACAAAATGGCCGCAGAGGTAGATATCGCACAGCAACATTTATATAGTGGAACAGGAATAGGCAGCGACTTCCTGGGATGGCTGAACCTGCCTTCTTCCATATCGGAGGAGGAAATCGAAAGGATGGAAAGGGTGGCCCGGTCGATCAGGAGTAAGACCGAGCTGCTGGTCGTGATCGGGATCGGCGGCTCCTACCTCGGTTCCAGGGCGGTCTATGATGCACTCACTCATACTTTCGCCCCGTACCGTAAGGATGATTTACCCAGGATGATTTTTGCCGGTCAGAACATTGGAGAGGATTATCTGCATGAATTACTCCAGATCCTGGAGGAACGGGATTATTCGATCGTGGTGATTTCCAAATCAGGTACCACTACCGAACCGGCCATCGCATTTCGCATTCTGAAGGAGAACCTGGTCCGGAAGGTGGGGCAGGAAGAGGCCGGAAGGAGGATCGTTGCCATAACGGATGCCCAGAAGGGGGCCCTACGACAGCTGGCCCACCGGGAGGGGTATGAAAGTTTCGTGATCCCAGATAACGTAGGGGGGAGGTTTTCAGTATTTACCCCCGTGGGACTTATTCCCCTGGCCATATGCGGAGTAGATATACGCTCCCTGATCGGCGGGGCGAAGCAGATGAGCCGGTTATGCCACCCGGGCACGCCGTTTGAAGAGAATCCGGCTGCCCGTTATGCCGCGATCCGCAACGCACTCTACCGGAAGGGAAAGAAAATAGAGATCCTGGTCAACTACCATCCCAAACTCCATTACATTTCCGAATGGTGGAAACAACTGTTCGGTGAAAGCGAGGGGAAAGAGGGCAAGGGGCTCTTTCCTGCCTCTGTGGATAACTCCACCGACCTTCATTCTATGGGACAATATATCCAGGAGGGTGAACGTATCCTGTTCGAAACGGTGATCAGTGTGGAACAACCCGATCATCTGGTGGAGATACCCGGGGACGCAGATAACCTCGATCAGCTCAACTATCTGTCAGGCAAACGGATCGATCACGTGAATAAGATGGCAGAGCTGGGTACAGCGCTGGCGCATATGGACGGTGGGGTGCCCAATATTCGGATCACTGTTTCGAAACTCGGGGAAGAAACCCTGGGCCACCTCCTTTACTTTTTCGAATATGCGTGCGGTATCAGTGGTTATCTGTTGGGGATCAATCCGTTCAATCAACCTGGTGTTGAAGCCTATAAGAAAAACATGTTTGCCCTGATGGAAAAGCCAGGTTTCGAGGATGAGACCAGGAAGATCAAATCCAGGATCTAAACATTTCATATCCTCCGGTGTTTAAAAGAGAGCTGTTTCGGAAAGAGTATGGAAACGGACCCTCATCCTTGACACAAGCTTCATGAAAGATCCCTTCCCTAACCTGAACCCCACTGTAAAGGGCATTTCCCTGGCTTTCCTGGCAACACTGGGGATGGCTAATGTTTATGTGTTCTCCAAAGCAGCTTTGCTGGAGGTGAATTATTTTCAGTTCCAGTTTTACTGGTTTGCGTTTGCATTGGTCTATATCCTACCGTTCCTCTTTATTACAGGGATGATCAAGAAAATTCCCGCATTAAGCCGGGCTTCCAACATGACCCTGGTGATTATCGGACTTCTGGAGTTGGGAGCAGCATCCCTGCTTTTCCTGGCCATCCGGCTGGCTGAAAACCCCACCACCATCTCTTTTCTCTCCAACCTCACTCCCATTCTGGTCACCATCCTGGGGATCAGCTTTCTGGGTGAACGGTTCAATGGGATTGAAGCGGTCGGGATCGTACTTACCATTGCCGGAGTGATCCTGATCACCTATACCCGTGATACCACCATCGGGGAGTTTTTTGGAAAAGGCTCCGGATGGATCCTGGTTTCTTCTGTATTCTCCTCCGTCAGCATCATCACCGCCAAAAGCAGGATCAAGGACATCCATCCCGGTATTCTGACGCTTAACCGGGTATTATTCCTTTTTACCTTCGGGCTGATTGCCATGATCGTCCGCAAGGAGCAGTTCCTGGTTCCGGAGCGCGCTCTGCTGAATATGGGTATCGGATCGCTGCTTGGCCCCTTTCTCACCGGGTTTGCGCAGTATTCGGCATTGCAGTTTATCGAAGCTTCCCGCACCATGATTATCCAGGCGACCCGCAGTCTGTTTGTCCTGATAGGATCTATGATCTACCTGACCATCCTTCCGGAGATGCTACAGTTGATCGGAGGATTGATTACCATTGTGGGGGTGATTGTGATGACCTGGGGAAAGATGCGAGTTCAAAAGAGCAGAGGCCGTATCTCCTGATACAGCCTCTTCAGATTCAGATTAAAGTTCCTCGCAGAAAGCTGCGAGAAGTCTTTAGCCCGGCGAAGCCAATCCTCGCTCCAACGTGTATTATTTTGTGCTTTCTTACCCCGAAAATAGTTTTTGGAACCAGAGTTCCAGGGCTCGGTGAAGCCACTGTACTCGCGGAATTCGTTCTCCGCCTAAGTCGGACCCCTCCTACCGGATCTCGATCTGCTTGGGTGCTTTCTCCACCGACTCCTCTTTCTTTGGAAGCTCGATGTAAAGGACCCCATCATCATGGCGAGCCTTGATTTTATTCTGATCAACCGACTCGGGAAGTTCGAATGAACGGTTAAATTTCAGATAATTGAACTCCCTTCTCATATACCTGCGATTCAACCGGCCTTTCTCCTCTTTCTTGTCCTCCTTTTCAGACGAAACGGTGAGCAGATCATTTTCGATATTGATCTGGATATCCTTCCTGGTCATCCCCGGCACAGCCATCTCGATCATGAATGATTGCTCATCTTCCGAAACGTTGACCGAAGGGACGGTGCCTTGGTGGAATCCGTTATCGAAACGGTTAAAAAAGCTGTCATTGAAAAAATCATCCCAGTAAGTGGGTACATACCGTTTTTGAATTTTAGCTAACATTTTTCTTTCCTCCTATTTTTAGTTTGTATTATCTGATATTTGGCCATCAGAAGTCAAACCGCATGCCAGGAAGAAAATCATGCCATTATGTCTGCTATGAATGAAAAAGGCATGCCATTATGGCATTTTAAATGGATTAACCCATGCGTTCGCGAAGGTCGTTGATCTCCTTTTGAAGATCCTTCTCCCTTAGCCGGGAGCCTTCCTGTGCCTTTTCAAGGCTTTGAAGCTTTTCTCTGAATATTTTTTCCTGCGAGGCCAGCGCTTCCGCCTGCTTCTTTGTCTGCTCAAAAAGCTTCCTGTTCTGCAGGTTGGCCTTTACCTTGGCAAGAGTGGTAGCCAGGGCATCACCCAACTGCCTGATAAATTCGATCTGGTAATCCGGGATCTCACCCAGGGAAGCGAGCTCCATCACCCCCAGCACCTGGTTGTCTAGCAGCACCGGTACCAGCAGAATGGATGAAGGAACATCCTCACCGAGACCCGAGCGGATCTTGATATAGTCAGGAGGCAAGTCGGTCAGGTAGATCAGTTCTTTCTCCACTGCGGCTCTTCCTACCAGGCCCTCGCCAAAATCGAATGCCCTTTCCATGTGTTTTTCCCTGTCAAAAGCATAGCTTCCGAAAAGCTCCAGGACCGGATTATTACCATCCTCCTTCTCCATGGTGATAAAGAGGGTTCCGACATCCGCCTCCGTGTAGCTCACTAACTCCCTGATGAGCTCACAGGCA
This sequence comes from uncultured Bacteroides sp., assembly GCA_964604655.1. GTDB lineage: Bacteria > Bacteroidota > Bacteroidia > Bacteroidales. The sequence continues at coordinate 48,877 of CAZRZY010000015.1, read as the reverse complement.
AGGTCATGCAGGTTATCCTCTGCCTCCCTGAACAAAGAACTGAATTTGGCCAGCCCCTGTGCAGACCAGGTTCTGTTCTTCTCATCCCGTCTCCGTGATTCAGACTCTTCCAGGGATCCCATCAAGCTTTCCTTCAAAGAAATAAGGGCTGATCCCAATTCATCTAAGGGACCTTTGGTTTCAAACTTCCCGGTAAAATCGCCGGACGAAAGAGATCGAGAAAATCGGGCCAGCTTTCGCAGATGGGAGATGTGCAATTCCAGCTTTCTTTCCAGGTTCCCGAACTCATCACGGCTGCCCGAAGCGTTAAATTCCGGTATGTGCCCCTGTGCCAACCGATCCAGCAGCTCCCTGATCCTGCTGACCTGCTTCTTTAATAAATACCTGTGCATTAACGCCATGACAAACACAGAGAACATTCCGGTCAGGGAAACCCACCATATCAGACCCCGCTCTTTCTCCAGTTCTCCGAGGAAAATGATCAGAAACAAAAATGCGAATACCAGGTAGGATTCAAGGAGCCTGGTGGTGAATGGGAGCCTGGTGGTGAATGGGAGCCTGAATTTCATATCTAAATATAAAAAAAGTTACCGGGCCCCCTGAACTGCGACGGTCAATTGCTCCAGCCCCTGTTCCAACACTGCCGAAGGGGTGGCAATATTGATCCTCTGATGGTTTTCGCCACCCGGACCAAACATGGGGCCGTCGTTCAGCCCCAGTCTGGCCTCCCTGATCACAAACTCTTTCAGGGATTTCTCATCCATCTCCAGAACAGAGAGGTCGAACCAGGCCAGGTAGGTGGCCTGTAAAGGAGAGACAGTGATCTCAGGAATATCCGCTTCCAGCTTATCGCACAATAGCCGGTAGTTCTTCTCCAGATACCGGATCAGTTGGTCGAGCCACTGGTCTCCCTCTTTAAATGCCGCCTCCATGGCCACCTGACCGAAGATATTTCCACCGCCCACATGGACCGCATCCAGCATACGGTCATATTGTTTCTTTAGTTCGTGGTTACTGATAATCACCGCTGAACTATGCAGGCCTGCCAGATTGAAGGTTTTGCTGGGAGCCACACAGGTAATGGTCAGATCTGCGATCTCCTTCCCAAGCGAGGCAAGGGGAGTGTGGCAGTTATTGAAAAGAAGCAGATCGGAGTGGATCTCGTCGCTGATTACCAGCACCCCGTATTTCACACAAAGACGTGCCAGCTCCTCCAGCTCATCTCTTGTCCAGACCCTTCCGACCGGGTTATGCGGGTGACAGAATAGTAACATCCTCGCCCCTTCGGCGAATTGCTTCTCCAGAAGCTCAAAATCAATGCGGTATGTCCCTCGATCCTCACATAGTTGATTGTGTAAAAGCTTCCGGCCATGATTGTTCACAGCGGTAAAGAAAGGAAAATAGACCGGGGGCTGAGTAACAATACGGTCTCCCGGTTCGGTCATTCCCATCACGCAAAGGTTCAATGCCGGAACGATTCCCGGGCTGAAGTTATAGTGATCGGGATCGGTGTCCCAGGCATGCCTTCTTTGGATCCAGTCCGCGGCAGTTTCAAAGAATCTGCGCGGGCGAAATGTATAGCCATAGACCGGGTGATTCACGCGCTCACTGATCGCCTCCCGGATAAAGTCGGGAACCTCAAAATCCATATCCGCCACCCACATGGGAAGCAGGTCTTCCGTTCCGAAGATGATCCGGGTCAGGTCATATTTCACACTATCGGTACCTTTCCGATCAATCCACTTGTCAAAATCGTACTTCATATTACTCACTTTTCTGGATAAAAAGCTTCCTTACCCGGATAATGCATCTCCGACCTGGCCTTCTCTGGCGGCCATAAAAAGTAGACCACCTCACTGTCGGAACAATGAACACCGTTCCCATCCATCAGGATGATGTAAATGGTGGCCATACTCCTTTTTCTCTCTTCCAGGACAGCTTTTAATGTGACCGGACCGGAGGAGATCCGGACCGGTTTTCTGTAGCGGGTCTGCATCCGGCAGGTAACCCCGGCGGTATCCAGCTTCAGAAATACTACCCAGCTGGCAATCTCATCCATCAGTGTAGCCTGTATCCCTCCGTGAAGAATATCCTGAAAACCCTGAAAATCAGTCCCGGGTTCCCAGATACTTCTTATCTCCTCCCCCGCTTCGAAAAACTCCATTCGGAGTCCGCTGGGATTGGAAGGGCTGCAGCCAAAGCAGTGGTAACCTTCACCAGTGGCGTAGGGATTTTTTAACTTTATCATGAACATCCGTTTGTTCTAACTCAAAAGTACTTAAATCATTTTAACTTTGGAGAACCATGGTCAGGCCTAAAAAACATCTGGGTCAGCATTTCCTGACGGATCATTCCATTGCCGCCCGGATCGCGGAAGCACTTCCTGCCGAAGAAGGTGCAACGGTAATGGAAATAGGCCCCGGGAAGGGGATTCTGACCGCCCCGCTGTTGAACAGGGAATTTCATCTGATACCGGTGGAGGTGGACAGCGAATCGGTGGAGTACCTTATACGGAAGTGGCCTGAAATCAAGGAGGTGCTGGTATATGGGGACTTCTTAAAGCTGGATATATCGTCCATCGTACCGGGCAGCTTTCACCTTATCGGAAACTTCCCTTACCATATTTCCAATCCGATCTTTTTTAAGGTCCTGGAATACAGACAGAATATTCCTTCCGTTGTTTGCATGGTACAGAAAGAGGTGGCCGTCCGGATCTGTTCCCCGCCCGGATCCAGGAAATACGGGATCTTAAGCGTTCTTCTGCAGGCCTTTTACAGCACGGAGTATCTTTTTACCGTCAAGCCCGGCTCATTTTTTCCACCGCCGAAGGTCACTTCGGGGGTCATGAGGCTGCGACGGAACAGGACCATTCACCTGGGATGTGATGAGAAGCTGTTTTTCCGGGTGGTCAAAACCGTGTTCAATCAGCGAAGAAAAATCATACGAAACTCCATCAAATCTATTTTGCTAAATTTGGAGGGGGATTCCATGCTCCTGCGGAAACGGCCTGAACAGCTGGCCGTATCTGACTTCGTGGAGCTTACCCGATGGGTGGAGTCCAGGCTGAAGCAGCCCGAACCTTAATGCATCGGTACCATGAGCAGCAATCTGACCCGGGAATATATCAACGAACTTCGATCCATTATCGAGGTACAGGATGACCGCGCAGCATTGGACAAGATGGAAAATCTGCACCCTGCCGATATTGCCGAGATCTATGAAAACCTCTCGGTGGAGGAGGCCAAATATCTTTACCTTCTGCTGGATCCGGAAAAAGCATCCGATGTTCTGGTGGAACTGGAAGAGGATGAGCGGGAGGCCTTCCTGAAGGTTTTGCCACCGGAGGTGATTGCCAGCCAATTCATCTACCACATGGATTCGGACGATGCGGCGGATGTGATTGGAGACCTGGCCGAGGACAAGAAACAGGAGGTGTTGCTGCATATCGATGATTTGGAGCAGGCAGGGGATATTGTCGATCTGCTGAGCTACGACGAAGACACTGCGGGCGGACTCATGGCCAAAGAGTTGATCAGGGTCAATGAGAACTGGGGAGTGGCCACCTGCATCAGGGAAATGAGGAGACAGGCCAAAGAAGTGGATGAGATCTATTACATCTATGTGGTCAATAATGAAAATATCCTGCTGGGGGTCCTGTCCCTGAAGGCATTGCTGCTGGCTAGTGCATCCAGCCTGGTAAAAGATATTTATGAACATGATGTCAGATCGGTCCGCACCGATGCCACCTCCGAAGAGGTGGCACAGATCATGGAAAAATATGACCTGGTGGTACTCCCCGTAACCGACTCCATTGGCAGATTGGTGGGAAGGATCACCATCGACGATGTGGTGGATGTGATCAGGGATGAGGCCGAAAGAGATTATCAGCTGGCCTCCGGTATTACCACCGATGTGGAAACCACCGACTCTCCGGCAAGACTCTCCAGGGCAAGGCTTCCCTGGCTGATCATCGGTCTCATTGGGGGCATCGTGGTAGCAGCGGTCATTGGGCGGTTCGAACAGGATATACAGATCAATCCGGAGATGGCTTTCTTTATCCCTTTGATTGCCGCCATGGCCGGGAATGTGGGGATCCAGTCCTCCGCCATCATTGTCCAGGGCATTGCCAGTAACAGCCTGGGGCTTGAAAGCACCGCAACCAAATTGCTAAAGGAACTCCTGGTGGCTCTGCTCAATGGCTTGATCCTGGCTGGTCTCCTGTTCCTTTACAATTTCTTTTTCAGCGGGAACCTGGCACTTACCTTTACGGTAAGCACCTCCCTGTTCGTAGTCATCATTTTTGCGGCAGTATTCGGGACCATGATTCCCCTGCTGCTCAACCGGATGAAGGTTGATCCGGCACTGGCTACGGGTCCCTTCATCACCACAATGAATGATATCATGGGCCTTTTTATTTACTTTCTGATGGGAAGAATGCTCTACCTGACCTTTGCCTGAGACTCGCTGACCTTTGCCTGAGACTCGCTGACCTTTGCCTGAGACTCGTCCAGCGCCTGTCAGAAAGAGGTGTTGATAGCCACCACAGGATCCATCCTTGCACCCTGCCAGGCAGGAAAAATTCCGCTGATCAGCCCTATCCCGCTGGATATCACAATACCTACCATGATATTATTCATGGTCAGATAGATCGAAAAATCGGTTGAATAATTGACAGCCAGTGCGCCCAGGAAAACAATGAGCAGCCCCAGAATACCTCCCCCCAGTGAAAGCATCACCGATTCGAACAGGAATTGAAGAAGAATAAAGTAGCGCTTGGCACCCAGCGCTTTCTGGATGCCAATAATATGAGTTCGCTCCTTGACCGAGACGAACATGATATTGGCGATCCCGAATCCCCCGACAATAATCGAAAAGATCCCGATGAAGAACCCGGCTACTTTAATAACGGAAAAAACCTGGTCCAGCTGATTATTGATAATACTGGTCTGGTTAATGGCAAAATTATTCTCCTCCACAGGTTTCAGCCTTCTGTATGAGCGCATCCGCTGGGTCACTTCAAAGGCAAGCTCATCCACCGATACATTTGGCCTGGCCTTGATCCAGATATCGGGACCGGCCCTTTCGCTTCTGATATCGACAAATCCTCTGTAAAAGTTGAGTGGCGTAATGGCCACCTCATCCAGGACCATCCCGCTGAAGGTGCCGGTACCTTCCTTCTCAACCACCCCGATGACAGTCACCTTGCGGCCCATAATCTCCACCTCCTTGCCAAGGGGATCAGCCCCTTCAAATAATTCCCTGGCAATCTCATCGCCGATCACGGTCACATTTCTGCCAGCCTTGCTTTCCAACACGGTGAAATATCGTCCACTCTGAAGTTCAAACGACCTGATTTCCTGGAATTCATTCGTCACTCCCAACACCTCTGCTCCGTCAATACTGTTGTTGCCGTATTCGATCATACGGCCTACCCCCGAAATAAAACTGACGCTTTGAGCATTCCGGGTATTCTCTTTCAGGAATTCATACTCCTCCAGAGTGGGCAAAGGCCGGTTCATATATTTCCACCAGGCGTATTCCTCTCCCTCTTCCGGGGCCCACGGCCACTTTTGCAGGTAGAGCACATCGCTTCCAAGGCTGCTGACACTCTCCCGGATATTGGCTTCCAGTGAATCTACAATGGTAAAGACCGCAATGATGGCGAAGATCCCTATCGTTATACCCAGAAGAGAAAGCATTGCCCTGAGCCGATTGACCGTAACTGCCTGAACAGCCATCAATAGGCTTTCCCATATTAACCTGAGCAATACCATGGATAAATTTTGCTTTTCTGTTTCTTTATGTCGGTGGAAACTTGTTCTTTTGCAAAGGAAGTTAAAATTAGGGAGAACTAGCCACAAAAACCAATGACCGACGCTAAAAGGATTTCAAATGCACTGGTTTCTGTCTACTCGAAAGAGGGACTCGAACAGGTGGTCAGAAAACTCCATTCCATGGGAATCCAACTTTTTTCCACGGGTGGAACCCACCAATTCATTGCCGGCCTTGGGTTGCCGGTTACCGCGGTGGAGGAGCTGACCTCCTACCCGTCCATTCTGGGCGGACGAGTGAAGACCCTTCATCCGAAAGTGTTCGGCGGTATCCTGGCCAGGCGTGAGGAGTCCGGCGACCTGAAGCAGCTGGAAGAGTATGAGATCCCCGAGATCGATCTGGTGATTGTGGACCTCTACCCTTTTGAAGAGACTGTCGCTTCGGGAGCCTCCCATCAGGAGGTCATCGAAAAGATTGATATTGGCGGGATCTCTCTGATCAGGGCAGCAGCGAAGAATTTCCAGGATGTACTGATCATTTCATCCCGCAGACAATACGAACCTCTGCTGGCTTTGCTGGAATCGGGAAAAGGCACTTCCTCCCTGGAAGCCCGAAGGGAGCATGCAAAAGAGGCGTTTCATATTTCCTCCCACTACGACTGCCAGATATTCGGCTACCTGGATGGGAACGACCAAAGTGCACTGAAAGTCAGTGAATGGAGATCGAAAGAATTGCGGTATGGCGAAAATCCTCATCAGCAGGGAAAATTCTTCGGGGACCTCGACCAGCTCTTCGAACAGCTTCACGGAAAGGAGATCTCTTACAACAATCTCCTGGACATCGATGCTGCCGTGGGATTGATCAAAGAGTTCCAGGAAACCACTTTTGCCATCCTGAAGCATAATAACGCCTGTGGACTGGCTTCCCGCGAGAAGCAATCCGATGCGTGGAAGGACGCCCTTGCAGGAGATCCGGTTTCGGCATTCGGTGGAGTATTGATCTCCAACAGAGTGATTGATCCCGAAACTGCCGAAGAGATGCACAAGATCTTTTTCGAGGTGGTCATCGCACCGGGATATGAAGAGGAGGCCCTGAAGATACTGAAGCAAAAAAAGAACCGGATCATCCTGATTCATAAAGAGCTTTCTATGAAACCGAAGCTCATTCGTACCGTCCTTAACGGGGTGATACTTCAGGATAGGGACCTCTCCACCGAATCAGCCTCCGATATGAAGGTAGTGACCGGTAAAAAACCCACTCCCGGCCAGCTGGAGGACCTGGTCTTTGCCAACAAGATCGTGAAGCATACCAAATCCAACGCCATAGTCCTTGCGAAGAACAGTCAGCTATTGGCATCGGGCGTCGGGCAGACATCCAGGGTAGATGCCCTGAAACAGAGTATCGATAAAGCACGGCACTTCCAGTTTGACCTGCAGAGTTCCGTCATGGCTTCGGACGCCTTCTTCCCATTCTCAGACAGTGTGGAGATCGCTCATAAGGCAGGTGTCGAAGCAGTGGTACAGCCAGGTGGATCGGTCCGTGACCAGGACTCGATCGAGTTCTGTAATGCGAACGATATGGCCATGGTTTTCACCGGAATCCGGCATTTTAAACATTGAACTATTAATAAAACTATAGATGGGTTTGTTTTCATTCCAGCAGGAACTGGCCATTGACCTGGGTACTGCAAATACGATCATCATCCACAACGACAAAGTAGTGGTCAATGAACCATCGATCGTGGCCATTGATCAGCACACCGGGAAACTGCTGGCCATCGGGGAGAAGGCCAGGCAGATGCATGGTAAAACCCACGATTACATCAAAACCATTCGCCCGCTGCGTGACGGAGTGATCGCCGACTTCCAGGCTGCGGAACTGATGATCCGGGGCATGATCAAAATGATCAATACCAAGCGAAAAATCTTCACTCCCTCCCTGAAAATGGTGGTTTGCATACCTTCCGGCAGCACGGAAGTGGAACGGAGGGCTGTTCGGGATTCCTCTGAACATGCCGGGGGCCGGGATGTATATATGATCTTTGAACCCATGGCCGCTGCCATCGGTATTGGTCTTGACGTGGAGGCACCCGAAGGATGCATGGTGGTGGATATCGGGGGCGGAACCACCGAGATCGCAGTGATCGCCCTGGGAGGAATTGTTTGTAATCAGTCCATTCGCGTAGCCGGGGATGGGTTCACCAGCGATATCCAAACCTATATGCGCCATCAGCACAATATAAAGATTGGGGAAAGAACCGCTGAAGAGATCAAAATTCAGGTGGGCTCTGCACTTCCTGAGCTGGATGAACCCCCTCAGGATTTCTTTGTCAGGGGGCCCAATCTGATGACCGCCCTGCCCATTGAGATTCCCATTTCCTATCAGGAGATCGGACACTGTCTCGACAAGTCCATTTCAAAGATAGAGACAGCCATCCTTTCGGTCCTCGAACAGACCCCCCCTGAATTATATGCCGATATCGTCAGCCGGGGGATCTACCTGGCCGGAGGCGGAGCCCTGCTGAGAGGCCTGGACCGAAGACTTGCCGACAAAATCTCCATTCCGTTTCATATCGCCGAAGACCCACTGCAGGCGGTGGCCCGTGGAACCGGGATTGCCCTCAGGAACGTGGATAAATTCCCTTTCCTGATGCGATAGGTCATGAGGTCGCTTCTCCGGTTCATACAACGGTACTACAATCTTTTGCTTTTCCTGTTGCTGGAGGCGATCGCGTTTTCCTTGATTATCCGTGGCACCAGCTTTCAACGATCCAGATTGGTTGCATTGAACCGCCAGGTGAGCGGTTTCGTCTACAGCAGGGTAGATGGGCTGAGGGAGTATTTCTACCTGAAAGAACTCAACCAGGAGCTTTCCTCGGAAAATCTCGAATTGCGGAACCGACTGGAGGAATTGGAATTACTCACAGACAGCGCTGTGGTGTTCAGCGAAGAAAAAGAGAACCTTCGGTATGATTACATACCGGCCAGGGTGGTGCACAACAGCGTTTTCAAACAGTACAACTATGTGACCATCGACCGGGGAGAGAAACACGGGGTTTTCCAGGATATGGGGGTGATCTCCGAAAATGGACTGGTGGGAATCGTGTTGGCAAGTTCGCCGAATTTCTCTTCGGTGATTCCTGTTATCAACCGCGATTTCAGGCTCAGTGTGAGGATCAGATCAAACAATTATGCAGGAATCCTGCAATGGGCAGGAGGATCTCCCCGATACGCATTGCTGACGGAAATCCCATTCCATGTGGTGGTCAGCGAAGGAGATACGATCGTGACCAGTGGATTTTCATCCATTTTTCCGGCTGGCATCCATGCCGGCATCATCGAATCTTATCAACTGGAATCGGGAAACTTCTATGACATACGGGTCCGCCTGGCGACCGACTTTCAGAGCCTGTTTCATGTCAATGTGATCCGCAACTACCGGCAGGTGGAACAGCTAAACGTAGAAGAGCGTCGCAGGTAATGTATATTGTCCTCAGAAATATTTCCCGGCTGAACCTGGTGGTTCTCTTCCAGGCGCTGGTCATGGACCATGTGATGATCCATGGATATATGGTCCCCTACGTCTACATTATCTTCATCATATTGATGCCTTTCGAGACACCCAGGTGGGTGCAGCTGCTGGCGGGATTCATCCTGGGTTTCGGAATCGATCTTTTCGAACACACCAGCGGCATCCATGCAGCAGCCACCGTCCTGATGGCTTTCATCCGTCCCCGTATGCTTGATCTGCTGGCACCCAGAGACGGATATGAGCCCGACACATTCCCCAGGATCCATTACTACGGATTCAACTGGTTCATGAAATACACGGTGGTTCTTGTGCTGATCCACCATCTGGCACTCTTTTATCTGGAGGTTTTTCAGTTGCATGATTTTTTTAATACCTTGCTCCGGGTGCTGCTGAGCTCCATTCTATCCGCCTCAACAATGATACTGAGTCAATACTTTGTATTTCGCAGGTAGATGAATCCTTTTTCGGAACGAAGGTATGTTTTTGCAGCTGCGATCATCCTGTCAGGATTGGTATTGATGATCCGGCTGTTTCATCTGCAGGTTCTTGACAAGTCCTATGAGCAGTATGCCCTGAGCAATGCCCAGAGCGTCAGGGTAATTTATCCCGCACGAGGACTTATCTATGACCGGGACGGAGAGATCATGGTCTATAACCAGGCCGCCTATGATATCATGGTGGTCCCCCGGCAGCTGGAATCTTTCGATACCACCGAATTTTGCCGGATACTTGGTATCAGCGGTCAGGATCTGGACCAGCGGCTTCAGTCGGCCCGTTCCTATTCCTACCGGGTTCCCTCGATATTCATGAAGCAGGTCAGCTACCAAAATGCAGCACTGCTCCAGGAAAAAATGTATCAGTACCCCGGATTCTACGTTCAGACCCGTACCCTGCGGGAGTATACCCGTCCCGTGGCAGCCCATGCCCTGGGATACGTTGGCGAGGTGGATCAGGATATCCTGGATCAGGAACCCTATTATCAGCTGGGGGATTATATCGGGGTTTCCGGAGTGGAAAAGGCCTATGAGAGCTCTCTGAGAGGGGTTAAAGGCAAACGGGTATTCCTCAAAGATGTGTATAACCAGACCGTTGAATCCTACCAGGGAGGCAGGCTTGATGAACCGGTGGAGGTGGGAAAGAATATCACGGTAACCCTTGATATGGAACTTCAAACTTACGGGGAACGACTGATGAAGCCATACGTGGGAAGTATTGTTGCCATCGAACCATCCTCAGGAGAGGTACTGGCCCTGGTCAGTGCCCCCAGTTACTCTCCGGAGCTACTGGTGGGCCGAAACCTCCGAACAGAATTCAGCAAATTAGTCAATGATACCCTCAATCCTCTCTTCAACCGGGCATTGATGGCACAATACCCTCCCGGATCGACCTTCAAAACACTGATGGCCCTGATCGGCTTGCAGGAGAAGGTGATCTCCATCTCCACCGAGCATCACTGCTATTATGGATTTTATGCAGGCAGTATCCATACCGGCTGTCACCTTCACGATTCCCCGCTCAACCTGGTCCAGGCGATCCAGAATTCCTGCAATACCTATTTCATCAAGGTTCTGAGAAGCATCCTGCAGAATCCTGCACACGGAGAGACCGCCGCCGCATATGATAACTGGCGGGCACACCTCCTCTCCATGGGTTTCACACAACCGTTGGGGATTGAGCTGAAGAACGAATTGGACGGAAATATTCCCGAATCCTCCTACTTTGACAAGATCTACGGAGAGCAACACTGGAATTATCTGACCATCCGTTCCCTGGCCATCGGGCAGGGAGAGCTGCTGATCACTCCGCTGCAGATGGCCAATATGACAGCCACCATTGCCAACCGGGGATATTACATCACGCCACACCTGATAAAAAAGATCGATGGAGTGGACGAGGCAGACCCGGCATATATCATAAGGAACTACACGAACATCGATTCAGTCAACTATATTCCTGTGGTGGATGGAATGGATCTGGTGGTCAACGGTGGAAAGGGATCGACCGCCCGGAATGCCAGTATTGAAGGGATCACCGTCTGTGGCAAGACCGGAACCGCAGAGAATCCGCATGGGAACGATCACTCGATCTTTATCGCTTTTGCCCCGAAGGAGGATCCGCAGATCGCCATTGCCGTGTATGTGGAGAACCAGGGATTCGGAACGACCTTTGCCGCACCCATTGCAAGTCTGATGATCGAGAAATATCTGACCGGGGAGGTGAGCCGAACCTGGTATGAAAACTGGGTGATGCAGTTGCTGCCACCTGTCGTCCCGGTCTCCGTGGAACGGGATACGACTCCTCCACGGGATACCATAGTTCCTGACGGATCGCCGTCTCACGGGCCACAGGGGGATTCCATCATAAGCGAAGTACCCGTATGGGACAAAAACCTTTCTCTGTCATGGTAAAGAGAAACAGTGTATTTGGTAACCTCGACTGGATTTCGATCCTGCTATGGCTCGTGATCATGGCGTTCGGATGGATGAATATCTACTCGGCCAATATCATGGAAGCCGATGGGGGAATTTTCGATTTTTCCCAGCGGTTCGGAAAACAGCTCATGTGGATCGCCGCTTCCCTGGTACTGGCAGCCCTGATTCTCATCCTGGATGCAAAATTCTATATATACTTTTCCTATATCCTTTATGCACTCATTGCGGCATTGCTTCTGGGGGTACTGCTATTTGGCAAAGAGATCAATGGTGCGAAGAGCTGGTTTTCTATGGGGGGTGTCCAGCTTCAGCCGTCAGAATTCGCCAAGCCTCTGACCGCGCTGGCCCTGGCCAACCTACTCACCTCACACAATTACAATCTCCGGAAATTCACTGATCTCCTGAAGGCCGGTATGATCATCATGATACCTCCTGTTCTGATCTTACTCCAGCCCGACCTGGGATCGGTGCTGGTCTATTTCGCATTCATTTTCGTGCTTTTCCGCGAAGGATTCTCTTCCAATATAATGGTCATGCTGGCCACCCTGATGGTCCTGTTTATGGCCACCCTGCTGCTTGACAAGGCGTTGCTGCTATTGATCGTTGTCTCGGCGGGTTCCGTTATGCTGATGTTTTCCTCCCGTTCGTTCAAAACCGGTCTGGTGCCGCTGATCATCGGCGGATCGGCATTCGCCGCTCTCCTCGGATTGAAATTCCTGCTCGGGACCGGATGGATTCTTTACTCAATGGGATTGGCAGCAGTGGTTCCACTGGTAATTTTAATGACCATCTTCGGAATCAGGTCGCGGCAATACAACAAGTTAAAAATCCTGGCAGGAGTTGTTGTGGCCATCGGTTTTATGATCGCGGTCAATTTTGCCATGAACAACATTCTCAAGACGCATCAACAATACCGGATCTACGTGACCCTTGGCCTGGAAGATGATCCTCAGGGAGTAGGGTATAATGTGAATCAGTCCAAGATTGCCATCGGTTCGGGTGGTTTCAGTGGTAAGGGGTTCCTGGAAGGTACCCAGACCAAACTTCATTTTGTTCCGGAACAAAGTACCGACTTCATTTTCTGTACAGTGGGTGAGGAGTGGGGGTTTCTGGGAACCTCCTTCGTCATTCTTCTTTATATGGGATTGCTTCTCCGGATGTTGGTGCTGGCAGAGCGCCAACGCTCCAGGTTCAGCAGGGCGTTCGGTTATGGATTCATCTCCGTACTGTTCACCCATTTCGTGGTGAACATCGGAATGACTATTGGACTCCTGCCCGTGATCGGTATTCCCCTGCCCTTTTTCAGCTACGGGGGATCCTCCCTCTGGGCTTTTACCATCTTCCTGTTCGTCATGATCAGGCTCGATGCCAGCAGGCTGGAACTGTTGCGTTAAACCGTGTGATATTAATGTTATTAAACAGGGTTAGCCGGGGTCACACTTTCAAAAGTGCCCGAAATTTCGTACCTTTGTCTTCCGCCAAAAAGATGCGCAAGCAAAAATTTAGGAGGAGTTCTTATGAAATATCAGGTGTATGCAAGACATAATTTCCACAAAATACCCTATTATGAGCGGCTGAGTGTTGATCAGATCAGATCCATCCGAATGGTATCAGAGGTTCTTCCGTTCAAAACCAATAATTATGTGATCAATGAACTGATCGACTGGGATCATTACCAGGATGATCCGCTGTTTATCCTCAACTTTCCCCAGGAGAAGATGCTTAAACCTTCTCAGTTCGAGGCACTTTCAAAGATGGTGGAAGAAAACGAAAGCAAAGCGGACATTGCCAGGTATGTCAATGAGATCCGGTTAAATCTGAATCCCCATCCCGCAGGCCAGCTGGAACATAATGTCCCGACCCTTGATGGAGAAAAGTTAAGTGGAATTCAGCACAAGTACCGCGAAACCATGCTGTTCTTCCCCACTCAGGGGCAGACCTGTCACGCCTACTGCACCTTCTGTTTCCGCTGGCCCCAGTTCACCGGTCTCAGCGAGCTGAAATTTGCCATGAAACAGCCGAACCTGATGGTCCGGTACCTGCAACAGCATCCTGAGATCACCGATATCCTTTTTACGGGAGGTGATCCCATGGTGATGAAAGCCGATGTACTTGAACGATACGTCCATGCGCTGCTGGATGCAGACCTGCCGCATCTGAAAACTATCAGAATCGGCACCAAATCCCTCTCATTCTGGCCCTACCGCTATCTTTCAGATCCGGATAGCGGATCGATCCTGGAATTGTTCCGCAAGGTGACGGACCGCGGAATCCATCTGGCGATCATGGCACATTTCAATCATCACAGGGAGTTGGAAACCGAAGCGGTTGATAAAGCTGCAGAGGCAATCAGGCAAACAGGTGCACAGATTCGGACCCAGTCCCCTCTGCTCAGGCATATCAACGACGATCCGGATGTTTGGGCCCGCATGTGGAGAAAACAGGTGGACATGGGTATGATCCCCTATTACATGTTCGTGGCAAGAGATACCGGAGCCCAGTCCTATTTCGGCGTCTCCCTGGATGAGGCCCACCACTTGTTCAGTCAGGCTTACCAGAAGGTCAGTGGAGTTTGCCGCACCGTGCGGGGACCCAGTATGTCGGCCGGTCCGGGGAAAGTCAGGATCGCAGGTGTCTCCGAGATCAGAGGTGAGAAAGTATATGTGCTCGAATTCCTTCAGGGCCGTAATCCTGACTGGGTAGGGAAACCCTTTTTCGCCAGGTATGATAAAAGCGCACTATGGCTGGACGACCTGGTTCCCGCTTTCGGCGAGAAGGAGTTCTTCTTTGAGCAGGAGTATAAAAAGTTGCTCAAAGTAGACACGCTTCCCGGTCACACCCTGAGATCTGAAAATAAACAAACGGCCTAACAATCGGGGTAATTCTCCCGGGAAACATGAATCTCCATTCCGTATTTCTCTTCCAGGAATTGAATGATCAAAGGAAAGAATTCCAGGAAGTCTTCCCGGAAGGACACGTAAGAGTGACTGAGCACTTCCACCGCATAGGCTGAATGGTCGGGAAGAGAGGTATTGGCCGACATTCTCTCCAGAACCAGTTCGATTCCATCCACTGTCTGATAGGCCATCATCCAGTTATTCTCGAGGAAAGTGGGAAACCACATCTTAACAGCCTCTGGAAGCAACTTATAATTCCTCTTCAGCAGATCGTATGTCCGGTTCACAAAATCCTGAAGCGACAATGTGGAGAATCGGGTCCACATGGAGGCCAGGAAATGATCATAGAAGATGTCGATGATGATCCCGGCATATTTATGGTAGCGCGGTGCTATTCTCTGCTTGCTTCTGCGGGTGATCGGATGCATATCAGTAAAGGTGTCGATATCCCGGTGTATCAGGATTCCCTTCTTGATCATCTCCGGGAAGACCACATAGTTTTTCCCCTTCACATAATCTCCCATAAAATTACCCACAATGATCTCCTCATTGCATCCGGACAGATAGGTATGTGCCAAAAAATTCAACGGTTCCAGGCTAAA
Source organism: uncultured Bacteroides sp. (assembly GCA_964604655.1). Taxonomy (GTDB): domain Bacteria; phylum Bacteroidota; class Bacteroidia; order Bacteroidales. The sequence goes on along the minus strand of CAZRZY010000015.1, from coordinate 33,643 downwards.
ATTTCGAATTTCGGAAAAAACGGTCGAAAATTCGCATCTATAATATTACGAAATAGTGAACAAGTTGTTCTATTGAATACTCCTTTGCAAACTATTATACAGCATATTCGGTCCGGCAGTTTGTTTAAACCCCTAAATTTATCGGTCTTGCAAATAAGACAACTTCTAATTATAAACACCAAAAAATCACAACATGTCCAGGAAAAATGTCATTATTATCGGGGCCGCAGGCAGGGATTTTCACAACTTCAACACCTATTTCAGGGATAACGAAGCATACCGGGTGGTGGCATTCACAGCTGCCCAGATTCCCGACATTGATGATCGCAAGTATCCGGCCGACCTTGCCGGCTCACTTTATCCGGAGGGGATCCCCATTTTCCCTGAGGAACAGCTGACGGAGCTGATCCGTGAACACCAGGTGGATCGTTGCGTCTTCTCATACAGCGACCTCCCGTATCAGAAGGTCATGAATATCGGAGCTGTCGTCAATGCTGCAGGCGCAGGTTTTACCCTCCTTGGAACCAGGGATACCATGCTAAAAAGCAGCAAGCCGGTAATTGCAGTATGTGCTGTACGGACCGGTTGCGGGAAAAGCCAGACCTCCAGAAGGGTGATCGAATTGCTCATGGAACAGGGATTGAAGGTGGTGGCCATCCGTCACCCCATGCCTTATGGCGACCTGGTGGCGCAGAAAGTACAGAGATTTGCCAGTGTGGATGACCTTCATAAGCATCACTGTACCATCGAGGAGATGGAGGAGTACGAACCCCATGTGGTTCGGGGGAATGTGATCTATGCAGGAGTGGACTATGAGGCCATTATCAGGGAAGCGGAAAACGATCCCGATGGTTGTGATGTCATCCTTTGGGACGGAGGAAACAATGACTTCTCTTTTTACCAGCCTGACCTGACCATTGGCGTTACCGACCCTCACCGTGCAGGCCATGAACTTTCCTACTATCCGGGAGAGGTGGTTTTGCGTATATCTGATGTGGTGGTGATCAATAAGATCGACAGCGCCTCACCGGAAGGGATTCAGACAGTCAGGGAGAGCATCCGGAAGGTCAATCCGGAAGCGACTGTCATTGATGGTGCTTCCCCCATCCGGGTGGACGATCCGGGAGTGATCAGAGGAAAACGCGTTCTGGTGGTAGAAGATGGACCGACCCTCACCCACGGGGAGATGAAAATCGGCGCCGGAGTGGTGGCCGCACAGAAATTCGGGGCATCTGAACTGATCGATCCGCGGCCCTTTACGGTAGGAAGACTGAGTGATACATTCCAGATCTATCCGGAAATCGGTACGCTGTTACCTGCCATGGGATACGGAGAAGAACAGTTGAAAGACCTGGAAGCAACCATCAATAATACCGATTGTGAATCAGTGGTGATCGGAACACCCATCGATCTCAACAGGTTAATTAACATTCGGAAACCTAATACCAGGGTTTACTATGATCTGCAGGAGATCGGTTCACCCGACCTCAGGGAGATTCTGGATGAGTTCGTTCGGAAACATGACCTTGGGTAACTGGTCCCGTCCGATCAGCCTCCACAGAATTCTTCATATGTATCGGGGCTCCGCCTTCTCTCGATTTTGGAGGCAGGAGGAATCCTGACGGACATGGATTCGCAGCTTTCGGAAGGGTTGTCAAAGGGATGAGCGTGGTTCGGGCAATCCAAAGATTGCCCGACCACGATCAAATATTGCTGCAACCGGTAGTGATCCACCGGATGGAAAGAGGGGAGTAATCAGGGGCAATCGATATCAGCCAGGCCGTTCTCGGCTGAATCCCAGCAGTGCCAATCGGAGTCTTCGAAATGGGCCATATCCATCACTCTGCCCTCTTTGGTGGTCAGGTTCCATTCAATATCGGCAATACCTTCTGAATGAGAGATATCGAAGGAGGCGTCATAGACCTGATCCGGCATATAGGTATACTGAATGTAACTGCCCGTCTGGGTCTGCTCAGCTTCCACATAGATATATCTCAGTTCGGTATCCCCGGTCACAAAATCCTTGCTCCAATCCACCTGCAGAACTTCCGCCGCCTCTTCGTTATATATGGTCCAGGAGGCCTGGGTATGGTCGTACCGGATAACCCCGTCGAACCATTTGATCCCGGCTTCGGCGGAACCGGTCAACCCGATCACCATCTCCATGGTAAACTCCTCGTTGTTTAATCTTGCCCCTGTCAGCGTAGCGGTATAGTTCTTCCCCTGAAGGTCAAAAACGAAAGACCACTCCCAGGTGAGATCACCCAGGTATTCCGGTTCCTGGTTCAATGCATATCCGTAGGCGGCCACAGGCACGGCCATCGTTACCGTGGAAGCAAGGTTCCAGAAGGTAAGTGTAAAGAATGAATGCAGAAAGTTGGCGTAGGTGGCTTCGGTGGATTTCGCTCCGGCCGGAGCCTGGCTGAAATCAGAGAAATCCATCAAAAAACTCTCCATCGGCGGAAGGTCGGGACGATCCTCCAGAGGCTCCTTGTCGCAGGAAGTAAAGGGAACGGTCAGCAGTACAACGATCACGGAAACAATCAGCACCTTGACATGTTTGGTCATTTTCATCTCTATCCGGTATTAATGAGTAAATACGACCGAATATACGGCAAATCGCATAAATGGTTTCAGCTACGGGTCAGACTTTACATATCCTTCATATGGTCCTCGGCCGTTACTACCTGATATGACTTATCCACAATCAGATCGGCCAGCGGTTTAAGGGAGGTGACTGCCAGGTGTTCTTTTTCCAGGATAGCCAGCCGGAAATCACTCATGGCTTCTTTCAGCCGGATGATCTGGTTGATTTTAGTCTCGTGGTAGGTGAGATCGATAAACACTCTCAGATCCACATCAGGTGCCTTAATGGCATAAAGTCCATCGATGATCAACAGGTCGATCTTACTAAAATCGGTAATCAGTTTATCCACCTGCTCGGGGATCAGGTCAATGCAGGGAATCATGCACTCCTGCTCCTCCTTGAAGTCCCTTATAGTTTTATTGATCTTGATCCAGTCGTACTCATCCAGTCCGATCTGGTCGAACCCCTTATTACGGCGCCACTCTTCCCGGAGCAACGGCTGAATCTTGTAATAATTGTCCGTATGGATCACTTTTACCCGAATATGTTTCTCTTTCAGCTGCTTCCCCAGGGCATGGGCCAGCTCTGATTTCCCCGATCCCGACTCTCCCGCAATACCTACGATACACCGGTAGCGCTCCCCCCTTTCCTGGCATAGCTTTTCCAGATGGTCGGCGATGGTCTGAGCAGCCTCCTTATGCATATCATTGATCAACAAAATGTCTCCCAGCATGGCAATTATGTTTTAGTGAATGATAGAATCGTCTTACCCATTGATCTTTGAGATATCAGCATGGGATCCCTTTATGGTAACTTCATAGCAGGTGCTCCTGTAATTAAATCTGAAGGCGATCTCCTTCCAGTGCTCAGGAAGGGAGGGGAGGATCGATGGTTGCTCTCCCTCCAGGCGGAGACCTGCGAATGTGGAAAGTACTTCGAAGACCGTTCCTGCCATCACCCCGCAGTGTATCCCCTCGCCGGTAGTACCGCCCTGAATATCTACCAGATCACTCCGGAGGGCCTCCAGATAAAGTTTCCAGCCATCCTCCTTCAACCCCAGTCTCCAGGCGATGTGTGCATGCACCAGCCTGCTCAGGGTGGAGCCGTGTGAGGTTCGCTGGATATAGTAATTGAAATTGATCTGTTCGTACTCTTCCGGCACTTCGTAACCCAGAGAACTGATAAGACGGGAAACCTCTTCCTTGCCAAGATTATAGAAGATCATCAGGAAATCAGCCTGCTTGGCCAGTTTATAGTCATCAGGTGATTTACCCTCCGCTTTGAGGATCCGGTCGAGGCGGTGGATATCGCCGTACTTCTCCCTGTAGGCGTCCCAGTCCAGCTCCTTCAGTCCGAAGTATCCACTGAATTGTTCCACCACGCCCTCATCCGAGATGTTTAAAGCCAGGCCGTGCATAATCCGGTTCCACCGGTCCAGTTCACTCTCATCCAGCTGGAGCTTCCGAAGGGTCTCATTCTTCCTGCCTTCCTCCATTTTCTCCAACAGGTGGAAAGCCCTGTCAAGCATCCAGCTCACCATCAGGTTCGTGTAGGCATTATCGGTCAATCCTCCTTCGGAATCACCTGGAAGTGCCTCATGAAATTCATCGGGACCCATGACCTTGTCGATGTGAAACCTTCGGTCTTCTTCGTCAAACCGGCATTTACTTGCCCAGAATTTGGAAATATCCAGCAGGATCTCCGCTCCGTAATCCTCCATAAACTGCAGGTCGCCGGAGGTATGGTAATAGTTGTAAAGATTATAGGCAATGGCCAGCGAGATGTGCCTCTGCAGGGAACTGTAGTCATCCCCCCACTCCCCCGATACGGGATTCAGATGAATGATCTGAGTCTCCTCACGGCCATCACTTCCGCTTTGCCACGGGAACATGGCTCCTTCATATCCATATTCCCCGGCATATGCCCTGGCTGCATCCAGCCGCCTGTAGCGGTACATCAGAGTCGACTTCACCACTTCGGGAAAGTGGAGATTGTACAGGGGGAGGATATAGAGTTCATCCCAGAAGATATGGCCTCTGTAGGCTTCACCGTGCAATCCTCTGGGCGGTATTCCTGAATCGAGACCTGCATGATGCGGAGACGCCGTTGCCATCATATGAAACAGGTGCAGCCGTATCAGTTTTTGAGCTTCCCGGTCACCCTCGATCTTCACATCGATCTCCTCCCATAACTCTTTCCAGCGTCCTGCCGAGAGCCTGAGCTCGGCGTGATAGGAAGACATTTGATGGAGGGTCGTCCCGGCTGCTTCCAACGGATCCTCGGTGTCCGGTTCGCGGGATGTAAAGATCGAAACCATCTTTTCCAGGACCAGTTCCTCACCCTGCTGAAGCTCCAGGGCATACTGCTGGGCCGTCCAGCCAGGTCCGCTACGATCCTCCCTGACCGCCTTCTCTCCCCCGTTTAGCAACAGGTGCCGGGCACAGGCTGCAACCAGAATATCGGACTGCATCGTCTTCACTACCAATTGCATACCCTTGTCCGATGCCTGCTCGGATACCGGTTCCAGGTGCTGCTGATTCAGGTCGTTGTAACGTTCCACTCCGGCATTTTTATGGTTCCCGCTCAGAGCAGATCTTATCTCCAGCTTTCCGCTGTAATTGATCGGGGTAACAGCATACCTCAAACCGGCACGATGGGGATCAGCCATGCCGGCAAAGCGAGAAGAGGCCACCCGTGTGATCCTGCCCTCCCTGTCTTCGATTTCCAGCTCCCTGCGAAGTTCACCTGTCTGAAGGTCCAGGGTGCGATGGATATTTCGGATGTTACCGGAGGGATCGGGTCCAAAGCTGAACCATTCTCCTCCGTCAATCCGGAATGTGACCGGAAGCCAGTTGGTCACATTGACAAAATCTTCGTTCTCGATGTCCCGCCCGGCTACTTTCGAAACCAGCCGGTTAAACAGTCCGGTCACATAGGTGCCGGGATAGTTGACCTTATTGCCGCTGCTCTCTTCCAGCGCACCCCTGGTCCCGAAATAACCATTCCCGACGGTGAGCAAGGCCTCTCTGGAACGCTCCTTCTCCTGGACATAATCGTAGTACTGAAGGCTCCAGCTCTCCCGTTGCATTCCAAGATCGAACCATTGTATGATGCCCTTCATTCCAATCTCTCCCAGGTCCTTAACGACCACATCAGCCCCTCCGATGTAAAGTTCCCGGACATTATCTTCCCGCGCGACACCAAGTACAAATCCGAAGTTACCCCGTTTCCCGGCCTGAACCCCCGATACAGCATCTTCCACCACCACCGACCGGTGATACTCCACCCCCAAATTATCACAGGCAGTGGTGAAGATATCCGGTTCCGGCTTTCCCTGGAGACCAATTTCTGCCGATACCACCCCGTCAACCCGGGTTTCGAAAAAGTCCATCAATCCGGCTTTTTCCAGCACCGGTTTGCAATTCTTGCTGGAGGAAGCCACTCCTATCCGTATACCACTATCTTTCAGATCGTTCAATAACTGCACGGTCGTATCATACACTTCCACCCCATCGTCATCCAGCACCTGGTTGAACATGATGTTCTTCCTGTTACCGAGACCGCAAACGGTTTCCTCTTCAGGATCATCAGAAGGGTTTCCGAAGGGTATGTCGATGCCCCGGGATTCAAGGAATGAGGCTACCCCTTTGTACCGGGGTTTCCCGTCCACATAGGGCAGGTAATCCCCGCTGTGGGTAAACTCCCTGAAGGATTCCCCGAACCGCTTCTCGCGGGCAAGCATATACTCATCGAACATCCTTTTCCATGCGGCTGCATGGACCAGGGCAGTCTTGGTGATTACACCATCCAGATCGAATATAACTGCATCAAAATTGGGTTCAAATGCCATATTGTGTATCTTAATAGGTGAATATGCTCTGGAATACTATGTGGCATCAAGGTATTTATTTTTGCAACAGCATTCAAATCAAACTTTCATAAAATATACAACCATGAAGCGTCTCATTCTTGCCTCCAATTTCCTGCCTGTTCATATTCACCACCTGAATGAAAAGTTTCATATTTCCAAGGCTGATGAGCAGACCATCTCCGGACTACAGGATTTTTACAGCACCTTTCATCCGCTTTGGGTAGGCCTGACCGATTGCGAAAATCATGAATTCCTGCCGGATGAGATACAATTGCTGGAAAAAGAACTGGAAGCTTTCCAGTGCATACCGCTCTTCCCATCCCTCCATGACCGGAACCTTCACCTGCACGGTTTCTCGAAAAATACGCTCTGGCCGCTCTTTCACTATTTTACAGAGAACATCTCCTACAGCAGTGAGACCTGGGAGGCGTATGTAAAATTGAACCGGCTCTATGCCGACCGGATCCTTGACCTGCTCAATGACGGCGATATTCTCTGGATCCATGATTACCACCTCCTGCTGCTTCCGCAGATGATCCGTGAGCACAAGCCGAAAGTCAGCATCGGCCTTTTCATCCATGTTCCTTTTCCTTCCTTCGAGATTTTCCGGCTACTCCCCTGGAGGCTGGAGGTGATCGAGGGGATTCTGGGGGCCGACCTCATCGGTTTCCAGACTTACGATTATGTGAGGCACTTCATGAGTTCGGTCAGGCGCCTCACGGGAGTGGATTCCATGTTCAACCGCATCTCGCTGGGGGAACGTACCCTGAAGGTCGACGTATTTCCCAAGGGGATTAATTACGACCGGTTCCGGAATAAGACCCTGGAGGTACACAGCAACCAGGCAAGACCCTCCAGGATCCAGGACGAGATGAAAAGGATCAAGGCATACGGTGGGACAGAAAAACTGATCATCTCTATCGACAAACTGGACTATACCAAAGGGATCCCCCAGCGGATCAGGGCCTTTGAAGTTTTCCTCCAGAACTATCCCCGGTACCTGGGAAAGGTCACCCTGATCATTCAGGCCATCCCTTCCAGTGAGACCAGCAAGTCGTTCTATAACCTGAAAAGCAAGGTCGATGAGATGGTCGGGCGCATCAACGGAAACTTCGGAACGATCACCTGGACCCCCGTAAGGTATCTCAATCAGACCTTCACCATGGATGAACGGATCGATATCTATTCCCTTTCGGATATCGCCCTGATACTTCCGTTGCGGGATGGAATGAATCTGGTAGCCAAAGAGTTCATCGCATCGAGACACAATGGGGAGGGAGTGCTGATACTCAGCGAACTGGCCGGTGCCTCCAAGGAGCTGCACGAAGCTATCCTGGTCAATCCCAACAATCTGCCCCAGATCGCTGAGGCGATCCGGGATGCCATCGAAATGGATCCGGAAGAACAGGTCCAGAGAAACAAGGTGATGATGCAGCGGCTGGCCCGGTATACGGTAGAGAGATGGGCCAGGGAATTCATCAAAAGCCTGGAAGGGGTAAAAGAGATCCAGGAGGTGAACCTGACCCGCAAGATCAATATGACGCGGATGCGCCAGATGGTCAGTGATTACAGGAAGGCGAAACGGCGCATTCTTTTCCTGGACTATGACGGTACCCTCTCCTGGTTCAAGAAAGACCCGGAGGACGCCAAACCCGACAACGATCTCTACGGGATCCTGAAGGATCTCTCGGGAGATCCCAAAAACATGGTGGTGATCATTAGCGGCAGGGACAAGGAAACCCTCGGCAGATGGTTCGAGAAAAGCTGGGATATTCATTTCATTGCCGAACACGGGGTATGGCTGAGAGAACCGGAAGGGGACTGGCACATGATGGAACAGATCGACAATGAATGGATGGATTCCGTCCAGCCCCTTCTGGAATACTACGTGGACCGGACCCCCCGAACATTTATCGAGCACAAGAATTTCTCCCTGGTATGGCACTACCGGAATGCCGATCCGGACCTGGGCCTTCAGCGTGCCTGGGAGCTGAAAGATGAGCTGCGGACCCTCACTTCCAATCTCAACCTGGAGATTATGGACGGGGATAAGGTATTGGAGATTAAATATTCCGGGATCAATAAAGGAAGGGCGGCACTTCAGAAAATGGGCAGTGATTCCTTTAGCTTCATCTTTGCCGTTGGAGACGACTGGACCGATGAGTATACCTTTGAGGCCATGCCGGAAAAAGCTTACACCATCAAAGTGGGAGCCAAAACCACCAGGGCCTCTTATTATATCGATGACGTGGACCGGGTAAGGGAGCTGCTCTGCCGCTTCGGGAAGGAGCGCTGCTAGTGGCCGCTCCGATCCGGATCCACTGTCTGATGCACGTTCCGTTCGAAGGTCCGGCCATAATCGGTGAATGGACCAAAAAGAACCGTGCCGTTATCACCTTCACCCGCTTCTATAAAAACGATGCTCTGCCCGATCCCTCCCAAAGCGATATCATCGTTATTATGGGAGGTCCCATGAATGTATATGACTTTCACCTCAACTCCTGGATGGAGGAAGAGATCGGCTGGCACAACCTTCAGTTCCTCCCGGCACTCGCTGAATACCGCATCTGCAGGGAACTGCCTGCTTCCCGGAAAGTATTCCACTGGCATGGCGATACCTTCCACCTTCCCCGGGGATCCACCCTGATCGCCAGCTCCCGCGCCTTTACGAACCAGGGGTTTATCTACAAAAACACCCTGGCCTTTCAATTCCACCTGGAAGTGACCCCCGGTTCGGTGGGAGATCTGGTGGAGAACTGCAGGGATGATCTGATTCCCGGACCCCATGTGCAAACCGAACTGGAGATTCTGGATGAGCAACGGTATTACCAGCCAAACCAGGAACTGATGTTTCGCTTTCTTGACTATCTTAGGGGTTTTATATAACCGTACCACCCTTTTATGGCACTCCACGCACTGAGAATCCCACCCCTCCTTCTGTTTGGTATTTTATCAGCCATCATGCCACCTCTTTATGGACAGGTAAACCGTACCGATTACCGGTTGCACGCCCTGCCTGTACAGGAGGAGATCCATATAGACGGGGTCCTGGATGAAAAAGCATGGTCTATGGCAGAGGTGGCCCGGGACTTTCGCAGGATCCTTCCCATCGACACCGGGCTGGCATGGGCCCAGACCGAGGTGATGATCGCCTACGACCGGGAGAACCTCTATATGGGGGTCATCTGTCACGATACACTGCCAGGGAAGCGCCCCATGGAATCGTATAAAAGGGACTGGAACTTTGGTAAGAATGACAACTTCTTCGCAGCTATTGACACCTATAATGATCAAACCAACGGATTCGCCTTCGGAGTTTCAGCGGCCGGCGGACAGTGGGATGGGATACAGGCAGACGGGGGGTTCGTTCATAATGATTGGGATGGAAAATGGTACTCGGAGGTGAAGCACCATGACGATTTCTGGGTGGCTGAATTCCGTATCCCGTTCCGAACCATCCGTTACCGCGCCGGGGACGCAGAATGGGGGATCAACTTCAGCCGCCTGGACCTGAAGGCCAATGAGAAATCGAGCTGGGCACCCGTTCCCCGCCAGTTCCAGTCAGCCAACCTGGCTTTCACAGGCAGCCTGGTCTGGGAAGATCCTCCTCCACCCTCAGGGGTCCGTTTTTCTTTGATACCCTACGTATCCGGGATAGCTACCCACCAGGTAGAAGCCGGTGAGAAAATCAATTTTTCGGCCGATGCAGGCTTCGATGCCAAAGTGATCCTTTCCACCTCCATGAACCTGGATGTAACCGTCAATCCTGATTTCTCCCAGGTGGAAGTGGACCGGCAGCAGACCAACCTGGACCGGTTCGAGCTCTACTTCCCGGAGAAGCGGAAGTTCTTCCTGGAAAACAGCGATCTGTTCGCCAGCCTGGGCACGGAGGAACTTCGCCCCTTTTTCTCCAGAAGGATCGGCCTGAACGCCCCGGTAATCGCAGGTGCCCGGCTAAGTGGAAAGGCCGGTGACAATTGGCGCATCGGGATTATGAATATGCAAACCGGGGTGCAGGGACTGCAATCGGCCGACAACTACAGCGTGGCGGTGCTGCAGAGAAAAGTCCTGAGCCGCTCCAACGTGGGAGTGTTTATGACCAACAAACAGGTAGTGACAACTCCCGAGGACACCGCTTACCACGGATACTCCTTCAACCGTGTGGCCGGAGCGGAATTTAACTTTGCCAGTGTTGACAACAACTGGACCGGCAAGGCGTTCTATCACCACTCCATCCATCCGGGCGGCAAAGGGGACCGGTCTACCACGGCGGCCTCTCTGAAGTATGAGACCCGGCTATTTTCGGCCGGATGGGACCAGTCCTACGTGGGGGGGAACTACCTGGCCGAAATGGGATTTGTTCGACGTACCGGATACCACCGGAGCAGTCCGTCCGTCGGATACCGGTTCTACCCGGTTTCGGACCGGGTGGCCTACCACGGCCCGGCTCTGTCGGCTGATTTGTTCTTTGACCCGGGCTTTGCCCAGACCGACCGGGAGATCGAACTGGAGTATGCACTCACATGGATGGACCGAAGCAGCATATCCCTGGAGCTGGAGGAGGTATATGTCAAACTCTCCGAACCGTTCGACCCTACCAATACGGGGGGAGAAGAACTCCGTGCGGGCAGCGAATTCTCATGGACGGAGATCGCTCTTCAGTATGTTTCCAACCAGAAGCGACTCTTTACATTCGACGCCGGTATCCGCTACGGAGGATTCTTTAACGGCACACGGCTCAGCCTGCAATCGGAGCTGAACTACCGGGTACAGCCATACGGCAGTCTCTCCATGATCGCCGAATATAACCGGGTATTGCTCCCGGAACCCTACACCAGTGCCGATCTGGTCCTGGTGGGACCGAAACTGGATATCACCTTTACACGGAACCTCTTTTTCACCACCTTCGTTCAATACAACAATCAGATCGACAATATCAATGTGAATATGCGTTTTCAGTGGCGATTTGCACCGGTGTCGGATCTGTTTATCGTATACACGGAGAATGCCCATCCCGCAAATTTCACTACCAAAGACCGCGGGATCGTCCTGAAACTGTCTTACTGGCTCAACTAATTCTTTCCTATGGCCACCAGGTAACGGCTGGTACGGAAATAGAGCCTGTCCTCTGATATGGCCGGGGTGGCCATGATCAGGTCGTCCAGCCGGTTACGGGAGAGGATCTCAAACCCCGGACCCGCTTTCACCACCACCACATCCCCCTGTTCGGTAGAATAGTAGAGGCGACCGGCAGCTGTCACACCCGATGCGGTAATACCCAAGGCATCGGGGATCCGCTCCCGGTAGATCTCCTCGCCGGTGAGGGCATGATAGCAGGTAAGATTCCCGTTCATCCGGAGATTATACAGATACCTTCCAACCACCAGGTTGGTGGGCATGTATGCACCTCCGCGGCTGATGCTCCAGGCGATGTGCTCGCTGGAGGTCTGCTCCTTCTCCAGGGTAATATCCCCTGTTGCGGAAGGACGGATGGCAAAGATCGGGGAATATCTCCCATGGGCACTGTGGATGTAAATCAGATCGTTCGCGATGACCGGGGTGGGTACCGGGGCATCCCCTCCCTCCTCCAGGCGCCAGACAGGATTACCGGTATCGAAATCGTACCCCCCGATATGCTTCCATCCGTTGACCACCACCTGCCGGTTTTCTCCCCGGCGATAGAGGTTGGGGGTCGACCAGGTGGAGATCTCCCCCCTCTCCGCACGCCAGATCTCCCTGCCGGACTTCAGTTCCAGACAACTGATGAACCCGTTACCCAGGAAATCACACTGGAGGATCACCCTCCCCTCATGGACAATGGGCGAACTCGCGAACCCCCACTCCACCTCGGGATCGGTATAAGGACCGGCATTCATCTTCCCGAAATCTTTCTTCCAGTTCAGGTTCCCTTCGAAATCGTAGCAGTAGAGCCCCTCGGAACCGAAAAAGGCCACCAGGTAGTTTCCGTCGGTGGCCGGAGTGGGATTGGCATGGGACGACTTTGTATGCCTTTCGGTCCTGGGGATCCCCCGGTGTGCCAATCTTTCCCATATGAGCTCCCCGGTGTGCTTGTCAAAGCAATAGACCCTGAATTCATGGACCGAACGGTCACCCACCTCATCTATGTCCCCGTAAAGCCCCACCTTGAGAGAATCTTTCCCTGTACCGCTGATGGCGGTGGTAAGAAAAAGGCGGTCGCCCCAGATCACCGGGCAGGAGTGACCCAGTCCGGGGACGGGGGTCTTCCACAAGATATGCTTCCCGGTTCTAATATCCCATTCCACCGGCGGATCGGACCTCTCCATGATACCTGAGGCGAAAGGCCCCCGGAACTGGGGCCATTGATCGCAATAATGATCCTGTGCCGGCGCCATGGTACAAAACATGAAGAGGAAGCCTCCAAAAATGAGGGAAGGGAATCTGTCCATAGGGATCGGTTTTGGTCCGCTGTTTAAAGCTAACCAAAATCCCTGTATGAACTATCTACCGCCTCATAGAAGGACGCTTTTTGTAGGTAAGCCAGCGCCAGATCCATTCCAGGGGTCCATACCTAAAAAACCGCAACCATATGGGACTTACGATCAGCTGGAATACCCAGATGCCGGCCACCAGATAGTAAAGCTCATACCGTTGCCACTGGCCATATTGCCTGAAGATCCCAAAGACGGTTGTGGCGATCACCGTGTGCATGATGTAGTTGGTAAGGGCCATTCGTCCCACTGCCGATAAGGCCCTCTTCAGAAATCCCAGAATGGAACTCTTTGCGAAGAGCATCACCAGACCCACATGTCCCATCGTGGTGGTGATCCTTCCCAAATCGTAAGTCTGCTGCTGAGTGAAATAGCTGAGGATGCAGAATTTTTCCTGAATATAGGAGGTGGTTTCGTACCAGTTTATGGGAATTCCCACTCCGTATCCCACCAGTACGAGCAGGCCATAAAACAGGTTGTTCCGTTCTGCGTGGAAAACCCTCATTTTAAACAAACCCATGCCCAGGAGCATCATACTCAATACATCCAGGAAACCGTAGCGGAAAAAAAAGGAGGTCTGCATGAACGTAGAAAACGGCGCCATCGTCTTAACGGCGGAAAAATAGCCGGAGCGCATGTACCTGATTACCCGCTCCTTGCTTTTCTGATCGGGTTTGTACTCTGCTTCCTTTTCAGCCCAGGCCTCCAGGTCATACTTTTGATCCTCACTCAACTCCCCTCCATCCTGCCGGATCGCCATGGCCTCAGTGGCCCTTTCATGAAGACGCTGTACCTTTCGGGCATCCATGATATTCAACGTGGCGATCACCAGGAACAGAAACAGGGCAGACCCAATCAGTCGCGATGGAGAGGCATGCCTGGCCGGGAAAAGGAACATCCCCACAATACCGTAGGAATAGAGGATCTCCCCCGGCCAGATCAGCAGGTATGCATGCACAAGCCCGAATACCGCCAGCCAGATGGTTCTGCGGTACCAGGCATTGGCCAGTTCCAGTCCGGCGCCCTGTTCTTCCTTTCGCTGTGTAAAAAGGATCACCCCGGCCCCGAACAACATGGAGAATATACCCCGCATGGTGCCTTCGAACAACACACTGTTGATGAAAAATACCCGCAGATTCCAGCCACTGTCACCACCGTACCCGGAGGGGTCCCAATAGGCCGGGTCGGGAAGGGCCATCCCCACGATATTCATCAACAGGATCCCCAGAAGTGCCACTCCGCGAAGGATATCGATAGAATGAATCCTCAGTTTTTCCCTGACCGGGTCGAGCAGCTGACCGGCTCGTGAGGATGCGTCTTTATACATGGCCCGGTAAAAGTCAGTAAGTGTATCAATCTTATAAATTAGATGAAATTAATCAGATCTGGCAACCATGGAGGGATTATGGCTTCGATTTAACACGTCCTTTTCTCGATTTTGGCCGGAAGATCAATTACATTTGTTAAAAACCGCTACTCCATGAAGAACAGGTTTAAACAAAAGAGCAAATGGGTGGAAGTCCTGAAAGGGGCGATTGCACTTTTCATTGGAATCATTTGCCTGATCAATCCTTCGGAGGCATTGGCAGCTGTAGCCATCTACCTGGGTATCATTGCCATTTTAACCGGGGTGATTGTGTTGATAAACGCATGGATCAGAAAGGGCACCTACTGGCGGTTCTGGATCTCGGAAGGGCTCTTTAACCTGATCATAGGAATTCTGCTGGTTTCCTTTCCGCAAGCTGCAGTCAGTCTGCTGATCGTTTTTATCAGCCTGTTGATCGTGGCCATCAGCATGGTGCAGATTCTCACCTATTCCAGTCTGCGCAGAAGCGGGTTCAGTTCACCGGTCATGCTCATCACCGCCATTCTGTCACTGGTTGTCGGGCTGATCCTCCTGTTCAATCCATTCGAAGGAGCCCAGATGGTGGCGGTGATCCTTGGTTTATATGCTGTTATATACGGCTTATCCAGTTTTTACGTGGCCTACCGGCTCTTTTCAGCATAAAAACTCTACATGATTACCTTTTAGCCCATTCTTCAGAATTTCTTCTATGTACAGGATTCTATTGGGCTACTCCTGTCGGGGTGGCCAGACCATTTCTCCGTGATCCCTGTTGAGCCATGGAATAGAATAGATGTCAAAAGCTCTGTTCACCTGCTGAAGTTGCCCAAAAGCCTCCGAACCCAGGAAAGGGTCAGGAGCCATCGAGTAAGGGTGGTCCATGGTCTCAAGGTAATTCGCAAGCTGATCCTTTAAACGTTGGACCACCTGGGAACCGGCCATGGATTCATAGATATTCTGCTGCTCGAAAGGATCCTCCTGAAGATCGTATAACTGGTCCTGGTCAAAGTAATGGGGAAAGAACTGCATGGCAATGGCAGAATGTGCCTGGGGCCAATACTCCACGTAACTGGGCACATGCTCCAGCTCCCCGTTTTTCATCTTTTCCACCAGCCTGTCAGGGTAACGGAGCGAAATGTACTTGAACCTTCCGTCCGTGACTGAACGTGTAAATCCGTTTTCTGTGAAGAGGTATTCCCGGGCGGAGGAAGATGGATCACGAACCACCTGCAGGATACTGGTCCCATCCAGTATATGGTTTTCCGGAATTTCAACACCCGCCGCCTCCAGAATGGTGGGATAGATATCCAGATTCTGTGCCAGGGAGGCGGTGGATTCTCCTTTGGTGAGTCCAGGCCAGTAAACGATCATGGGAACATGCACCCCCTTTTCATAGGAGGTGGCCTTTCCGGGTTCGATATTGTGATCCGCCATGAAAAAGATCACGGTGGCATCCTCCCTGCCAATAACCTGCAGCACTTCCCTGATATTTCCCACCAGGTAGTCGGTCTGCGCAATACCTGCATACCTGTGACGATCCTTGGGAGGAACGCTCTTCAGCTCCTCCCGGAGTGCGGTAATGTCCATTTTCCACTCCTCTGTTTCCGGATCCATTCCACCCGGTGTATAACGCACATCAAGTGACAGGTCGGACACATGATTGGGTCCGTGGATAGCCGTTGGTGCCACGTAAAGGAAGAATGGGGATTTCAGCTCCCTTTGCAATTGAAGGAATTCTACCGCACCCCTGGTCATCCAGGGGAAATTGTGAACCCTGAGCGCCCCTATGGGGTGACCGTCGTAATTTCCCCAGACCACACTGGCTGCATAATCGAATCCTCCCTGAATTCTGACCATCTCCTGGTAGATCCGCTGCTCCTCTTTGAGCTTCCTGTCCACCTGAGGGTCATCCAGGGAATCATCCTTTCCGAAGCGGGGCATCTGCGTTCCGGGCGGCAGTTTTCCCACGTGCCATTTACCAGCCATCCCTGTCCGGTATCCATTCTCGCCCAGCACTCTCGCAATCGTCTTCTTATCTTTGGTGATCCAGGTATTCCACGCTATATTATATGGCTGTTCCGGTGGATTATCCTCCAGAAAGGATGGGGCACCACACCGTCCCGGAAATTGTCCGGTCAGGACCGAATAACGGCTGGGAGTGCACATGGATGCCGTGGTATAGGCGCTGGTAAACATCAGACCCTCTTCAGCCAGCCGGTCGATATTCGGTGTGGGGAATTTACCCCCATAACACCCAAGGTCGCTGAATTGCAATTCATCGGTATAGATCACGATGAAATTCAGGGCTGTTTGCTCTTCCATAGTACGTTCAGAACCAGTGTTGCCACAGCCGGAAGTCAGGATCCCAATCAGGGAGATAAGAATGATGGCTCTCATGACAGGTGAATTAGTGCGTTTCAGTATCAACCTCCCAAGGTATGAAAAAGGAAAGGACCGGCTCGAAAACAATGCACAGAATCAGTGATTTCATTCTTTTTTAGGTTTCATGTAGGGGAAAACGATTCTTGTGGTGTGTAAGAGGATGAGAACCTGTTTATGCAAACAGATAAAAACGACAACAAAATGTATCTATTAAAACCTTCGATCATGAAAAAGTTTCGTATTTCTATTGTAGCAGTGGTGGTCCTGGCTGCCTTATTCACAGTGGGTTGTCAGGAAAACCCAAGCATCCAGAACCTGGATGTGATCACCGCAGAGGACGATATGATCGCCGATGTGGCTTTTGACGACGTATTTTCCGAGGTGGACGGGGTGATGAACATGCTGGATGAGTCCGGTTATGAATCCTCCTCCCTTAAATCGGCCGGGATGCAGGATACCTGTCCCGTCATCTCTATTATTTCAGAACCCGGGGGGGTCTGGCCCAGGACCGTCATTGTGGACTATGGTAACGGCTGTGACATCAGCCGCTTCCAGAACGGCCGGGAAAGAATCCGCAAAGGGAAGATCATTATCGACATTTCAGGACCCATGTGGCAGGAGGGTTCCTCCCGACAGGTAACCTTTGAAGATTTCTTCATTAACGACCATCAGGTGGAAGGCCGAAGGACCGTAACCAATGAAGGAGTCTGGTTGGATGGCGAGTACCAGGGCCTGCACTACTTCTCCGTAATGCTGGAAGGGGGTAAAGTTACCACTCCCGAAGGCCAGGAGATCTCCAAGGAGGTGAACCGTACACGGACCTTCGTGGAAGGGTTTGACACCCGCTGGGACACCCGCGATGACATCTGGCATATTAACGGTGTGGCCACCGGCTTAAACCGGGAGGGCATCTCCTTCACACGCGAGATTACCAGTGCACTGTGGAAGGAGATCGGATGCCGCTTCATCACCAGGGGAACCGTACTGATCCAGGCCGAAGGCCGGCCTGATGTGGTCCTTGACTACGGAGACGGAACCTGCGATCCTTATGCCACGATCACCGTCAACGGTGAAACCAAAGATATCCGCCTGAGAAGGTGGTAATGGAGCAGATTAGGTTTTCCAACTCTAGTGAATAGGAGGCTGTGTCGTACGATACGGCCTCCTGTTATTTATTGATCAGCCGACCTCTTCCACATCGAAACCGGTCAATTCACCCATCCTTTGAATCCCGGCAGCATAATCCCCGCAAACCCAGGAAAGATGATTTCCATAGAAAAACCACCCCGCCTGCGGCGGGGTGGCCTTTTTCTCTTTTGTCGGGGTAGCGGGATTTGAACCCACGACCTCTTCGTCCCGAACGAAGCGCGCTACCGGGCTGCGCTATACCCCGATGCGGTGCAAATGTAGGGAATTTCTTATTGTTGACAAAGTGAAAAAGGCCTGTGGTTTCCGGCTTATCTGTAGCTTTGAACAAATCCTTCGCAATGAGTTAGCAACGCATTGATTCTCTTTAGTATATTTGTGAAATTCATGATCGAATGTTAAAGCTACTGAAATACCTGGAAAAGATCCTCGTATGGGGAATCCTTATGGTAGTGTCCCTGCTGCTGCTGTTGGCTTTTATTGATATCGTCTATGAAATTGCGCAAAAGATCCTGGCTCCCCCCATTATGATTATAAATGCAGAAGGACTAATGGACTTGTTCAGCATCTTCCTGGTATTGCTGATCGGACTTGAACTGCTGGAAACCGTGAAAGCCTACCTGACAGAAGACTTGTTCCACGTGGAGTTTATTATTCTGGTTGCTATCATTGCTATTTCCAGAAAGGTCATAATCTGGGATTTTGAAAAGTACAGTTCAACTGAACTTCTGAGCCTTTCGGCAATGATCGTAGCCCTTGGTATCACTTATTTCCTGATCAAGAAATCGGATTTAAAAATCAAATTTCCCCTGGGCAAAAAAAATCTGAAAGAGAAGGATTAGCTTTTGAAATACTTCAGGCACTCCTCAAGGAGCTTGCCGGATTCCACAGGAACCACACCGGCTTTTTCGCATACCTGACCGCCCGCCAGATTGGAAACCGCCGCCACGGCAGGAACCTCCAGCCCGGCGATCAGGCAGAGGGCGGCCACGCTGATCACGGTATCTCCCGCTCCTGAAACGTCGGCTATATCCCTGACGATGGCAGGTATGTGCACGATGGTTCCGTTCTGGGAGGAGAAGATACCCTTTTCGCTGAGGGTGACGATCAGTGTATCGATCTCCTGCTTCTTCTGAAATCTGACTACCGCCTTGGAAAGTTTGTCGATCTCATGCTTCTGGATCTGCAGGTTGAGTCCCCTGATAAGCTCCTTAAAATTGGGTTTGAAAAGCTTTACTTTCCGGTATAGATCGAAACTGCGGTATTTGGGATCGACCAGTACCGGCACATGGGCTTTTTCCGCTGCACCTGTTGCATCGGAGATCACTTTCGGTGAAAGCACCCCCTTATCGTAGTCCTGCATGATGATGGCATCGATCCCGCCATTTTCAAGCAGGTTGTCGATCAGTTCCAGGAACTGCTCCTGTATCCGCTTATTCAAAAAAATATCTATCTCCTCATCCACCCGCAACAGGTGCTGATTTCCACTGATGATCCTGGTTTTCTGAGTGGTGATCCTGTAAGAATCCACTATGAGCCCGATGTCGGACAGATTCTGCTCCTCCATGAGCTCCAGGAAAAGCTTGCCGCGGGGATCATCACCAATGACCGAGCAAAGGATCGGGACCGCACCCATGGCTTTCACGTTCAGTGCCACATTCGCCGCGCCTCCCAGACGGTTCTCCTCAATCACTCCCGATACGATGGGGACGGGAGCTTCGGGAGAGACCCTGCCCACCTCTCCCCAAAGGTAGGTATCGATCATCACATCCCCGATAATCAACACTTTCTGATTGGTGAACTTCTTAAAAAGGTCCCGGAAATCGGTGGATTCAAACATGGACTAATTTTCAGGTAGGCAAAGATAGGACTTTATTGCTAATAGGGGTCCACATCCACCGAGATCCGCACGGAACGGAAGACCTCGTTCCCGGACACTTCCTGCAACACCTCATTCAACAAATTCCTGGCCTTTTCAAAAGAAGCATCCCGTTCGATCTTCAACAGGATCTGTTTCACGTAGATATTCTTCACTTTCCGGACCATGGGATACTGAGGTCCGAATACCCGGCCGGCAAAGATCCCGCGCAGCTCTCTGGCGGTGCGGTCGGCCGCCCCGTCGAGGATGGAAGGAACCTTGTGCCTGAATGAGATCCTGATCAGCCTGCGGAAGGGCGGGTAGCCGAACAGCTCTCTTTCTTCCATCTGCTCCCGGAACAGCCCTTCATAATCATCACGCAGGATGTGCCCGATCACCGGATGTGCCGGATCCATGGTCTGGATCACCACCTTCCCCCGCTTCTTCCTTCTGCCGGCCCTGCCCGAAACCTGGGAGATCAGCTGGTAACTCCGCTCAAATGCACGAAAATCGGGGAAATGAAGCATACTGTCTGCATCCAGCACCCCCACCAGTGTCACTTTTTCGAAATCCAGTCCCTTGGAGAGCATCTGTGTGCCGATCAGCATATCGAGCTTTCCCTCCCCGAAATCCCGCAGGATCTTTTCATATCCCCTTACCGAACGGGCGATGTCGGCATCGAGTCTTCCCACCCGGATCCCCTCAAAAACCACCTCTATCTCATCTTCGATTTTTTCGGTCCCGAAGCCCTTCATTTGCAGCTGTTGAGAACCACAGGAGGGGCAGCCGTGGGGCATCGGTTCCCGGTGGCCACAGTAGTGGCATTCGAGTTTTCCCGACGTGCGGTGAAAGGTAAGACTCACGTCGCAACGCCCGCATTTGGGAATATGCCCGCAATCCATGCAAATAAGGTAGTGGGAGTACCCCCTCCTGTTCTGAAAAAGAATGATCTGTTCGCCTGCCTCCAGTGTTTGCCGGATGGATTCCACCAGCACCGGTGTAAAATGGGAAACCATCTGTTTCCGCTTCATGGCTTCCCGGACAGGTGCGAGGACAAGTTCCGGACGCTGCCTGGAACCGAACCTTTCGGGCAGGAAAGTGTAGCCGAATTTACCGGATTTTGCATTAAAGAGCGTTTCAAAGGCAGGGGTGGCGGTTCCCAGCAGCACCCTGGCATTATGGTAGAGAGCAAGAACCTGTGCCGAATCCCTGGCATGGTACCTGGGAGCAGGATCGTGTTGCTTATAGGTATGCTCATGCTCTTCGTCCACGATGATCAGGCCCAGATCCCGGAAAGGAAGAAAAATGGCCGAGCGCACCCCAATCACCACCTGATAGGGGGACTCATCCGTTAATCCCAGCAGGTTGCGGTAAACATGGACCCGTTCCGAGTCAGAGTAAAGGGAGTGAAAGACTCCTACACTTTCACCGAACATCCGCCGGATTCGGTCAATGATCTGGGTGGTCAGGGCTATTTCGGGCAGCAGGTAGAGGACCTGTTTCTCCTGCTCGAGCATCTCCTTCATCAGGTGGATGTAGATCTCTGTCTTCCCGCTGGAAGCTACCCCGTGCAGAAGAACCGCCTGCTGTTTCAGGAATTGTTCCCGTATCTGGTTCAGCGTCCTTCTCTGCGGTTCATTCAGCTCTGCGGCGGGTGTATCCCGGTACGGAAATTCCGGGCTCGCTTTTCCCAGCTCCTCCCGCTCCAGCTGCTCAACGATTCCTTTCTTTACCAGCGCAGCAAGAGCCGCTGAGTCGCCCGGCTCACACATCAAACCCGACCGCTTTATGACAGGGGATCCTGCCTCCTCCAACTGTTGCAGGAATCTTTCCAGGAACGCTTGCTGCCGGGGAGCTGTTTCCAGCCGGTCCAGTGCCTCATGTAGCTCCTTCTCCGATTGAACCCGGTCAGCCAGCTTCACATAAATAGTGGTACGTCTGGGATGAACACGCCGGACAAACTCATTGATCTCCACGGCACCCAGTTCCACCAGTTTTTTGAGGACCCTCAAAGGATTGGCGCTCAGTCCCGCCAGTTCCAGGTCCCCCAGGGTTACCTTCCCCTGGTCACGAACCACCTCGAAAAGGAGTAGTTCATGCCTGTCAAGCTTCGAGACTTCCCGGAATTCCGGCGAGATTTGTATCCGGGATTCGCTTTCCGGCCTGAGTCCGGAGGGGATGGCCGCCCGCATCACTTCCCCCAGGGTGCAAAGGTAGTAAGAGGACATCCACTCCCAGAACCGGAGCTGTTCACCGGTGACCAGGGGCTGTTGATCCAGTATCTCCAGAAGCGGTTTGGGACGGATCTGGTCAGGCAGGGTATCCTGCAGGGAATGCACAATGGCCGGGTAAATCCGTTTTTTGCCGAACGATACAAGCACTCTGATTCCAGGACCGGCCGAATTCTTCATGCCGGTTGGTACACGGTAGGTAAAGGTACCTTCGACGGCCAGAGGCAGAATCACTCTGGCATATTGCGCTTCCTCTTCCACAGACAGAAAAGTACGAAAAAAGAGAGAGGTAAAACAAGGTAACTTTATACGGAGAGTATCTCCACCATCTGCATATCCTCCGGATCGACCTTCTTCTTCAGCTTGATCACTTTGCGGAAAGGGACCTGATCCACCTCGTTGTTGTGGATCCCGACCATCACACTTTTCTGGTCATCCATCAATGCCTCCACAGCAGCATAACCTAGTGTGCTGGCCATTACGCGGTCGTGTGCTGACGGGGTACCGCCCCTCTGGATGTGTCCCAGTACCGATACTCTGGTATCGTAGTCCTTGAAATCATCCTTGACCTTATCGGCAATGGTAAAAGCTCCGCCCTCTTCATCCCCTTCGGCAACAATGATGATATTACTCGATTTCTTCCTTTTGAATCCTTTTTCAAGGAAATCCTTCAGGTTGCTGACCTGACCCTGTACCTCCGGGATCAGGATGGCCTCGGCGCCGCAGGCAATTCCGCTTTTCAAGGCGATGAATCCGGCATCCCTGCCCATCACCTCGATGAAAAAGAGCCGGTTGTGGCTTCCAGCCGTATCCCTGATCTTGTCCACTGCCTCCACGACCGTATTGAGAGCCGTGTCATACCCGATGGTATAGTCGGTTCCGTAGATATCATTATCAATGGTTCCCGGTATGCCCACAAAAGGAATATCGTAATACTCATCACAAAATACACGGGCTCCGGTCAACGAACCGTCTCCGCCGATAACCACCACCGCATCGATCCCTGCCTCTTTCAGGTTTTCGTAGGCCTGCTTCCGACCCTCCGGCTCCATGAATTCCATGCTGCGGGCTGTTTTTAAAATGGTACCCCCTTTGGCCAGGATATCACTCACGCTATGAGCCCTCAGGTTGACAAAGTGGCTGTGAATCATGCCGTGGTATCCATGCCGGATACCGGTAACTTCCAAATGGTTGTAGATAGCTGTCCGGGTAACAGCCCTGATGGCCGCATTCATCCCGGGGGCGTCCCCTCCCGAGGTCAATACTCCGATGCGCTTGATTTTTCCCATGTAAAACAGCTTAGGATACGGCGCAAAAGTAATCAAAAATGTATTAAATAGAGGTTAACTTTTTAACCGCCGCGGCCACCGATTCAAGCTGCTGTCTGGAGGTGGAGGTTGCCCCGCTGATCCCGACGGAGGAAACTCCGTTTATCCATTGCGGATTGATCTCTGCAACACCGGCGATCCAGTGGGTGTCCGGATTGACCGACCGGCAATAATCCGATAGCATCCGGCCGTTCGAAGAGTGTGGTCCGCTTACGAACAGGACCACCTCATAAGCCCGGGCGAATGCTGCCAGTCCGGGTTTTCTCTTCTTGATCTGGCCGCATATCGTACAGGAGGAGCGCAGTGGCCCGGCCTCCCCGGCCACTTCCGACCGTTCCTTCAGAGCCTTCTCCACCATCCTGAATTCATCGGGATCCATGGTGGTCTGAGAAAAAAGTATGATCCGTTTACCGGGAGCTACTTTCTTTGTGTCCTCCAGAGAGGATACCACCACCGCATTCCCTTCTGTCTGACCTGCCAGACCGATGGTTTCGGGATGATCCGGTTTACCGAAAATGACCAGCTGTTCCTTCGTGTGATCCATATGGCCATTGACCTCACTGATCCGTTTCTGCAGGTTCAGTACAATGGGACAGGTACCGTCGATAACCTCGATCCGGAGGCTTTCGGCAAGCGCATAAGTGGAGGGTGGTTCACCATGAGCTCGGAAAAGCACCCGCTTGGGCCGGAGGGTAGCCATTTCACTGTGGCTGATGGTTTGAAGACCCAGCTCCCGGAGTCTCTTTGTTTCCGAGGTATTATGAACCATCTCGCCCAGACCATAAAGTTTTTCTCCGGAGCGGAGATGTGATTCTGCCATCTGGATGACCTGGTCCACTCCAAAACAGAATCCGGCTCCCGGATCAATCCCAATGTGCACCTTTCGCCGGTCAGACCGTTTCATGATAAACCTTCCAGAACCAATCCATCTGCTGATCCACTGTCAGATGGCTGTTATCAAGCACCAGTGCATCCACTGCCTGTTTCAGCGGGCTATCCTCCCGGTTCGAATCGATGTGATCACGCCTGGCCAGATTTTCCCGGACCGCCTCCAGGGTAGCGGGCATTCCCTTTTCCAGCAGCTCCGTGTACCGTCTCGTGGCCCTCACCTCCAGAGAGGCCGTAAGGAATATCTTCAATTCAGCCTGCGGAAAAACCACGGTGCCAATATCCCTTCCATCCATCACCACACCCTTTTTCTTGCCCAGATTGCGCTGAAAATCGACCATCCTTCGGCGAACAG
The DNA here is from genome assembly GCA_964604655.1 of uncultured Bacteroides sp. GTDB lineage: Bacteria > Bacteroidota > Bacteroidia > Bacteroidales. The sequence continues at coordinate 9,182 of CAZRZY010000015.1, read as the reverse complement.
GAGAAATAGTGGCAATGTAGCTCACATGTTCCGATACCTCCATGCTTCGTATCAGGTCCTCCACCATTCTCCCGTTCAGGAAGATCTCGGTGCGTCGCCGTTCTTCGTTGAGTTGCAGGGAAAGCCCGATCCGTTCCAGCAGCCCGGAAATGGCCCGCTGATCCGGGGCATCCGTATCCTCGAAAAGCCCCTCTTCCATCGCTGCGAGTGTGACGGCCCGGTACATGGCCCCGGTATCGATATAGGCATATCCGGTTTCCCTGGCTATTCGCTTGGCAAAGGTGCTTTTCCCGCAAGATGAATGCCCGTCCAGGGCGATATTGATCCTTTTTTCTTCCATGTGTCGCGTCAGGGCTGTTTCCTGTAGAATTCAGAGAGGTTGGTGGCTAGTGAAAAATGATTTGTTCCTCCGGCCAGATGATAGGAAGCGCGTCCAAAGGAGAGGTGGAACTTGGAGATCCTGAAGCCGAAGCCGAAGGAGAATCCTACCATGCCGGGCCTGGCATTCATCTTCATTTCCTGTCGGCGCTTATAATTATACCCCATATCCACATGGAAATTCTCTCCGAGAAGAAACTCCACTCCCACCACCAGGTGGCGCATCAGTTTATCCCCGAAAATATCGAACCGGCTTCGCTCCACCGGATCTCCAATGTTGGCCAATCCGTCCTCATCCGGTTTTTCGTAGGTCAGGTCCCAACGTTCCAGGTGCTGAAAAGTGAGAGAGAAGCGGAATGGAGCATGGGCCAGTCCCTGGGTGATCCCAGCCTGCAACTCAAAAGGAAGCTTTTCCCTGGTGCCTGCATAGGAGGTAATCTGGGTCCCCAGGTTCCTGGCCACCAGGGCCACTGTGGTCAATGATTGAGGAGAATGATAGGTGATCCCCAGATCCACCGCCACCCCAGTGGAGGTATACTGTTCGAAAGAGGAGAAAATGGGTTTCAGGTTGATTCCCGCCGTCAGGATGGTGTCGATAAGCTCTCTGGAATAGAAAAGATTGAGTGCATACTCGGCTGCTTTAAAGGTGCCCAGCGATTGTCCCAGTTCGTCGGTACGATCGAATGTCCCATAATTCACATAATGCATCCCGGCTGCAAAATTCCCGATCCCTGCCTGATGATGGCTGTAGGCAGCATACCCGTAATTAACCCCTGCAAAGTAATTCACGTAATTGAGGGTCAGATGGCTGTGCATTCCGGCGGTAAGCAGGGAAGGATTGTGGTAAACCAGGTTCAAATCGTCGTCCATCAGGGAGACCACCTCCCCTCCCAGAGCTGCTACCCGCGCTGCATTGGTAAGACCAAGAAAACTGTAGGTCGATTCTCCTCCTTTCTGGGCAGAAAGCCAGGACAGCACCAAAAAGAGCACGGCCGCAAGGGTTGTAATTCTCTTCATACTCCTATTAAACGTCGGCACGCTATGTGATAGTATTTAACAACAACTCGCCGGCCCTGTTCACCCATTTTATGTACGAGGTGTTCTCCGGCACGGAAAGGAGGGCCATCTCTTCCCCTGTAAGTCTTTCTGTGACCCTGCCCAATCCACTTCGCTCCAGGTCCATTCCATTGCAGCGTTGTTCCAGATGATTTCTCAGGGGCACCAGCAACAGAGGGATGCCCAGAAATGAAGCTTCTGCAGCCAGATCAAATCCGGCCGTCGTGATCAATCCTCTGCAATGGGATAGCTTCTCCCTGAACAATTCCTGGTCCAATGGATAGACAACTATCTGAGCCGGCAGTTCCATACGAGGCATACCCTTCATAAAGACATCCACCTCCAGATTGGGGTCCTCTCCGACCATTTGAACCAGGTTGTAAAGGTACCCTTCCCCATGCAGATAGACAAGAAACCTCCGGCCCGAACGATAGGAGATCGATCTGAAAGCTTTCCTGATCAGTGGCGGAATGACGCGGATGGGACCCTTGCCCTCTCTTTCTCTGAAGGAGAGTGCCAGGACCCGGTCACAACCCTGCATCACCACCCGGGTATGGAGGCGAAGCAGCCACCGGTGCCAGCGGGATCCTCCACCACAGGGATAGTCCTCCAGATGGATCAGAAAGTGGTGCCCGATTCCGATTCTCAGGAACTCCCCGGATGCTGTCCGCCCTTTCCTCATGAGGGCCAGCGCTCCAACAGCATCATAAAAATTAAACACCCGATCGGGGTTCATGGCTTCAATCTCCAACCGGATGCGCCGGGCCTCCTTCAGGTATACAGGTATCCGGAGAAAATGGTGAAGCAGGGAGCGGTTCACCAGTATTCCTTTCCGGTTAGGACTTTTCAGAAATCCAGGGCTCCTGAAGCAGGATATCCGCTCCCCGAAAGCCCTCCTGAAATAATCCGGGAGTCGTTCGGGTTCACCGCAACCTGCAAATATCCGGGTGACCCGATGCCCCTGAGATTCCAGGATCTCCCCCGCAGACAGCGCCTGTGACAGGTGTCCCATGCCTTCTCCCTGGACGATGAAAATGCATTCTGACATGATCTTATGAATAAGGTGGGTGACGAAAACCGTTCTGCCGGACCGCTTTCTTCATGCGAATACCGCTGACCTGAGACATGAACAACCCCATGATGGTGATGAAAATACCCACCACTTTCAATACGGGCATGGCCTCCTTCAGCATCAAAAATGAAAGGATTGCGGCCACTACGGGGGTGATGTTGGCAAAAATATTGGCCCGTGCCGCTCCCAGTTCACGAATCCCGATCGTCAGCAGGATAAAACAGATACCCGAACCAAATACCCCCATGTAGCCCACCGACAGAAGACTGGAAGTTTCAATGGCCTCCCATCTCAGATCGGGAAGCTCCATGATCAGGAAAAAGGGGGTAAACATGAGAAGGCCCAGCAGGCTCTGGTAGGCGGTGATGGTGATGGGATTGTAGCGGTCTACCAACAGTTTCACCACCATGGTGTAGCCGGTCGCGGAGAGGACCGCCACAAACATCAGCAAAACACCTACCGGGTCGGCCGACAATCCGCCGCTCCTGGTAAGAATAACCATCAGGACCCCGGCAAAGGAGATCACCAATCCCAGTTTATTGAAAAGGGTCAGCCGCTCCCTGAAAAAATAGTAGGCTGCAAAAGGGACTACCAGGGGGATGGTGGAGATAATCACCGCTCCCACGGTGGGAGAAACAATGGTCATTCCATTGGCCTCTCCGAGAAAATAGAAAAATGGTTCGAACAGGGACAGAAGCAGGAACCATTTCAGGTCCTCACGCCGGATGCGGCGCAGCCTTCTGAACAGCCAGGCAAATCCGAAAAGAAAGAAAATGGAGACGAAGAGCCTCAGGAAAATAATGGAGACAGGCCTGAATGAGAGATTGGCATACTTATAGAGGACAAAGGTGACCCCCCAGAATGTCATCGCAAGGATGGCGCTGATATATGCACCTGCCCGTGAAGGATCCATCAGGCAGCACGCAGGCGCTTCACGTTGGCCTTTTCCAGCTTTTCCCTTGCATATTTGATCCCGATGGTGATGTCGCCGGGATTCTCTTTGGAGGGCAGTTCGAACATGGCATCCATCATAATCGCTTCACAGATGGAGCGAAGTCCCCGGGCACCCAGTTTGAATTCAATGGCCTTGTGCACAATATAGTTCAGCACTTTCTCATCCCATGTAAGTTTGATTCCGTCCATCTCGAACAGTTTCTCATACTGTTTGATGATGGCATTCCTGGGCTCCGTGAGAATACGACGCAATGCTCTATCATCCAATGGATTAAGGTAAGTGAGGACCGGCAGGCGTCCAATGATCTCGGGAATCATGCCGTATGATTTCAGATCCTGGGGTGCCACATATTGCAACAGGTTCTGCTTATCCACCCGGTCTACTGTTTTGGCTGCATTGTAGCCCACCACCTGTGTATTGAGCCTGCTGGCGATTTTTTTCTCTATTCCGTCAAAAGCCCCGCCGCAGATGAAAAGAATATTCCTGGTGTTGACCGGGATCATTTTCTGATCGGGATGCTTTCTTCCTCCCTGTGGCGGTACATTAATGACGGAGCCCTCCAGGAGTTTCAGCAGTCCCTGCTGTACACCTTCCCCCGAAACGTCCCTGGTGATGGAAGGATTGTCGCTCTTGCGGGCGATCTTGTCGAGCTCATCGATAAAAACAATCCCCTTTTCTGCTGCTTCCACATTATAATCGGCCACTTGCAGCAGCCTGGTCAGTACACTTTCAATATCCTCACCCACATACCCTGCCTCGGTGAGTACCGTTGCATCCACAATGGTAAAAGGTACATGGAGCATCCTGGCAATGGTCCTTGCCAGAAGGGTTTTGCCCGTGCCTGTTTCACCCACCAGAACGATATTGGACTTTTCAATCTCCACTTCATCCTTGCTTTCCTGTTGCATCAGGCGCTTGTAGTGGTTATACACGGCCACCGAAATATACTTCTTAGCCTCCTCCTGGCCGATGACATAGAGATCAAGGAACTTTTTGATCTCTTGAGGCTTCAGGAGTTTGATCTGCCCCATATCAAATTCACCGTGGGCTCCGAGCTCTTCCTGTACAATGCTGTATGCCTGTTCGATACAGCGGTCGCAGATATGCCCCGAGATGCCGGCGATCAACAGGTTGGTGTCTTTCTTCTCCCTGCCGCAAAATGAGCATCGGTCCATAAGTCTTTTATTGCTTGGTTCTATTTTTTCTCCCCGGTTCTGAGGAGTACTTCGTCGATCATCCCGTAATCAAGGGCCTCATTGGCAGTCATCCAGAAATCTCTGTCTCCGTCTTTCTCCACCTGGTCGATCGGTTTTCCGGAATGTTCGGCGATAATGGAATAGAGCTCCTTCTTCATCTTCAGGATCTCGCGGGTAGTTATCTCGATATCGGATGCCTGTCCCTGAGCACCGCCCATGGGCTGGTGAATCATCACCCTGCTGTGCTTGAGCGCGGAACGTTTTCCCGGGGTACCTGCTGCCAGAAGCACAGCACCCATGGAAGCCGCCATGCCCGTGCAGATGGTAGCCACATCACAGGAACTGTACTGCATGGTGTCGTAGATTCCGAGCCCTGCATGCACGCCGCCGCCCGGAGTGTTGAAGTAGACCTGGATATCCTTGGTGGGGTCGGCCGAATCGAGATAAAGCAGCTGTGCCTGAATAATATTGGCCACATAATCATCGATGGGAGCCCCCAGGAAAATGATGCGGTCCATCATCAGCCTGGAAAAAACATCCATGGAAGCCACATTCAACTGTCTTTCCTCAATGATAGTGGGTGAGATATAACTGTTATACTGTGATGTGAAGTTATGCAGGGTCATGCTGCTGATGCCCATATGCTTATTGGCATACTTCTTAAAATCATCCTGTCCATTCATCGGTATAATCCTGTTTAATTTTCGTACAATTTACGGAACTTCTCGGAACTGACCTCCTTTTCATCCACTTTGGCCGTGGATTTGACATAGGCAATCAGCTTCTCTTCGGCTTTCTGATCACGGATTCTCCTTGCTTCCTCCGGCTTGGAAAGCATCTCCCTTGCAAAATTCTCCAGGTAGTCGTCGGGGACATTGGAGATTCCATATTGCATATACTGATTCAGTGTGATCCCCTTGGCCATTTCAAGGGCCTCCTGGTCACTGACCTCAATATTCTGTTTTTTCAACAGGTGCTCCTTGATCAACTGCCAGCGGAAATCATCCTCATATTTCTCGAAATCGCTTTCTACCTGCTCAGGGGTAAGGTTTTCGTTGGTCTCGACCATCCAGCGTTTGAGGAATTCAACAGGCAGATCGAGTTTTGCCTTTTTGATCATGGCCTCCCTGACATCGATCGAAAAACGGTACTCACTCTCCCGGTCATAGCTTCTGGAGATCTCTTCGGTCACCTTATCCATGAATTGATCTTCCGTGGTTACTTCTCCTTCCCCGTAGAGTTTGTCAAACAGTTCCGGTCCTACTTCACCTTTCTCAAATTTCTGCACCTCCTCAATCATGCATTTGAAGGTACCCTCCAGCATCGGAACCTGTTCCTTTTCGATCCTTAAAAGAGATGACAGCTCGGTATCGTTCGGAAAGGCTTTCTTCACATCGAAAATCACTTCATCCCCTTTCCCGGCTCCGCTGAAGAGAATTCTCTGGTCATCGTCCCTGATCATTTCCAGTGACATGGAAGCATTCTCCACGCGAATGCCGTTCTCCACCTCCTCCCCTTCTCGATTGACTTTCACCAGGGTTCCCCTGATCATTTCACTGTCCCCTGCCTTTTCCACCGGCTTGAACTCTCCATTCTGCTGAAGCAGCGAATCCACATACTCCTCTTTCTGCTTTTTATCCACCTTGATGGTATAGTATGGGATCTTATCCCTGGAGGTAACCTCCATCTCTACCACAGGTGCCAGGCCCAGGTCGAACCGGAATTCGAATTCGGTCTGATTCTCAAAGTCGACTTTTTGCTGATCCTTGTGAGGAAGAGGTTCACCCAGGATCCTGATATCCTTATCCTTCAAATAGTCGAAGAGAGACTCCGATACCAGCTTGTTCACCTCATCGACCAGCACCGGGGTGTAGTACATCTTTTTGATCAATCCCATGGGAACCTTCCCCGGTCTGAAACCGTCCACTCTGGCCTTTCTCCTGTACTCTTTCAATACTTCATCCACTTTTGCCTGGTAATCCTCCTGCTCCACTTTTACGTGGACTAAGGCATTGAGCGGATCACTCTGTTCCTGCGTAATATTCATAAGGTATGGTCATTCTAAGTGCGGATGAAGGGACTCGAACCCCCACTCCCGAAGGAACTAGATCCTAAGTCTAGCGCGTCTACCAATTCCGCCACATCCGCAAAATTTCCCGCAAAATTAACTCAATTTTCTGGATTACAAAGGTGGAAAGGTCAGCGAAGCTCGAAATTCTGACCGAGATATACTTTACGCACCTGCTCATCCTCAGCCAGATCATGTGCTGTGCCTGCCTTAAGAATGGTACCTTCAAACATCAGGTAGGCCCTGTCGGTAATGGCCAGGGTCTCGTGTACATTGTGATCGGTTATCAGGATTCCGATATTCTTCTCCCTCAGTTGGGATACAATGTTCTGTATGTCCTCCACGGCAATGGGGTCTACCCCGGCAAAAGGCTCGTCAAGCAGGATAAACTGGGGGCTCAGTGCCAGTGCCCTGGCGATCTCGGTGCGGCGCCTCTCCCCTCCCGACAACTGGATACCCAGGCTTTTCCTTATTTTCCGAAGCCCAAACTCCTTAATGAGAGATTCCACACGGTTTTCCTGTTCAACTCTTGAAAGACTGGACATCTCCAGCACAGCCCGGATATTATCCTCGACCGACAGTTTCCTGAAAACGGAGGCTTCCTGTGCCAGGTATCCGATCCCCATCCTGGCTCTCCGGAAAACCGGTTCTTTGGTAATGTCCTGGTCGTTTAGAAGTATGCTTCCTTCATTGGGAGTGATCAGCCCCACGATCATATAGAATGTGGTGGTTTTGCCGGCTCCGTTTGGTCCCAGCAACCCGACAATCTCACCCCGCTCGACGTTCACAGACACCTGATCCACCACTCTGCGGTTCTTGTACCTTTTAACCAGGTCGTGTGTATGTAGAATCATGATTCCTGTGATTGCATTTCCTCTTCCTGCTGTCGCGTGATACGCTTGCTGATGACGATCCCGATCTCATAAAGCACCAGCAACGGCATTGCCACCAGTACCTGGCTGAAAACATCGGGCGGAGTGATGATTGCTGAAAGGGTAACGATCAGGATGATCGAATGCCTGCGGTATCGCTTGAGGAATTTTGGGGTCACCAGTCCAACCTTGCTCAGGAAGTAGACCAGGATCGGTAACTGGAAAACGATTCCGGCAGCCAGCACCACCGAGGTAATGGTCTGAACATAGGACCGGAGTGTAGGTGCGCTGATCACACTTTCACTCACCCTGTAGTTGCCCAGAAAATTCACGGAAAGAGGGGAAATGATATAATAACCGAATCCCACACCCAGCAAAAATAATAAGGAGGTATAAAAGACAGCTCCACTGGCAGTTCTTTTCTCCTTCTCATAAAGGGCAGGCACAATGAATCTCCAGAACTCCCAGAAAATATAAGGAAAAGCCACTACAATACCGGCCACCAGAGAGACGATGATATGCATGGAAAACTGTTCGGCCATCTTCACTGTCTGAAGTTTAAACGGATCCGAATTGATGCAGAGTCTTTTCAGGTTGAGGATTTCTCCCAGCTGGCAGAGCCACCGGTTGGTCGGGAAAGGCGGTTCCTTTGGTGCCAGGATTATTTTATCAAAGACTATATCCTTGAAAACGAATGCCACCAAAGCGATAATAACGATAGCTAAAAGTGAGCGTAAAAGATGCCACCGCATCACCTCAAGATGCTCGAGGAAAGACATTTCCGTTTCCTGACTCTTCGCCATTCAAGGTCCGTTTTTAAGGATGTGCAAAGTAACAAAAAAAATGCAGTCACTTGAAACCGGTATCAAATTATGCTATCTTTAATATCTTGAGCTTTGAAGAGGTGATAATGAAGCATACCGGAAAGATACTGCACGACAACCTCAAGAAATACTTTGGCTTTGACAGTTTTAAAGGTAATCAGGAGGCGATCATTACCAGTATTCTGGAAGGTCGCGACACTTTTGTATTGATGCCGACAGGGGGGGGTAAATCCCTTTGTTACCAGTTACCTGCGCTGATCAAGGAGGGGACCGCTATTGTGATCTCTCCCCTGATCGCCCTGATGAAGAACCAGGTGGATGCCATGCGAAGCTTCAGCCTGGATGAAGGGGTGGCTCATTTCCTGAATTCCTCCTTAACCAAGAACGCTGTGGCAAAAGTCAAGAAGGATGTACTAAGCCAGCGGACCAGGTTGCTGTATGTGGCGCCTGAGAGTCTGACCAAGGAGGAGAACATTGATTTTCTCCATCAGGTGAAAATCTCTTTCTATGCCATCGATGAAGCCCACTGTATCTCCGAGTGGGGGCATGATTTCAGGCCGGAATACCGGAGGATTCGTCCCATCGTCAACCGGATCGGAACCGCCCCCATTATTGCCCTGACCGCCACAGCTACTCCCAAGGTCCAGAACGATATACAAAAGAACCTGGAGATGATGGACGCCAACGTGTTCAAATCCTCTTTCCGCCGGCACAACCTGTACTATGAGATCCGCCCTAAGGTCCATGCTGCCAAGGAGATC
>CAZRZY010000014.1:0-53614 GCA_964604655.1 uncultured Bacteroides sp. | reverse complement strand
GGGTAAAACCCTGGAACAGATCGAGTCCATCTGGAAGAAAAGAAACGTTTAATGTAAAACACCTGTATAATCATGACCATGATAAGAAATAGATGTCATCCAGAGCGGATCTGCCCTGCCGGTTTCCTGCTGCTGATAATCGTACTGTTTTCCGGATGTGGCGGTAAGAGCAGTAGTGTTGACAGTAGGGAATCGAATGATTCCGGCGAAAATCCCATCCGATTCCTGGTGGGCTCATCTGACCGTAATCGTGAGCATTCGATTTATCTGTGTGAACTGGATCCGGGAAAACCGCAGTTGACGGTAATCGACTCCTTTGCAGGAGCCGTCAGACCCTCCTACCTGGCATTGAATCAGCAGGGTGACAGACTTTACACCATCGATAGCAGGATCTCCGATTCAACCTCAAGAGAAAATTCGGTCACTTCATTTCGGGTAACGGAGGATCCGTTCAGCCTTGAATTCCTCAACAGCCGTTCCAGCATGGGACGGGGACCCTGTCATGTCTCTCTGGACAGGGAAGGAAACTACCTCTTTGTGGCCAACTACAACAGTGCACATGCTGCCGCCTTGCCCATCGGAGATGGCGGTGAGATCCTGGAGTCCTCCTCGGTGGTCAGAGGGAATGGCAGTGGTCCGGTGGAATCGAGGCAGCAATCTCCCCATGCCCACCAGGTGGTACTCGATCCGCTGGAAAGATATCTGCTGGTTCCGGATCTGGGAGCCGACCGGGTCTTTGTCTATGAGTTTGATGCGGAAACAGGTAAACTGAAGCCCAACCCGTTACAGCGGGGATTCAGCCTGAAGCCCGGATCGGGTCCCAGGCACCTGGCATTTCATCCGGCGGGTGATCTGGTTTACATCGTGAACGAACTGAACTCCACGGTCACTTCCTGCCGTTATGACTACTCGGCCGGCTTGCTGACCGAGGTGGAGACCCTTCCAACGACGGAGGCGGGGGATGAACCGGGTTTCCCTGCAGCCATTCGTGTACATCCTTCTGGCAAGACACTATATGCCTCCACCCGCAAGGATCAGAGCAGTCTGGCCGTCTACCGGACCGATGAGGATGGCTGGATCTCCAGGATACAGGTGGTAAAGGAAGTACCCCACTGGCCCAGGGATTTTAACGTGGATCCCACGGGTGGATGGCTGATCGTTGCCGGAGAGCGTTCCGGAGAGATCAGGGTTTACAAAATTGACCGGGAAAACGGAAAACTGACCGACACCGGAACCCATATGTATCTCTCCTCCCCCGGATGCATTCTCTTTCTTTAAAAATTATCCTTCAATGAAAAACCACAGAATCGGTATCGTCGGACTGGGCAAAGTAGCCCAGCTTCATGTGCAGGCGCTGAACGAGATCCCCAATGCCCGGTTTGCAGCTGCCTGCTCCCGATCACAGAGCAAGGCCTCAGGCTTTATTTCAAAGTATGGTAAAAGGGCGGATGCAGCCCAGCCGTTTGACGGGGTACATCCCATGGTCAGGGAGGCCGGACTGGATCTGGTGATCATTTGTACCCCGCACCCTAACCACGTGGAGCCCGCGGTGGAAGCCCTCGAGGCCGGGGCTCATGTACTGGTGGAAAAGCCGCTTGCCAGCACCCTGGCTGACTGCGACCGGATGATCGCTGCCGCAAAAAAATGCAGGCGGCAGCTTGGAGTGATCAGTCAGCGAAGATTCTACCCCCCGGTCCTTCGCATAAAACAAGCCATTGAAGGGGGAAAGATCGGCAAACCGGTGCTGGCAACAGTGCTGATGCTGGGATGGAGGGACGAAGCCTACTACCGTTCGGATCCCTGGAGAGGATCCTGGAAGATGGAAGGCGGCGGTGTGATGGTCAACCAGGCCCCTCATCAGCTGGACCTTTTCTGCTGGTTGATGGGTCCCATTGAAGAGATCTATGGCCAGTGGACCAACCTGAACCACCCTTACATCGAAGTGGAGGATACTGCGCTGGCCATTGTGAAATTTAAAAGCGGTGCCATGGGGAATATCGTTCTTTCCAACTCTCTAAAACCGGGGATCTACGGGAAGATCCACATCCACGGGGAAAACGGAGCATCGGTCGGATCCCAGACCGAAGGGGGCGCCATGTTCATTGCTGGTATGGCTCCCATTACCGAACCACCGGTAAACGACCTGTGGACCATCCCCGGTGAAGAGGGCATGCTGGAACAATTCACCCGGGAGGACCGGGAGCTGTTTGACCGTGTCGATCCCATGGTGCACTTTATCAGACTTCAGATCGAAGAATATCTGGAAGCGCTGGAGAAGGGCCGCGCACCCCTTGTCACCGGGGAGGAAGGCAGAAAGACCGTTGAACTGTTCACCGCCGTCTATCGCTCGGCCCGTGACCACCAACCGGTGCAATTCCCGCTCTCTCCCGAAACCGGAAGAGAGGATATGGATGGCCGTCTTTAGGTCGCTTTCGTTATTGAAGAACCTCGAAGCAGAGCTGAGGGGAACTGAGCCTGCGAGCTCGGCGAAGCCAATGCGCGAGCGGGATTTACCGGAGTGTCCGGATCAGAACCAGAACATCTTAAGAATTCCGTATATAGCTACCCCGGTGATGGCCAGGCAGCTGATAATCAATAAAAAAACGATAGATTTTCCCCGGAGACAAAACCTGTTGCCCCTGGAAGAAACGGAAGTATATTCCAGCCACCACAACGATCAACAGCATGATAAATGTGGCGATACCTCCGATGGTGACCATGAGTACCGGAAGTTTGATCAACAGAAAGGCGATGGTCCAGAGCACCGGGAATACTACCGCCAGAATGCGGATGGTCCTCATCCGTACCTTCATCGATTCAAAATTGATCCATCGGAGTACACCAAAAAGATCGGAGAAAACTCTGGTCCGGATGGCAAGTGCAGCAAAAAGTGTGGAGAAAAGCACGATAAAGGAACCGATCAGGAAAATATTCCTGGCAGCCGGGCCCACGGAATCGGTATAGATGCGGGAGAGGGTCTCTATCATCCGGTATCCTTCCGGTATTTCGCCGTACTGATGAAGAATGGCGGCCCCCAGCAGATAGAACGATGCAGTGACCACCGTGTAGACGATCATGGAAAGGAAGGCGTCCAGGTACATCACCCGGATCCATCCCCCGGCACGCTGTTCCCACTCTTTGCTGCGCTCCATTGGTCCGGTAAAACGGGCATAACCCTTTTCAATGCACCAGTAATTGTAGGAGAGGATCTCATCTCCGCCCACCCCTGTCAGACCGAAGGCCGCCAGTGCGAAACCCGCCGTACCCGGAGGCAAACCGAAAGAGAGCCCCTCACCCAGATCACTCCATGAAACAGCAAAACCGGTTCGCTGAACCATGTAGAGAGCCAGGAGGGTGAAAATGGTAAAAAGCCCCATAAACACCAGGGAAATCTTCTCTACGACCCCATAGAATCCGAACAGCATGACCCCGATCACCACCAGAGCGGTAAGGATGGTCCAGACGGCCAGAGGCAGGACGGGCATGACCATGTGGAGTATGATGGCTACCCCGCCGATGATCCCCCCCAGCTGAAGCGGTTTGAACAGCCACAGAACCAGCCATGACCAGGCCGCCCAGCTGACTCTGTGACGGCCGAATCTGGGCCCCGGAAGCCGGTTCATCAGGTTCATGGCCGTGACTCCCCGTGTAATCGACTGCCTGCCGAACTCCAGTTGCAAAACGATCTTCACCAGGCAGCTGACCAGGATCACCCAAAGCGTCACAAACCCCGCCTTTGCCCCCAGCGTGGTGGTGGATATCAGTTCTCCCGATCCCACCACCGAGGCACTCAGGATAAATCCCGGACCCAGGAACCTTAACCGTTGTCTGAACCTCAATGGCGCAGGCCTTACAGAAGCGGGGTCCAGTCGGTAGGGATCCTTGAGAACCGTAGAATTCACATTACGAAGGTATCAAATCATCGAATAATCCCTTACCTTTTCACCCGGGCATTCCCCTCCCAGATGCTCCAGATCTGTTCTTCGTCGGCAGGCTGGCCATAGTCGGTCTCCAGAGTGGTGACCAGAGCCCCGCTGGCCCATCCGAACTGGATCCACTTCTCCGGATCCCATCCTTTGAGGATGGCATAAAGCATTCCGCTGACAAATCCGTCCCCTCCTCCGATCCGGTCATAGACATAGATCGGCCGGGGTTCCACCACGTGCCAGTTCCCGTTTTCAAAAACGATCCCACCCCACATGTGCTGGTTGGTGTGAACCACCTGACGGAGGGTCGTGGCAAATACTTCGGTATCCGGGAATGTTTTACGGGCACGGTTGATCATCCCTTTGAAACCCTCGATTTTTGCCGCCAGGTCCCTGCCCCCTGCTTCGGGTCCTTCAATTCCGAGACATAGCTGAAAATCCTCTTCATTGCCGATCAGGACATCGGAAACCGACGCAATCCCGGTGAAAATCCCGTGAAGTTCCTCTTCTCGTCCCACCCAGAAAGAAGCGCGGTGGTTCAGATCGAAAGAGATCCGCGTACCATTCTTTTTGGCAGCCCGGGCCACTTCCAGGCAGAACTGCCCGGTTTGCGGCGACAGTGCGGCAATGAGTCCAGACAGGTGTACAATCTGGGCCCCTTCGCTCCCGAAAATCCTTTCCAGGTCGAAATCACCCGCATTCAATGTCCTTCCCACTTCACCGGCCCGGTCGTTCTGAACCCTTGGTCCGCGCGAACCATAACCGCTGTCGGCGATATTAATCTGGTGCCGGTATCCCCAGGGATTTCCCTGCTCCACCTCTTTTCCTTCAACCTCCATGTGCCTGCCGGCCAGATTATCTTTGATGATCCGGGCAATGGGACTGCCCTTTACAAAGGTGGTAAGGATCTTCACGGGCATTCCCAGGTAGGACGGGACACTGCCCACATTGGATTCGGCACTGGTGGCCTGCATTTTATACATATCACTGCAGTGCACCGGCTGTCCGTTCACCGGGGTGATCCGGATCCCCATGCTGGTGGGAATCACCATGGCGTATTTCGCATCTTTTTTCAGTTCCATATCTTTTCCACTTTATACTTTACAGACTTTACAGACTTTACAGACTTTATATACAGACTTTTATGGGCTTGAGGCTCCGCTAACGTTCAACGCGTGCGGAACCTCCCCCCTTCACCTTCTCCACCTCGGCCAGGGTGGCCATGCTGGTGTCACCCGGAGTGGTCATGGCCAATGCTCCGTGTGCAGCCCCGTATTCCACTGCATCCCCTGCATCTCCGGTGGTCAGGAATCCATAGATCAAACCCGAGGCGAAGCTGTCTCCCCCGCCTACCCGGTCCAGGATCTCCAGATCCTCCCGGTGGGTAGCCTCAAAAAACCGGCCCCGGTAATAGCAGATCGCTCCCCAGGAGTTGATAGTGGCCGTTTTGACCGTCCGGAGGGTGGTGGCCACTACTTTGAAGTTGGGGTAGGTTTTCACCGCCTCGCCGATCATTGACTTATACCCTTCCAGTTCCAGATTGCTCAGGTTTTCATCCACTCCCTTCACCTCGAAGCCGAGAGAAGCTGTAAAGTCCTCCTCATTCCCGATCATCACATCCACATAAGGGGCCAGCCGGCGGTTCACCTCCCGGGCCTTCCGGAGCCCCCCGATGGATTTCCAGAGCGAAGGACGGTAATTGAGATCATAGGAAATGATCGTGCCATGCTTTTTTGCAGCGATCATGGCCTCCTCGATCACCTCCGCGGTGGTCTCCGAAAGCGCTGCATAGATCCCGCCGGTATGGAACCACCTGGATCCCAGATCCCCGAAAATATGATCCCAGTCCACCTCTCCCTTTTTCATCTGACTGGCCGCTGTGGAGCCCCGGTCGGAAACCCCCAGCGCACCCCGGATGCCGAACCCCCGCTCGGTGAAATTGAGTCCGTTGCGAACCTTCCTTCCTATGCCGTCAAAAGGCTTCCAGAGAATATGCCGGGTGTCCACTCCACCCTGAAGAATACAATCCTCTATCAGGTGACCCACCGCATTATCGGCAAAAGCAGTGACCACAGCGGCCGGCAACCCAAAACACTTTCGTAGTCCCCTCGATACATTGTATTCACCGCCGCCCTCCCAGGCCCTGAAATGCCTGGAAGTACGTATACGGCCTTCTCCCGGATCCAGACGAAGCATGATCTCACCCAGGGAAACGCATGCATAGCGACATTCCTCCTTTTCTCTGATGGCAAGCTCTTCCATAGTCAAATGTGAAGTATGTTATCGGATTGGTTCAATCGATTGCGCAAAACAAATATACTACAAATATCCTGTTTCTGTCACATATACATAGTAGGCACCCCTGGTGGTGCCCTCCTGATCGGTCAGCCAGGACTGCACCAGAAATTCACCGGGCTCCAGATCAAATTCGAACCGGATATCTGCAGCCGGATCCTTCACTTTCTTTGATTTCGTCTGGCCGGCCACCTCCAGGCTGGCATACAGGAATTGAAGCGATCTGCCCGGAGGAACAGGGCTTCCTCCCGGTACCGGCTTTAATGGGGGTAAACTGTCATTCACGGACAGCCGTGTCTCCATGGGCCACCTCCTCAGGAGGAAGGTATAACGACCTTTCTCCGTCACATCAAGTACCCAGTAACCGTTACCTTCCAATCCCTCTCTGATATGGACCTGGGACCAGGGCGGTAGTCTTTCGTTATGCCAGTCGTGACAGGTAAGCGAAACGGTATCTGTCCGGTCCGGATCGATGACGATCGCGGCTAGATCGGAAAAACCGGCAGAGATCTCAGACCACCATTTTTCGTACGATTCCCTCAGCTCCGTTACAACGGAAGGATGCTCAGCGGAAACATCGTTCCTCTGACCGGGGTCCGCATCCATATCATAGAGCTCCTGCCCTCTTACGAGGTGCCATTGGTCGGTCATAATGGCACATTGCTTCCATTTGACCGGGTGGTGCTCCCGCTGTGTATCGGTAATGATCACCCGCTCGGGCCACACCTCCCCTTTTTTGGTCATCAGCGGCAAAAGGCTCCTTCCGTCCAGATTCACTTCGGGTGAAGGAAAGTCGCACAGATCCGCCAGGGTGGGAAGGATATCGGTATAGGCAGTCAAAGTTCCTATTTCGGATTCGTCACCAAGCCCTCCACCCTTCCAGTGGATAAACAGCGGCACTCGATGCCCGCCGTTGTATTCGGAACCCTTTTTCCCTCGCATTCCGTCATTGTATCCCGCCTCCGGGTACTGCTCAAGGTCCAGGCGCACACCGGCGGAAGTTCCGTTGTCGGTCATGAAGATCAGAATGGTGTTTTCATCCATGCCCCATTGCACCAGATGCTCTCTGAGGATCCCCAGATTTTCGTCGATATTGGAGATCATCCCGTAGAATGAGGGATTAACGATCCCCGGATTTTCCCTGTATGGATCCGCGAATCTGTCCGGCACATGAAAAGGTCCGTGGGGGGCGTTGAGGGATAGGTAGCAGAAAAACGGTTCGGACCGGTGGGCCTCGATGAATCTGAGTGCTTCCCGGAACCAGACATCGGTGCAGTACCCGGAATCCTGCCGGGGCTCTCCGTTCCTGAAATAGACATCATCGAAATAGTCGTTGCCCCAGTAATCAGGTACCTGACCAATCCCGCCGCCTCCATGATAGTATGCCATATCAAACCCGCGGTCGTGGGGCCGGTAGGGGTAATTATCACCCAGGTGCCATTTCCCGAACATCCCGGTCGAATAGCCATTCTCCCGGAAGATCTCCGCCAGGGTGATTTCATCTTTTCTCAGAAGCGAACGCCCCATCACCGTATGCCAGACTCCCACGCGGTTGCAATTCCGTCCCGTCATCAGTCCGGCCCTGGTGGGAGCACAGGTAGTCCCCGCATGGAAATCCGTGAACCTGCAGCTTTCGGATGCCAGGCGGTCCAGGTTCGGGGTCCGGATCCATGGATTTCCATGGCACGCCAGATCGCCGTATCCCTGATCATCGGTGATGATGAGGATCACGTTGGGTTGGTCGGAAGTGCGATTGCTGCAGCTGAAAGAAAGTCCTGAAAGCAAACCGGTTAAAACAAGGAATGAGATTGATCTGATTGTTCTCATGTAGTGAATGTATAAGAAATATGTGGGTCTCCCAAATCATCCAATCAGATGAAAATGATCTTCAGGCCGGTGCTGTTCAGTAAAACATGTGGTTATTTATGGATGGAAGTCACTTGCCCTTCCTGCAGATCTGATCTCTTTTCCACGGTTTCAAGGCTGGTGCCTCAGGTAGATAAACCAATAGACAAATCCTACAAAAAACCCGCCCCCCATCATATTTCCTATGGTCCAGGGCAAAAGTGTTTATGGGACTGTTTGAGGCTTTGACCAAGCCAGATTGCCCGGCGGGCTTCGCTATCTCCTGAGGCAGGATTGTATCAAGATAGGCGTGGTTGGCAGCTTTCATCTGACTCCAAAAATAGAGGTGATGCTCAATGAAAACCCACAGATAATTGTCCGATTCCTATGTTATTTTTGCCGGCTTGTCATATATAGGCTATTTTTACATAGTTCATCCAGTCAAATCAACACAAACCTTCAGGAATCCAATGAAAGCTGCTGTCCTGACCCAGTACAATCACGTTGCGTGGAAAGAAGCAGAGAAACCGGTCTGCGGGCCCGACCAGGTCCTGATCCGTGTCTCCTATGCCTGCATTTGCGGAAGTGATCAGCACATATTTAAAGGTGAATTTCACCCCAGAACCAGTACTCCGCTGGTAATGGGCCATGAATTTGCCGGTACCATTGTCGAAGCCGGAAACCGGGTTAAGGACTTCAGCGCCGGGGAAAAAGTGGCACCGGATCCAATTATCTGGTGCGGAAAGTGTCCGGCCTGCCAGCGCGGGCATTACCCGGCATGCACCAGCCTAAAACTGATCGGAGTGGACCTGGACGGTGGTTTTGCCCAGTATATTGCCCTTCCTCCGGCCATGCTCTACAAGGTACCCGGCTCGGTACCCGATGAGCACGCCGCACTGGTGGAACTGCTGAGCATCGGCTTTCATGCCAAGAACCGGTCAGGAATTCAGAAAAATGATACCGCGGTGATCTGGGGATCCGGCAAGGTGGGTTTGGCCATACTGGAAGCGGTCCGGACAGTGACCGACGGACTGGTATTCATGGTGGATCTGCTGGATGAAAGGCTGGCTATCGGGCCGGAACACTATGGGAATGTAGTATCCATCAATGCAGAAAAAGAGGACCCGGTAGCCCGGATCATGAACGAGAGCAGCGGGAAGGGAGTCGATGTGGCTTTCGAGGCTGTTGGACATGCAAACGAGATCCCGGGAATCGTGAACCCCGTGAGGGGTTGCGTGCAAATCATCCGGGGCGCCGGGACGGTCTGTGTACTGGGTCTCGGAAATGAACCCGCACCAGTAGTCTTCAAAGAGTTGATCTGGAAGGAGGGAAAAATCATCTCTTCCAGGGTCAGCCACGGGGAGTTCCGTGAAACGATCGATCACCTCTCCCGGGGAGACCTGAAGCCGGAGGCCTTGATCACCGGAATACTGCCGGCGTCCCAAACTCAGAGGGGATTCGAAATGCTGGAGGCCGATCCCGGTGGAACTCTGAAAATCCTCCTGGACCTGCAAGCCTCCTGATCACCCGGTATCAAATCCATTCGAAACTGTCCAGGTCAAGAGTATCTCCCATCGCTGTCATCAGCTCCTTAAGCTGCAGGAACATCCGGTCGACCCGCTCTTTCTGCTCACTTCTGCCGGCCAGGTCCCTGATCTCTTGCGGGTCCTCCTCCAGGTGGAAGAGACGGCGGACGCCTGCATGCGGATAGACAATTAATTTATACGCTCCCACCCTGATCATTCGCTGCAGATCCATGTAGGCACCATATAAACGAGGATAATAGGAGTGGATACGTTCCCCGCTGATCAGTTCCCACATACTGTTGAAATCCACATACTCCGGTACCGCTCCTCCCGCCAGATCAATGGCCGTTGGCATAATATCCTGTATATAAACCGGCATTTCCCTGCTTTCTCCTTCCGGTACTCCGGGCCCCGTAACGATCAATGGCGAACGCAGGCTGTGTTCATACATGCTCTGTTTTCCCATGAGCCCATGATGCCCCACCGACAATCCGTGATCGGCCGTAAAGAAAATATAGGTATTCTTATCCAGGCCCCTCTCTTTTAACCCATCCAGGATCCGCCTGATCTGGGCATCCATATGGGTGATAATCGCATAATACTCCTGCCGGTTTACCTTTACCGCATGTTCGGTTCTGGGGAAAGGGGCCAGCCGCTCATCCCGGAGAGAGGGCCCGCAACCCATCTGATCTTTATAGGGATATTCGGGAAGAAAACTGGATGGCAGGAGGATATCATCTGCGGGGTACATCTCCACATACTCCCTTGGGCTTTGACGCGGATCGTGTGGTGCATTAAAGGCCAGATACATGAAGAAGGGATCTTCCGAACGTGATGCAGTATCCAGGAACTGCAGCGCTTCAGTGGCCACCACCTCGCTCCAGTGAGTGCCACCTTCCCAGAATCCTCCGAATTCCCGGTCCCAGGGCTGCCATATGGTATCGTTCCTGTCCAGGGGCCTGTTGTACCCTTCCGGTGTATCTCCGGGCATTCCCGGGCGTTCGGTACCCACATGACGAAAAATCTCTTCGGGAGCAATTTTTACATGCCACTTCCCTGTCATGAAAGTCTCATAGCCCAGCTCTTCCATTTCCTGGCTCCAGGTATGGCCTGCACCGGCCAGGTGACTCATCTCCCGATCTGCTGCCTGTGCCTGCCAGAGGAAACGGCCGGTATTGAACATGGTTCTGGATGCAATACAGATGGCCCCGTTCCACCCGCCCATATTGTAGGCCGTAGAAAACTGAGTTCCCCTCCGGGCCAGTTCATCGATCGTCGGAGTGATCACCTCCCTGTTACCCAGGTAATGCACGGTACTAAAGCACTGGTCATCGGCCAGGATCAGCAGAATATTGGGCATTTCCTCCTGCTGCCGGCATCCGACCAACACTATCGGAATCCATAAAACAATAAGCAGTTTTTTCATATGTTTCGATTTAATGGGAATAGCCATAGTTTCATATCATCGGTTCCGGACATTGTCATTTGCCAGACCAGTCCGTCCCAGCGGTTTATTGCTGTCAATGAATCTCACGGGATCAGTGCGCAAAGGTCCGGGTTCTGTATCCATAGATGGCCACCACAACAAAACAGATCAGCGGGATGACAAAGGAGACATTCTCAGCGGGCATATTCAGGATTGTACCCTGCTTAATAATGGCACCCTGCATTGGTGGCATTATCGACCCGCCCAGTATGGCCATAATCAGGCCTGCGGCTCCGAATTTGGCATCCTCCCCCAGACCTCGCAGGGCGATCCCATAAATAGTGGGAAACATCAGGGACATGCAGAAGGAGACCGCCACCAGGCAGTAAAGTCCGAAAACCCCCTGGAAGGCAATCACGCCGGTAACCAGCGTAAAGCCACCGATGGCAAAAAACATAAGCAGCCGGCCCGGCCTGACGTAACGCATCAGAAAGGTCGAGATAAACCGGGCCACAATAAACAGCACCATCGCAACCCGGTTGTACTGGTTGGAGAGCACTTCGGCCTCCTGCTCACCCATGCCCTGACTCATAAAATAGCGGGTCCCGTAATGAATAATAAAGGTCCAGCACATAATCTGGGCTCCCACATAAAAGAACTGCGCCAACACACCCTCACGGTAACGTGGGATTTTAAAAATGCGATTAAGGGTTCCTAAGAAATCGATGCTACGGCTTTTGCCGGCATTCCTGGGCATGCGGACGAGGGCTATGATCACGAATAATACCAGAATGACCACCCCGATTGCCACATAGGGCAACCTGACAATGGCCAGCTCGGACATTTTCAACACTTCAAAATCCTCCGGTCCCAATGCTGCCCGTTCATTGGTGTTTAACGGATTAAGCCGGGCAAGGATAAAAGTTCCGGCTACCCACATTCCGATAATAGAACCCACGGGATTGAAGCTCTGAGCCAGGTTAAGTCGCTGGGTGGAAGTCTCTTCTGCCCCCATGGAAAGGATGTAGGGATTGGCACTGGTCTCCAGGAAGGAGAGCCCGCATGTCATAATGAAATAGGCGATCAGGAAGGGAGCATAGACCCCCATGGCACTGGCCGGGATGAAAAGCAGTGCGCCCGTTGCATAGAGACCGAGTCCTACCAGAATTCCGGCTTTGTAGGTAAAACGCCGGATGAAGATGGCTGCAGGAAAAGCCATCGCAAAGTAGCCTCCGTAAAAGGCCACCTGTACCAGGGAACCCTGCACCGGGCTCATAAGGAATATTTTGGAGAAGGCCTTGACCATGGGATTGGTAATGTCATTGGCGAATCCCCAGAAGGCAAAACAGGAGGTGATCAGAATAAAAGGTATCAGGTACTGTTTCTCCAGTAGTTTGAATCTCTTCTTCTCCATCGAATCGGGTTTTCAGTTTATAGTTGATAGATATCCAGCTGATCGATGGGTTCCATCAACTGCAACTTCTCATCGGCAGTGGCATTGTACGGCGTCTTCCGGCTGCGTGCCACAAAGGCTTCCCATTCCGCCTGCCGGGGCTTGCTGGTATTTAATGGTTCTCCAGCACCCATTGCAAGCCTCCCCTCAGGTGTTGCACGAAGTCAGGGTCTTCATAAAATCCGATATCATGACCCAGGGCTGTATACCACTGCCTTCCCCCTTCAAACTGTTGACACCAGCAGAGTGGAAACAGCCCGTCAAAAACCTCTCCGGGATACGCATTCTTCTGTTCATCCTCCACGGTGGAAAGATCAGCTGCCAGCAAAACATGGATGGCAGGATTCAATTGATAGGAGAAATAGCATTCATCGGTAACAGTCCATCTCCCGGGCAGGTGCGCGGTGGATGGGTGTTCGGGATCAACCACCATCACATCAAACTGCTGGTGGGGCGGATGCCTCAGAAACTTCCCCCCCACCATGGCCCTGTACCAGGGCCAGTCTCGTTCAGAGGCATTGGCGGAATGTATGGCCATAAAACCTCCACCGTTGCGGATATATTCTTGAAATGCCTTTTTTTGGACAGGAGTGTCGAATGCTTCATTGTTGGTGTTGGAAAAAACGATCGCATCAAACGAGGCCAGTTTGTCCGGTATGAAAATGGAGGGGTCATCGCCGGTACTGCAAAGGATCCCTTCGGAGGCGCATATCTTTTGCAGGGCACTCACACTCGCCTGGATGTTGTCATGTACGTACCCTTCGCCGTTCTTCGTATAAATGAAAACTTTCATGGGTTCATTGGAATCGCAGGCTGCCAGCAGTCCGACGTACAGAAGTATAGCCAGGTTCAATTTCATGGGAAGGTGGATTAGATTTCAGTTTCAAGGTAAGAAAAAAGCGAAATATGAACTACCGGATAAGCTCAACGTCATTTTCCTGATCCCCGGAGACCTGCCTGAACCATACGTTCATCCTTCCCATCTCCCGGTTGGCCCAGGAGTAATACGGGACAAGCGTCAGTGAGCCATTGTCCAGTATATTCACCCCGTCCAGCAGTTCGGGCCTGAATTCTGCCGCGAAGGATCCGGCTCCGTTCAGCTGAGCCTTCAGCACATCGACCCGGTTATCCGCCTGTTCTGCACAATAGACCAGCGGGCCATACTCCACGGCTACCAGCCCTCTCTTTTCTTTTACCAGTGGATGAGCGGAAACCAGACGGGGTTGAAAGGGAAAGATGATACGTATCCGGTCCCCCTTCTTCCACCGGTTTGACAGCACGATGAAACCTTCCCGTACCCGGGGAGAAGTCTCTTTACCGTTCACTTCACATAAAATCTGAAAACCGGAGCTATCCGCATAACTAAACAGATCCGAAGGGACCGGCCTGTTTCGTGCCCAGCCGGGATAACGGATATAAAGCCGTGCGTTCACTGGAACCTCGCTTTGTACTGCCAGTTCAACCTGTCCGTCCCAGGGGTATCGAGTCTCCTGGGTCAGCCTCAGCACCCCATGGGCAGTCTCCAGGGAAACGCTGCTGTTCATGAACAGGTTCACATAAACCCGGTCATCTTTCACCGCATAAGCATAGCCCGCCACAGAGGGGATGAAACGGGAAAGATTGGAAGGACAGCAGGAGCAATCAAACCAGGGGGAACGTCCGTTCACCCCCCGGTTGAATCCGGTCCGGCCATCGTGCTGAAGGGTATTGGGATAGAAGAAGCGGGTTCCGTCCATGGAGAGCCCTGAAAGCAATCCGTTATAAAGGGTCCGCTCGACCACATCCATGTATTTGGACCGGCCGTGAAGCAGGAACATCCGGTGGTTCCAGTAAACATTGGCTATAGCAGCACAGGTTTCGTTATAGGGATGGTTGGGCAGTTCATATTCCACCCCGTATGCTTCACCCCGGTGACTGGCACCAACGCCGCCGGTAATGGAAAGCTTGGTAGAGACCACATTGTCCCAGATTCGGCCTGTTGCGCCCAGGTAGGCTGTATCGCCTGTCAGAGCCGCTATATCGACCATGGCACTGTACATATAATTGGCTCTGACTGCATGTCCGACAGCCCTGGATTGCTCCGTAACCTGCTGATGCGCCTGGGAATACTCCCCCTGGGAAGCCTCAGCCCGAATATCCAGGAAATGCCTGGCAAGCTCCAGAAAGCGGCGGTCTCCGGTGACCCTGAACAGCTTCACCAGTCCGATCTCAATCTCCTGGTGCCCGGGCACGTAATCATTCCCCCCGGTGATACACACCCGGTAAACCAGGTCGGCACTCCTGCGGGCCACCTCCAGGAAATCCCTCTTTCCGGTAACCAGGTAGTGGGCCACCGCCGCTTCATACATGTGGCCCATGTTGTAAAGTTCATGGCTTGCCCCGGCTGTACCGATCCACCTTCCTTCTGGATGATAGGAACAGCATGCGAAATCGTTGTATTCATTGGCCTGCAGGGTCCATGCCGTATAGAGGTAACCGTCCGGTTCCTGGGCCCCGGCCACATAGCTCACCAGGGTATCCAGGGATGCTGCCATGAGGGGATCGGGTTTCAGAGCAAGGCTGTAGGCCATCCCCTCCATGATCTTGAATAGGTCCGAATCATTGAAACCAAATCTTCCCCTGAATTTGCCCTCCCTGACACCGGCTGCAAAAATGAAGTTGTCGATGCGACCGGTTTCCCGGCATTTCTGTATGGAAGCGGGAATCGTTTTCTCAGTGACTGTTTCCACCCACCGGGTCCAGAATCCACCGGTCAGCTGTACCCGGGTAAAATCGACCGGCTGGATGGGGTAATCAGCCGGAGCACCAGCAGATGGTTTCTGACAGGAGTTTCCCGGGAGCAAAATGAATCCCAGGAGCAATATACCATAAAGGGACTTTCTTTGCATGGATCAGATGGTGAAGACTCCCTCTATCTCCACCAGGAGGTCCTCCCTGCACACATCCGATTCCAGGAAAAGGATGGACTTGCAGCGCAGCCGCGATTCACAGATCTTCTTTACTGCAGGGACATCGTCCATATGTTTCACATACACCCTCAGGTGGGAGAACCGGACCTTTTCCATATCGAAACGGCCCCCCATCTCCTGCTGGTTCCTTTCAGAGAAGAGGTTGTTGATGTTATCAATGGTGGTCATGGTCTGTTTCTCCACGTCCCCTTCGTGCATGGTCTTCTCCCCGAGGATGGAAGCAGTCCCCGACACGTAGATATAGCGGTGGCTGTTATCGACCACGACCATTTTCGCACGTTCGAATTTGGGAGTGCACTTTTCCGAAGAGGTTCCTTCCAGAACCTTGCCAGAATAGCGGTGTGCATCGATCTGACCCGGATTGGCGATGGGCCTGATCTTCACCTGCGCCGATTCGGAGATGGCCATAAAATCGATGATCACCCCC
Source organism: uncultured Bacteroides sp. (assembly GCA_964604655.1). Classification (GTDB taxonomy): domain Bacteria; phylum Bacteroidota; class Bacteroidia; order Bacteroidales. Next base: position 37,747 of record CAZRZY010000014.1, on the reverse strand, counting down.
CCGGTGTTCATACCAATACCGGTAGCGGCCGGATATCCGAACCTGAATTGTCCTTTATCGTAATAATGTGCCCTGACATCATTGAAAATCTGATAATTCTGCTGCTCACCATTCATATGAGGCACCCGGGCTATCTGCTCGATGTAATTCCACTGGCGAATGATGTGATCAATCCTGAGGCCCTCCGTTTCCAGGATACCCAGGGCTTTATCAAAGGCCTTGACAGCGGAATCGTACACCGAATCCCCGGGATCACCCATTAATCCGGCGCAGTGTACCGACTTGAAACCGGGATACCTGACCACCGTATATCCGGTGTTATCGTAGGACTTGTAGATCACCTCTTTCTCCCTTGAAAGCCTGGTGCAGATCAGCTCAAGCACTACATCACAGCTGGAAGCGGGAGTCTGTGCAACGATACTGGTGGCCGGCAGATGTGCCCCGCACATGGTTTGCAGCCGCTCTCTGATCAGGTTGGAACGCTCCTCATACTCCGAACTGGTTCCTGCCGAGATGAAGAAACTCTGCTGGGTGATAAAATACTCTCTCTGCTCTTCACGGGTGATAAACTCCGATAATTGCTCGATACAGCTGATCACCTGGTCCCGGAAGGATTTCCCCGAGGCGGGCTTAATGTGATCAAAATCATAGTTATTCAGAGCGTGAGGCTCACTTCTCATGATAATCTGTTCCACCATGCTGCACGTCCTCTGTATTGGATGTAGGAAAACAAATATAGAATTTTTCTAAAGTTCCCGGATCCGAATGTTGTGGAAACTCACCCGGTCGCCATGATCCTGCAGAAGGATGTGCCCTTTTTCAGCATTTCCAAAATTGGGCCAGTCCTTATATTTGCTGTAGTCCACGAAAGCATCCCACATCTGGTTGCCCCTTTCGTATTCCAGCACTTTGACCCCGTTCAGGTAGTGGGATACCTTCGGTCCTCTCACTTCAATACGAGCACGGTTCCAGGAGCCCACACCGTTAAACCTTTTAGTCCGGTTATCCTCTCCGAAGTAGGCTGCATCTGCCGGGATCAGGTCATACAGGGAGGCGAGCGTGCGGTTGCCTTCCACACCCATGGCCGCATCGGGATGCTTCCGGTCGTCCAGGATCTGGAACTCACAGCCGATGGCTGAACCTTCGCCGGTATTGAGGTCGGGATCGACGAAATACTTGATGCCGCTGTTGGCCCCTTCGCTGATCCTGAAATCAACCTCCAGAATGAAATCACCATACCGTTTCACGGTGACAATATCTCCGCCGTGGGCCGATTCAGCTCCACCGCTGGCCTCCACCATCAGAACGCCATCCTCCATGACCCACCCATTCTCAGGGAAATGGTCCAGCCGGGCGCCCCTCCACCCCTCGGTGGTCTTCCCGTCCCAGAGGAGCTTCCATCCCATCCTTTCCTGATACCCGGTCAACTGGTTGGTCAGGTAACTTACCTCGGGCGACAGTTCCTTATCGGTCCACATATGTTTCGCGGGCTCCCCGGTCAGGATCCGGATGTTCCGCCACCGGATCTCCTTACCGGCCAGATCGGTATTCTCCCCTATCCCGTGTACCTGAAGGGCAATAAATCCTTCCTTTCTCTGATCATCCACCAGGTTAGCGAAATTGACCCCGTTGATGTAGGTACGAAGGGTATGACCCACAGCCTCGACCCTGACCTTATTCCACGCCCCTTTCTTATTGTGACCGGTCACCTCCATGTTGTACGACATGGGATAGAGCCAGCCTCGGGAGGCCTCTTCATAGATCCCGCCGGCCCAGGGCCGGTCGTCGTGGTCATCACACTCCACCTGGTACCCGTTTACCCGCTCCGAACCATCCGGCCTGGTGGCTACACTGCGAAACTGGACCCCGGAGTTGAGCCCCCGGTCCATCTTCATCTCATATTCCAGGATAAAGTCGCCGTAGACCTCCCTGGTGGCCAAAAACGTATTGGGTGTCCCGGTCTCGGAGGTGCCGATGATCACCCCATCCTCCACCCGGTAATCAGCCGTCCCGTCCAGCTTCTTCCAGCCCTTCAGGGTCTTCCCGTTGAACAGTTCCACCCACTCCTGGGCCTCCATCTGAATCATCGGGGCCAATATCCCGATCACCAATAACAGTAGTACTTTCTTCATCATTATTTAACTTTATAGACTTTACAGATTTTACAGATTTTACAGACTTTACAGACTTTCGTCGGACAGCATGGGATTGGTATAGTGTATCTTCTGATTGAACTCAAAATCGTACAGCGTCACCTCCCTGAGCCGGTAGTAAGACTCCCAGTAATTCTCGATGGAACGGATGTAGTCCCTTTTGGCAGCTTCCCTCTCTGCCAGGGAGATATTCAGATCGGTGATGCTTATCTCCCCGTTCTGGAATTTTTTCAGCGCTATCTGATACCCTTCCGCAGCAACCTTGTCGGCAGCCTCGGCCGTTTCGATCTGCACCTTGATCAGGTTAAACTGCTCCACCTGTACGATCACCCGCCGTTCGAAATCCTGCCGGTCCTGCTCCACATCATATACGACCAGTTCCCGCTGCGATTCGGCCAGCTTTATCCGAGACTCCGACCTTCCCCAGTCAAGAATGGGGACGCTCAGCGCCAGTCTTACATTTTGCTGTTGCTCGGGTTGTTCATAGATACCGGTAAAATTATCCGCACTGTTGGAGATTCCGTAACTCATGTTCAGGGTGGCACTAACTCCGGCGCTTCGCTTGGCCTGCGTCAGCTCCCGGTCGGCCTGTATCAGCCTGCGCTCAAACTGGGGCGTTTCCTTCCTGTTCTCCAGCGATTCCTCCAGCGCTTTTTCGGGATCCACCTTCCAGAGGAACATATCCAGAGGGATCACCAGCTCGATCTGCTGGTTCTGGTCAAGTCCGATGTATTTTTTCAGCTGGTAGTCGGCATTTTTCAGGTCGATCTCTGCATTGTTCAACGCCTTCCGGGCATTGAAAACCGAAAGCTCGATACGGGAATAATCGTTTTCCGAGATGGTTCCCAGCTCCCTCCTCACCTGTGCGATCTTCAGATTATCCCGGCTGTTCCTCAGGTTGCTTTCGGCCAGGGTAAAGTCAGTCTGGATCTTCAGGAAGTTAAAAAAGTAAGCGGTGGCGTTGTAGGAGATCTCCTCAATCGATTCCAGGAAGCGCTTCTGTGCCTCTTTATACACCAGCGGTTCGGTCAGCCGGGTCCATTTCATCCAGTTATAGGCGAACAGCGGCTGTGAGATACCCACGCTGACCGGATAACCCGAAAAACCTATCGTGCTGTTGTTGAAGTCCTGGAGACGCACGATGCCCGAGGCGGCATATACCGTGGACCCCAACATGGGGACGGGCTGGCTGATGGCTAACTGAGCGGAGGTCTCCAACTGGGTCACCTGATTAAATACAATGCTGCCGTCAGGCTGAACGATCGGTTTGGTCTGGTTCTCAAAATCGGGTAAATCCCCGGAAAGGGTTAACTGAGGACGAAACCGGGTCTGGTGGTTCTTCCATCGCCAGTAGTAATTCACATCCTGGTTCTGTATGTATTTCACCGCGGAAGATTGGAAAATGGCCATATCCACCACGTTGCGCAGGCTGAGTGACACAGCGGCACTGTCCTGGGCGTGAAGCAGTGCTCCCCCTAGCAGATAAACAAGGCTGAAGATGGATGTGCGCATGCTACCTGGATCCATTTATTTCAGACTCCTCCAACTCCTCCAGAGAGGAGATCTGGGTCAGCACCACGCGGTCTCCCGGTTCCAGCCCCTCGGTGATCTCCACAAACTCTTCGGTCTTCATCCCTGTCAGCACATCCTTTGAAAAAGCGCCTTCTTCCTCCAGTACATATACCGTATGCTGCTGTCCCCTGGCAAAGACGGGTCCGTTGGGAAGCCTGAGCACGCTGTCCCGCTCCTGTCGAACGATCTCCAGATTCACGGCCAGGTTGGGCCTGAGCTTATAATGACTGCTTTCCCTCAGATTGACATCAAATTCGATCTTCCTGTCCCGGATCACAGGGCTAACGGTCCCTATAAATCCGGTAAGCATCTGATCGTCGATATTCACATACACCTTGGTGCCGGTCTTCACCTCCTCCGAATAGTCATCATCCACATTCCCTCTGATCTTAAAGTTAGTGAGGTCTGACATCTCAATCAGCAGGTTGTCGGCCTTGACCATCTCCCCCACCTTTCCTCTTGCGGAAAGAATGATTCCTGAGGATGGAGCCCTGATGATCATCTTCCGCAGCATCTCCTCCTTGGAATTCAGATCCTTTTCCTGCATATCGATCTGAAGCTTCAGCCCCTCTTCGTCCGCTTCCAGCTGCTGCAGCCTGATGGAATTTTTTTCCTTCAGCATCAGCAGATCCTTTTCAGCCAGCTCCAGTTCCTGTCTGGTCTTTTCGAATCGGGCAGGAGAGATCCCACCCACCTCCAGCAACTGCTCCTGATCGGTCAGCTCCGATTTCAGGGAGGCAATCCGAAGATTCTTAACCTGCATGTTATAGTCCAGATCCACCTTGGTGCTCCTGGCATTCAACCGGTTTTTCCGCAGCGCATTCTGCTTTACCTCCAGTTGATCCCTGATATTTTCGATCTGGTTCTGGATAGGAGTGGGGTCCAGGATAATGATGGGTTCTCCCACCTCCACATAGCTGCCCACCTCTTTCAGGATCTCCTTGATAATACTGGAGGCAGGACTCAAAATGATCACTTCGCTTTGAGGTTCCACCACTCCCTCCCCGGGAAAAGAACGCATCACCCTGCCCAGTTCCACCTCTGCCACCTGGAGCTCCTGTCTCAGAGAAACATCCGAGCGAAAAGGCAGGAAAACCAGAGCGATAACACCGGCTACAAGCAGGAGGGGAATCCCGATATAGAGACCACTGCGAATATTTGACATGGTATATGATTCAGAGTATTACCACAAATAACGCCGAAAGTTATAAAAGAATTGCCACTTTCTGGAATGAAATCCTCCAATTCGCAGCAGATGATCAATTGCGACCAACTGCACTAATCGTGCGGTATGAACGCCGGTTGAACCAAAAAACAATCAGTGAAACCACCACCAGGGACAGGGAGAAGTAGATGATCCATAAAGGCAGTGCCTCAGGGATTCCCAGATGGATGGTGATCCCCATGATCCTGGAGAGTCCGCCGGGGAGAACCAACAGGTCATCGTTCAGGCGGGTCAGCGAGTTCTCCAGTCCGTATAGCTGAATGGCCGCACCCAGGATTAAGAGCTGTATGCCCAGGACCAGGAGGCACATGGCCGCTGAACCCAAACGGTTCCTTCTGCTCCACTGTCTGGATAGTATCAGGTAGATATGAAACTTTCTGAAGAGAAGCAGTCCGAAAATGGAAATCCAGATGGCCCGAAAGAGAGAGGAGCTCCAGAGGAGGTACCAGAAATGCATGGGTCCCCGGACCGCTACCACGGAGAGCAGGAGAATCATGACCAACAGCTTCGGAGCCATCAGGCTGATCCAGATCTTCCGGTAATCTCTTCCGGAGTGGGCCAGCAGGGCCAGCAAAAACGGGAACAGCAACCCGAGAGTGCCGACCGCCACAGGAAAAACCATGGAACTGAAAGATGAGAACGCCACCAGTGAAAGCAGGTAGAGAAGGAACATCATCACAGCCAACCTCCATGTGCCATGGTAGTGACGCATCCCGTTGATCCGGTAAGGCCTGAACAGGGAATCAAAAAGGAGGGTGCCTGAAAACCGCAGGTGAGCCCGGTCACGGACTGCTCCCGGTATCCCGAGGATCACCAGAAAAAGGATCAAACCCAGTGCAAATCTGCTCCAGCGAACAGCATGGCGGCTGTTTTCAGCCACTTCCATTCCCTGTTTGGCTTCATTGAACTGGAATCCTATGGTATTCAAATCGTTCCCATACTTTTCCACATGATAATCCATCACTGCCCGGAACTGTCCCATGGCCAGGCTGTGGGTGGATAATGCTTCCGGATCGCCTGTGTCGAGCCAGTGATAGAATTGAAGCATGTAACGCCGGTAGTAATCGAGCAGCCGCAGGACCTCGATCTCATAATCGATGGAGCGGATCAGCTGATCGAACTCGGGCCGGTTGGTCTCCACTCTGTCGCGCACTTCCAGCAAAAGGTCTTTCATGCCGATGGCTCCCCTGACTGCCTGGAACCCCTCCCCTATGGCCCGGTCAAGGTCCTGACGGGTGACCCTGTAGATCTGGCTGAAAACGGAACTGGAAGCCCCCAGGATGTCCCACTCAAAGATCCAAAGCATGGGAGGCGGTTCCAGACCAAGGGCCCTGATGTCATATCTGGCAAAATCACTTATGTACAGCCCATACCGCAGCACTCCGTGTGACTGGAGGAAAAAACGGGTCAGATGGGCAAGCAAAAGGGAATCATTCCCGAACCTTGATGCCGTCCAGGAATACAGGACCGAGTCGATGGATACATGGGGATCGTTGAGCAGTCTGGCGGAAGCGTATACATTCAGGTCTGTCACCGTATTAAATCCAGTGAACGGGTAAAGACTGAGCGGACCCGCCCGCAGGGGTCCGCCGCTCTGGGTCCATACCCATGCTCCTTCCAGCACCCCCCGGTAATGAAGGGCCGATTGCAGGGCCGATTGATGCAGAGATCCCACAAAGTTTGGCATGGATCCGAATCCCTCAAACTCTCTTCTGGCCTGAAACTCCATCATCCTGCGATGGTCACCGGTGAAAAGTGTGCGGTTCAGTGGCAGCCAGCTGTAGAAATCTCCATTGCCATACTTGGTGGAAATCACCAGGTGATCTGACCGGATAGGTCCCAGTACCTGTCGATAGGTCTCCGGATCGGTATGCATGTCTCCCACCTCGCCCACGCCCACCGACCAGGTCCTGAAAATAATCGTGCGGTCGAAGTGTTCGGCCGCTTCCAGAAATGCCGAAAGCATGAGCTGAACACCCCTGCCGGTCCTGACAGCCAGTTCGCTGGTATAATCCCAACCCGGTTGGTTGTATACGGTACCCGCCTCTCCGATTCGGATGATCAAACCCTCCACACGGGGATAGTTCCTGAAGATCTCCTCCAGCCCCATCCGGAATACCCCCCAGAATTCAGGATCTTCCGTATCCAGCGAACCGAAGCGGCGCTCCAGGTAGCTCCTGAGCGGCGAGGTCAGTGCCACCATGTCGGTCTGAAGGTAGGTGGCCAGTCCGCTGTCCGAAGCCAGCTGCATCCATTGAAGAATCATAGGTTTCAGGTTCCGGTGCCTCATCCGGTAGGGACTCGCATCCCCGTAAATCTGCTTCCCGTTCTCCACCTGGTCGAAATTGATCAACTCCAGGAACCAGGGCACACTCACCGCATTGAATCCATAGGCCCTCATTTGGCCGGAAAACAGGCTCCACTTTGCCAGTTCGCTCCGGAAAGCAGTGGTATCGATATAGGGCGGACCTGCCAGAAACACCTCCTCGAACAGATGGGTATGGTGGCTGTAGTTATTCCCCCACTTCAACGTATCGGGGGTGATACCCACACCGCCCATATCGACCATTCTCAGGGGGATCGCCATGGAACCGGAATCGGGCTGCGGATAGCGCCTGGTAAGCTCCGAAAGATCCTTTTCATGCACCTCCGGGGCCAGGGTATCTTCCACTGTCCTGGACGCCAGAAAACCTGCTGCCAGTCCGGCCAGCAGAATAATCAGGGATACCAGTGCATTTCGTGTGATCACATTTCGACCTGTCTGGTAAACGCGGACCTGAGGGGATTCAGGACCCGCTCCAGCATGCGCTTTTTATCGGTCAGGATCACTGCCCGCCCCTGCATGTTCTGGCTGAACGGAATTTCCGTGTCGTAATAGGTGCGCAACCCGGCAGGAAGTTCCACCTCCACCGTGTAGGTATCATCATCCGGCACCTCCGACTTGTTGCTCACATAGCCTTTCACCATGCCGTATTCCAGATGCGGAAAATTGTCGAACTGGATATTGACCTGCTGGCCGACATTCACCTTCCCCGCCCCCTCCATGGGGAGACGGATCTTTCCGATCAGGGACCCTGATTCACCAGGCACGATGGTCAGCACCTTATCCCCTGCTTTCACATTCTGGTTCTCACTCCAGAACCGGGTGAAACTGACGGCACCATCGATGGGGGCTGCCAGCAGGTAATTCTGTTCCCATGATGATAAAGCAGCCTTCAGATTATTAAACGACTCCTCCAGGGTATTCAGGATCTGGGACCGCTCCTCCTGCTGCCTCAGTTCCAGGTCAAGGATCTGATTTTCGGTGCGGGCAATGTTGATGTTATTTTCTGCGATCATGCTGACGATTTCCTGGCTCTTGTTTCGCTCCAGCAGCATCTGGGACCGGGATTCCTCCAGGTCAGAGGGTGAAATGACCCCCTCCTCGTAGAGCGTGGCATCCCTGTTGAACTGCCTAAGAGCCAGTTCATAAGCCTGCTCCTGGATCCTTGTCCTCTCATTCAGTGTCCTTGTGAAATCCCGTTGTTTCGACAGCTCGTTGCGGGCCGTTTCGATTTTCCGCTGGTGATAGTCGATCCGTTTGAACTCCATAAAATCCCGGTACGATTTCAGGAAAATGGAATAATCGGCCTGGATGGTTCCCAACCGGACATTCTGAAGTTCCGGCAGCTCTTCATTCAGATCCGCCAGGGCCAGGGTATCCAGGAAGGAGAGTCCGGACTTGAGTTGTATGACATCATCGAATGAGGCAGGATTTTCAAGAACTGCCAGGATATCTCCTGCCTTCACCACTTCATTATCAGTTACCAGAAGCCGGGTAATTTTACCGGTGGTCCTTGCCTCCAGGTCGGCCGGGGGATTGACCGAAGTGACCACGATGGGGGCGCGCTTTTCATCCGGGTAGCGGAAAACCCAGCTACTGAAAAGCAGCAGCGCCAGCAGGAAAAGGAACAGGAGGATCCCGTTGCGGGTGATCCATCCGGGAACCCGTCCGAGCATATCTTCGACCTCGCTGCTCTGGATCTCTACTTTTCCGGAATTCTTATCAGGGGCCATAGCCAAGGCTTTTAGGTGGTCCAAGTTAAGAAAATCTGTCATCAATTAAATTCCTTTCCTTATATTTAACGCCTTAAAAGGAAGGTGTATGTGGAGGATAGGGGCCAGCTCCATACTGGCGTGCGGATTGTTTTTCATCTCTTTTTTTTCCTGCCATCGAATCCATACAGGTTTCACCGATGTGACTTCCGAAGCCGGAGTTGACTTTCTATATAACTTCGGCGACACCACCTACGAGAATATCATGGAGAGCAGCGGCTCGGGGATCACGATATTCGATTATGACGGTGACGGGCATATGGACCTCTACCTGATGAACGGAACGTGGCTGGAGGGGATTTCGGACGACCATGGACGGATCTTCGAGAACACCCCCAACAGTCTCTACAGGAACAGGGGAGATGGCACCTTCGAGGAGGTGGCGGCACTGGCCGGACTGGATGACCGGCACTGGAGCATGGCTGCCGGGGCAGTGGATTACGATGCAGACGGAGACGAGGACCTCTATCTGCTGAATTATGGTCCCAACCGGTTCTATCAGAACAACGGGGACGGCACATTCACCGACATCACTGCATCCCTGGGACTCCAGGGCCCTGACAGTCTCAACGGGTTCGTCAAATGGAGCGTGGGTGCCTCTTTCTGGGATTACGACCTGGACGGTCGCCTGGATGTATTTGTCGGAAACTTTCTGGCGTTCGACCCAAACTACGTCTCCCCCACCACCCCTGAAATGATGCCCCATCCTTCGGAGTATGCCGGTCAGGCCTCACTGATGTACCGGCAGATGCCCGACGGAACTTTCCGGGAAGTCACCCGCCCACTGGGACTCTGCTACCCCGATTCCAAATGCATGGGACTGACAGTTTTTGATTTTGATGCAGACGGGGATCCAGACCTCTTTCAGGGTAATGACCATCAGGCCAATTTCATGTTCCGCAATGATGGAGGAGGAGCATTCGAAGAGATCGGCGTAGAGATCGGCGTAGCAGTCAACAGCCATGGACAAGGCACCGGTTCCATGCATGGCGCCCCCGGGGATGTGGACGGTGACGGTCTGCTGGACCTGCTGGTGCCCGACCTGCGTTACGGAGCACTCTACCGGAAACGGGGAAACAGTACCTACGAGGATATGACCGGGCAGAGCGGTATCGAAGCCGCATTCTCCGGGAAAGGCCAGTGGGCTTCACTATTGTTCGATTATGACAACGACCGGGACCTGGATATCTTCTCGGCCAATGGTACTGCCGAGGAGCTGATCCTGCAATATCCACTGCTGCTGGAAAATGACGGTACGGGCCGCTTCACCGATGTGGGAAAGGCGCGGTGCGACTATTTTGCTGAAAAGCGATCGGGCCGCGCCGCAGCCACATGGGACTACGACAACGACGGAAACCTGGACCTGGTCATCTCTCATGTGGACCTGAAGGCCGATGCAGTTCTGCTCCGGAACGATCTGGATAACGGGAACCACTGGATCGGGATGACGCTCCGTGGAGCGGAGGGGCCTGCAGCCGCCATCGGGGCCACTGTCAGAATCTATCATGGCGACCGTCACATCGTACGGGTGAACCAGTGGACGAATGCCTATCTGACCAACAGCGACCCCAGGCTGCTGGTGGGACTGGGCAACTGGAGCCGCATCGACCGGGTAGAGGTGCAGTGGTCCGACGGAACGGCGGAGAGCTTCGATGGTCCGGAAATCGACCGGTATCTGCTCCTCACCCAGGGCAGTGGATTTTCACCTGACAATAGGCATAAAAAGGGGTCCCTGCCTTCCAGATCCCTGGAGAATTAGGTTTTTTTAACACTATTCACCGGACATATGAAATCCAATTTCCTGCCACGTTTCTTATATTTAAACGCTGAAACTACTACTCTGGAACGGATGAAAACCGCACCTCCTTCAGTTTTAATTGCTTTTACCCTGCTGTTTTGGGGATGTTCCTCCCCATCGTCCAATGAGCAACAGCCTGTTGTCCAACTGCCTGAAAGTAACGGTGATTTCTTCCAACAGATCTCGCCCGCGAACGGGGTGCTCTTCCGGCACAGCGTCGGTGACCACCACATGGACAACCTGGTGGAAACCGTGGGCGGAGGAGCCGTATTCCTCGATTTCGACCAGGATGGGTATCTGGACCTCTACATGAGCAATGGATCCTACACCGAGGGATTGAGCGAGGGTGAGCCCGACGGGGAGAGCGATCATAAAAATCAACTGTTCCGGAACATCGGCAACGGGACCTTCGAGGATGTCACGGAGAAGGCCGGGGTCGGACATACCGGATACGGAATGGGAATGACGGTCGGGGATATCAACAACGACGGTTATCCGGAGATCTATGTGACCAATTTCGGCCCCAACGTACTCTACCTGAACAACGGCGACGGAACCTTCACCGATATCAGTCAGAAAGCCGGCGTGGAGGGAAAACAGTGCAGTGTCGGTGCGGTCTGGTTCGATTACGACAACGATGGGTTCATCGATCTCTATGTAGGAAATTACATAGATTACGACCCCGATTACGGGTATTACTATGCTCCCGACGGCTTCCCCGGCCCCATGGCCTATGACGGGCAGGTGGATCATCTCTTCCATAACCTGGGCAATAACAGGTTTGAGGACGTCACCGAAGCCATGGGGATCGTCAACCCGGATGGCCGGGCCATGGGGGTTGGAGCCGCCGACTTTGACAATGACGGCTGGGTCGATATCTTCGTGGCCAACGACCATATGGTCAACAATATCTACCGCAATCTGGAAGGAACGGGCTTTGAAGATTTCGGGACCCAAACCGGGATGGCCTTCAACCAGTCCGGTGAGGCCACTATCTCCATGTCGGTCGACTTTGCCGATTATAACGGGGACGGCCTGATCGATGTCTTTATGTCGGACGATACCTACTGCTCCCTCTACCAGAACCAGGGCGGAGGAGTCTTCCGTGATATGGCCTATCCGTCGGGGATCAGCATGGCCGCGGCGCAGCACGTGGGTTGGTCCTCCTCCTTTATCGATTACGACAACGACGGGGACGTGGACCTCTTTAAGGCCAATGGCGAACTGAAACACCTCTACGGGCAGGAAGACCAGATCTTTGCTAATATCGACGGGGAGAAATTCGAGGATGTATCCGTGGATCTGGGTGAATATTTCCAGGCCGAGAATGTGGGGCGCGGAGCCTGTTTCGGTGATTACGACAACGACGGCGACCTGGACGGATATGTGGTAAACCTGAATGACTACGGTGTATTTCTTCGCAATAACCGCGGTAATGAGAACAACTGGATCACTTTCGATCTGGAAGGCACCGTCAGTAACCGGGATGCCATCGGCGCTTTGGTAAAATTGTCGGCAGGTGGAAAAGAGCAGGTGGGTGTCCGGCGCAGTACCACCGGCTACCTGTCGCAGAACGACCACCGGATGCATTTTGGACTGGCCAAAGCGGAACGGGTGGATTTTGTGGAGATCCGATGGCCCTCAGGGAAGGTCCAGCGCCTGGAGAACCTGGAGGTTAATCAGATCCTTAAGATCAGAGAAGAATGATAATCAGAGAAGAATGATAAAGCTGGGAACGATCACCTTTTACGCTGCGATGACAGCTGTACTGATCTCCTGCAATGGAGTGAAGCATGAGGGAAGTATCATCGCGGTGGAGCTGCAGAATAACACAGAGTCACTGGAGGGAGCACGCCTGGTGATGCTCGATCCGGAACGCCCTGAGAAAAAGGCTGCCGGATTGGTGGAAGGCTTTTACAGCTCCGCCTCTCCTTCACTCTCGCACGAAGGGCGGTACCTCTATTTCCAGGGAAAGAAAGAGGAAACCGACCCCTGGCAGATCTGGGTTCTGGACCTGAAAGAGGAAGAAATCAGCCGGGTGGCAGAGGTGAATGAGAACTGCACTTATCCGGCCTCTCTTCCGGATGGCAGCGTGGTTTTCACCAGAGAGGGTATGTTGAACGGGCAAAAAGTTTTGAACCTCTGGAAATGCAGGATGGACGGTTGCTGCCTCACACAGCTGACCCATAATCCGGCATGGGACACCTATTCCAGAGTGCTCATGGAAGGTCGTGTGCTCTATTCCAGCACCCAGGTCTTTCCGGAAGCTTCAGAGCCCCGGCTGATGATCATGAGGCCCGATGGCTCCAAGTCGGAACTCTATTCTGCCGGGAAGGGGGGGCTGCTGCCCAGGAGCGGGGGAGCAGAATCACCCGACGGGCATATTTATTATATCAGCAGCGATGGCCAGCTGAGCAGGGTCCTCCACAGGAGACCGCTCCATACCTTTGAAAATCTTTCCGGATCGCTGGGAGGCAGTTTCCACTCGGTCGCTGCGGAAAGGGACAGCACCCTTCTGGTCAGTTATATGGCGGTCAGCAGCAATCTGTATGGGATCTACCGGTTCGATCCCGTAAGGAGGGAGGCCCCCGAACCACTCTTTCCTGTAGAAAGGCCATTGGTCCAACCGGTGCGTATTGCTGCCGTGGATCCACGTCCAAGGATCCTTCCGAGCCCGGTGGATCCGGGGAACCCGACGGCCCTGCTGATGACACAGGATATTAATCACTCCATGCTGCCTGTCCATTCGGGTATTACCGGCGACAGTGTGGCCGACAGGGTACGGATCTTCACCCTGAAAGGTGAACTATCGTCGATAGAGGCTGAAGACGATGGTTCCGTCTATATGAAACTGGATGCCGATACGCCCTACAGGCTGGAAACGCTCAACGCCCTGGGCGAGGTGATCCGGGGACCCTCCGACTGGATCTACCTGAGGCCCAATGAACGAAGGGCGTGTACCGGATGCCATGCAGATCCGGAGCTGGCACCCAGGAACTATCAACCTCATGCCGTTAAAGAGGAGCCGGTATTATTAATAACAGGTTCAGAAAAGCTAACAAGTCATGAAGCAAAGAGGAACTAGATGAAACGAGTAGTAGGCCCTTTGATCATTGGAATTCTGACAGCGGCCATCGGTGCAGTGGTTATTTTCGGTGGAAAATGGGCCCGTGGCCATGTCAACTATATGACTGCGGTGGAGGATCATCCTATCGCATGCTGGCGCTGCCATGTCTACACCCAGAAAGACAATACCGTTGCCAGGCTGATGAATGAGACCTATGTATCACCCTACAAACTGGACATCTCAAAGGATGGTCAAACCCTCTACGTAGTAGGGCAGGAATCCAACGAACTGGTGGTCGTGGACGTGGAATCCACGAAAATCCTTAAAAAGATGGAGGTGGGTTACAGACCCCACACGGTGATCCTGGACCAGGAAAACAGGTACGCCTATGTGAGCAACCAGTGGGCTGACAATATTTACCGTATCGATTTGGAGAACCTGACCGTGGTTGACACCCTGCGGGGGGGAGCGGGCCCGGCAGGCATGGTGATAAGTCCCGATGGAAAACACCTTTGGTGTGTCAATTCCTATTCGAATAATCTTTCGGTCTTTGACCTGGAAAATCTGAAGGAGCGAAGAAGGCTGGTGGCCGGAAACAACCCGGTTTCCGCGGCCATGGCCCCGGACGGAAACGAGGTGTATGTTTCAAGCCGCCGCAGCGTAGAGGTTCCGCATATGACCCATCCGCTCACCGAAATGACTGTCGCCAATACCCGGTATCAAAGAGTCACGGACCGGAGATTGTTCCAGGACGCTTACATCATGGAGACGGTCCGGGTCACTCCTTCCGGGGACCTGGCCATTGCCACTCTGATCCGCCCCAAGAACCTGATCCCCGCCGTTCAGATCGAGCGGGGCTGGATGATGACCGAGGGTCTGGGAATCATTGAAAGGGAAAGCGGGCGGATGGTGCAGCTCCTGCTGGATGAACCCAATGCTTTCTTCTCCGATCCTTTTGGGTTGGTGATCACCCCCGACGGAAAGAGGGCTTTTGTCTCCCACGGAGGGGTGGACCGGATCACGGCCATCGACCTGGATGAAGTTCGGAGAGTCCTGGCAGAAGCACCCGATGAGGAGCTGGAAGATTACGCTAATCATCTGGGCCTCAGTAGTCGCTATGTACTGGGCCGAATCCCCACCGGACACAATCCCAAGGGGATGGTGCTCTCCCCCGATGGTAAACTGCTTTACGTGGCCGAGCGGCTGAACGACCGGATTGCAGTGATCCATACCGAAAGCCTGGAAACGTTAAAGACCATCGGATTGAAAGGACCCCGGCGAATCACCGTGGCCCGGCACGGACGGCAGGTCCTGAATAACGCCAAGGGTACGTTTCAGAATCAATACGCCTGTTACACCTGTCACCCCGATGCCCATGAAGACGGACTGGTATATAACATGGCAGGAACAGATATGGGACGCAACCTGGCCAATGTACAGACTCTTCGCGATATCGGGGACATTCCTCCCTATAAATGGAACGGAAAGAACCAGACCATCTACAAACAGGACGGTATGCGCTTCTCCACCATCCTGACACGTAACGAGGCCTTCACCCATAAGGAGCTGGATGCGCTGGTGGCCTACATTATCACCGGCATTCCAAATCCGCCCAACCTCCGGTACAATCCCAACGGGGAGCTGACCGCGGCCCAGCAACGGGGAAAGGAGATCTTCTACCGCACCCATGACAATTTCGGCAACGAGATCCCGGAGGATAATCGATGCCAGACCTGTCATCCCCCACCCTTTTTTACCAATATGGAGATGACGGATGTGGGTACTCTGGCCGAATCGGACGATCCCATGAAATTTGATGTTCCGCAGCTGAACAATATTTATGAAAGTCCGCCCTACCTTCACGACGGCAAGGCGCAGACCCTGGAGGAGATCTGGACCGAATACAGCGAATTTGATGAACACGGGGTGGCCAATGACATGATGAAGGACCAGCTGAACGACCTGGTGGAATATCTGAAATCGATCCGTGATGCCAGCTATTATGTTGAAGAGGCCAGGGTATATGAAGCGAGCCTATCCAAAAAAAATAAAAAGTCCAAGAAATGAGAAAAGCAATAATTTCCCTGAGTATACTGATGGTATTGCCGCTGGCACTTCTGGGCCATGAACCCGACGGGGAAAAGACAACTCCCATTCCGGAGTTCGGGAACTGGGAGACCTTTACCACCAGAGACGGACTGCCGGCCAATAAGATCTATTGCGTGCGGGCCGACGGGGACCGGGTCTGGATCGGTACCTCCCATGGCCTGGTTCTCTATGAGAATGACCAGTTCCAAACCTTCACCGTGGAAGACGGCCTGGCCCATCCGGGGGTGCTGGCCATCGATGTCAGCGACCTGACGGGTGATGTCTGGATCGGCACCCTGGGTGGGATGAACCGCTATTCGGGCGGACATTTCGAAACTTTTACCCAGTTCAACAGCGGACTGGCCAATGATGTGATCTACTCGGTGGCCTGCGATGGAAAAGATGTCTGGTGCGCCACCGGCGGAGGTGCCGGGCATTATGACACCTATTCCGAAAAATGGGCCATCTATACCGAACGCAATGCCCCCATGCATGAGCCATGGACTTACAGCGTGTGCGCGGGTGACAATAAAGTGTGGATCGCCGCCTGGGGCGGCGGGGTGATCGAGTGGCAGAAAGAGAATCAGACCTTTCGCGACTATATCGATCCGGACGGGGAGATGGAAATTGATCTCTTTCCCAACGACGGCGTGGTCCACGACATCACCACCGCTGTCTCCTACGACGAAGGGATTCTCTGGGTGGCCACCTATTTTGGGATGAGCCGCTATGACGGAACCCGCTGGAACGGGTATTTTGACCATGACAGCGGCCTGGCCAGCAATTTCATCAACTTCCTGAGGGCCCGGGGCGATGTGGTTTATCTCTGCACCGATGAGGGACTGAGTGCTTTTAACAGCGAGGAGTGGCTTACCTACCAGAAGACGGATAATAACGGGGGAAAGCGGATCTACTGGAAGGACGGCCAGGTCCGGGAGGAGTCTTCGTCCACCGGTATTGCCCACAACTTTACGATCGGAGTGGATTTTCAGGATGATGACACCATCTGGGTGGCCACCTCCTATGGCCTGAGCCGCGGAACCAGAATTAAATAACCAAGACAAGATGATTGTAAAAAAAATCCACCTGCTGGCGATTTCAGTGATTCTGGCCGGGACATTCATTTTCCTCCAGGATGCAGGGGCTCAGAGGTACATTGAAAAGGATGACAACTACGGCAAAACACCCAGCGAAATGCTGCCGTACGGAAATTATCAGGATGCCTACATCTACCACTTCCATGAGCCACAGCCCTTCACCGGAGCAGGGCGGGAAAAGCCCGAACCTGCCGGACTGGAGGAAGTACGGATCGGCGTCCTGGCCCCGCTGGAGGGAGATGTACTGGCACCCCAGGGCAATCAGCTGTTGCAAGGGGCCATGCTCGCCGCGGAGGAAGCCAATAAAAACGGCGGCTACAAAGGCTTGCCATTTAAGGTGATGCCCCACAATGATGTGGGATTATGGGGGGCTGCGGCAAACGAGGTAGTGAAGATGCACGACGAAGGTGCCTGGGCCATCCTGGGGACCATCGATGACGTGAACTCTCATGTGGCCATACGGGTGGCACTGAAACTGGAGATCCCGGTGGTCAACTGCGGAGATCCTGATCCTACCTTTACCGAGACCAATATTCCCTGGGTGATCCGCGTTATCGGGGATGACCGGCAAAGCTCTTATGCACTGGTGGAATATATCCATCGTAAAATGGAACATAAGCGTGTAGCTGTGCTCCGGGCCAACAATCGGTACGGTCGGGTGGGAGTCATGGAATTCCGGGATGCAGCCACACGGATCGGATACCCGCTGGTGCTGGAGGTGCGATACGATCAGGGAGAAACCGATTTCAGCAAACAGATTGAACGGATGCGGAATTCGAGACCCGACGCCATCCTGCTCTGGGGGAATGCAAATGAAATGGCCATGATGGTGAACCAGATCCGGGAAATGGGCCTGGACCAACCCATCTACGCCTCCGACCGGTCGGTCAATCCTGAATTTCTGCGTATCGCCGGAGAAAATGCCAACGGAATTGTCACCACCTGCCAGTACAATCCCGAGGCCGATTTACCTCAGCTGAAAGCCTTCCAGACCAGTTATAAAAAACGTTTCGGCATCGAACCGGATGTATTTGCTGCTCATGCCTATGACGGTATGAATCTGATCATTCAGGCAATTCACAAACAGGGACTGAACAAAGCGCTGATCAGGGATGTACTGACCGACCTGGAGACCTTTCAGGGATATGAGGGGATTACCGGGCCCATTATTCTCGATCCAGCATGGAACGACGTAGGGCCCATCTGGCTGGCGGAAATAAAAGACGGGGATTATCACTTTTCGCCCGCCACATGGGAATGGAAAGAGTGAGGTTTAAAATATACAGAACCATGGAAACTGATTCGTGTCGCATCGATACCCACCGGCCTCAACAGGCCCCCCCTGACCTGGTCAGCAGGGATTCAAAGCCCGAAGGTTCCATTGTAAATGTCAACGGTATCCCGGTGGGAGGGAATGAGGTGGTCATTATGGCCGGTCCCTGCGCGGTGGAGAGTGCCGAGCAGATGGAACAAACTGCAAAAAGAGTCCGGGCCGGAGGAGCTTCCATCCTCCGCGGAGGCGCATTCAAGCCCCGCACTTCGCCCTACAGTTTCCAGGGAATGGGACACGAGGGGCTTCAATTGCTGGCCGCGGCCAGGGAAAGGACCGGAATGCCTGTGGTCAGCGAAGTGATGGATACCCGCCAGGTGGAACTGGTATCGGAATATGTGGATCTGTTGCAGGTGGGCTCCAGGAACATGCAAAATTTTCCCCTCCTCAAAGAGGTGGGCCTCGCCAGCAAACCGGTGCTGCTGAAGAGAGGGATGATGGCCACCATCGACGAATACCTGCATGCAGCCGAATACATACTGAGTCAGGGTAATACCCGGATCATCCTGTGCGAAAGGGGCATCCGCACCTTTGAGACATCCACCCGGTATACCCTCGATCTGAATGCGATCCCCCTGCTCAAGCAGAAGACACACCTTCCGGTCATTGTGGATCCGAGTCACGGAACCGGTCTGCGCTCCCTGGTTCCCACCATGTCCAAAGCCTCCGTGGCCGCCGGGGCGGATGGGTTATTATTGGAAGTCCACTACAGTCCGTCTGATGCACTCTGTGACGGATCCCAATCTCTTTTCCCGGAAGATTTCGGAATGCTGGTAGCCGACCTGAAGAAGGTAGCAGCAGCCATAGGCCGCTCCCTTCATTCACTTTAGTCTCCCGCATTGATCCGCTTTGCTGCATACCTGTTGTTCCTGGTACTGCTCCTGTTTCCAGGAGAACTTTGCTCCAGAGAATCAGAAAATGAGAATGAGGTAATGCTGGGTCTGCTGCTGCCCGACCGGAGTCATTCGGAGGTGATCAAAGCGGCCCGGCTGGCCATTGACCAGGCAAACCGGGAAGGCGGCTACAAGGGAGTGCCTTTCGGACTCTCCGTTCGAACTGCAGAAGGTTTCTGGGGTGCGGGCTCCAAAGAGTCGGTCAACCTGGTTTATGAAGACCGGGTGAGGGCGATCATCGGATCCCTGGACGGAAGAAACGGACACCTGGCAGAACAGGTGGCCACGAAATCCCACCTGGCCTATATCGAATGCATGGCAACCGAACCCACCCTCAGCCAGGCCTTTGTTCCCTGGTTTACCAGGGTGGTGCCCAATGACAACCAGCAGGCCCGTGCCCTGCTTGGTGAGATACTGAAGCGAGGAGGCGGAAAAACCGCTATCCTTACCTCCGGGAATTATGATACCCGGTATGCAGTCAGGAGCCTGACCACCGCGCTGGCATCGGAGGGTATGCCTCCTGTACAGCTATCCGTGGAAACGGACCCGTCCGGATTATCTGATCTCATTTCCAGCCTCGGGAATACAGGCGTTCAACACCTGGTCATGCCCTTTGGATCCCCCCTGGTCGACCAGCTGGCCGGAAGGATCCATGAAACACTGCCAGACCTGCAATTGTACGGCACCCTGCATTTCCACATGGATCTGGAGAAACGTTTGGTTCCCATGGAAGGCTATGAAGGAACATGTATGGTCGGGTCCCCACACCCCTGGAACCGGGAAGGGCAACTCCTGATGACTGAATGGTATGAGCGGTATGGCGAATTGCCGGATCTTCGCCAGGTGTATGTATTCGACGCCGTGAAACGCCTGATCGCCGCCATTCGTCTGGAGGGCCTGAACCGGGAAGCCATCAGTAAGTCAGTGTTAGAGGACGCTTATGAGGGTGCCTCCACCGGTCCCATTCAGTATGATGAGCTGGGAAACCGTTTGAGCGCAGTGACGCTGGTGCAGGTGGAAAACGGCCAGTTAAGGTTGCTTCGCTGACCGGTTCCAGCCCACACGGAAAGCCATCTGCTCGATGAAAAGATCCTGAAACCGGGGGTCTGATTCCAGCTGGATCACCGAAAGTTTATCCAGTACCGTGACGGTTTCCCGGGGATCCGAAAAGAGGAAAATCTTGGCACCCAGCAGTGCGGTGTTCCCGGAACGGTGCATGGATTCCACCGGAAAATCGAGCATCCCCACCCGCACCACATTCCGGGGATTCATATAATATCCGAATCCCCCCGCCAGGTATACCGTTTCCACCTGTTCCTGAACGATCCCCAGCCGGTCCATTCCGATCCTGATTCCGGCAGCAACCGCTGCCTTGGCCAGCAGGAACTCCTGAATGTCCCGCTGGGTAAGCTGGATTCCCGGAGCGATCTCTTCGGTCGGTTTCCCGGACAAAATCTCACCGAACTCCCCCAGCCTGCCGCAATCGAGCAGCGCGGCCACCGCATCGATCAGACCGCTTCCGCAGATCCCTTTTGCAGCAGTGTTCCCGATCACCTTGCACTGAAGATTCCCGTCTGCCAGATCCACGGAAGAGATAGCTCCGGTGGTTGCCAGCATTCCCCTGGAGATCCTGGCCCCCTCAAAGGCCGGTCCTGCGGCCGTGGAAGCCGCGACCATCCGGTGCCTGTTCCCGATGACGATCTCCCCGTTGGTCCCCAGGTCCACCAGCACCGTGTATCCATCACTGAGGTGCATCCCTGTTGCAAAGATCCCTGCCAGGATATCGCTCCCCACGTAGCTTCCAATGGAGGGATAGAAGCAGATAGAGCCGGCCTCTGTCTCCCATCCCAGCTCATCAGCCGAGAAGCAGGCCATTTCCAGATGGGGAGATTCGAACGGATAAAACGACAGGGGCCGGACATCGTAACCGCAGAAAAGGTGCTGCATGACGGTATTACCCACCATCACCGTTTGAGAGGGGGCACGCGGCTGCTGTAAGGCAACCGAACGGACCAGTTCTCCGATGGTGGCACGTATCATGGTGGTCAGCGTTACCGACTGCCCCTCCAGGGCTGCCTGCAGGCGTGTGACCAGGTCACTGCCGAATCTGGATTGCGGATTCAGGGTGTGTTCGGCTGCCAGAACCTGCCCGGTCTCAAGATCCACCAGCTGGACCACGATGGTAGTGGTTCCCAGGTCTACCACCATTCCCAGACCCTGCCTTGGTTGAAATTCGAAAACCTGCTCATCGGCCAGGATAATAGGATCCCGCTGATCCAGCTCCAGCACCAGATCGGATTCACACCGGCTCTGGCACGCCAGGCGCCACCTGCCGGAGAGGTTCATCTCGCGCAATTTGAGGGTATGCAATGGAGTAAGGGGAATTTCTCCTTCCGACAGACGGACCAGGCATCTGCCGCAGCTGCCCCTTCCACCACAGGGAAATTCGATACCGTAACTGTTCAGCAGGTCTGCCAGGGGCGTCCCCTTTTCAGCCTTCAGTTCTATTCCAAGGGGTTCGAGCCGTATGGTAACTTTTGCCAAAGGTCAGGCGGCCACTGTCTTGAGATATTCCACCGCACCACGAGGGTCGGGAGAATAGAAATCGGCGCCGATTTTTTGGCGGAAATCGTCATTGAGCGGCGCCCCGCCTACCAGGATCCTGGTATCGGGATGAACCTCCCTGATCTTCGTGACGATCTCCTCCATGTTGGCCATGGTGGTGGTGAGCAGAGCGGATAGGCCAACAACTGCACCGGGATTGTCGGTGATGGCCTGATTGAATGTATCTTCATTCACATCCACCCCCAGGTCGATGATGGACCAGCCCCCTCCTTCTACCATCATGGCCACCAAATTCTTCCCGATATCGTGCAGGTCGCCCTTCACAGTTCCAATAATAAACGTACCCTTCGTTTTCACATCCCCGGACTGGAAAAAGGGCTTCAAATGCGCCATGGCAGCGTTCATCGCCTTGGCCGACATCAGCATCTGGGGAACAAAGATCTTGTTTTCTGAGAATTTCTGTCCCACACGGTCCATGGCTGGCACCAGCGCATCGGAGAGGATGCTCCCGGGGGGCAAACCGGCATCCAGTGCCTGCCCGGCCAGTTCATCTGCCCCGTCCTGTCCTTTCATCTGGGGAGGAAAGGGGGAATTCTTATCGACCTTACCGGCTTCTACGGCTTCACCAAGTTGGGTTAAGATGGGATCCATTGTGCAATAGGTTTTAGAAGTGAGTTACTGTTTGCAAAGTAAAAGTACTGATTAAACTAAATTATGTTGATAGTAGCTTCACCTTTTATAATGCTATCTTTACATATTTTGTACTTTTACACAAAATAAAACCAAATGAATGAATTCCTGGAGCAGATTAAAACCGATCCCGATCAATCTTTTTTCATCGGGATCTTCCAGGACCACATCGATACCTCCCGGTGGCATTATCACCAGGAGTCGGAACTGAGTTTCATTACCGAAGGATCCGGCAAACGGATCGTGGGCGATTCCGTGGAAGAATTCCACCCGGGCGACCTGATATTTATCGGACCCCGGATTCCACACGTATGGTTCTCCGAAGAATCCTTCAAACGTCAACATTCAGGTCGTACCCTGGAATCGGTGTACCTCCTGTTCAACCAGGATATTCTGCCCGCAGGACTTACTGCACTCCCCGAGTTCAGGAATGTGAAGCGCGCACTCACTCTGTCTGAACGCGGGATCCGTATAGCCGGTGACACCCTGAACCAGGTCAGCAGGATCATGCTTCAGCTGCCATACCTCCCGGAACTGAAACGGCTCACCTATTTCTACGAGATCCTGGATCTGATCGGCACCAGTACTTCTTTCGCCTACCTGGCCGGTGAAAAATACATCCGATCCAGGTTCGCCACCCCTAACCATCGGGTTAGGAACATCCATGAACACCTCATGAAGAATTACCGGGAAGAGATCAGCCTGGAAGAGATTGCTGAGATCGTCCATATGGCACCTGCATCTGCCTGCAGGTTTTTCAAATCCTCCACGGGCATGACCATCTTCGAATATCTGAACAAGGTCAAGATCGATTACTCCTGTCAGCTCCTTCTGAATACAGATCAGAATATCGTGGATATCAGCTATGATTGCGGATTTAACAACCTGAGCCATTTTAACAAGCAATTCCGTAAGCTAATCGGGAAAACCCCATCGGAATTCCGCAGCTTACGTGATTCCAGGTAAGCATTACTAGCTTGATTTGCAAATATAGCATCAGTATACGACAATTGCGAACCTGTATTATGGCGATTACCTGCCATATCTTTACCCTATGGAGCTAATGGACGGAAAACAAACAGCCAGCCGGATCAAGGAAGAGATTGCCCGGGAAGTGGAAAGTATGTGTCGTTCCAGGTTTAGACAACCTCATCTAGTCGCCATACTGATAGGGCATGATGGAGCCAGCGAAACTTACGTGGCCTACAAAATGAAAGATTGCAAAGAAGTAGGTATCAAATCTTCCCTGGTCCGGTTTGAGGAGAGCGTTTCGGAAGCGGAATTACTTGCCGGAATCGAAAATTTAAACCAGGATCCTGAGGTGGACGGGTTTATTGTCCAGCTTCCGCTGCCAGATCATATCAACGAACAGCAGGTGATCGAAGCCATCGATCCGGAAAAGGATGTGGATGGATTCCACCCGGTGAACGTGGGTAAAACAGTACTTGGAATTCCATCCTTCGTTTCCGCGACTCCCTTCGGGATCATCGAATTGCTGAAGCGTTACCATATTGAAACATCCGGTAAGAACTGTGTCATTGTGGGAAGGAGCAATATTGTGGGTCGGCCCCTGAGCATACTTCTATCCCAGAAATCGATGAATGCCACGGTTACCGTTGCCCATAGCCGGACTAAAGCCCTGGTGGAAGTGTGCCGGGAAGCTGATATCCTGATAGCAGCAATTGGATCTCCAGGGTTTATTAAAGCTGATATGGTAAAAGAGGGCGCAATAGTCATCGATGTAGGAACCACGCGGGTTCCCTCTTCAGAGACAAAATCGGGATTTCGTATAAGAGGGGATGTGTTATATAATGAGGTGGCACCCCGCTGTTCTTACATTACTCCCGTACCCGGAGGTGTGGGTCCCATGACACGGGTATCCTTGTTGCACAATACTGTTTTGGCCTGCAAAAGGAAGCGCTGAATGGCGAAGGATATTATCCATCATATGGACGCCCTTTTGCCTGCTGAGATCGCCCGGAAAGCGGAAGATATTGGGGCGTCCAAAGCAGAACAGGAATCCGTTAAGACCCTGGCACTTTCAGTTCTGGCAGGAGCATTTATTGCCTTCGGAGCTGTTTTCGCCACCCTGGTTACCTCAGGCTCGAACCTGCCCTACGGGATCACAAAACTGATCGGGGGCCTGGCATTCAGTCTTGGTCTGATCCTGGTAGTGGTCGGAGGGGCAGAGCTCTTCACCGGGAATACCCTGCAAACCATCGCCTGGGCCAGCAGAAAACTGTCCACCCGGAAAATGTTGGTCAGTTGGGGTATTGTCTATCTGGGCAACATGGCTGGTGCTCTTTCGGTGGTACTGATGATTTTTCTCTCCGGTCATTACCTGTTCGGCGGAGGTATTACCGGAGGCAATATGCTGATTATCGCGCACACCAAATGCCAGCTGGGGTTTGTTCAGGCCATTTTCCTGGGCATTCTCTGTAATATCCTGGTTTGCCTGGCCATCTGGCTCTGCTACAGTGCCAGGTCGGCTCATGGGAAGATTCTGACAATTCTATTTCCCATAAGCGCTTTTGTGGCCGCAGGTTTTGAGCACAGTGTTGCCAACATGTACTTTATCCCCATGGGATTGCTGGTTAAGGAATTCGCCGACCCATCCCTCTGGACTATGGCCCAGATCTCCCCGGATCAATTCGGATATCTGACCTGGGCCAATTACCTGGTCCACAATCTGATCCCGGTCACCCTGGGAAATATTATCGGAGGAGCTTTGTTTGTTGGTGGAGCCTACTGGTTCATCTATCTGAGAAAAAATCGCACATTCACCGTAAATTGAAACACCATATGAACGACCTGGAAATTGCAAAAAAAGTCGATCTCCGTCCCATCACAGAAATCGCTGATAAATTCGGAGTGGGAGCTGATAATATTGAGATGTACGGGAAATACAAAGCCAAGATCCCGTTATCCTTCATTGATGAAAAAAAGGCAGCGTGCAGTAACCTGGTGCTGGTATCCGCCATCTCCCCCACTCCCGCCGGGGAAGGAAAGACCACCCTGTCCATTGGCCTCTCGGAAGCGCTTAATAAGCTGGGCAAGAAGACCACTGTAGTACTCCGTGAACCTTCACTCGGACCCGTCTTCGGGATCAAGGGAGGTGCCACGGGGGGAGGTTATTCCCAGGTGCTTCCCATGGAAGATATCAACCTGCACTTTACCGGGGACTTTGCTGCCATAGAAAAGGCCCATAACCTGCTGGCTGCTGTTATTGACAATAACATCCAGAGCAGGAACGGGCTGGGCCTGGATCCCAGGACCATCTCCTGGAAACGGGTCATGGACATGAACGATCGCTCTCTCCGAAGGATCATCGTGGGACTGGGAGGAACCACCTCCGGGATCCCCAGGGAGACCGGCTTTGACATCACCGCTGCCTCGGAGATCATGGCCATACTATGCCTTGCAGCCGATATGCACGACCTGAAGATCAGGTTGGGCGAGATCTTTATCGGGTACACCTTCAAGAAGGAACCCATCTATGCCAGGGACCTGAAGGCCGGAGGAGCTATGGCGGCTCTTCTCAAGGATGCCCTTAAACCCAACCTGGTCCAGACCATTGAAGGCAATCCTGCCATCATCCACGGAGGGCCCTTTGCCAATATTGCCCAGGGCACCAATTCGGTGATCGCCACACGGATGGGGATGACCTTTTCCGAGTATACTATCACCGAAGCCGGTTTTGGGTTCGATCTCGGGGCTGAGAAATTCTTCGATATCAAATGTCAGAGTGCCGGTCTGTCACCCAAAGCTGTAGTACTTACAGCCACCATACGGGCACTTAAGTACCATGGCGGGGCAGACCTGAGTTCGTTGACCACCCCGGACCAGGAAGCACTGAAAAAAGGACTTCCCAACCTGGAGAAACACCTGGAAAATATCCTCCAGTTTAATGTAACCCCGGTTATTGCCATCAACCGGTTCACCTCGGACACTGAGGAGGAGATCCGGGTGATCCGGGAGAAGGCTGAGGAACTGGGCGTAAGGTGCGCCATGGCTGACCATTGGGCCAGAGGTGGCGAAGGCGCTATTGATCTGGCAGAACAGGTCATGGAAGTGGTGGAAGCCGATCCACCGGTGTTTGATCCCCTGTACGACTGGAACTGGGATGTGAAGCAAAAGATAGAGACACTGGCCACAAAAATCTACGGTGCGGAACATGTGGACTATACTGCACAGGCCAGGAAGGATCTGAAAAAGATCGCAGAACTGGGCCTGGAGAGGATGCCCGTTTGTATTGCCAAGACCCAGAAGTCCCTATCCGATAATCCTGCTCTTCTGGGCCGGCCCAAAGATTTTATCATTACCGTGAGGGAGATAGAAATTGCCTCGGGGGCAGGATTCCTGATCCCCATCACGGGGAATATCATGCGAATGCCGGGACTACCCGCACAACCCGCCTCAGAGAACATAAGTATTGATAATTCTGGCAACATTACAGGCTTGATATAATTGCGCCATCAAACTAAAGCATATGAAGACGATCCTGAAAAATAAAACCAACGAGGTGGTGATCGATACCGAAGGACCGGTAGTGATCATCGGTGAAAGTATTAATCCCACCCGGAGAAAGAAGCTGGTGGAAACACTGAAGATGAAAGATTTTGAGTTCGTACATCAGCTGGCCACATCCCAGATCGATGCCGGGGCCGAGGTACTGGACGTGAATGTGGGGTATCCGGGCGTGAATGATGTAGACCTGCTACCCGCAACCGTGAAGTCCATCCAGGAGAACTTTAATGTGCCCCTCTGCCTCGATTCCCCAAATCCGAAAGCACTGGAAGCGGCGCTAAAAGTGATCGAGGGAAAGGCCCTTATCAACTCCGTAAACGGTGAGGAGAAAGCCCTGGAAGCCATACTTCCACTTGCCAGGGACCATGGAGCCGCAGTGATAGGCCTGGTGATGGATGATCAGGGAATCACCCATGATCCGCAGAAAAGGCTTACCATTGCCGGGAAGATCCTTGACCGGGCCCTTCAGATGGGCATCCCCCGGGAAGATGTGGTCATTGATCCCCTGGCCATGGCCGTAAGCGCCGATCCACAGGCCTGCCTGGTCACACTCGAAACCATACGGCTGGTCCGGGATCATCTGGGTGCGAACATCACCCAGGGATCCAGCAACATCTCATTCGGTCTCCCCGGGCGGGAGCACCTGAACAACGCCTACATGGCACTATCCATCTGGAACGGGCTCTCCTGCCCTATCGCCAACCCGGTCAGGATCACCTCCCTGGTGCGGGCCACCGACCTGATCCGCGCCAGGGATGACTTTGCCATGAGATTCGTTGAACAGCAGCAAAAACTGCAAGGATAAAGGAGAACCGGCGCGTAGCCGAGTAACGGCATAAGGGTAAAGTACGGAGTACTGAGCCGAGAATTGAGAAACGAGAACTGACTTATGGCAATACTGACACCGGGAAGAAGATGGCAACCACCGTTCTATCCCTTTAAGAAGGAGCGATTCGGAAAACGGGTCCTCCGACGCATCGAACGATGGATAAAAGGTCCCCTCTGGGGGTGCAGGATGTGCGGTAACTGTTTGCTGCAGGAGACGGCATTCATTTGCCCCATGGAATGCCCCAAGGGGATGCGTAATGGGCCCTGCGGAGGATCCACCGCCGAAAAGTGCTACGTGGATGAAACCCGGCCCTGTATCTGGTACCGGATTTATCATCGGGCATTCAAAATGGGCAGGGAGGAGCTTCTGCTGGAGGTGCTGCCCCCCCTGGACTGGGATAAGGTGGGTACAGAGACCTGGGGCGATGTGGCCCGTTCGATACGCAAATATGGTACGGGAAAGTTCCTTCGGGCCCGATTGTCCAGGGATCCCAAAACCAAGGCTGACTCGTGGGATGCGGTTTTCCACCCGGTACGACAGCCCGACTGGTGGAGGGGAGATTCAGTTTACCATACTCCGGCCTACGATGAACCGTTCTCGAACCTGGAGAGGGATCTCAGGAGTGGTAAATTTGTAGTGACCAGCGAAGTGTCCCCACCCCTGAGCACTGCCACCGGAAAGCTGAAACGGGACATCGAATCCATCAAAGAATTGGTGAGCGCAGTGAACTTCACCGACAGCGCCTCGGCCAGTCCACGCATGTCGAGCATGGCCTGCTGTCACCTGGCCGCCGGACTGGGTGCAGATCCGGTACTCCAGGTAGCTGCCCGGGATAAGACCCGAAGCGGACTGCAATCCGACCTGGTGGGAGCCAATTCCCTGGGAGTACAGAACGTTCTCTGCATTACGGGAGACAATGCACGGATCGGCCCCTCACCCACCAGTAATACCAATATCCTGGACATGGATGCTATCCAGATGCTCTGGATCCTTCGCAGAATGCGGGATGAAGGTATTTACCTGGATGGACGCAAAATGAAGTCCCCTCCCCGCCTCTTTCTCGGTGCGGCAGCCTCACCCTTCGCTGCCTCTCCCCGGTTCCAGGCCCTCCGCGAAAAGAAAAAAGTCCATGCAGGTGCCCAGTTCTTCCAGACCAATCTGATATACGATACAGACGGACTCGATCCGTGGCTGGAGGAACTGGACCATTGCGGGATTCTGGACCGGGTCTATATCCTGGCAGGGGTAACTCCCATTCGCAGTCTGAGAATGGCACAGCACCTTCACCGGAATGTTCCCGGGGTGACCCTCCCCGCAGGTATCATGGAGCGCTACGAACACGCCCGGGAGGACGATATGGAGGAGATGGGCGTGGAGATCGCCCTGGAGACCATCCGGAAGATCAGGGAAAAACCCGGCATCAACGGGATCCACCTGATGACCGTCGGTTGGGAACCCATCGCCCCCCGACTGATCCGGGAATCAGGTCTGGCAGCTGGTTAGACGGATACCGTAAACCCGGCTGAGATCAGCTGAACGCCCATTCCTCAAAGGGAACCGCGGGGTTGTACCAGGGAAAGTCGTAGGATTCCATAGCGGTGGATTCAGGTTCGGTTCCTGGCGCGCAGGCTCCCACCAGCAGTAGCGCCGGCAGCAAGAATCTTCCGTAATTCATAGGTCAGGTAAATGGGTTGATTGGATTACGCATCAATATTGGCGTACTTGGCATGTTTCTCGATAAACTCCCTGCGCGGAGGCACCTCATCTCCCATCAGCATGGAGAAGATCCTGTCGGCCTCGGCCGCACTGTCGATGGATACCTGCCTGAGGGTCCTGTTCTCGGGATTCATGGTGGTTTCCCATAACTGCTCCGCATTCATTTCTCCCAGACCTTTGTACCGCTGCTGGGCGATGCCGGTCTCCTTCCCGCCGCCATGTTCTTTGATAAATGCCTTCCTCTCCTCCTCACTCCAGCAATACTGCTCCACTTTTCCTTTCCTCAGGAGGTAGAGCGGAGGAGTGGCGATGTAAAGATGCCCGCTCTTGACCAGCTCTTTCATGTACCTGAAAAAGAAGGTCATAATAAGAGTTGCGATGTGGGAACCATCCACATCCGCATCGGTCATGATGATAATCTTGTGGTAGCGGAGGCCGGTCAGGTCCAGCGCCTTGCTGTCCTCTTCGGTCCCCATCTTCACCCCCAGTGCCATGAAGATATTCTTGATCTCTTCATTCTCGAAAATCTTGTGGGCCATGGCCTTCTCCACATTCAGGATCTTGCCCCTCAGTGGCATGATGGCCTGGAAAGTCCGGTCGCGGCCCTGTTTGGCCGTACCCCCGGCAGAATCACCCTCCACCAGGTAGATCTCCGATACCGAAGGATCCTTTTCGGAACAGTCGGCCAGCTTGCCCGGCAACCCTGCCCCGGACAGTACATTTTTACGTTGCACCAGCTCCCTGGCTTTTCGGGCGGCATGCCTTGCCTGTGCAGCCAGGATCACTTTCGAGACGATCTGCCGGGCATCTTTCGGATGCTCCTCCAGATAGTTGGCCAGCTCCGAGCTGACGGCCTGGTCCACGACGCCCATGATTTCCGAATTCCCCAGCTTGGTCTTGGTCTGACCCTCAAACTGGGGTTCGGCCACTTTCACTGAAATGATCGCTGTGAGTCCTTCCCGGAAATCGTCTCCGCTGATATCGAATTTCAGTTTGGAGAGCATTCCCGATTTATCCGCATAATTCTTCAGTGTGCGCGTCAATCCGCGGCGGAATCCGGAAAGATGGGTTCCTCCCTCTATGGTATTGATATTGTTTACATAGGAGTGTATATTCTCGGAGAAGGAGGTATTGTACTGAAGCGCGATTTCTACAGGAACGCCGCTCTTTTCAGTTTCGATGTGGACCGGCTCGTCGATCAGCTTCTCCCTGGTGGCATCCAGGAACTCAACGAACTCTTTCAGTCCATCGTCCGAATAGAAATGCTCCTCCCTGAAACCGCTGGAATGTCCATGACCATTCCCGTCGCCGTTCCCGTTTTCATTCTCGGCACCGTTCCCGTTTCCGTTCTCTTCTCCTTCCCTCATATCCGTGATGTGAAGGTGGATCCCCTTGTTCAGGAACGCCAGCTCCCTCAACCTGGAAGAGAGAATTTCATATTTGTACTCGGTAATATTGAAGATCGTGTCATCGGGCTTGAAAGTGACAACCGTTCCCCGTTTCTTCGTCGTACCGACTTCTGCGACAGGTCCGTCGGGGATCCCCCGCTGATAGGTCTGCTTGTAAATCTTCCCATCCCGGTGCACCTCCGCTGTAAGAATGGAGGAGAGTGCATTCACGCAGGAAACTCCTACACCGTGAAGCCCTCCGGAAACCTTGTAGGAGTCCTTGTCAAACTTCCCTCCCGCATGGAGGACCGTCATTACCACCTCCAGGGCGGAGCGCCCCTCCTTCTCGTGCATGTCGATGGGAATTCCCCGACCGTCATCCTCCACGGTCACCGAGTTATCTTCATTGATGGTCACAACGATATTCTTGCAATGCCCTACAAGCGCTTCGTCAATGGAGTTGTCCACCACTTCATACACCAGGTGGTGTAACCCCTTCTCACTCACATCTCCGATAAACATGGCGGGCCGCTTTCGCACCGCCTCCAATCCTTCCAGTACCTGGATGCTCTCCGCGGAGTAACCGATCTTCTTCAATGCATCTCTCATGATGTACGCTTTTCTCTGTTTTTAGAATACTAACACACCGTGCCCAGGGAATATGGATAATAACATTCCGCTCAACTGGTGTTCCTTTCCTGAATATGATTTTTCCGGGTCGCTGAATATCAGCTCATTAAAAATCAATTCCTGCCCATTGAATGGCTGATGTAAAAATAGTAAAAAAAGGGCAATTCTCCATGCCGGAATACCCTGTAAACCAGCGAAGTTATTAACAGATACAGGGGCGTTTTCAGGGACTATTTTTTGGTGCCGAACGGAATCTGGTGATTCACCTCCCTGAGAACCCAGGAAAGGGCCTTTCGCGCAGAATCGAAGGGTCCGTCTGACCGGTGCTTCAGAGGGCGTAATGAAATCCCAGCATGGCACGGAACCGGTAGGCAGGGTAATTATGGTACAGGTAGTATTTCTGGGCAGCCAGGTTGTTAAAACGCGCCCAGAAAGAGAGCAGTTTACTGTAACGGTACTCCACACCCAGGTTGGCATCGACTGTCAGGGGCAGGGTCTCCTCCAGCAGCGGTTCGAAATCCTCGTAGTAGCGTGGTCCGATAGTATAGACCCCCGCATCCACGATGATCTTGTCACCCAGGTTATACCGCAGTTGAAGGGAGAGGTCGAACTCCGGTTTGTTCCAGGGGTGATCCTCCCTGACCAGCGTATAGTGGTAGTAGTTCCCTTTCAGGATAATCTTCCAGGAATTGGAAGGTCTCACAGAAAACTCCCCATGCACCTTAGCCAGGGTCATATCATCGTAAACGACCCGGAACTGATTCAACAGCGTTCCGGAGGTATCCGCAATGAAGAAGTACTGGTCATCGATGATGGAATAGCTGCCCCGGATGTTCCAGGCCAGGGCCTTGGAAAAGCGGCCTTTCAATCCGGCATAGGCGATCAGTTTATGACTGGTGGGCCTCAGGGAGAGGCCGGGCACCACGTAGGGATTCTCTTCCACGGTCTTCCGGTAATGATTGCTCTCCAGGTACCCGTCTACACCGAAATAGGGAATAATGACCTCCTTCACGATGTGAAACTGGAACGTGGCACTGGGGTAGAAATGCACAGTGAAGTCCCCTTCCCGGACCTGTCCGTAGAAATTGACTCCGGCAGTAAAATTCCACTGGTCGGATCCCCTGGCGATGTGCGGTTTGAGCCAGAACAGGGTCATATTGCCCACCACCGTGTCCCAGTCAGGATAATGCCCGTAAAACGCACCCCCTGCTTCTCCTGCCAGGTCGATCACGCGGAGCCTCTTATCGAAAGAGAAGCGGGCCTCGGCACCATGTTCCGCCTGGTCGAACTGGTGGGTGAAATAGAAGTATTCCAGGGAAGCATCATAATTCAAATGGAAAGAATCGGCATGCATGGAGTGAAGGCCCAGCCCTGCACCGGCGGTAAAATAGGGATGCAGCGCATCCTCCCTGGTCAGCACTGTATCGAGGGTGGGTTCCACTCCGTAGTGTACATAGGAGTTGTACTCTGCTCCAGCGCGAAAGTCGAAGACAGCGTTGCGAAGATACCTGCTGCCGTAAAACTCCATCAGGTTCTCATTGAATCCCGAAGGAGCTTTCAGGTCATTATCCAGCCTCACCTTTCCACTCATGGAATGGTGCTTCAGATGAAACCCAAAGGTCCCGTCCCTGGATCGTAACTGGTTAATGGTGAGCTCGGCCAGGGGAGTCAGATAATTCCCTGCGCCCAGGGTCAGCCGGCTCTTGTATAACTTGTTCAGGGGCATTTTGACCATCCTGGCAGCCCTGATCGGCTCTAACCTGAACTGGCTTTCATACCGCTTCTGGAACAGGTCGTAGGCAAAGCTGGGAGGCTCGAATTCGATCTCCTCGTCGAGTCCGGGCAGAAGCTGGATTTTTTCCGCAGAGGAGAGGGTGGGCGAATAGGGTTTCACCACCCGGACCTCCTCCTGCTGTGCAGATAACGGAACCGGGCTGAAGGCCGTTAGCCAGACCAGAACGCCCAGGCTGTTGAATAATATGGTACGAGGTGCTCTCCGGAAAGGAAACATATGGAAAGGGATCATGCGCATCGTAAAAAATGATTGGTACGTTTTATTGAATGGCTCCCGGTTCAGGGGCTATATTACTTTCGGCCTGCTCTGTCAGGGACGCCTTTCTCTGCCTGGCATTGGCGATAATACCGTCATCGGGAATGGTATAATAGTCGATCAGGCTCTGCAGAGAGTTGATGGCCGAGAATTCGTCCTCCTTGGTCATATAAATGTCAGAGAGCGTCAGGAAGGCCATTCCCATCCAGTACTGGTGGGGAGTATTCATCTCAATAAAATCGTACACCTCTTCTTCCGCTTTATCCACCTCTCCCCGTTCGAACAGGATCTCTATGACCCGGAATTTGGATTCCGCTCCCTCCTCGCTGTTCACCTCATGAGCCACCTTCCTGAAATAATCATAGGCGAAATCGGTTTCATTCAGCTCATTGAAAGACTTTGCCATCATATAGTCAGCCTCCCTGATCACCTCCTCCTGCAGTTTGTCCATCTGCAGCACCTGCCTGGCCGATTCGATAGCATTGGTGTACTCATTCAGCTGATAGTGACAACGCATCAGTCCGATCTGCGCATCGGAAATGTTCTGCTTTTTCTCCGCCACTTCCAGCATGGTTCGATAGAAACCGGCGGCGCGGTGATACTGCTGCTGACGGAAGCTTATTTTAGAGGCGGCCTCCAGCGCAGGTTCGGTGAACATATTCCGTGGCTGGGAAATGATATATTCCAGCGACTCCATGGCCTCCTGATCCTGCTTCAGTTTCAGCTGACAGTCGGCCTTGTAAAAATGGGCATTCAGCAGGTACCGGCCGTTGGGAAAAGCATCCAGGTAATCCCGGAATGCCCGGATTGTACCTTCGCAATCCCCCCTGGTATAGACGATCTCGGCCGAAGTATAGGAGAGGGAATCCTGTTCCCTCAGGCTGATATCCCGTCCCAGACTGTTGACATATGCCAGGTACCCGTCCACCTGACCCTTCCTGACATAAATATTCTTGATGCTGGTCAGCGCATTATCCGCCTCCGGAGTACCGGAGTATCCCGATGCAACCTGTTCATAATACTCCAGTGCCCGGTCATCCTCCCCCCTGTTATAGAACATAAGGCCCAGCTGGTTGAGCGATTTGCTGGTGTAACTCGAATTGGGATGCTCCTTCACCAGTCGCTTATAATAGGATTGTGCACTGGAAGGATCGTTCAGCACCACATAGCTTCTTCCGATCTCGAACAGGGCATCATCCATATAACTGGAAGAGGATAGTTCCTCCAGCAGCCTGGCCAGGACCTCCACCTTCTCCAGGGGGCGGTCCAGCAACCCCAGGGTAAAGCCTTTCTGGAACAGGGCATAATCGGTGTCGGCCTTTCCAATGGCTATGGCACGGTCGTAATAGGAGATGGCCGACCGGTAGTCGGTCTGCACGAAATAGCTGTCGGCAATCCTGTTCAGTGCATCCGCTGCCGGGGCGGAGGAGCTCCCTTTTTCCAGGTCCAGGTAACGAAGGAACCATCTCCGGGCCTCGTCATATGCTTCCCGGTCGAAATGGTAGTAACCCATACTGTAGTGACACATGGTATACTCCTGCTGCCTGGAAGCCTGCGGATTCTCTAGAAATTCAGCATAATACATCCTGGCTGTGGCCGGGTCACCCGAACGGTACGCAGCTTCCCCCAGCCAGAAATAGGTCCGGGCTGCGATCACCGGATCATTCACTGCATATTGAAGAGAAACCTCCAGCGCATCCACGGCCTCATCAAACCGCAGATTCTTATAAAGTTCCAGCCCCCGGTAGAATGCCACCTTCTGGTAGGCCCGTTCGATCTCCGGGGTCTTTCTCCGGATCTTCTCCAGGGAGGCCAGGGCCATACTGTAGTTGCGGGTACTCAGATAGGCATTGACCAGATAATTATAGGCTTCGTCGGTATTGTCTGCCGCCGGATAGAAACGGATATAGTCTTCAAAGGCTCGAATCGCTTCATTGAATGGATCGTAAGACAGCTCGTAGGTTACCTTGGCATAATTGAACAGGGCATCCTGTTGGATACGGGGATCAAATTCCATCTTGGCAGCCCTGGAGAATGCGATCCGGGCTTTGTTCTTGTCATTCAGCTGAAGGTAGCAGTCAGCCAGGTGATAGAGGGCACTCTGAGCCACTTCGGTGGACCGGTAGCTGATCTGTTCGAAAAGTTTCCGGGCATTTTCGTACTCCTCGTTCATATAGTAGGCGAAGGCAAGCTGGTAGCGATCATGCACTGTGTAGCCAGAGGTGTTGGACTGGTAGGTTTCCAGGAACGGGATTGCTTTTTTATACTCGTTACGCATGAAGTGGGATTCCCCGATGATCTTGGCCATCTCCCCCAGCCTCCGCTCACTGACGGAATCCATCAGTGCGGGCGCGTATTCCACTACCTCATCGTATTTTTTCTGCAGGTAGAGGATCTGGGAAATATAGTAAGGAGCGATCCCTGAAAACAGCGGATCATCAGCAATATCACGGAATCCCATCAGTGCGGTCTCGTAGTTTCCTTCTGTGTAGTGGATGTGTGCGTAATAATAGGTGGCCGGAGCGGTGTAGGGCGAATCGGTTTTCAGTATCTCGTAGAAATTCGCCCGGGCGGCATCGTCATTCTTCCGCTCGTAGTAGCTGTACCCCTTTTTGAAATAGTATTCTGCCAGCTGATCGGGCCCGAGTTCTGACCGGTCGCACCGGTTATACCAGGAGATGCAACTGGCCCAGCTGTTCTTGTCATAGAAATAATCGGCCAGTCTGAAACACGCTTCATCCACATGGGGACTTTCCGGGAAGGTGGAAACAAACGAATGGACCAGGTATTCAGCATCATCATTTCGCAATTCCACTGCCGACATAGCCCTGTAGAAGGCAGCTTCTGCCATGATCACCGACCTGGGAAGAGGTTCTTCGGCCAGGATTCTGTCGAACAGGTTACGTGCCGCCCCGTATTTCTCCTGTTCGTAAAGCTGAACCCCCTGAAGGTAAAGATTATCGCCATATTGATATATGGCACTCTTCTGGCTCTTGAGAGGGAGAAATATACACAAGGAAAGGAGGATCAAAAACGGCTTCTTTATACAGCTCATCATACAGGAATTATCTCATAAAATTACGATTATTACAGGCGGACATGCAGGCAGCTCTTCTTTTTAATTAACAGAGGTATGTTAATTTTTAGTATGATTATAATTCTTATTTTAGTCGCGTAATTGAGGTGTTATGGCGCTGGACGAAGTGATCTCCCTTGAAAATGCCGTGATCTCTGTGAACGAGCACAAGGTGCTCTCCCGGGTAAATCTGAGCGTTGCCAAAGGGGAGTTCGTCTACGTGATCGGGAGAGTGGGAAGCGGAAAAACCAGCCTGATCAGGACCATCAGCGCCGAATATCCCCTTGACGAAGGCACCGGTATGGTATGCGGCATCCGTCTGGAAAACATCAGGCGGCGTGAAATTCCCCAGCTCAGGCGCAAGTTGGGGATCGTTTTCCAGGACTTTCAGCTGCTGATCGACCGCACTGTGGAAAGTAACCTGGAGTTTGTCCTGAAAGCAACCGGATGGAAGAACAAGGGAGAGATCAGGGACCGCATTTCGGAGGTCCTGGAGAAGGTTAATTTGGGATTTAAGGGCTATAAGATGCCCCACCAGCTTTCTGGCGGTGAACAGCAGCGGGTGGTCATTGCCAGAGCCCTCCTGAACGACCCTGAGATCATTCTGGCCGACGAGCCCACGGGAAACCTGGATCCGGCCACCTCCAGTGAGATCATGAAGATCCTCTGGAACATCTCGGAGAACGGCAGGGCAGTGATTATGGCCACTCATAATTACAACCTCATCAAGCGTTTTCCCTCCCGCACCCTCCAGTGCAGGGACGGAATGCTCTCCCCGGCCAATCTCAGTGAAGCCGATATTGACCGGATGATCCAGAATGAATAACCTTCATGGAGGTTTCCGTTTATACCCTGGATCAGCTCTCTGCCCGTTCTGCCTCTCTGTTCAGCTCCCACACAGAAACCGGCGGGATCAAGCCATTGACTCCGTTACGCCTTTCCTCCTACCTGTCCAACC